>CALQLA020000048.1 GCA_943331295.2 Bordetella parapertussis | reverse complement strand
GCGCCGACGCCGCCCTCGAGGGCCGCGATCCGCTCCTCGAGCACCGCGCAGGTGGGGTTCGAGATCCGCGAATAGACGTGGCCTGCGCTCTCCATGTTGAAGAGCGCCGCCGCAGCGTCGCTGTCCGGGAAGACGAACGACGACGTCTGGTAGATCGGCGTCGCGCGCGCGCCGGTGGCGGGATCGGGCCGGGCGCCGGCGTGCAGCGACAGCGTGTCGAAATGCGTGGTCTTGGGCTTGGTCATCGGTGATGGCTGCGGCGGAGCGGGCCGGCATCATGGTAGCGCATCGGGGCCGTCGCCGCGGCACCGCGCTTCCGCGCGAGCGGCGCCGGGACTAGAATTGGAATCCGTCCCATCAGGAGATGTACATGCAGCGCAGAGCTTCCGCCCGCTGGCAGGGCAGCACGCAGGACGGCTCCGGCAAGCTTTCGACCCAGAGCGGGACGCTGCAAGAGACGCCCTATTCGTTCAAGGCCCGCTTCGGCGACGGCAAGGGCACCAATCCCGAGGAACTGCTCGCGGCAGCGCACGCCGGGTGCTTCACGATGGCGCTGTCGTTCACGCTGAACAACGAGGGCTTCACCGCCGACGCGATCGACACCGAGGCCGTGCTGACGATGGACACCGTGGACGGCAAGCCGACGGTCACCGCGGTCCACCTGATGACGCGTGCCCGCGTTCCCGACATCGCCGCCGCGCGCTTTGCCGAGATCGCATCCGGCGCGAAGGCGCAGTGCGTGCTGTCGCGCGCCCTCGCCCCGTCGATCGTGATCACGATGGACGCCGAACTCGCCGCCTGATTGCGCGTCGTGCGGGCCTGCCCGCCCCGCGCCAGCAGGGCCGCCCCTCTCCCGCGTCACCCGCCTGGCTGCCGCGCCGTCTCGCCGCGGCGGCGGCACGGTTCCTGCTAATCGCTACTGGGAGTCAGTTCGCTACCGGTCGCGGCCGGGTGTCGCGCATCGGCGCGGCGCCTGAGGACGCACCGGGGCGACGGGAGCAGCGATGGCCGACGTGGCGGCGCCAACGGCGCCCCAATCCGGCACGGCGGCGCGCACCAATGCGGGGCAGCACGGCCACACGCTGACGCTCGAAGGCATCACGCAGCGCTTCGGCACGCTCGTCGCAGCCAACGACATCTCGCTCCAGGTGGCGCCGGGCGAGCTCGTCGCGCTGCTCGGCCCCAGCGGCTGCGGCAAGACCACGCTGCTGCGGATCATCGCCGGCTTCCAGCGCCAGACGTCTGGCCGCGTGCTGTTCGACGGCGTACCGGTCGACCACCTGCCGACCGTGCAGCGCGGCGTCGGCATCGTGTTCCAGAACTACGCGCTGTTCCCGCACATGACCGTCGGCGAGAACATCGCGTACGGGCTTGAGGCGCGCCACGTCGCGCGCGCTGCCGTCGCGGCGAAGGTGGACGAGATGCTGGCGCTCGTCCGGATGCAGGATTTCGCGGCGCGGCTGCCGCGCCAGCTCTCCGGCGGCCAGCAGCAGCGGATCGCGCTGGCGCGCGCGCTGGCCGTCGACCCCAAGATCCTCCTGCTCGACGAGCCGTTCGGCGCGCTCGACAAGAACCTGCGCCTCGACATGCAGATCGAGGTCAAGCGCCTGCAGCGCGAGTACGGCATCACGACGATCCTGGTCACGCACGACCAGGAGGAGGCGATGAGCATGGCCGACCGGATCGCCGTGCTGAATCGCGGCAACGTCGAGCAGTGCGCGCCGCCCGTCGACATCTACGACCGGCCGGCGACGCTGTTCGTCAACCAGTTCGTCGGCACCACGAACCAGGTGCCCGTGCGCGTGCTGCGCCGCGAGCCCTCGGCGATCGTCGCGGCGCTGGGCGACACCGCCATCACCGTCGCGACCGCCGGGACGCCCGATCCGGCGCTGGTGCCGGGCGTCGCCGCGATCTGGTCGATCCGGCCGGAGCGCCTCGCGATCACCGGCGGCGCAGGGCCCGGTCGCGTGGCGGGCTTCGTCCGCGTGGTGCTGCCTCTCGGCCCCATCACCGTGTACGAGGTCGAGGCCGCCGGCGCCGCGCTGAAAATCAACCAGCCCCGCGACGAGCATTCGCGGCCGCTGGCGCCGGGCGCGCCGGTCCATTTCGAGCCCGCCACCTCCGGCGCCGGCCAGATTTATCCCCGGCAGTGAACGACCAGAGTCACTGCCCCCCCCCTGACCCACCCCGAGAGCCCCGTCATGAATGCATGGAAACGCAGGGAATTCCTGGCCGCGTCGCTTGGCCTTTCCGCCGGCGCGCTGCTGCCCGGCCACGCCTTCGCCGCCGAAACGCTGGTCGCGGCCACGTTCCCCGGCACGTGGAACGACGCGCACTCGAAGATCCTGATCCCGTGGTTCAGGAAGGCGACGAAAGCCGATGCGACGCTCACGATCCAGCTCGCGACCGACCAGGTGGCGAAACTGGCCGCCGCGGGCGGCAAGCCGCCCTTCGACGTGGCGATCATGGACGAAGGCCCGCTGCTCGACGCGCTGAAGCAGGACCTGTTCCTCAAGTACCCGGCCGACAAGTCGGCCAACTTCAAGGGCCTCGCACCGATGTTCCAGGACGAGTGGGGGCCGAAGATATCGATGCAGGTGATCGGCATCGCCTACAACCCGAAGAAGATCAAGACGCCGCCCAAGTCCTGGAACGACCTGTGGAACCCGGCGTACAAGGGCCGCGTCGGCCTCACGTCGCTGAACAGCACGCTCGGGATGGCGTTCATGGTGGAGATCGCGCGCCTCAAGGGCGGCAGCGAGACCAACCTCGAGCCCGCCTTCAAGGCGCTGCGCGAACTGCTGCCCAACGTCAGCGCGATCTCGTCGAACCTGGGTGCCCACGCCACGCTGTTCCAGCAGGAACAGATCGACATCGCGCCCTACAACTTCAACTTCGTCGAGACGCTGAAGGCGAAGGGCGTCGACATCGAGTTCGTGGTGCCGGACAGCGGCCCGGTCGCGTGGCGGACCAGCCTGCACATCACGAAGGGAACGCCGCGCCCCGACCTCGCGTTCACCTACATCGAGGGCGCGATCACGCCCGAGATCCAGGTCGAGCAGACGAAGCCGCCGTACGACATCATCCCGACGCTCGCCAAGGTGCCGCTGACGCCGATCATGAAGGCGAAGATCGCGAAGACACCCGCCGACCTGTCGAAGCTGATCTTCCAGGACTGGAAGAAGATAAACGAGGGGCGCAGCGCCGCGATCGACCGCTTCAACCGCGAGATCAAGGTCTGAGCCTGCCGATGAGCGTCGCGGCGACGCGGCCGGACGGCGCTTGGCAGCTCGCGCTGCCGCTGGCGGCGGTGATGCTCGCGTTCTTCGTCGCGCCGCTCGGCGTGCTGATCGCGATGAGCCTGCACGCCGACGGCGACCTCGCGTCGTGGTCGCTCGCGCAGTACGCGAAGTTCCTGGGCGACGGGTTCAACCTGCGCGTCCTCGCCGAGACGCTGTGGCTGGGCGCCAAGGCGACGCTGGTCTGCCTCGCATTCGGCTACCCGCTGGCGTGGCTCGCGGCGCGCGCCACGCCGCGCGTGCGCTCGGCGCTGCTGTTCGTGATCGTGCTGCCCATCCTGACCAGCGTGGTGGTGCGGACGTTCTCGTGGATCGTCATCCTCGGCCAGCAGGGCGTGCTGAACAAGCTGCTGCTGGCATCCGGCCTGATCGACGAGCCGCTCAAGCTGCTGTTCACGGAGACCGGCGTCGTGATGGTGCTGGCGCAGGTGCAGCTGCCGCTGGTCGCGCTGCCTCTGCTCGCCACGCTGTCGCGGATCGACCCGAACCTCGCCAGCGCGTCGGCCGCGCTTGGCGCCGGCGGCGGTGCGCAGCTCGTGGGACGCGCGCTCGCTGCACCTCGTGTTCGGCGCCATCGCGGGCGTCGGCATCGTGTTCCTGGTCGCGCCGACGGTCATCGTGCTGCTGACGTCGTTCACGAGTTCGGCCTCGCTGAAGTTCCCGCCCGAGGGCTTCTCGCTGCGCTGGTACGTGGCGCTGGCGGACGCGGGCCAGATCCAGGCCGCCGCGTGGAACAGCCTGGTGATCGCCGTCGCGACGACCGTGCTGATGGTGCTGGCCGAGCGCTTCGCCGGCCTCACCCGCCAGATCGGCAGGTAGGCAGGCGGCGCGGACCCATGCCCGGACTCTCGATCCACGTCGTCGATGTCTCGACCGGCACGCCCGCCGCCGGGATGCGCGTCGAGGTCGTGCGGATCGAGCATCCGGTCGGCGTGGCCGTCGCGGAAGGGCGCGTGACGGCATCGGGCGCGGTCGACCTCGGCGACCTCGACCGGCGCGCGCTGCCACCGGGCGTCTACGAGGTACGGTTCCACGCCGGCGACCATTACCGCGCGGAAGGCGTCGCTTTGCCCGAACCGGCGTTTCTTGATATCGTGCCCTTCCGCTTCGGGCTCGCCGATCCGCGCCAGCACTACCACCTGCCGCTGAAGCTGACCCCGTGGGGATTCTCGTTATTCCGCGGAGGAGCATGAATGGCCGCCCCCACCGCGCCGGTCAAGGGCCGCGGCGCGACGTTCAATCCGGCCAACCGCTTTCGCAGCGAGGCGCGCGAAGCCGTCGATGACGGCTGGACCGGGCCGGCGGAGGCGGGTGACGACGAAGCGCCACCGCCGCCGAAGACGGTCGTCCGGATCCAGCAGGCGCGCACCATCATCGCCCGGAACGATTCGCCGGACATCCCGTTCACGCAGTCGATCAACCCGTACCAGGGCTGCGAGCACGGCTGCGTCTACTGCTATGCGCGGCCGTCGCACGCGTACCTCGACCTTTCGCCGGGCCTCGATTTCGAGACGCAGCTCTTCGCCAAGCCGAACGCCGCCGACCTCCTGCGGGCCGAGCTTGCCCGCCCCGGCTACGTGTGCGAGCCGATCGCGCTCGGCGCCAACACCGACCCGTACCAGCCGATCGAGCGCGAGTGGCGGATCACGCGGCAGGTGATCGACGTGCTGGCCGCGCACGACCATCCGCTCACGATCACGACCAAGGGCGCGCTGGTCGAGCGCGACCTCGACCTGCTGGCGCCGATGGCCGCGAAGCGCCTCGTCCGCGTCTACGTCTCGATCGCGATGCTGGACAAGGGGCTGGCGCGCACGCTCGACCCGCGCGCACCGGCGCCGCAGCGACGGCTCGAGGCCGTCGCCGCGCTCGCGCAGGCCGGCGTTCCCGTCGGCGTGCTGGTGGCGCCGGTGATCCCCGGGCTCACCGACCGCGACCTCGAGGCGATCCTCGAAGCGGCAGCCGCGCACGGCGCGACGGGCGCGGCTTGGATCATGCTGCGCTTGCCGCGCGAGGTGGCGCCGCTGTTCCGCGACTGGTTGCGCGCGCACCATCCGCTGCGCGCCGACCACGTGATGAGCCTCGTCAACCAGGTGCGCGGCGGCCGCGACAACGATTCGCGCTTCGGCGCGCGGATGCGCGGCCAGGGCGAGTTCGCCGAGCTCATCCGCCGGCGGTTTGCGATCGCCGCGCGGCGGTTCGGCCTCGACGCCGGCCACTCGCCGCTCGACACGAGCCTGTTCCGCCCGCCAGCGCCGGCGGCATCACGGCAGCAGTCGCTGTTCTAGCGGCGTTCCGTCGCCGATGCTGCGCCGCCCCTTGCCCTGAGTGGCGCGCCGGCGCAGACTTTTGCCGCTGCGTACCCAATCGACACGGAGAACGAATGCCCTCGCTGACCGAACGGCTGGAGAAGTGCTACACCGGCGCCGTCCACGACGTGCTGCGGATGATGGGCCACGAGAACATCGTGCTGCCCCCCGCGATCAAGGCGATCGCGCCCGGCACCCGGCTCGCCGGGCCGGCGTGGACCGTCTCGGGGCACATCGACCGGACGAAGACGCGCCACGAGACGCTGCTCGGGTGGTGCACGCTGCTCGCGAAGGCGCCCGCCGGCCACGTGATCGTGTGCCAGCCGCACAACCACGAGGTCGCGCTGATGGGCGAGCTGTCGGCGCAGACGCTGCAGGCGCGCGGCGTGCGCGGCTACGTCGTCGACGGCGGCTCGCGCGACACCGACCTCGTGCTGGCGCAGGGCTTCCCGGTGTTCTGCTCGTTCCTGACGCCGTCCGACATCGTCGAGCGCTGGATCCCCGACCGCTACGGCGAGCCGATATCGATCGGCAGCGTGACCGTCGCCACCGGCGACTACGTGCTGGGCGACCGCGACGGCGTGGTGATCATCCCGCAGGCGCTCGCGGCGGACGTCGTGACGCGGACCGAGGAGGTGGTCGCGACCGAGAGCGAGATGCGCCGCGCGCTGATCGGCGGCATGGACCCCGTCGAGGCGTACAACAAATATGGCAAGTTCTGAAACGCCGGCCGCGGTGATGACACTGTCGCCGCACGACAACGTCGCCGTCGCGCTGCGCCCGCTGAACGCCGGCGAGACGGTGCTGCTCGCCGGCGCGCCGCTCGTCGTCGCCTGCGACATCGCGGTCGGCCACAAGCTCGCCGCACGGGCGATCGCCTCCGGCGAGCGCATCGTCAAGTACAACTGCCCGATCGGCTCCGCCATCGCGCCGATCGCCGCCGGCGACTACGTGCACGTGCACAACGTCGCCAGCGACTACCTTCCAACCTACACGTTGCCGGAATGAGCCGAAAAGACCATCCCAAGCGCGAATCGCCCCCCTCCGGGGGATGGCCCGAAGCGGCAAGTGGGCTGTTCGATGACAACGCTGAAATGAAGACGCCGCTCAAGGGCTACCCGCGCGCGGACGGCCGCAAGGGCATCCGCAACGTGCTGGTGGTCGCCTATCTCGTCGAGTGCGCGCACCACGTCGCGCGCGAGATCGCCGCCGCCGGCCGCGACCGCGGCGTGCAGTTGATCGGCTTCCCCGGCTGCTACCCCAACGCCTACGCGCTGGCGATGATGGAGAAGCTTTGCACGCACCCCAATGTCGGCGGTGCGCTGCTCGTGTCGCTGGGCTGCGAGGGATTCGACCGGCGCCGGCTCGCGCGGACCATCGAGGCCTCCGGCCGGCCGCTGCGGATGCTGTCGATCCAGGAGGTGGGCGGCACGCGGAAGACGATCGCTGCCGGCCGCGAGTGGATCGACGCGACGCTGCCCGGGCTCGCCACGCAGGCGACGGTGCCGATGGGCATCGACGAACTGACCGTGGGCACGATCTGCGGCGGCTCCGACGCGACGTCCGGCCTTACCGCCAACCCGGCGATGGGCGTCGCGTTCGACCTCCTGATCGCGGACGGCGCGAAGGCGATCTTCGAGGAGACCGGCGAGCTCATCGGGATGGAGCACCTGATGGCGGCCCGCGCCGCGACGCCTGCGCTGGGCGAGGAACTCAAGCGCAGCGTGGCGAAGGCGGCGCGGTACTACGCGACGCTGGGCTATGCGAGCTTCGCCCCCGGCAACGCCGACGGCGGCCTCACGACGATCGAGGAGAAGTCGCTCGGCGCCTACGCGAAATCGGGCCAGTCGCGGATCGACGGCATCGTCAAGCCCGGCATCCCGCCGCCCGCGAAGGGACTCTACCTGCTCGACGTCGTGCCCGACGGCGAGGTGCGCTACGGCTTTCCCAACATCAACGACAACGCCGAGATCGCCGAACTGATCGCCTGCGGGGCGCACGTGATCCTGTTCTCGACGGGGCGCGGCTCGGTGGTCGGGTCGGCGATCGCGCCGGTGATCAAGGTCTGCGCGAATCCCGAGACCTGGGCGCGGATGGAGGACGACATGGACGTCGATGCCGGCCGCATCCTCGAAGGCCGCGCGACGCTGCCCGAGGTCGGGCGCGAAATCCACGCGCTGGTGCAACGCGTGGGCAATGGCGAGCCGACGAAGTCGGAGGCGCTCGGCCACCAGGAGTTCATCCTGACGTACAAGCACTTCGAGCCGCTGGGACCGGCCTGTCTGCCGCTGTAGGCGCCAACGCGATGCCGCCTCCCCCGCGCGCTCCGATTGGAGTGCGCGGCATGCAACTGGTACGCTAGCGTACGCAATTTCCGCCCGTCCGACACCGGGAACCACCGATGCAGCAGATCCCGTCGCGATTGAAGGCCGCCGGCCTCGTCCTGCCACAGGTGATCCGGCCGCCCGCCGGCGCGCCGCTGCGCGGGTGACGCGATGGCGATGGATCCGGCCCTGCAGAGAATGATCGCATCGCCGAATGCGACACGCTGCGCGACGAGGCTGCCGCGTACGCTGCGCGGCTCGAGGCGGCCGGCGTGCCGGTGCGGTATTCGTGCTCCCCCGGGATGATCCACGGCTTCCAGCAGATGGGTGGCCTCGTCGCCGCGTCGCGCGACGTGCACGACGAGATCGCGCGTGCCGTGAACTGACGACCTGCGCGACCGGGTCCGGCGGCATCGCCGGCACCTTGCAGACCGCCGGCCGGGCGCGCCCCCCATCCCTTCCCCACGAGGAACCGCATGAACATGATTGTCCACCACGGCGGCTGCCACTGCGGCCGCGTCCGCTTCGAAGTGGACGCGCCCGCCGCGCTCGCGGTCGTCGACTGCAACTGCTCGATGTGCACGAAGTTCGGGTACCTGCACCTGATCGTCCCCGCCGGGCGCTTCCGGCTGCTGCAGGGGGCCGACGCGCTCTCGACCTACACGTTCAACACCGGCACCGCCCGCCATCACTTCTGCTCGGCCTGCGGCGTCAAATCGTTCTACGTGCCGCGCTCGCATCCGGACGGGTTCAGCGTCAATGCGCGGTGCCTCGACGAGGGCACCGTCGAGAACCTGACGGTCCAGTCCGTCGACGGGCGCAACTGGGAGGCTGCGTATCCGGCGGGATGCGGCAGCTACGACAATGCCTGAGCTCCGTCCCCTTTCGGGCTTCCGCGCCGCGCTGTGCGGCCTGTTGCTGTCCGCGGCGGCGGGCACGCACGCCGCCGCCGGCGCGCTCGTCACGCTGGCCGAGAAGAGCGGCTTCACCGCCACCGGCCGCTACGACGAGGTGATCGCGCTGTGCGGCGCATACCAGCGCAGCTACCCGAAGGCCGTGCGCTGCGTCGAGTTCGGCCGCACGCCGGAGGGCCGGCCGATGCTGGCGCTGGTCGCGACGCGCACCGGCGCGCTCGACGCCGCCGCCGCGCGCCGGCGCAACCTGCCGGTGGTGCTGGTGCAGGGCGGCATCCATGCCGGCGAGATCGACGGCAAGGACGCGGGCTTCCGCGCGCTGGCGAGGATGCTCGACCGTCCCGCCGCCGTCGATCCGCTCGCCCGCCTGGTGCTGGTCTTCGTGCCGGTGTTCAACGTCGACGGCCACGAGCGCTTCGGCCGCTGGAACCGCCCGAACCAGCGCGGCCCCGAAGCGATGGGCTGGCGGACGACCGCGCAGAACTTCAACCTCAACCGCGACTACGCGAAGGCCGACAGCCCGGAGATGCAGGCGATGCTGCGGCTGGTTGGCGCGTGGGACCCGCTCGCATACATCGACCTGCACGTCACCGACGGCGCGCAGTTCGAGCACGACGTGTCGATCCAGGTCGAGCCCGTGCACTCGGGCGACGCGGCGCTGCGCGCGGAAGGACGCGCGTTCCGCGACGCGGTGATCGCGCGGCTCGCGGCGGCGGGCTCGCTGCCGCTGCCGTTCTACCTGTCGTTCGTCGTCGACGACGACCCGGCCTCGGGCTTCGCCGACAGCGTGTCGCCGCCGCGGTTCTCGACGGGCTACTTCCCGCTGCGGAACCGCTTCGGCATGCTGGTCGAGACGCACTCGTGGAAGGACTACCCGACCCGTGTGCGGATCACGGAGAACGCGATCGACGCCGTGCTGGCGGAGGTCGCGGTCCACGGCGCGGCCTGGCAGCGCACGGCGCGCGCGGCCGACGCGCGCGCGGCGGCGCTGGGCGGCACGCCGGTGCCGGTCACGTACAAGGTGGAGGAGCGCGTGCGGACGATCGATTTCCGCGGCTACGCGTACACGCGGACCCCGTCGGAGATTTCCGGCGCGCTGATGACGCGCTACGACGAGACGCGGCCCGAGATCTGGCGCGTGCCGCTGAAGGACGACGTGGTGCCGGACGTGTGGGTCACCGCGCCGGCGGCGGGGTACATCGTGCCGGCGGCGCACGCCGGCTGGGTCGGCGCCAAGCTCGCGCAGCACGGCATCGCGCATCGCCTGCTCGCGACGGCGACGGGGCCGCTCGCCGTCGAGACGTTCCGCGCGGACAAGTTCACCTGGAACGCGCAGTCGGTCGAAGGTCACCAGCGGCTCGCGCTGCAGGGGGAATGGAAGCCCGAGACGCGCGACGTCGGCGCCGGCGCGCTGTTCGTGCCGGTCGCGCAGCCGAAGGCGCGGCTGGTGGTCGCGCTGTTCGAGCCGCAGGCGCCGGATGCGCTCGTCGCGTGGGGTGGATTCAACACGGCGTTCGAGCGCAAGGAATACATGGAGGCCTACGTCGCCGAAGACGTCGCGCGGCAGCAGCTCGCGGCCGACCCCGCGCTGGCGGCCGAATTCGCGCGCCGGCTGGCGGCCGACCCCGCGTTCGCCGCGAGCCCCGCGGCGCGGCTCGAATTCTTCGCACGCAGGCACCCGTCGTGGGACGAGCGCTACGGACTCTACCCGGTGATGCGCGTCGCGACGTCCCCGCGATAGCGCGCGCGACACCCGGAATTCGGAACTACGGAGACACTCATGGACAAGGAACGGTTGAAGGCAGCGGGCGACAGGATCTTCGCCGACATGGCGGGCGCGATGACCGCGGGACTCTGCTACGTCGGCACCGCGACGGGGCTTTTCCGCGCGATGGCGGGCAAGGGCCCGCTGGCGCAGGACGCCGTCGTCGCGGCGAGCGGGTTGCAGCCGCGCTACGTCGAGGAGTGGCTGAAGGGCATGACGACGGCCGGCTACCTCGACTACGATCCCGCCGCCGCGACGTTCGCGCTGTCCGACGAACTCGCGTACTTCCTCGCCTCCGACGGCACCGACCACTACGTCGGCGGCCTGTTCGCGATGGCGCCGGCGCTGCTGAAGGTCGCGCCGCGGGTGGCCCGCGCGTTTGCCGAAGGCGGCGGCGTGCCGTTCGGCGACTACGGGCCGGAAGGCGTGGCCGCGCTCGACCTCATCAACCGCGGCCAGTACGAGCACCGCTTCGCGAGCTACTGGATCAAGGCGATGCCCGAGGTCTTCGCGCGGATGGGCGCCGGCGGTCGCGCGCTGGACGTCGGCTGCGGCGCCGGCCGCGTGTGCGTCGCGCTGGCGACCGCGTTTCCGGACGCCGAGGTGGTCGGGCTAGACGCGGACGGTGAATCCGTCGCCCAGGCGACGGCAGCGGCAGGCGCGGCGGGCGTCGGCGACCGCGTGCGCTTCGTCGCGCAGGGCACCGGCGATTTCGAGCGGGGCGACGGATTCGACCTCGTCACCGCCTGCGACTGCCTGCACGACTTCGCGACGCCGGTGGCGACGCTCGAAGAGATCCGCGCGCTGCTGAAGCCCGGCGGCACGCTGTTCATCATGGAGCCGAAGGTTGCCGACCGGCTGGAGGACAACCGGAACCCGATGGCCACGATGTTCTACGGCTTCAGCGTCTTCCACTGCATGACGCAGTCGCTGGCGCAGGGCGGGCCGGGGCTGGGCACGTGCATGGGACCGGCGAAGACGGAGGCGCTGGTGCGAAGCGCCGGCTTCGGCCACTTCGAGCTGCTCCCGATCAAGAGCCAGTCCTACCTGTTCTACGCCGCGCGGCCGTAGGGGGGCGGGCGCTGCAGGGGCCGACTACCCCGGCTGCGCGGCAGGTTCCAGCATGTCGGACCACACGTCCTGCAGCAGGTCGCGCAAGGCCGCCAGCAGCGGGTCGGCGTCGCGGATCGCGGCGTGGAGCAGCCACAGCTGCGTGGTCACCTTCGACCCCGGCCAGATCGCCGCGCGCCCGGCCTGCGTCAGCTGGGCGGCGATCTCCGCGCGCACGATGCTCAAGCCGACGCCCGACTCGACGAGGTTGACGATCACCGACTCGTTGTCGGCCTCGATGACCCGCTGCGGCTGCGCGCGGCCCTGGAACAGTTCCAGCACGAGCTGCCGGTGCGAGCTGGGCTCCGGCGCCAGGATCCACGGGCGCTCGGCCAGCGCCTCCCACGTGGCGCGGGAGAGCTCCTTCGCCCAGGCCGCGGGCATCGTCACCCGGTAGCAGATCTCGCGCAGCGGGATCGCGCGGAGGTCGGCCCCGGGCAGCGATCCGAAGTAGAAGCTCGCGTCGAGCGAGCCGTCCCGCACGCGAGCCAGCGCGTCGGAGGACATCAGCTGATGTAGCTCCAGCGCGATCTGCGGGTAGCGCTCCAGCGCCCGCACCAGCAGGTCGCCGACGCGCAGCAGCGCGGGATCGAGCACCGTGCCGAGCTTCAGGAGTCCGGTGGGCTGGCCGCGCAGTTCCTGCGCCGAGTGCTGCAGGTGGAGGACGGCGCCGAGGATTTCCTCCGCCTCGGTCAGCAGTTGCCGGCCGGACGGCGTCAGCACCATGCCGGACGACGTGCGATCGAACAGGCTGACGCCGAACTGCTCCTCCAGCGCCTTGATGTGGCCGGAAATCGCAGGCTGGCTCAGGTGCAGCGCTTCCGCCGCCCGCGTGAGATGGGAGAACTTGGCAACCGTGACAAAGGAACGCAACTGGTTAAGGTCCACAGGAATTCGCGTCAGGCGCGACCCATTGTATTGCATTGCACCAACGTATTGCAGCCCATACTTTCCGCTGATCGCCGCCATTCGAACATATGATTGGATTCGCCCTTAGGTTTCCCGCAGACTGTGTTCGACGCCGCAGTAAAGGCATACCGATTAACAACTTACAGATGGAAACCGAACATGAAAGCAAACTGTGATGCAGTTGATTTCACCGCCCCCGCGGCAGCGAACCCGCTGTCCAGCCCCGGCACTGCGACGGTCCACGGGACCGATCATAGCGCGGGAATATTGCACCGCACAACCACGACCGCCACATGGCATTACCGCGTCGATCTCATGGCAATCGAACGCCACGCCCACCAATTGCGGCAGGAATACATCGCCGGGCTGTTCGGACGCGCCGTTGCCGCCCTGGGAGCGCGTTACCGCCGCGTCCCGGGCCGACCGTCCCCGAAGCGGGCGCTTGCCCCATGACCCTACACCTGTTGGACGCCGCCGTGGGTACCGTCGCCGATCTTTTTCGGCAGCTTGCCGCCGCCGCCGGCCGCGTCGAGCGCGACCGGCGCGAAGCCTATCTTGCCGGCGCAGCCGACATCCATGACCTGGAGCGCCGCGTGCGCGAACTGAACCGCCCGCGCGGATTCCTGCCGGACCGCTAGCGCCCCGGCGCGAATTCCCTGGAGATCCTCATGCACGACATCTGTACGCTGTCCATCCTGGCGAGCGGCCTGCCCCGCCCCTTCGTTCCGCTGTCGCGCGACGAGCGCGCACGCGAGGAACAGGCCTTCTACGACAACTACGGCGCCGCGTCGCTCTGGCCTACGCTGCGGCAATGGCTCGCACGGGTCGCCGAACTTCCCCGGCGCGCCACGGCGCCCGTCGCGAGCCGCGTTTCCAGGACGGCGCTGCCCGCGTAGCAGGCGCGCGGCTCCGCGGTCATGTGTAGCCCGGATTGAGCGTCGCGTCAGCCGAGCGGCGCTTCGAGCAGGCAGCCGAACTCGCGCGCGAAGTCCACCGACACCCGCGCGTGGACGGCGCCCTGCCGGTCCAGGAAGCGCTGCGTGCCGCGCATCGCGAACACGCCGTCGTGCCAGATGTCGGGGTGGATATAGAGTCCCTGCCGGCCGTCGAAGCGAAAGCAGACGAACTGCTCCGGCCTCACGTCATCTCCCGGCAGCGCCAGCGGCACCATGAACGGCTGCGCGTCGAGCGGGAAGAACATCTGCCCGCCGTCCGGATGGTAGTTGCAGTGCCACACCAGCATCCGCTCGGGTTCGCAGGTCCGCGTCGGATCCGCCCGCGTCGGCTCGCCGGCATAGGCGAGGATGTAGTGGCCGCCGACGGCTTCGTTGCGGCCGTACAGGATCTCGCCCTTCCACTCGCTGACGAACACGCCTTCGGTGGTGCCGCCCTCGTCGCCGGAGTCGGTGTCGACCGCGCGCCACCCCTGCGCAGGCCAGCGCACGATCTCGATCGCGCAGCGCCCGGGATCGTCGACCAGCAGGCCATAGCCCTCGAGCGCCGCCGGTGTCGCGTCGACGACGGGCATCCTGACGCGGGCGAGGTCGGCCGGAAGATCGGGGTTGAGGTAGTTCGGCGGCGCGTGCATGCGTCGTTTCCGGGGATGTCGGCGGATGGGTACGGCGGCGCGCGGCCGCCTGCGTCAGCGGCGACCGCGGGCGCGCGTCATTTCGGCGGCGACGGGAACAGCGCGTACGGCGGCTTCGGTTCCTTCTCCGGCGGCACGAACGCCGGCGCCGGCTTCCCGACGGGGCCGAGCTGTCGGATGAAGCGGTAGATCGCGCGCAGGTCGTCGGTGTGCATCTCGCGCACCGCAAACCAGGGCATCGGCGGCAGCGCGTCGATCTTGCGCGCCTCCTTCAGCCATTCGGCCTCGGTCCGGTCCTGCATGTGCATGCGCAGGTTGATCGCGTAGGTGGTGCCCCACGGCCCGCGCCAGCCGAACGAACTGCCGGTGAGCCACTCCTTTTCCGGGACCTTGCCCTCGGCCTGCATGTAGCCGTCGGTGTGGCAGTCGTTGCAGCCCGCGATCTTGACGAGATAGCGGCCGCGTTCGACGAGCTTGTCGGACGCCGCGGGGGCGGCGGCGGGCTTCGCGGCCTGGGCGTGCGCGGTGCCGGGGGCGATTGGCGCAATGGCCAGGCCGAGCGCGGCCAGCGCGGACAGGGTCAGCGTGGAACGGCAAGGGATCACGATCGCTCCTTCACGATGGGATGTCGGCGCGCGGCAGCACGGCCGCGCCGGCAGCGAATTTACGCGGCGCGATGGCGACCGTCAACGCTAATGAGAGTCGATCGCAGGCAGCGCGGCAACCCGGTTTCAGGCAATGCGAGATCCGTGGAGATCACGGGCATCGCTGCGTCCACCCGGGTTTCGCATTCGCTCAACGCCGGGCTACGCCAGCACACGTCGCGCGCCGGTGGGTAGCCCGGCGAAGCGCAACCCGGGTGGGCGGGCCTAATGACTCGGCCGGCCGACCTTGGCGCCGGATTTCCCGACCAGGAAATCGAGGTCCACGCCCTCGTCGGCCTGCAGCACGGTGTCGCAGTAGAGCTTGACCCAGCCCCGGTCCGAGTGCGGCGGCGGCGCCGTCCACGCCGCCCTGCGGCGCGCGAGCTCGCTTTCGGCGACGTGCAGGTGCAGCTTGCGGTTGGCGACGTCGAGCTCGATGATGTCGCCGTTCTGCACCAGCGCCAGCGGCCCGCCGGCGGCGGCTTCGGGCGCGGTGTGCAGCACGACGGTGCCGTAGGCCGTGCCCGACATCCGCGCGTCGGAAATCCGGATCATGTCGGTGACGCCCTTCTTCAGCATCTTCGCCGGCAGCGCGAAGTTGCCGACCTCGGGGAACCCGGGGTAGCCCTTGGGGCCGCAGTTCTTCAGCACCAGGATGCACGACGCGTCGACGTCGAGCTTGGGGTCGTCGATGCGCTTGTGCATGTCGTCGGCGTTCTCGAACACGACCGCGCGGCCCTTGTGCTTCAGCAGCTTCGGCGTCGCCGCGGAAGGCTTCAGCACCGCGCCGTTGGGGGCGAGGTTGCCGCGCAGCACGGCGATCCCGCCCTGCGGCTTGAACGGCTTGGCGCGCGGGGTGATCACCGCCTCGTTGTAGTTGACGGCGTCCTTGCAGTTCTGCCAGATCGTCTGCCCGTTGACCGTCAGCGCCTTCTTGTGCAGCGACTTGCCGATCTCGCGGATCACCACCGGCAGGCCGCCGGCGTAGTAGAAATCCTCCATCAGGTACTTGC
Source organism: Bordetella parapertussis (assembly GCA_943331295.2). Lineage (GTDB taxonomy): Bacteria > Pseudomonadota > Gammaproteobacteria > Burkholderiales > Casimicrobiaceae > CAIWHR01. The sequence continues at coordinate 21,460 of CALQLA020000048.1, read as the reverse complement.
CCGACGGCATCAGGTTGACGAGGCAGGGCATGTCGCGGCCGAGGCGGTCCCAGTCGTCGAGCGAGAGCTCCACGCCGATGCGGCGGGCCACGGCGAGCAGGTGGACGACCGCGTTGGTCGAGCCGCCGATCGCGCCGTTGACCATGATGGCGTTCTCGAACGCCGCCTTGGTGAGGATCTTCGACATGCGGAGGTCCTCGTTCACCATCGCGACGATCCGGCGGCCGGCCATCCGCGCGAGCACGCGGCGGCGCGAGTCCACGGCGGGGATCGCGGCGTTGGTGGGCAGGCCCATGCCCAGCGCCTCGACCATCGACGCCATCGTCGACGCGGTGCCCATCGTCATGCAGTGGCCGGCCGAGCGCGACATGCACGACTCGACCTCGACCATGTCGGACAGCTTCATCTCGCCGGTCTTCAGCATCTCGGTGAACTTCCACACGTGCGTGCCGGAGCCGATGTCCTCGCCGCGGAACTTGCCGTTCAGCATCGGCCCGCCGGACACGCCGATCGTGGGCAGGTCGCACGAGGCGGCGCCCATCAGCAGCGCCGGCGTGGTCTTGTCGCAGCCCATCAGCAGCACGACGCCGTCGAACGGGTTGGCGCGGATCGACTCCTCGACGTCCATCGCCACCTGGTTGCGGAACAGCATCGTCGTCGGGCGCATCAGCGTCTCGCCGAGGCTCATCACCGGGAACTCGATCGGGAAGCCGCCGGCGTCGAGGATGCCGTCGCGCACGTGCTCCGCGAGTTCGCGGAAGTGCGCATTGCACGGCGTGGCCTGCGACCAGGTGTTGCAGATGCCGATCACGGGGCGGCCGTCGAACTGGTCGTTCGGGATGCCCTGGTTCTTCATCCACGAGCGGTGGACGAGCGCGTCGCGGTCCTTGCTGTCGAACCAGACCTGCGATCGCAGCGGCGTCTTCCTGGTGGTGGGTTTCTTTTTGCTCATGGTGTCGGCGGAGAGTGGAAAGGGATGATGCGGATTGGATTGGTTCGTGTAGCCCGGGCTGCGGACGCGCTTGAAGGCATTGGTCGGCGCGATCCCTCAGGCGGCGAGGCGGGCGCCCGAGGCTTCGTCGAATACGTGGACCTTCGCCGGATCGATGGCGAGCCCGATGCGGTCGCCCGGGTTGACGGACGGACGGCCGTGGGTAACGAGGACCAGCTGCGACCCGCCGGCCTGGATCACCAGCTCGGTCTCGGCGCCGGTGGGCTCGACGACGACGATCTCGGCGGGCACCGAATCGTCGGCGCCGGCGCCGGTCAGCTTGAGGTCGCCCGGGCGCACGCCGTAGGCCACTGCCTGGCCCTCGGCGCCGGGCGCCTGGCGCAGCGGCCAGCGGACGCCGCCGGGAACCTCGACGTAGGCCGCGCCGTTGCCGCGGACGACCTTGCCGTTCATCACGTTCATTGCCGGCGAGCCGATGAACTGCGCGACAAACAGGTTGTCCGGGTGGTCGTAGAGGTCGAGCGGCGAGCCGATCTGCTCGATCCTGCCGTCGTGCATGACGACGATCCGGTCGGCCATGGTCATGGCCTCGACCTGGTCGTGCGTGACGTACACCGTCGTGGTCTTGAGGCGCTGGTGCAGCGCCTTGATCTCGGCGCGCATCGCGACGCGGAGCTTGGCGTCGAGGTTCGACAGCGGCTCGTCGAACAGGAACACCTTGGGATCGCGGACGATCGCCCGGCCCATCGCCACGCGCTGCCGCTGGCCGCCCGAGAGCTCGCGCGGGAAGCGCTTGAGGTACGGATCAAGGTTGAGGATCTTCGACGCGTGGGCGACGCGCTCGGCCATCACCTTCGGGTCGGCCTTGCGCAGCTTCAGGCTGAACGCCATGTTCTCGCCGACCGTCATGTGCGGGTACAGCGCGTAGCTCTGGAACACCATCGCGATGTCGCGGTCCTTCGACTCCACGTCGTTGACGACCTTGTCGTCGATGGCGATCGTGCCGCCGGTGATCTCCTCCAGCCCGGCGAGCATCCGCAGCAGCGTGGACTTGCCGCAGCCGGACGGCCCCACCAGCACCATGAACTCGCCTTCCTTGATGTCGAAGCTGATCCCCTGGATAACCTTCGTGCTGCCGAACGACTTCTCGATGCTCTGGAACGAGACGGTTGCCATGCTTTACTCCGGAAGAAAATCGAAGGGAAATCGTGTGTCGCGGGGGGATCAGCTCTTGACGGCGCCGGCCGTGAGTCCGCCCACCATGTAGCGCTTGAAGGTGTAGTAGATCGCAGCCGGGGGCATCGCATAGATGAGCCCCGTGGTCATCAGGAGCTCCCACGGGGAATCGTCGGCGGCGAGGAAGTTGCCGAGCGCGACGCCCAGCGTGACGTCGGTGTCGCGCGAGAGCAGCAGGAACGCGTAGAGGTATTCGTTCCACGCGAGCAGCAGCGCGTAGGTGCCGATCGCCACCAGCGACGGGGTCATCAGCGGCAGGTAGACGAGCCGGAAGAGCTGCAGCGGCGACGCCCCGTCCATCTTCGCCGCCTCGTCCAGCTCCCACGGCAGCTTGTCGGACGCCTGCTTCAGCACCCAGATCGAATAAGGCGCGGCGATCGTCGTCATCGCGAGGATCAGCGCCCACTGGTTGTTGAGGAGCCCGTAGACGCCCATCGTCTTGTACATCGGCACAGCGAGGAACGCCGCCGGGATGAAGTAGGTGAACAGCGCGAGGTTCATCACCGTGCGCCCGCCGCGCACCTTGAGCCGGCTGATCGCGAACGCCGCGCCGGTCGCGACGACGAGCGTCAGTGCGCCCACCGCCACGGCGATGACCAGCGAGTTCCACATCTGCAGCCAGAAGTGGTTGAGGTAGTGGTGCTGCTCGTTGAACACCACCGAGAAATTGTGCAGCGTCGGGTGGTCGGGCCACAGCTTGCCCGAGGTCGCCTGGTCCTTCGGCGACAGCGCGAACAGCACCAGGTGGTAGATCGGCAGCATCGTCCAGATGAACACCGGGATGCCGATGAGCAGGAGCTTTGCTTCCGCCGTGACGTTCTTCCACTTCATGTGCCGCCTCCTCCTTCGCCCGGGATCCGGCGGATCATTTGGACAAACGCTTCATCATGAAGTAGATGAGCGGCAGCACGGCCGGCAGCGCGACGACGATCGCCGCCATCGACAGGTCGACCTGGTCGAGCCGCAGGTAGCGGATGCCGAGCGTGGCCAGCACGTGCGTGAGGTCGGCCGGACCGCCGCCCGTCAGCAGGTAGACGCTGTTGAAGTCGCCCATCGTCCAGATCATCGACAGGATCGTGCACGTGAGGTAGAGCGTGCGCATCGACGGCCAGGTGATGAAGCGGAACTTCTGCCAGTTCGTCGCGCCGTCGACCGAGGCCGCCTCGTAGTGCTCGGCGGGGATCGCGAGCCGGCCCGCGATGAGGATCAGCGTCCAGAACGGCAGCGACTTCCAGATGTGGACCAGCATCGCAATCGCGAGCGCGAGCGACGGGTCGTTGAGCCAGTTGGGTCCGTCGCCGCCGGTGAGGCGGAAGATCGTCGAGTTGATGATCCCCCACTCCGGGTTCAGCATGAAGCGGATCGAGAGGATCGTGGGGATCGACGGCACGGCCCACGGCAGGATGAAGACGAGCGACAGCCACTTGATCCACGGCCGGCTGACGACGAAGAAGCCCGAGAGCACCAGCGCCACGACCATCTTGAGGTTGATGCCGACGATCACGAAGATCAGCGTGTTGACCACCGACCGCGCGAAGATCGGGTCGTCGAACAGCGCGACGTAGCTCGCCGGGTGCCGGGCGATCCACAGCCCGTAGCCGACGGGATAGAGAACGAACACGAGGAACACCACCACGTACGGGGCGATCAGGATCATTCCCCATTTCTGCCATGGGGTGATGCCTTTCTTCGCCGGGCCGGACGGCGCCGGCGCGGCGGTCGGAAGGGCGATCGTCGACATGAGGGAACTCCTCTCGTTTGTCACTGGCGGCAAGCCGGCGACCCCCCCGCGGCGCCGCCGCCCCGGCCGCCGCAACCCCCGGGCGGGAGAGGCGGCGGCCGGACTTCCGGCGGCGGTTTACCGCCGGCGAGGGATCAGCCCGCGACCTGCTTGATGCGGACGATCATTTCGTCGACTGCCTTGTCGACGGGAACATTGTCGTTGACGACGCGGCTCATCGCCTTCGCCCAGACGTTCTCGTTGTTGAGGATCGTGAATTTCCAGTTCTTGGTGAACTCGAACGTCACGGTGCCCGCGGCGTACTGGTTGTACACCGCCTTGCGATGCGGATCCGCCTGCCAGAAGGCGCTCGCGGCGCCCGTCTTGGTGACGGGGAACCAGCGGCCCAGCGAACCCTCGACGTACGGCTGGAGGTTCTCGTCCTGCATCAGGAACGCGACGAACTCCTTCGCGCGCTTCTTGTTCTTCGCGGCCTCGAAGATAACGCCCGTCTTGACCGCCGTGCGATAGACGAACTTCGTCCCGTCAGGCTTGATCGGCCAGCCGGCCGTCGCGATCAGCTCGTCGTAGTTCTTCCTCGCCTGCGCGCGCTGCTCGGCGGTGAGCGTCGCGTTGTTGGCGTCGTCCAGCCACTTGGCGGCGATCGAGATCGTCGCGTTGTGGGTCATCAGGATCGTCTTGTTGTGGAAGGCGACGTTGTTGTCGGGGTCCTTCCACGACGTCGACGACGGCGGCGTGCAGCCGCGGGTGCGGATGCTCGTGTAGTCGCGCAGCGCGTTGACGAGGCCGGCCTTCACCTTGGGATCGTCGACCAGCAGCTTGCCGTTGTCGTCGACCATCTTGACGTTGTACGCGTCGGCATACGTCAGGAACGAGTAGAACGAGTCGCTCGAGTCAACGCCCATCGGCTGGCCGATCGCGTAGGTGCGCTTGCCCGTCTTGGTGCGGTGCGCGGGCTGCACCTTGTCGCACCAGAAGTCCCAGTAGGCCTTCCACGTCGGCGGGATGTCGGATTCCTTGAAGCCCGCCTCGCCCAGCATGTCCTTCCAGTACTGGATGTGCATGGTCTGCTGCTTCAGCGGGAACGCGTAGTACGCCTTCTTCTTGGTCTTGTCGTTGACGAGATAGGTCGTCTCGACGGTGTTCTTGCTGAACCGGTCCTTGATCGGCACGAGGATGTCGGAGATGTCCTCGAGCTTGCCGTCGAACGCCCACTTGCCGGTGACCTGGAAGTCATAGACGTCGGCGTAGGCGACGTCCGGCGGCGAGCCCGAGTCGAGCGCGGCGACGGTCTTCGGGATCATGTCCTGCACCGGGTACTGCGAGAGCTCGACCTTGACGCCGGTCTTGGCCTCGAACTTCTTGATGGCCTCGAACAGCGCGTCGTCCTCCGACTTGTAGAAGCCCTTGACCCACCAGACGTTGAGCTTTTCCTGCGCGACGGCCTGGCCTGCGAATGCGAGGGCACCGGCTGCGAACAGCGCGGTCCCGATCCGGGAAAGCATCTTCATGAAACTCCTCCTGTTGAAATGGGCATCTTGGCGTTTCCGCTCGAATCCTGCTACCCCGGATGCAGCGTACGACCGGGATGGGACAGTGTCAATTGAGGTGCCGGGCGCCTCCTCACATCACCGCGCCCAGGTACCACGGCACGAACTCGCTCTGGCCGTAGCCGTGCACCTCGCTCTTCGACCGCGTGCCCGACGCCGTGTCCAGGATGAGCTGGAACAGCTTCGCGCCGACCGCGTCGACGCTGACCGCGCCGTCGGCGATCTCGCCGCAGTTGAGGTCGATGTCGTCTTCCTGCTTCACCCACAGCGCGGTGTTGGTCGACAGCTTGAGCGACGGCGACGGCGCGCAGCCGTAGGCCGAGCCGCGGCCGGTCGTGAACACGATCAGGTTGGCGCCGCCGGCGACCTGCCCGGTGGCGGAGACGGGATCGTACCCGGGCGTGTCCATGAACACGAAACCCTTCGCCGTCACCTTCTCCGCGTACTCGTAGACGTCGACCAGGTCGGTGGTGCCGCCCTTCGCCACGGCGCCCAGCGACTTCTCGAGGATCGTGGTGAGGCCGCCCGCCTTGTTGCCGGGCGACGGGTTGTTGTTCATCTCGCCCTTGTTGCGCGCGGTGTACTCCTCCCACCACTTGATGCGCGCGACGAGCTTCTCGCCGACCGCGCGCGACACGGCGCGCCGCGTCAGCAGGTGCTCGGCACCGTAGACCTCGGGCGTCTCCGACAGGATCGCGGTGCCGCCGTGCCGGACCAGCGTGTCGACCGCGGCGCCCAGCGCCGGGTTGGCGGTGATTCCCGAATAGCCGTCGGAGCCGCCGCACTGCAGGCCGATCACGATCTCGGAGGCCGGCACCGGCTGCCGGGCGACCGCGTTCGCGTGCGGGAGCATCTCGCGGATCAGCGCGATCCCCTTGGCGATGGTCCTGGTGGTGCCACCGGTGTCCTGGATCGTGAACGAGCGCAAGAGCGGCCCCTCCTGCAGGTTCTCGGCGCCGAACAGCGAGCTGATCTGGTTCGACTCGCAGCCCAGGCCGATCACCAGCACGCCGGCGAAGTTGGGGTGTCGCGCGTAGCCCGCGAGCGTGCGCCGCAGCACCGTCATGCTCTCGCCGTTGCTGTCCATCCCGCAGCCGGAGCCGTGGGTCAGCGCGACGACACCGTCGACATTGGGAAATTCGGCGAGCGCGGCGCGGCCGAAGGCGTCGGCGATGCCGCGCGCGACGGTCGCCGAGCAGTTCACCGTCGACAGGATCCCGAGGTAGTTGCGCGTGGCCACGCGGCCGTCCGCGCGCACGATGCCCTGGAACGTCGCCGGGGCAGCCACGAACTCCGTCGGGCGGGCGTCCGCGCCGAACGCATAGTCGCGATCGAAGCTCTTCATGCCGAGGTTGTGCAGGTGCACGTGCTCGCCGGGCACGATGTCGCGGCTGGCGAAGCCGATGACCTGGTTGTAGCGCTTGACCGGGCTGCCGGCCGCCACGGCGCGGGTCGCGACCTTGTGCCCGGGCGGGACGAGACCGACAACCTTGACGCCCTCGTCGGCCAGCGTCGTGCCGCCGAGGAGCTGGGTGCGCGCGATGACCACGTCGTCGTCGGGGTGCAGGCGGATGGTGAGCGAGGCGCGGGTGAGCATGGATGTCTCCGGGGCGGATGAAGTGAGGCGCCGTCAGGCGCCGGCGGCGGGCAGCGCGCCGCCGCGGGCGGGGGTCACCGGGACACGGTCGCGCGGGCGACCGCGCGTCGCTCGATCGCGGCGAAGTCCCAGGCGATGCCGAGGCCGGGCGCGTCGGGGGCAACCGCGTGGCCGTCCGCGATGGCCATCCGCGACGTGGTGACGTCGTCGAGCTGCGGAATGTACTCGACCCATGCCGCGTTGGGCACCGCCGCGGTCAGCGACACGTGGATCTCCATCAGGAAGTGCGGGCACACGGCGACGTTGAAGGACTCGGCGAGGTGCGCGACCTTGAGCCACGGCGTGACGCCGCCGATCCGCGCGCAGTCGACCTGGACGATCGAGCACGCGCCGCGCTCCAGGTACTCGCGGAAATGCGACGGGTGGTACAGCGACTCGCCGATGGCGATCGGGATGGCCGTGTGCGCCGCCAGCTCGACGTGCCCGCCCAGGTCCTCCGCCGGCAGCGGCTCCTCGAACCAGGCGAGCCCCAGCGGCTCGAACGCCCGCGCGCGGCGGATCGACTCGGACACGTTGAAGCACTGGTTGGCGTCGACCATCAGCTCGAAGGCGTCGCCCACGGCCTCGCGCACCGCCGTGAGGCGCGCGACGTCCTCCGACACGTGCGGCTTGCCGACCTTGATCTTGGCGCCGAGGAAGCCGGCGGCCTTCGCCTCCAGCGCCTGCTCGACCAGGCCGTCGACCGTGAGCTGCAGCCAGCCGCCCTCGGTGGTGTAGAGCGGCACCTTCGCCTGCGCGCCACCGGCGGCCTTCCACAGCGGCAGCCCGGCGCGCCTCGACTTCAGGTCCCACAGCGCGGTGTCGATCGTCGCGAGCGCGAGGCTCGTGATCGCGCCGACGGCCGTGGCGTGGGTGGCGAAGAACAGGGACTTCCAGATCGCCTCGATTTGATCGGGATCGCGGCCGATCAGCCGCGGCGCCAGGTGATCGCGGAGCAGCGCGATGACCGACGAGCCGCCGGTGCCGATCGTGTAGCTGTAGCCGGTGCCTTCGCTGCCGTCGGCGCAGCGGATGCGCACCAGCGGCGTCTCCTGCGTGGTGAAGGCCTGGATGGCGTCGGTGCGCACGACTTTCGGCGCGAGGTCGACCTGGAAGATTTCGACGGAGGTTATCGTGGTCATCGCGGAACTCACTTGTAGAACATGTGGGGAAGCCAGAGGGAGACCGCCGGGACATAGGTGATCAGCGCGAGGCTCAGCAGCAGCGGTATGAGCCAGGGCACGATCGCCATCGTCGTGCGCTCCAGCGACATTCGCGCCACGCGGGCGAGCACGAACAGCACCATGCCCATCGGCGGATGCAGCAGCCCGATCATCAGGTTCAGCACGACGATCAGGCCGAAGTGCACCGGGTCGATGCCGAGCTGGATCACGGCGGGCATCAGCACCGGTATCGCGATCAGGATCGCGGCGGTCGGCTCGAGGAAGCAGCCGACGAACAGCAGCAGCAGGTTGACCAGCAGCAGGAACACCCAGGGCGTGTGGGTGAAGCCCAGCACCCAGGCCGTGACGAGGTCGGTCACCCGGGTCGCGGTCAGCAGCCAGCCGAAGATCGACGCCGCCGCGACGATGAACAGCACCGTCGAGGTGGTCTCGATCGTCTCCATCGAGACCTTGACCAGCATCCGGAGCGACAGCGTGCGATACCAGACGAGGCCGAGGAACAGCGCCCAGATCGACGCGGCGACCGCGCCCTCGGTCGGCGTGAAGATGCCGGTCGTCATGCCGCCGATCAGCAGCACCGGCGTCATGATCGGCAGCACCGCCTCGAACTTCCACTTCCAGTCGGCCGCGAACAGCACGACCAGCGCGACCACGCTGGCGGCGGCCGGATTGGCGCCGGACGTGACGGCACCCCAGATCACCATCGGGAACGCGATGACGATGGCGAGCTCGAGCGCAGCCTTGCCGACGCGGCTCCACAGGAACTTGATGTCGGCGCCCCAGTTGTTCTTGTGCGCGAAGTACGCGACGGTGAGCATCATCAGCACCGTCATCACGAGGCCCGGCAGGATCCCCGCCAGGAACAGCTGGCCGATCGACACGTTGGCGACCATGCCGTAGATCACGAACGGCAGCGACGGCGGGATGATCGGGCCCAGCGTTGCGGAGGCCGCGGTGACTCCGACCGAGAACTCCTTGCTGTAGCCGTGGTCGCGCATCGCCTTGATCTCGATCGTGCCGAGGCCCGCGGCGTCGGCGATCGCCGTGCCCGACATCCCCGCGAAGATCACCGACCCGATGATGTTGACGTGGCCCAGTCCGCCCTTCATCCAGCCGACCAGCGCCAGCGCGAAGTTGTAGATCCGGTTGGTGATGCCGGCGTTGTTCATCAGGTTGCCGGCCAGGATGAAGAACGGGACCGCGAGCAGCGGAAAGCTGTCGATGCCGCTGATCATCCGGTGCACCACGACCAGCGGCGGCGCGCTGCCCGACAGCCAGATGTAGACCAGCGACGCGCCCGCCATCGCGATGGCGACCGGGATGCCGGTCACCATCAGGGCGAGGAAAGCCGTAAGCAGCGTTCCAGTCACTTGGACGCCCCCCCCGAAACGCGCTCCGCGCGTCTCCCCCCGAGGGGGCAGCGCGGCCTTGGGGCGGCCCGGCGGCCGCGGGTGGCTCCGATCGCGATCATTCGATGGTTTCCTCGATCGCGTGCTCGGGCCGCTCCAGCAGGCTGAAGCCGCGCTTCCAGTTCTCGACGGCAACCTGGACCGAGCGCACGGCCGCAGCGGCGAAGCCGAGCGCGCAGACGCCGTAGATCAGGTTCATCGGCACGTCGACGATCGTCATCTGCAGGTTGCCCATCTTCGTCATCATCTGGATCGTGAGGACCGTCATCAGCGCGAAGAAGCCTATGCGCACGGCGTCCACCAGCGTCGACATCACGCGTCCTGCGGGCGCGGGGAGCAGCCGGTAGAGGAAGTCGACGTGGATGTGCCGGGTGCGCCGGACGCCGGCGGCGATCGCGACGAAGACCGTGCTCATCAGCAGGTAGCGCGCGATCTCCTCGGTCCACGCCGCCGAGTCGTTCAGCACGTAGCGCGTGAAGAACTGGTAGAAGACGCACAGGCCGAGCAGCCAGAAGAACCCCAGCGCCAGCCAGTCCTCGACCAGGTAGTGCGACAGCTCGATCGGGGCGTCGGCGACGTGGAAGTGCCCTTCGTCGTCGAGGAGCGGCTCGGCCGCCTGTGCGTTTTCAGCCATGGCCCGGCGTCACTTGATCGCGACGATCTTGTCGTAGTCCGACTTGGTGAAGCCCATCGACTCGAGCGGCGTGTTCTTGAGGACGGCGTCCGAGAAGCTCTTGCGGTCGACCTGGACGATCTGCAGCCCCTTCTTCTTGAACTCGTCGGCGAGTTCGGCCTCGCGCTTCTTGACCTTGGCCGTGCCGCGCTCGGCGGCTTCGCGCGCGACTTCGGTGAAGATCTGCTTTTCCTGGTCGGTCAGCTTGTTCCAGACGTGCGGCGCGACCTGCGTGACCACCCCGTCGACGATGTGCGAGGTCATCATGATCGCCTTCTGCACCTCGTAGAACTTCTTGGCCTCGATCGTCGTCAGCGGGTTCTCCTGCGCGTCGACGGTGCCGTTCTGCAGCGCGAGGTAGACCTCGGCGAAGGCGATCGGCGTCGGGTTCGCGCCGCAGGACTTCGGAGTCGCCATGTAGGCGGGCACGTCCGGCACGCGGATCTTCAGCCCCTTCATCCCGGCGCAGTCGGTGAACGGCTTCTGCGCCGAGGTCTGCCGGGCGCCGTAGTAGGTGTACGCGAGGATCGCGATGCCGGTCTTCTTCTGGAACTCCCCGGCGATCTCGGCGAAGATCGGGCTCTTCGAGTACGCGATCAGGTGGTCGGCGTCGCGGAAGATGAACGGGTAGTAGGCGATGCCGATCCGCGGGTAGTTGCGCGCCGCGAACGACGGACCGCTGATGTTCATGTCGACGGTGCCGAGCGTCAGCCCCTGGTTGATGTCGGTCTCCTTGCCCAGCGTGCTGGCCGGGAAGACCTCGATGTCGAACTTGCCGTTGGTGCGCCGCTTGATCTCGGCCGCGGCCCAGACCGACTCGGTATGGAAGGGCTCGGATACCTCGTACACGTGCGCCCACTTGAGCTTCTGCTGCGCCGCGGCGGGACCGCCGATGAACAGCGCGGCCGTGGCGGCCGCCAGCAACAATCCTTTCGAAAGCAAACGCATGATCTCTCCTCGAAACATTTTATGAAGTACGACGACTGCGAAATTAGGCCGCCACGACCTGGACCTTGGTGCTCTGCGTCTTGTCCTTCGCCAGCGCGAACGCGCGGACGGCATCCTGCAGCGGGAACTGCCCCGACAGCAGGGGCCGCACGTCGACCCGGCGCGACGACAGGTAGTCGACGGCCCAGTCGAACTCGACCCCCCAGCGGAAGGCCGCCTTGAAATCGAGCTCCTTGACCATCAGTTCGTTGATGACGAACGGCAGCGGCTCGTGCGGCAGCGTGCCCACCTGCACGATCGTGGCGCCGCGATTGGCCGCGGCGACGCAGGACTTCAGCGCATGGAAGCTGCCCGACACCTCGAAGCAGACGTCGAACTGCGGCGTCGCCAGCGCCTCGGGCTCGAGGTCGGCGCGGATCGTCCGGTCGGCGCCGACCAGCGTCGCCTGCGCGAGCGGCCGGTCGAGCACGTCCGAGATCGTGATGCGCCTGGCACCCGCGAGGCGGGCAGCGATCACGGTCAGGCAGCCGATCGTGCCGGCGCCGGTGATGAGCACCGACTTGCCGAGCAGCGCGGTACCGCGGTTGACCGCGTGCAGCGCGACGGCCAGCGGCTCGGCGAATGCGAGCTCGCCCAGCGTGACGTCGCCGCCCACCGGATAGCACTGCCGTTCGCCCATGACGAAGTATTCGCTGAACATGCCCTGCACGTGCGGGAACAGGCTGGCGCTGCCGAGGAAGCGCATCTTGCGGCAGAGCTGCTCGCGGCCCTCGCGGCAGTAGTCGCACTGGCCGCAGGCGTGGGACGGGCTGACGGCGACCTTGTCGCCGACCTTGACCCGCGTCACGCCGGGCCCGATGCCGGCGACGGTGGCGGACGCCTCGTGTCCGGGGATGAGCGGCTCGCGGACGATGAAGCTGCCGTTCCTGCCGTCGAAGTAGTAGTGCAGGTCGGAGCCGCAGATGCCGGCGGCGCCGAGGCGCAGCAGCACCTGCCCGGGCCCGGCCTCCGGCGTCGCCACCGGTTCGATCCGCAGGTCTTCCTTCGCGTGTATGCGGCATGCCAGCATGGTGTCGCCTCCTCGTTGCCGCCGCGGCCGCGGGTCCGCGGCGTCGGCGCTGTTCCCGTTGGTCAGTGCAGCGCGTTCCAGCCCTTGTTGAAGCGCTTGTACGCCTTGTTGAGGTGCCGCTGCATCGCGAGCCGGGCGCCGGGGACGTCGTGGTCCGCGATCGCCTTCAGCACGGCGCGGTGCTCGGTCATCGCGGCGGTCCACAGCCCCGGCGTGTCGTAATGGTGCTCGAGGCGCGCGTAGAGCGGGCCGAGCCGGACTTCCCACAGCATCTTCACCACCGCCACCAGCGCCCCGTTGCCGGTCGCCTCGGCGATCCGCAGGTGGAACAGCCGGTCGCCGCCGATCGGCTGCTTCGCGTCGTCGAACTCGCGCTGCATCGTGTCGAGCGCCTCCTCGATCGCGGCGACCTGCGGCCTCTTCGCCGACTTCGCCGCCAGTGCCGCGCATTCGCTCTCGATCGTGTAGCGCGCGCGCATCAGCTCGAACGGGCCCGCCGAGGCGTACACGTCGCTCTCGGCCGGCGCGCCCGCCGGCGCCTCGGCCGACTCCGCCCGCACGCCGGGCCCCAGCACGTAGATCCCGGAGCCGATCCGGACCTCCACCAGGCCCTCGATCTCGAGCGCGATCAGCGCCTCGCGCACCGAGGGCCGCGACACGCCGAGCTGCTTCGCGAGATCGCGCTCGGGGGGGAGCCGCGAGCCCGCGACGAACTCGCCGCCCCGGATCAGATCGCGGATCTGGTCCGCGATCTGCCGGTAGAGGCGACGGGGCTCGATGCTCTGGAATGGCATGGGCGTGGGGTGGCGCTGGTTCGCGATGCGAAGGCGGAACGAGGCGGCGGGCCGACGCGCGGGCCGCGCCCGAAGCTACAGACGGCGAAGGCTAATACTCGGCCAACAATTGGTCAAGTGGTATTACCAATTCTGCCGCGCGGCCGTAGTAGAATGCGCGCTTGGCCGCGCCGGCGCCCTCGCCCGCCGGCCCGTTGCGCCCCGTCCAGCCGCCGACCTTTCGCCCCCATACCGCCCGCACCTGCCGCCACCTGCCGCCGTCGCCGGGTCCGCCGGCGCGGCCCGGAGCCCGACCCCATGCCCGCCACCACCATCGCCGCGATCCGCGCCACACCCGTCACCGTGCCGCTGGAGGCGCCGCTCCTGCACAGCAACGGCGCGCACTGGGGCCGCTTCGTGCGCACCGTCGTCGAGGTCGAGACGAGCGACGGCTACGTGGGCCTGGGCGAGATGGGCGGCGGCGGCGAGGACGCCTCGCGCGCGTTCGCGGCGCTCGGCGACTACCTGCGCGGGCACGACGTGTTCCGGCTGGAGGCGATGCGCTACGCGATCTGCAACCCGACCGCGAGCCTCTACAACAACCGGACGCAGCTCCACGCGGCGATCGAGTTCGCCTGCCTCGACATCATGGGCCAGAAGCTGGGGGCGCCGGTGCACGCGCTGCTGGGCGGCAAGGTGCGCGACGCCGTCGAGTTCGCGAGCTACCTCTTCTTCCGCTACGCGAACCCGGAGACCGGCCGGGGCGAGGTCCGCACCGCGGCGCAGCTCGTCGCCAACGCCCGGGCGCTGAAGAAGAAGCACGGCTTCCGCGTGCACAAGCTGAAGGGCGGCGTCTACCCGCCCGCGCACGAGCTCGAGTGCTACCGCGCGCTCGCCGCGGCGCTGCCCGGCGACCGCTACCGCTACGACCCCAACAGCGCGCTGTCGCTCGCCGACGCGATCGACTTCGGCCACGGCATCGAGGATCTCGCCAACGACTATTTCGAGGATCCGGTGTGGGGCATGCCGCAGCTCGCGCGGCTGAAGGAGTTCGTCCCGATCCCGACCGCCACCAACACCGTCGTCGTCAACTTCGAGCAGCTCGCGGCCAACGTGGCGATGCGCGCGGTCGACGTGATATTGCTCGACACGACGTTCTGGGGCGGCATCCGGCCGTGCATCAAGGCGGCCGGCGTCTGCGAGACGATGGGCATGGGCGTCGCCGTCCACAGCTCCGGCGAGCTCGGCATCCAGCTTGCGACGATGCTGCACCTGGGCGCGGTGCTGCCCAACCTCGGCTATGCCGCCGACGCGCATTATCATCACCTGACCGACGACGTGATCGTGGGCGGTCTGATGCAGTACAAGGACGGCGCGATCCGCGTCCCCGACGGCAACGGGCTGGGCGTCAGCCTCGACCGCGCCAAGCTCACGCAGTACCACGAGCTCTTCAAGGAACTCGGCAGCTACCCGTACGACCGCGATCCGGGCCGGCCGGGCTGGTACCCCCTGATACCGAACAGCGACTGGGCCGACCCGGCGCGGACACTGAAGCCGAAGCTCACGCGCCCGCGCTGAAGCGCCGGCGACGCCAACAACAAGGAGAAACACGATGAACGGACGCCTGGCAGGCAAGACGGCGCTGGTCACGGCCGCGGGACAGGGCATCGGCCGCGCGACGGCGATCGCGATGGCCCACGAGGGCGCGCACGTCCACGCGACCGACGTCAATCCGAAGCTGGTCGAGGCCCTGAAGGGACTGCCCAACATCACCGCGGGCGTGCTCGACGTGATGGACGACGCCGCCGTCGCGAAAGCCGTCGGCGACCTGCCGCCGCTCGACATCCTGTTCAACTGCGCGGGCTACGTCCACCACGGCACGATCCTCGAGTGTGCGCCGGCCGACTGGGACTTCAGCTTCAACCTCAACGTCCGCGCGATGTACATGACGATCAAGTGCGCGCTGCCGAAGATGCTCGCCGAGTTCGAGGCGCGCGGCCGCGGCGCGTCGATCATCAACATGGCGTCGGTCGCCGGGTCGATCAAGGGCATCCCCAACCGCTTCGTCTACGGCGCGAGCAAGGCGGCCGTGGTCGGACTCACCAAGGCGGTCGCCGCCGACTTCGTGCAGAAGGGCATCCGCTGCAACGCGATCGCGCCCGGCACCGTCGACACGCCGTCGCTGCAGCAGCGCATCGATGCCTTCCCCGATCCGGTCGAGGCGCGCAAGATGTTCATCGCGCGCCAGCCGATGGGGCGCCTCGCGAAGCCCGAGGAACTCGCCCCCGTCGTCGTGTTCCTCGCCTCCGACGAATCCGCGTTCGCCACCGGCAACGTGTATTCGGTCGACGGCGGCATGACCATCTAGAGTCCGATCCCGTTCCCACATCCGAATCCCAAGGAGGAGCAACCATGAAGCTCGTACGCTACGGCCCCGTCGGCAAGGAAAAGCCCGGCCTCATCGACGCCGACGGCAAGCTGCGCGACCTGTCGAAGAAGGTGAAGGACATCGACCCCGACACGCTGTCGCCCGCGAAGCTGAAGGAACTGGCGAAGCTCGACGTCAAGCGCCTGCCGCTGGTCAAGGGCAAGCCGCGCTTCGGCCCCTGCGTCACCGGCATCTCGAAGTTCCTCGCGATCGGCCTCAACTACGTCGACCACGCGAAGGAGACGAACTCGCCGATCCCCGAGAATCCGATCGTGTTCTTCAAGTCCGAGACCTGCATCGTCGGCCCCAACGACGCGATCATGCTGCCGAAGGACTCGACGCACACCGACTGGGAGGTCGAGCTCGGCATCGTCATCGGCCGCACCGCGCGCTACGTCGACAAGAAGGACGCGCTGAAGTACGTCGCCGGCTTCTGCCTCATCAACGACGTGTCCGAGCGCGAGTACCAGATCAAGCGCGGCGCCTCGCAGTGGGCGAAGGGCAAGGGCTGCGACACCTTCGGCCCGATCGGCCCGTGGATGGTGACCAAGGACGAGATCAAGGACGTCCAGGACCTCGACATGTGGCTCGACGTCAACGGCGAGCGCAAGCAGACCGGCAACACGCGGACCATGATCTTCGGCGCCGCCGACATCGTCGCCGACTGCTCGCAGTACATGACGCTGCTGCCCGGCGACGTGATCACCACCGGCACGCCGCCCGGCGTGGGGATGGGGATGAAGCCGAACCCGCAGTACCTCAAGTCCGGCGACGTCGTCACGCTCGGCATCGAGGGCCTCGGCACGCAGAAGCAGAAGGTCGTCGCCTACAAGAAGAAGGGGCGCTAGCGCCATGGGCCGCCGCACCTTCCTTCGCCGCGCGTCGGGCGCGGTCGCGGCCGTCGCGCTCGGCGGCATCATCGGCGCGGCGGCCCCCGATGCCGCGGCGCAGGCCTGGCCCAGCCGGCCGGTGAAGCTGATGGTCGGCGCCCCCGCGGGCGGCGGCACCGACATCGTCGCGCGGATGCTGGGCGAGAAGCTCGGCGAGTCGATGAAGCAGTCGTTCGTCGTCGACAACCGTCCCGGCGCGTCGAACACGATCGCCGCCGACGTCACCGCGAAGTCGGCGCCGGACGGCTACACGCTGCTGGTCGCCACCAACACCGGTCAGGCGATCGCGCCGCACCTCCTCAAGCTCGGCTTCGACGCGCTGAAGGACCTGACCCCGGTGGCGCTGGTGATGGTGGTGCCGAACGTGCTCGTGGTCGGGCCGGCCGTCACGGCCAAGGACGTGAAGGAACTGGTCGCGCAGATGAAGGCGAAGCCCGGCACGTTCAACTACGCGTCGTCGGGCGCCGGCAGCACGCAGCACCTCGCCGGCGAGGCGTTCAAGGTCGTCGCGGGCGTCGAGATGACGCACATCCCGTACAAGGGCAGCAGCCAGGCCCACCTCGACCTCGTCGCCGGCAACGCCCAGCTGATGTTCGACACCACGTCGTCGGCGATCGGGCAGATCAAGGGCGGCAAGCTCCGCCCGCTGGCGGTGATGACGGCGAAGCGCTCGCCGGAACTGCCCGACGTGCCGACGCTGGTGGAACTGGGCTACCAGGGGCTCGAGATGAGCACCTGGTACGGCGTGTTCGCGCCGGCCGCGACGCCGAAGGACGTCGTCGCCAAGCTGCACAACGAGATCATGGCCGCGCTGAAACTGCCCGACGTGCAGAAGCGGATCGCGGGGCTCGCCGGCGAGCCCGGCAACATGACGATCGAACAGTTCGCGGCGCTGAACCGCGCCGACTACGAGCGCTTCGGCAAGCTGATCAAGGACGCCGGCATCAAGCTCGAATAGCCGCCCGGCTCAGAAGCCGTCGCGCCGGACCGGCGCCGAGGCCGACCCGTCGGGCGCACCGGCATGCCTCCGCGGGGAACGAAGGCGTTCGCCCGCGTCGGGGCTCACGGTGCCGTATAGGCGGTCTTGACCGTCGTGAAGAACTCGGCTGCGTAGCGCCCCTGCTCGCGCGCACCATAGCTCGACCCTTTGCGGCCGCCGAAGGGCACGTGGTAGTCGACGCCCGCGGTCGGCAGGTTCACCATCACCATGCCGGCCTCGGCGCGCCGCTTGAAGTGCGCCGCGTGCTTCAACGACGTCGTGACGATGCCCGAGCACAGCCCGAACTCGGTGTCGTTGGCGAGCGCGAGCGCCTCGTCGAAGTCCTTCGCGCGGATCACGCATGCGACCGGCCCGAAGATTTCCTCGCGCGCGATGCGCATCGCATTGGTCGCGCCGGTGAAGAGCGCCGGCGACAGGTAGTAGCCTTCGGTGCCGCGCTGCAGCCGCTCGCCGCCGAAGGCGAGCGCCGCGCCCTCGCTGCGGCCGACCTCGACGTACGCCAGGTCCTGGTCGAGCTGGCCCTGGTCGACGACCGGGCCGATGTCGGTGCCGGCCGCCAGCGCGTCGCCCACCTTGAGCGCCTTCAGCTTGTCCGTCATCGCGGCGACGAAGCGGTCGTGGATGCCCTCGGTCACGATGAGCCGCGACGACGCGGTGCAGCGCTGGCCGGTCGAGAAGTACGCGCCCTGTGTCGCGGCGTTCACCGCAGTGGCGAGGTCGGCGTCGTCCAGCACCACCAGCGGGTTCTTGCCGCCCATCTCCAGCTGGACCTTCGCCATCCGCGCGATCGCCTTCGCCGCGATGGCGCGGCCCGTTCCGACCGAGCCGGTGAACGACAGCGCGTTGACATCGGGATGGTTGACGAGCACCTCGCCGACGACGGAGCCGCGGCCCATCACCAGGTTCAGCACGCCGGGCGGCAGCCCCGCGCGGACGAGGATGTCGACCAGCGCCCACGCCGAGCCCGGCACCAGGTCGGCGGGCTTCAGCACCACGGTGTTGCCATGGGCCAGCGCCGGCGCGAGCTTCCAGGCGGGAATCGCGATCGGGAAGTTCCACGGCGTGATGAGCCCCACGACGCCCACGGGCTCGCGCGTCACCTCGACGTCGACGCCCGGGCGCACCGAGGGAATCTTCTCGCCGGCCTGGCGGAGGACTTCGCCGGCGAAGAACTTGAAGATCTGGCCGGCGCGCATCGCCTCGCCGATGCCTTCGGGCAGCGTCTTTCCTTCCTCGCGCGACAGCAGGCGGCCCAACTCGTCCTTCCGGGCGAGGATTTCCGTTCCCGCGCGATCGAGCACGTTCGAGCGCTCCTGGATCGCGCCGTGGGCCCACGCCGGGAATGCCGCCTTCGCGGCCGCGACCGCCGTGCGCGCCTCTCCCGCATCGGCCTGCGCGTACTCGCCGATCACGTCGGCGATGTTCGACGGATTGCGGTTGACGGAGACCGACGCGCCGGCGACCCACTCGCCGGCGATGTAGTTGCGGAAGGCTGTCATGGCGATGGTTCCGAAAAAGGTTGATGTCGCGGGGGGTATTGCCTATCGATGCCCGGGTTGAGCGGACGCGAAACCCGGGGGGAGGCGCGAACGGGCACGCTCCCCCCGGGTTTCGCTCCGCTCAGCCCGGGTCAGGGCATCGGTGCCAGGACGCCGGTACCACGGCGCGAGGTCACAGCAAGCCGCGCCGCGCGAGGCTTCGCATCAGCGCCGCGGCGCCGAACGTCCACGGGGCGGCCTTGTCCGAATGGTTGACGCGATTGACCAGCGCGCCCAGCAGCGGCGTGCTGACGGTGACGATGTCCCCGACGACGTGGGTGAAGCCCTGCCCCGGCGCCAGCCGGTCCTTGGTCGGCGCGAACATCGTGCCGAGGAACAGCACGAGGCCGTCCGGGTACTGGTGGTTCGGTCCGATCGCGTGCTCGACCAGGTTGAGCGGATCGCGGCTGATGAGCCGCATCGAGCTGTGCCCGTCGAGCACGAAGCCTTCCGGGCCGTCGACCCGCATCGCGAGCTCGGCGCGGCGGACGTCGTCGATCCCGAACGTCGCGTCGAACAGCCGGATGAACGGGCCGATCGCGCACGACGCGTTGTTGTCCTTCGCCTTGCCGAGCAGCAGCGCGCTGCGGCCCTCGAAGTCGCGGAGGTTGACGTCGTTGCCGAGCGTGGCGCCCAGCGTGCGGCCGCGACTGTCGACGACGAGCACGATCTCGGGCTCGGGGTTGTTCCACTCGGACTTGGGATGGATGCCGACTTCGGCGCCCGTGCCCACCGCGGACAGCGGCTGCGCCTTGGTGAAGATCTCGGCGTCGGGGCCGATGCCGACCTCGAGGTACTGCGACCACGCGCCCTGCCGGATCAGCACCGCCTTGATCGCCGCCGCCTCGGGCGAGCCGGGCCGGATCGACGCGAGGTTGTCGCCGATCACCGCGACGATCGACGCCCGCACCGCCTCGGCCTTCGACGCGTCGCCGCGCGCCTGCTCCTCGATCACGCGCTCGAGCGTGCTGGCCACGAACGTGACGCCGCTCGCCTTGACCGCCTGCAGGTCGCAGGGCGCGAGAAACCACGGCGTCGCGGCGTCGCGCGCCGCGGGGTCGGAATTGGCGAGGACCTCGGCCACGCCCGCGATGCGGGGCAGCGGGCCCGCGGCGCGGATTGCGCCGACCGGGTCCGCGAGTTCCAGCAACTCGCTCGCGGTCGGCGCCAGCGTCGACAGGTCGCGCACGTCGTCGCCGTCGACCTGCACCAGCACCGGCCCCTGCCACTGCGGGTGCCAGACGCGGCCGATCAGCAGCGCGCGCCGGCGGTCTTCCGGCAGGCTCGCTGCCACGGTCAAGCGATTCTTCATTGCGACCCCAATCGATGCTGCGAGCGCCGGGAGGGACGGCGACGGCAAGCTCGCCCCGCCCCCGGCCTCGCCGGTGCGGCGAGCGGGCCCCAAAGCGCCATGCGGACGACGGCGCGCGGCCAACCCTACCGCGGCGTGCCGCCCGCCCTTCCGGGAATAACCCCGGGCCGAATGCGGGCGGGCATTTCCTGATAACCTTTCGCCCTTCCGTCCCCGGCGAAGACGCCGCGTGGACACGACATGATAACGTAGAGTGAACCGATGACACCTGCAACGATCGACGCGGCCGCGCTGCACCTGCTCGCGGCGCGCCGCCACCGCCGTCCGGGCCCCCGCATGCCGGGTTCGTGCCGCCCGGACGGGCTCGAGGACGCGCTCGCGATCCAGCGCCGCGTGGCCCTCCTGCTCAAGGAACCGATCGGCGGCTGGAAGTGCGCGCTGCCGGCGGCGGATCGCATGATCGCCGCACCGCTGTATGCCGAGACGATCCGCACGTCGTCCCCCTGCGCCGTCCCCGCCCACGACGCGCACGCCCGGATCGAGCCCGAGATCGCCTTCGTGCTGAACCGCGACCTCCCGCCGCGCGTGGCGCCATACACCGAGGCCGACGTCCGCGAGGCGATCGGCGAGACGCGACTGGTGCTCGAACTGATGGGCAGCCGCTACGAAGACCCGATGTCCGTCCCGTTTCCGGAAATGCTGGCCGACAGCGCGAACAACTACGGGCTCTTCATCGGGCCCGTCGTCGCCAACGGGCTGGAGCGCAAGCTGGACGCGTTCGCGCTATCGATCGCGAGCCCCGCCGGCGCCATCATGGCGCGCAACGCGGAGCACCCGGACGGGCATCCGCTGCAGCCGCTCGTTTGGCTCGCCAACTGGCTTCGCACCGGCGGCGGCGGCTGGGGCACCGGGCTTGCCTCCGGCCAGATCGTCACCACCGGCTCGTACGCCGGCGCGCTCGACGTCCCGCTCGCGACGCCCCTCACGTTCACGTTCGGCGACCTCGGCAAGCTGGAAGTCACGCTGATCCCGGTCGGGTGATGAGGGCCCCCACGCTCGCGCTGCTCGCTGCCCCCCGAGGGGGAGCACGACTTCCCTTGGGACGGCCCGGCGGGAAGTCG
>CALQLA020000047.1 GCA_943331295.2 Bordetella parapertussis | reverse complement strand
TGAGCGCGCCGGGCCGCCCCAAGCGCGAATTGCTCCCCCTCGGGGGGACGGCGCGACAGCGCCAAGGGGGCCGTCCATGAGCGCGCCGGGCCGCCCCAAGCGCGAATTGCTCCCCCTCGGGGGGACGGCGCGACAGCGCCAAGGGGGCCGTCCAAGCGCGCGCGGCCGCCGGGCATTCGTGCGCGGCGCGCTCGGCCTCGCCGCGACCTGGGCCACGGGGACGCGGGCCGCGCCGGCGTGGCCCGTGCGGCCGGTGCGCATCATCGTGCCGTTCACGCCCGGTGGATCCACCGACATCCTGGCGCGCACGATCGCGCAGAAGCTGCAGGAGACGCTGGGCCAGCCGTTCGTCGTCGAGAACAAGGCCGGCGCGGGCGGCTCGATCGGCGCGACCGAGGTCGCGCGCGCGGCACCCGACGGCTACACGCTGCTGATGGGCCACATCGGCACCCTCGCGATCAACCCGACGCTGTACCCGAACCTCGCCTACGATCCGCGGACGAGCTTCGCGCCGGTCGCGCTGGTCGCGCGCGTCCCGAACGTGCTGGTCGTCAACCCGGCGGTCCCCGCGCGCAGCGTGCAGGAACTCGTCGCGCTGGCGAAGGCCAAGCCCGGCTCGCTGCGCTACGCGTCCGGCGGCAACGGCAGCGCCGCGCACATCGCGATGGAGTATTTCAAGCTGCGCACGCAGACCGACATCGGGCACATCCCGTATCGCGGCACGTCCCCCGCGGTGGCCGACGTCCTCGGCGGGCAGGTGGAGATGATCATGACCGGCGTGCCCGCGGTCCAGCAGCAGGTGCAGGCCGGGAAGCTGCGCGCGCTCGCGGTGTCGTCGCTGGCGCCGGTGCCGGGCATGCCGGGCGTCCCGACCATTGCCGGCTCGGGCGTGCCCGACTTCGAGGCGGTCCAGTGGTACGGCGTCGTGGCCCCGGCGCGCACGCCGGCGGCGGTGGTCGCACTGCTGAACGAGGAAATCAATCGCGCGCTGGCGACACCTGCGCTGAAGGCACGCCTCGACACCGAGGGCGCCGAGGCGGCGCCGGGAACGCCCGCGGCGTTCGGCACGCTGATCCATGCCGAGATCGCGCGCTGGAAGCCCGTCATCCTGCAGGCGAACATGCAGCCCGAGTAGATGCGCCCCCGTGTAAGATTCGCGACGATAGTTCCCGCCCCGAGTCGCTCATGATCGCCCCCGATCCGCCCGCCGCCCCTGACGTCGCCAGCCTTCGTGTCGCCCTGATCGGCTACGGCGAGGTGGGCGGCATCTTCGGCGCGGCGCTCGTCGCGCGCGGCGTCGGCCACGTGTGCGCGTTCGACATCGCCGGCGCCGCGGACAGTCCGCGCGGCGCCGCGATTCGCGCCCGGGCCGCCGCCGATCGCGTGGAACTCGCCGCCACCGCCTCCGCGGCCGTGGCGGAGGCGAGCCTCGTCATCTCGGCGGTGACGGCAAGCGCCACCCGCGCCGCCGCCGCGAGCACCGCCGACGCCATGCGGCCCGGCGCGTTCCTCCTCGACATCAATTCGGCGTCGCCGCGAACCAAGGTCGAATGCGCGAAGCGGGTCACCGCAGCCGGAGGCCGCTACGTGGAGGCGGCCGTGATGACCTCGGTGCCTCCGTACGGAATCCGCGTGCCGATGCTGCTGGGCGGGCCCGACGCGGCGACGCTCTGCCCCGGGCTCAATGCGCTGGGCTTCGCCGCATCCACCTCGTCGCCCAAGCTGGGCGTGGTGTCCGCAGTCAAGATGTGCCGCAGCGTGATCATCAAGGGCATGGAGGCGCTCGTGATCGAAAGCCTCCTCACCGCACGACGCTACGGCGTCGAGGACGAGGTGCTGGCCTCGCTGGAGGAGACTTTTCCGAACTTCGACTGGGAAAAGCAGGGCACGTACTTCTGGCACCGCGTCGTCCAGCACGGGCGCCGCCGCGCCGAGGAGATGCGCGAGTCGGCAGCGACGGTGAGGGAATGCGGCCTGGAGCCGCACATGGCGAGCGCCACCGCCGACCGGCAGGCGTGGATGGCGGCGCTGACGCAGGCGGAGGTGTTCGCCGGGGCCTCCCCGCATTGCGGCTGGCGGGAACTGGCCGACCGCGTCCCGCCGGACGAGCCCAAGGCCGGTTGAGCGCGGGGAAGGCGATCCCGCACCCTTCGTATCTTCCGACGTAGCCCCCGGGCAGGTGTCAGGCCCGCGGCGGCGCGGCGCGCTTCAGCACGCCCTTGCGGAAGAAAATCTCGTTGATCTCGTCGCAGCAGGCGGCAAAGCGCGGGGAGTGCCTTGCCTCGAGCCCGCGCGGACGCGGCAGGTCGACGACGAGCTCGCGCTCGATCCGGCCCGGCCGCGCCGACATCACCAGCACGCGATCGGACAGCAGCACCGCCTCGTCGACGCTGTGGGTGATGAACAGCACCGTCTTGCGGGTGGCGAGCCAGAGTTCCTCCAGGTCGAGCCGCATCTGCTCGCGCGTCAGCGCGTCGAGGGCGCCGAAGGGCTCGTCCATCAGCAGCAGCGGCGGGTCGTGCAGCAGCGATCGCGCGATCGACGCGCGCTGTCGCATCCCGCCCGACAGCTCGTGCGGGTAGCGATCGGCGAAGTCCTCGAGGCCCACCTGCCGCAGGAGCTCCAGCGCGCGCGGCCGGAACTTCGCGACCGGAAGGCCGCGGATGTCGGCCTGGAACAGCACGTTGTCGAGGGTGTTGCGCCAGTCGAGCAGCACGGGGCTCTGGAAGACGATGCCGACGTCGGTGACGGGGCCGTTCACCGCCCGGCCGGACAGTTCTATCGTGCCGCTGGTGGCCGGCAGCAGGCCCGCGACGAGGCGCAGCAGCGTCGACTTGCCGCAGCCGGACGGGCCGACGATCGCGATGAACTCGCCGGGCGCGACGTCGATGCTGACATCCTCCAGCGCCGGCGTCTCCTGCGTGCCGCGGCGATACCGCTTGGTCACTCCCTGGATCCGGATGCCGTCCACGACGCCGCCTCCTCTCTCGCCGCACCGGCGCCGGGCCAGATCGTCCCGAGCTGTTCGGCCGCGCGTGCCAGCAGCAGGTGGAACGCCTCGTAGCGCGCCGGCGTCACGCGCAAGAGCGGCCCGGCGATGCTCATCGTGCCGATCACCGCGCCGGTCCGGCGCGACCGGATCGCGACGGCGATCGCTGTGACGCCCGGCTCGGCCTCCTCGACCGCGAGCCCGTAGCCGCGGGCGCGCGTCGCCGCGAGTTCCTTCAGCAGCGCGCTGACGGTGGCGAGCGCGCGCGGCCCCAGGCGAGCGCCGGCGGCACCGAGCCCCCCCTGCAGCGCGATCCGCGTCGCCGCGTCGTTGGTCATCGTCGCGAGCCACGCCTTGCCGTTGGCGGTGGCGTGCGCGACGATCGGGCCGGACATCCCCGGCTGGTACATGAGCCCGGGCGCCGCGCCCTGCGACGACGCCAGCCACTCGAGGCGCTCGCCGTCGATGATCGTGAGCCGGACAAGCTCGCGGCATTCGCGGGCGACGTCGTCTACGATCGGCTGGACGAGGCCCGGCAGGCCGGTGCCGTGGAGGAACTGCTGGCCCAGCAGCGAGAGCTTCATCGTCAGCCGGTACTGGCCGGTGCCGGGGTCCTGCTCGACCCAGCGCAGCTCGCAGAGCTGCGCGAGCATCCGGTGCGCAGGCCCCTTGGGCAGGCCGAGGCGGGCGGCGATGTCGGACAGGCGCAGCCAATGCGCCTCCGCCGCCAGCAGCTCCAGCGCCTCGAGGCTGCGATCCAGCACGCCCTTGACAACTCGCATTATTGAAGTAACATCATTCCTGTTGGAACATGTTTCCGACAATAGCCGAGCATACATCGGTTGTCAACCAGGAGGGTCGGGCGTGGGCTTGCAACGACTGGGGCGGTTCGAGCAGGCCGCGCGGCTCGCGCTCACTTTCGCCGGCTTCCTGCTGCTGTGGGAAGTCGTGGTGCGCGCCGCGCACCTGCCGTCGTACATCCTGCCGCCTCCGACGCAGATTCTCGCCGACATGTGGCGCCGGCTGCCGCGCCTTGCCAGCGCCAGCCTCTACACGCTGCAGCCGATGCTGCTGGGCTTCCTCGCCGCCGTGGTCTTCGGCGTGGCCATCGCGCTCGTCATCGCCTTCTCGAAGCGGCTGGAAGGCGTGATCTATCCGCTGCTCGTGTTCTTCCAGATCGTGCCGAAGATCGCCGTCGCGCCGCTGTTCATCATCTGGTTCGGCTTCGGGCTGATGCCCAAGGTGCTGCTCGTGTTCCTGCTGTCGTTCTTCCCGGTGGTGGTGAGCGCGATCACCGCGTTCCGCTCGGTCGACGCCGACATCATGGACCTCGCGCGCTCCAGCGGCGCCTCTCGGCTGCGGACCTTCTGGAAGGTGCAGCTCCCGCACGCGCTGCCCACGCTGTTCACCGGCTTCAAGGTCGCGGCGGCGCTGTCCGCCACGGCTGCGGTCGTGGCGGAGTTCGTCGCCTCCGACAATGGCCTCGGCTTCCTGCTGCTCGAATACAACGGCGCGCTCGACACCAGCATGACGTTCGCCACGATCATCGTGCTGTCCGTGCTGGGGCTCGCCCTGTACGGCGCGGTCGAGCTGATCGAGCACCTCGCGATTCCCTGGCACATCTCGCGCCGGCGCGATCCCGCGCAGGTTTCCGCGATCCGCGGCGCCAACCCCTGACCGCGCGCCGCCCCGTGATCTCCCTGGAGGCAACATGAACCGACCCTTCCGCATCCTCGCCGCCGCCGTCGCGCTCGGCATCGGGCTCGCCGCCCCGGCCGCCGCGCTGGCCCAGGACAAGGCGTCGCTGCGCCTCAACTGGCTGGCCTACGGCTTCCACTCGTTCTTCTACCTCGGCGTCGACCGCGGCTACTACAGGGAGGAGGGCATCGAGCTCACGATCGGCGAAGGCCAGGGCTCCGGCCGCGCGGTGCAGATCGTGGGCGCGAAGTCCGACACGTTCGGCCTGTCCGACGGCGCCAGCGTGATCGCCGGCGTGGCCAAGGGCGCGCCGATCCAGGCGGTGATGGGCGTGATGAACAAGTCGCCGTTCGCGATCATCACGCGCGCGGATGCCAACATCAGGTCGGTAAAGGACCTCGAAGGCCGGACGATCGCCGCGACCACCGGCGAGGCCGGGCTTACGATCTTCCCCGCGATCCTCGCCAACGCGAAGATGGGCCCGGACTCGGTCAAGTTCCTGCGCGTCGACGGCGCGGGCAAGGTCGTCGCGATGCTCGAGAAGCGCGTCGACGCGATGCTGGGCGGCCTCGAGAACCAGGCGCTGATCCTGCCGCAGCGCGGCATGGCGGTGAACACGATCGCCTACAGCGACGTCGGCGCCAACACGCTTGGCCTCGTGATCCACGTCAACCGCGAAACGCTCGAGAAGAACCCGGACCTCGTCCGCCGCTTCGTCCGCGCGACGCAGAAGTCGATTGCCGCCGCCGAGAAGAGCCCCGACGAGTCGATCGCCGCGGTGATCAAGGTCAAGCCGGACATGGACCGCGACCTCGCGCTGAAGCAGCTGAAGGCCGGGCTCGCGCTGGTGCGCCCGGCGGACGGCGCGGCCCAGCCGCTCGGCTGGATGTCGCCGGCCGACTGGTCGAACACGCTGAAGCTGATGAAGGACTACCAGGAACTGCAGACCGACCTCGCGCCGGCGTCGTTCTACACCAACCAGTTCGCGACGGCGAAGTAGCGCGCCGCCCGGCGCAGGAAACGACGCCGGGGGCGCCTGCTGCCGGATGCAGCGTCAGCGGCCGCGCCGCGCGACCATGTCGATCTCGACGCGCGCGCCGCGGGCGAGGCCGGTGACGCCGATGCACGTGCGCGCCGGCCGGCGCCCCGGCGGGAAGTAGCCGGCGTAGACGGCGTTCATCTTCGCGTAGTCGTCGTCGAAGTGGCGCAGGAACACCCGCGCGACCGCGACGTCGGCAAGCCCCAGGCCGCAGCCCTCCAGCACCGTCACGAGGTTGCGCATCACCGCGTGCGTCTGCGCCTCGATGGTCTCCGGATACGGCGAGTCGTTGGCCGTGCCGGTGAACGGCATCTGGCCGGTCACGAACACCCAGCCGTCGGCCTCGACCGCGTGGGAGAACGGCGCGACCGGGTCGGGCGCGCCGCCTATCATGTGGAAGATCAGCTCGGACATCGCGGCGGCTCCTTCGCGCTGCGGCCGCCGGCGGGGGCGGCAGCGCAGGCGGTCGACTCGTTGTGCTGCGAGCATACCGCAACCGGCGCGCCGGCATGCATGGGGCCATGGCGTCCCCCCAGCGCATCGTCTATGATCGGGACCGGAATTTCTCCGGGCCCCTGCCATGACGAAACCTGCGCCTCCCGCATCGCGCCCAAGCCACGACGCCGACTATCACCGCGACGACGTCCGCGCGCTGCGCGCCGACCTGGCGCTCGCGCTGCGCGCCGCCGCGCACCACGGACTGGGCGAAGGCGTCTGCAACCATTTCAGCGTCGCGCTCCCCGACGACTCGGACCGGTTCCTGATCAATCCGCGCGGACTCCACTGGAGCGAGATCGGCGCCGACGACATCGTGCTGATCGACGGGGCAGGGACGCGCCTCGCCGGCCGCCACGACGTCGAGCCCACCGCGATGTTCATCCATGCGGCGGTCCACGGCATCGCCGGCAAGGCCTGCGTGCTGCACAGCCACGCGCCGTACGCCACCGCGCTGACGCTGACGGCGGCGCGCGGCCTCGACACCACGCTGTCGCAGAACGCGACGCGCTTCCACGGCCGCCTCGCGATCGACGCCTGCTACAACGGGCTGGCGCTCGACGCGTCGGAGGGCGAGCGGATCGCGCGCGCGATGAACGGCGCCGACGTGGCGTTCCTCGGCAACCACGGGATCATCGTCTGCGGCGCGCGGATCGACTACGCGTACGACGACCTCTACTACCTCGAGCGGGCCTGCATGGCCGAGGTGATGGCGCGTTCCACCGGCCTGCCGCTGGTGCCCATCGATCCCGCGCTGGCGGCGCGCGTCGCCGCGCAGACGATGGGCGAGCGGTTGCAGTCGGAGCTGTTCTTCGCCGCGCTCGGCCGCATGCTGCCGCCGCCGGCCTGACCCGCCGCGCGCTGCCGGTGCTGGATCTGGCGCGTGAGCGCGGGTCCGTCAGCCTAACGACGCGTCGCGCAGCCGCTGTAGGTCGCCTTGCCGTTCTCTTCGATGAAGGCGGTGTCGCCCTTGTTCCAGAACACGAAGCTCTCGTCGCCGTTGGCGTAGCGCGCGCCCGACGCGGAACGCGCCTGCGGCAGCGCGACGTGCCTGCCGTCGGAGAGCGCCAGGGCGACGCTGGCCGGCGTGCCGTTGGCGAACACGGCGTCGAGCGTCTTTCCCGCGTCGCACCGGAAGAATGCCTGGACCGTCGACGTGCCGGCCGGCGTGTCGGCGCCGGCTGCCGCGGCCGCATGCAGCGCGGTGCCCGCGGTCGACGCGGCGAGCAGGGCGATGGCCAGACGCGCGGCGGGGGATGAGTGGCGGCGCATCGGGAAAAGTCTAGCACGCGCACCCCTTGAACCCGCCTCAGCGTGGGGCGCCACGCAGACGCGAGGGCGCGCCGCCGGCCACCATTGCGACGGGATCGAAGCCGCCAACGACACCGCTTGCGGGCGGTCCGGTCCCTCGTACCGCCCCCGGCCCGATTGCGGTTGCCGCGGGCGGGGCAAACCGCGATGATGCGGGTACTCGATGGCTGCCGGCACGTCGATCCCGACACTGCAGCACAAAGGCGGCGACGGTGACCTACTGCGTGGGCGTACGGCTCGACGAAGGCTTGATCTTCGCCTCGGATTCGCGGACGAACGCCGGCCTCGACAACGTCGCCAAGTTCTGCAAGATGACGGTGTTCGAGCGCCGGGGCGACCGCGTGCTCGTGCTGCTCAGTTCCGGCAACCTCGCGGGGACGCAGGCCATCGTCAGCCTCCTCACGCAGCGCGCCGCGGATCCCGGCGCGATCGCGTCGCTGTGGACCGCGCGGACGATGTTCGACACGGCCAATCTCGTCGCCGACGCGATGCGCGACATCGAGCGGCGCGACGGCCCGTCGCTCGAGGCGAGCGAACTGTCCTTCAACGCGTCGTTCATCCTCGGCGGGCAGATCGCCGGCGAGCGGCCGCGGCTCTTCCGGATCTACGCCGAGGGCAACTTCATCGAGGCCGGCGACGACACGCCCTACATCCAGACCGGCGAAACCAAGTACGGCAAGCCGATCATCGACCGCGTGATCGTGGGCGGGACCCGGCTCGCCGACGCCGCCAGGTGCGTGCTGGTGTCGTTCGACTCGACGATGCGCAGCAACATCTCGGTCGGCATGCCGATCGACCTCATCTGCTACGAGCGCGACAGCCGCGAAATACGGATGCGCCGCCGGTTCGACGACGGCGACGCGTACTTCACGTCGCTGCACCGGAGCTGGAGCGAAGGCACGCGCCGGGTGTTCAGGGAACTCCCCGAACTCGCCTGGTGATGCGCTCCGAACGCCGCGCGGGACCGGGCGGCTTCGGCAGCGACTACCTCCTCGTCACCTGCGGGCATGGTGGCAACCGGGTACCGGCCGCGCTGGCCGCGCACTTCCGCGGCCGGCAGCGCGTGATCGGACGCCACCCGCGCGCTTCCGCCGGGCAGCGGGTGATCCACATTTCGTCGCACAGCTTCACGCCGGTGCTGGACGGCACGGCGCGCACGGCCGACGTCGGGCTGCTCTACGACCCCCCGCGGTCCGGCGAACGGGCGCTGGCGGCACACTGGCAGGCGGCATTCGCGGCGCAGGCGCCGGGGCTTCGCGTGCGCCGGAACTACCCGTACGAAGGGAAGGACGACGGCCTGACCGCGGCGCTGCGCAGGGCCTGCTCCCCGGCGCAATACGTCGGGATCGAACTCGAAGTCAGCCAGCGGTTCGTGCTGGCCGGCAGGGCGCCGTGGCGGGCGCTGCGCGCGCTCGTCGTCGCGACGTTGCGCGCCGCGCTCGGTTCCGACGCTGGCGCAGCGCCCCAATTCATGCCGCCACCGGCGCCCAGGAGCCCCCAATGAAGATCCGCATCGGCTACGACATGGCCTACCAGTGCCCGCAACCGACACCGATGATCCTGATGCTCAACATCCACTATTCGCGGATGGCCGACGTCGTGACGCCGGACCAGGTGCTGACCGACCCGCCGGTGGCGCTCACCGCCTACCGCGACGGCTTCGGCAACTGGTGCAGCCGGATCGTGGCGCCGAAGGGCCGCATCCGCATCTTCGCCGACGGCGTCGTGCGCGACTCCGGCCGCATCGACCAAGTGGCGCCGGGCGCGCGGCAGGTCGCGCTGCCGGACCTGCCGGAGGAGACGCTCGTCTTCCTGCTGGGCAGCCGCTACTGCGAGACCGACCGCCTGTCCGAGGTGGCGTGGCGCCTTTTCGCGCAGACGCCGCCGGGCTGGGCGCGCGTGCAGGCGATCTGCGATTTCGTGCACGGGCACATTGAGTTCGGCTACCAGCACGCGCGGCGAACCAAGTCGGCGTGGGAGGCCTACAACGAGCGCACCGGCGTGTGCCGCGACTTCGCGCACCTCGCGCTCACGTTCTGCCGCTGCATGAACATCCCGGCCCGCTATTGCACGGGATACCTGGGCGACATCGGGGTGCCGAAGCCTGACGCGGCGATGGATTTCGCCGGGTGGTTCGACGCGTATCTCGACGGCCGCTGGTACACGTTCGACGCGCGCAACAACACGCCGCGCATCGGCCGCGTGCTGATCGCGCGCGGTCGCGACGCCTCCGACGTGGCGATCGCGACGACATTCGGCCCCAACGAGCTCGAGAGCTTCCTCGTGCGCACCGACGAGATTCCGGAGGCGTAGGCTGCGAGCGGCGGGCGGCACGGCCGGTTGACGCGCCCCGGCCGGGCGTCGAAGATAGCGCGATGAAAATTCCCGTCCTCCCGCTTCTCTTCTGCCTCCTGTCGACGCCGGCCCCGTTCGTGGCCGCCGCCGACCTGCCGCTGTTCGACGCGCACATCCACTACAGCCACGATGCGTGGGAGAACCTGCCGCCGAAGGACGCTGTCGCCATCCTGCGGAAGGCGGGGCTGAAGCGCGCGCTGGTGTCGAGCTCGGGCGACGAGGGCACGCAGCGCCTCCTCGCCGCGGCGCCGGACCTCGTCATCCCGTCGCTGCGTCCCTACCGCACCCGCGGCGACGCGAGCACCTGGGTGCGCGACGAGACGGTCGCGAAATTCCTGGAGGACCGGCTCGCCCGCCAGGCCTACGCGGCCGTCGGCGAGTTCAACCTGTACGGCGCCGACGCCGACCTCCCCGTGCCCCGGCGCATGGTGGCGCTCGCGAAGCAGTACGGCCTCGTGCTCCACGCCCATTCGGACCCGGACGCCATCGAGCGGCTGTTCGGGCAGTATCCCGAAGCCCGGATCCTCTGGGCGCACTCCGGCTTCGCGGCACCGGCGACGGTGCGCGACATGCTGCGCAAGCACCCGAACCTCTGGTGCGACCTCGCGTTCCGCAGCGAGCACGGACAGGACGGCAAGGTGCCCGACGACTGGCTCGCCCTGTTCACCGAGTTTCCCGACCGCTTCATGGTGGGGACCGACACGTTCACGCCGGAGCGCTGGCACTACATCGCCCTGCACGCCGCGTGGTCGCGGGCCTGGCTCGCAGGGTTGCCGCCGGCGCTCGCGCAGCGGATCGCATGGCGCAACGCCGATGCGCTGTTCCGCGCGTGGAAGCCGCCCGCATCGCCGCAATGACGACCTCGGGCCGCGCGACGGGGATCGCGCTGGCGCTCGTCGCGACGGCGCTGGCCCCGGGCGCCGCGATCGCGCAACCCTGCGGCGCCGCGATCGCAGGCGACCGCCGCATCGCGGAGAGCGGCCGTTACGTCGTGGCCTACGCGACCTCCCCCAGCCCCGTCGAGGTCGGCAGGCACTTCGTTGTCGACTTCGCCGTCTGTCCGCGCGACGGCGCCGCGGCGGCCGAAGCCGTGCGGGTGGATGCGACGATGCCCGAGCACCGGCACGGCATGAACTACCGGGCAGCCGTCACGACGACGGGGCCGGGCCGCTTCCGTGCCGAGGGGCTGCTGTTCCACATGCCAGGCCGCTGGGACCTGAGCTTCGACGTTGCGGCGCGCGGCGCGACCGAGCCGGTGACGGCCGTGCTGCGCGTCGAGTGAGCGCCGGCTGCCGACGCCGCCGCACCGGCCGCGCGGTCGTCGCGGCGGCGCTGCTTGCCACGACGGTCGCCATGCCGGCCGCAGCCGCGGCCGCCGAACCCGGCGTGCTCGCGCTGTCCGGCGACGCGATGCGGCGTGTCCTGGCGCTGGGGCCGTGGCCGCCGGCGCCGGTCATCGATCCGTCCAACCGAGTTTCCGGCAACGCTGCCGCCATCGCCTTCGGCGAGCGGCTGTTCCGCGACCCGGGCCTTTCCGCCAGCGGAGCGATCGCCTGCGCCACCTGCCACCCGCCGGCGCGCGCGTTCACCGACGGACGGCGGCGCGCGCAAGGCGTGGCGGCCGGCGATCGCAACACACCCAGCGTGGCCGACACCGGCGGGCGGCGCTGGTACGGCTGGGACGGCGCCAGCGACAACCTGTGGGCGCAGAGCCTGCGCCCGATCGTCGACCCGAACGAGATGGGCGGCGACCTCGCCCGCGTCGCGGCGCGCGTGCGCGGCGACGCGACGCTTCGTGCAGGCTACATCGCGGCGTTCGGCGGCGCGCCGCCCGCCGACGACGAGGCCGTCGCCGTCGATGCCGCGAAGGCGCTCGCGGCCTACCAGGAGACGATCGTCACCGGCCGCACGCCGTTCGACGATTTCCGCGACGCGCTGGCGCGCGGCGACACCGTCGCGATGGCGCGCTATCCGCCTGCCGCGCAGCGGGGCCTCGCGATCTTCGTCGGCGCGGGCAACTGCACGTTCTGCCACGGCGGCCCGCGCTTCTCCAACGGCGAGTTCCACGACATCGGAATCCCCTTCTTCGCCGGCCCGGGCCGCGTCGACCCCGGCCGCCACGGCGGCATCCGCCGGCTCCAGCAGAGCCGCTACACGCTGCTCGGCCCGTACAGCGACGACCCGGCGCGCAGCACCGCGACGTCGACGCGGCACGTTGCGCTGGAACACCGGAACTACGGCGAATTCAGGGTGCCGTCGCTGCGCAACGTCGCCCGCACCGCGCCCTACATGCACAACGGGAGCCTCGCCACGCTGCGCGACGTCGTCCACCACTACTCGGAGCTCGACGAGGCAAGGCTGCACGCCGACGGCGAGCGCATCCTGAAGCCGCTCCACCTCGACGCCGCGGACACCGATGCGCTGGTCGCGTTCCTGGAGAGCCTCAGTCCGGCCGACCCGGCGCCGTAGGCCGGGGGTTGGCGGAGCCGGCGGCCGTCAGCGGCGGGCGCGGCGCTCGAGCCACCAGCCGAACTGCCGCGGCCAGCGCTTCCACGACGCAGGCGCATCGAGCGCATGGGCCGCGTGCAGCGGCCAGTTCGGGTCCCACAGCATCTCGCGCGCCAGCGCGACGAGGTCGGCGTCGCCGTCCGCGATGATCGTGTTCGCATGCTGCGGGTCGCGGATCAGGCCGACGGCCATCGTCGCGATGCCGGCCCGCCGGCGGATTTCACGCGCGAACGGCACCTGGAAACCCGGCGCGCGCGGCACCAGCTGGCCGGACCCCGGCAACCGCATCCCGCCAGACGAGCAATCTACGACATCCACGCCTATCTTCTTCAATTCCGCAGCGAACCGCACTGAATCGTCAATGCTCCAACCCACGTCGACACCGTCCACGGTCGACATCCGCAGCAGCAGCGGGCGATCCTCCGGCCAGGCGGTGCGCACCGCGGCCGCCACTTCCAGCGGAAAGCGCATCCGTCCCGCGAGATCGCCGCCGTAGTCGTCGCGCCGGGTGTTGGACAGCGGCGACAGGAACGAATGCAGCAGGTAGCCGTGCGCGGCATGGATCTCCAGCGCGTCGAAGCCGGCGGCCGCCGCATTGCGGGCCGCAGCGCGGTAGCGTTCGACCAGGTAGTCGACGTCCGCCGCCTCGATCGGATGCGTCGGCGGGTAGTCGTCGCTCCAGCCCCGGCCGGTCGGCCCCCACGCGGGCCACGGCGCCTCGGCGCGGGCGGCATCCGCCGCGCCGAGCGGCCCGAAGCCGTCCCACGGCGCCTGCGACGACGACTTGCGCCCCGCGTGCTGGATCTGGATCGCCGAGGTCGCGCCGGCGGAACGCAGGAAATCGGTCAGGCGGCGGAAGGCGGCAACCTGCGCGTCGTTCCAGATACCGTTGTCGTGCCACGTGCTGCGGCCCTCGGGGCAGACCGCCGTGGCCTCGACCACCACCATGCCGGCGCCGCCCAGCGCGAACCGGCCGAGGTGGACGAGGTGCCAGTCGCCGATGACGCCGTCCCGCACCGAATACATCTGCATCGGTGACACGACGATGCGGTTGCGCAGGGTGACGCCGCGCAGCTGCAGCGGCGACAGCAGCGGGACGTCGGCGGCCATCAGGACACGCTCGACGGCGCCGGCGGCGCGGCGCGACGGCGGACGGCCACGGTCAGATCACGCCCTGCGCGCGCAGCCGGGCGAGCTCGGCGGCGTCGTACCCGAGGAGTTCGCCCAGCACTTCGTCGGTGTGCTGGCCGAGCATCGGCGGCGCGTGGGTGTACTCGATCGGCGTCTCCGAGAACCGGATCGGGTTGGCGATGGACGGCAGCGTGCCGGTGCGCGGATGCGGCAGGTCGAGGCGCATCTGCCGCGCCGCGACCTGAGGATCGGCAAACACCCGGTCGATCGTGTTGATCGGGCCGCAGGGCACCTGCACGCTCTCCAGCAGCGCGATCCAGTAGTCGGTCGTGTGCGCGCCGATGATGCCCGCCAGGATCGGGATCAGCACGTCGCGATTCGCGTTGCGTGCCGCGATGATCGAGTACCGCGCATCCGCGGCGATCTCGTCGCGACCCACCGCCTTGCAGAAGCGCGCGAACTGCTCGTCGTTGCCCACGGCCAGGATGATGTGGCCATCAGCGGTCGCGAACGCCTGGTAGGGGACGATGTTCGGGTGGCCGTTGCCGGAGCGCTTGGGCACGTCGCCGCCGATCAGCCAGTTCATCCCCTGGTTGGCGAGCGTCGCCACCTGCGTGTCGAGCAGCGCCAGGTCGATGTACTGGCCGCGGCCCGTCGCCGTGCGGTGATGCAGCGCAGCGAGGATCGCCGAGCTCGCGTACATGCCGGTCAGGATGTCGGCCAGCGCGACGCCGGCCCGCTGCGGCCCGCCGCCGGGCAGGTCGTCCCGCTCGCCGGTGACGCTCATCAGGCCGCCCATGCCCTGGATCAGGAAGTCGTAGCCGGGCCGGTTGCGGTACGGCCCCGTCTGCCCGAACCCGGTGATCGAGCAGTAGATGACGCGCGGACTGATCGCCGCCACCGCCGCGTAGTCGAGCCCGTACTTCGCGAGCGCGCCGACCTTGTAGTTCTCCAGCATGATGTCGGTGGTGGCGACCAGCGCGTGCGCGATCTCCCGCCCCCGCGGCGACGCGATGTCGAGCGTCACCGAGCGCTTGCCGCGGTTGGCCGATGCGTAGTACGCCGCGTCGATCTGCTCG
This sequence comes from Bordetella parapertussis, assembly GCA_943331295.2. Taxonomy (GTDB): domain Bacteria; phylum Pseudomonadota; class Gammaproteobacteria; order Burkholderiales; family Casimicrobiaceae; genus CAIWHR01. Next base: position 22,761 of record CALQLA020000047.1, on the reverse strand, counting down.
CCCGTCGCGGGATCGACGATCCACGGCGGCCCGAACTTGCGCGTATCGTCGCCGGCGCCGGGGCGCTCGATCTTGATCACGTCGGCGCCCATGTCGGCGAACATCTGGCTCGCCCATGGCCCGGCGAGCACGCGCGAGATGTCCAGCACCCGCAATCCGGTGAGCGGTCCCGCCATCAGCAGCCTCCGCCGTATTGATCAGCCCCCTTGGCGCTGCGCGCCTTCCCCCCGAGGGGGAGCAATTCGCGCTTGGGACGGCCCGGCGCGCTCATGGACGACCCCCTTGGCGCTGTCGCGCCTTCCCCCCGAGGGGGAGCAATTCGCGCTTGGGACGGCCCGGCGCGCTCATGGTGCCATGCAAGCCCGTCATGGCTGCCGCATCGACTTGGCGATGATCGTGCGCTGGATCTGCGACGTCCCGCCGCCGATCGTCGACTGCATGCCCTCGCGGAAATAGCGCTCCATGTCGGCCTCGGGAAGCATCCCGTGGCCGCCCAGGATCTGCATGCCGTTGCGCGTGACCTTCTGCAGCGTTTCCGACGCGAAGAGCTTGGCCATGCTCACCTCGCGCGAGCAGGCGACGCCGCGGGTGGCGAGGTCGGCGGCGCGGTAGACGAGCAGCCGCGCGGCGTCGACCTCGGTCTGCATGTCGGCCAGCAGGTGCCGGATGACCTGGAACTCGAAGATCGGCTTGTCGAACTGGATTCGCTCGTGCGCGTAGCGCAGGGCGTCGTCGACCGCCTGCTGCGCGTTGCCGACGTACCCCGCCGACACCGCGATGCGCTCGAGCTCCAGGTGGTCGGTGATGATGTCCCAGCCCTTCCCCGCCTGCCCCAGCAGCTGGTCCGGGGCGACGCGGACGTCGTCGACGAAGATCTCCGTGGTGCCCGTCGCGTGCCGCGCCATCGTCGGCAGCTTGCGGATGTCGAGCCCCGGCGAATCGTTGGGCACGAGGAACACCGACAGCCCCGCGTGCTTCTTCGCCGCGGGGTCCGAGCGCACCAGCATCGCGATGACGACGTTCCTCGCCGCCGCGCCGCTGCACCACAGCTTCTGGCCGCGCAGCAGCCAGCCGTCGGCGTCGGCGATCGCCCGGGTCTTGGTGTTGGCCGCGTCGGAGCCGGCCGACGGCTCGGAGATCGAGATCGAGAAGCGGATGTCGCCGCGCATGAACGGCTCGAGGTAGCGCGCCTTCTGGGCATCGGTGCCGAACTTCACGATGTTCATCGCGGTGAACGTCGACACCATCAGCGACGTCGCGAAGTCGAACCCGTAGCGCGCGAGGCCCTCGCACATCAGCGCGTAGTCGTAGATCGTGCCGCCGAGGCCGCCGTGGTCCTCGGGGATCAGGAGCCGCAGCCAGCCCTCGCGCGCGACGGCCTCGTAGCCCGCGTACGGGTACGCGCGCTCCATGTCGCACTTGCGGATGTACTCGCGGCCGATGTCGCGCTCCATCAGGCGATCGACCTGCTCCTTCCACATCACCTGTTCCTGCGTCAGGAAGTTCATGGATAAGTCCCTCAGTTCGCGGCCGCGGCCTCGGCCGCCAGCCGCTGCCTGCGCACGAGCAGGCTGAATTCGCACGACATCACCGCCTCGCCGCGCTGGTTGATCCCGCGCAGAAGCACCGTGGCCACGCCGTGGTCGCTGCCCTTGTCCTTCAGCGCGATCACCTCCGACTCGGCATGCAGCGTGTCGTTGATGAACGTCGGCTTCAGGAAGCGCAGCTTGTCGACGCCGTAGAACGCCTCGATGACCTCGGCCTCGAAGCCCAGCTGCGCGTTGACGATGGCGAACACGAGGCTGCCCTGCACGATCCGCTGGCCGTACAGCGTCTTGCGCGCGAACTCGGCGTTGCAGTGCAGCTCGAGCCAGTTGCCGGTCAGCATGCAGAAGTTGACGACGTCGGTCTCGGTGATGGTGCGGGCGCGCGACTTCCGGCGCTCGCCGATGACAAGCTCGCCAAAAGGGACTTCGATCATCGGGGCTCCTGGGATGCCGGTGCGATTGCGGTCAGCGGGCGGCCGCGGCGCGGCGCGCGACGAGCTTCTGCCAGGCGACGACCGCGACGAGCACCAGCGCGCCGGCGACGTCGAAGGCGACGCCCGGGACGAAGAACAGCACGCCGGATGCGAACAGCGCGATCCGCGCGAATACGCCCGCATTTCCCGCCAGGTAGCCGATCATCGCGCCGCACATCGCGAGGATCGCCACGCTGGTGATGCCGAAGTCGTAGCCGATGGCGGCCAGGGAGCCGTTCAGCATCAGCCCGGGCCGGTAGACGAGCATGAACGGGATCACGTAGACCGCGCCGGCCATCAGCATCGCGTAGCGGGCGACGCTCCAGAACCGCTCGCGCGCGATCGCCGCTGCCGCGTAGACGCTGGCGCAGACGGGCGGCGTGATCGCCGACAGGATCGCGAAGTAGAAGATGAAGAGGTGGGCGGTCAGCGGCGCCATGCCGAGCCTGGTCAGGAGCGGCGCGGCCACGGATGCGGTCAGGATGTACGAGGCCGTCGTCGGCACGTCCATGCCGAGCAGGATGCAAAGCAGCGCCGACAGCACCAGCGCCAGCAGCAGGTTGTTGCCGGCGATTCCGATGAGCTCGCTCGACACCTTCGAGCCCAGCGCGGACGAGCTCAGGATCGCGGCGAGGATGCCGGCGCAGCCCAGCAGGATCGAGATCATGATGAGGCCGCGCCCGCCGTCGGCGAATCCGCGCGCCACGGCGACGACGAACTCCCGGCTGCGCTCGCCCGCCGTCGCCGCGACGCGGCCGGCGAGCGCCGGCCCGATGCGGCAGGCGGCGGAGGCGACGAGCAGCGTCGCGCAGGCGGTGGCGCCGGCGAACGTCGGCGTGTAGTTGTCGGCCAGCATGCCGATCAGCGTCACCACCGACACCGCGAGCGGGATCGCTTTGTCGGCGTCGATCTTCACCCGCGCCAGCGAGGCGTCCTTGCCCATGCCGTGCTTGCGCGCGTAGAGGTCGACGCTGATGAAGATCACCATGAAGTACAGCAGCGCGGGCAGCGCCGCGGCGGTGGCGACGTTGAGGTAGGGGATGTTCAGCATCTCCGCCATCAGGAACGCGCCCGCGCCCATGATCGGCGGCATGATCTGCCCGCCCGCCGAGGCGCTCGCCTCGACCCCGGCGGCCAGTGCCTTCGGATAGCCGGCCCGCACCATCGTCGGGATCGTGACCGACCCGACCGCCATCACGTTCGCAACCGCCGACCCCGAGACGGTGCCGAACAGCGCCGACGTGACGACGGCGATCTTGGCGGGACCGCCGTGGCCCCGGCCGGCCAGGCGCCCGGCGACCTGCACGAAGACCTCGCCCGCGCCGGTGGCCATCAGCAGCGCGCCGAACACGACGTAGATGGCGATCACGCCGGTACCGATGTCGGCCATGAAGCCGAAGATGCCGCCGGTCGACGCATAGAGCGTGCTCACGACGGTGTCGATCGACGTGCGCGGCGGCTGCCACAGTCCGGAGACGAGCTTGTTGCCGCCGATGTAGTAGACGAGGCCGACCGTCGTCAGCACCGGCAGCGCCCAGCCGAGGAGCCGCTGCGTCGCGATCAGGATCGCGACGGTCATCATCGTCGCGACCACGATGTCCGACGGCAGCATGTCGTTCATCACGTCCATGAATCGCGCGTCGTTGATGCCGACGTGCGCGCCGCCGTAGGCGCCGGCCAGCCCCAGCAGCATCGCGCCGGCGGCAGCCCATCCGCGATGCGCCTGCTGCGCCGTCAGCCAGAAGCCGAGCAGCAGCCCGCCGCCGATGAACACGCCGCGCTGGACCAGCGGCGCGAACGACCCGGCGAACGACGTGTAGAGGTGGAATAGCGCAAAGGCGGCGCAGACGACGGCGAACGCGCCGGCGGAGCGCGGCGAGGCGCGGGACTCCGCCGCGGGCTCGGAACTCAACGCGCGCCTTCGGCCGCGGTCACTTCACCGAATCCCAGAACTTCTTCGCGCCCGGATGCAGCTTGATCCCGACCTTCTCGGCGGCCAGCGCCTGGGCCTTGAAGTCGAAGTCCTTGAGGTGCGGCCACGCATCGATCAGGAACTGCCGGTTGTCGTAGATCGCCTTCGCGATCGCATACGCCGTCTCGTCATCCATCAGCGCGAGGCGCGTGCCGTAGACGATCAGCACGGCCGGCGTGTTCACCGGCGGCTGGCCCTGCATCACGTTGGGAATCTGCGCGAAGCTCACCCCGCGGACGCCGGCGACGACCTTCGCCTGCTGGTCGGCATCGAACGACAGGAGGCGCATCGGCGTGGTGGCCATCAGCTCGCGCAGCGTCGCGTCGGTGCCGGTGCCGGGGCCGTACTTCGAATAGCCGACGATCTGCCGGTTCTGGATGCCTTCGACGGCGTCCTTGACGGTGCCGGGCACCCAGGCGGGCTCGACGCCGAGCGTGGTGAAGACCTGCCGCGTGAGGAGTTCGGCGCCGCTGCCGCGAATGCCGGGGCTCACCTTCTTGCCGGCGAGGTCCTTGATCGTCGCGACCTTCGATTCCTGCGTCACGGCGACGTTCAGCACCGACACGTCGTACGAATAGAGCGCGACGAGGTCGCTCACCGCCTTGCTGCCCGCGAACGGCCCGGTGCCGGTCAGCGCCTGGATGCCGGTGTCCGTGGCGATGAGGCCCAAGTCGATCTCGTCCTTCGCAAGGCGCCGCACGTTGTCGACGCTGGCGCCGGTCTCGATGACCGACACGTTGGATCCCGGGATGCCGGCCTTGATGGCCTTCATCATCGCGGTGGAGACGACGTAGTGGCTCGACGTCGCGTTGGTGGCGCCCAGCACGAGCGTCGCCTTCGGCGCGGCGGCCGCGCCGGCGGACCAGGCGAGCGCCGCGGCGGCGGCGATGACGGTGACGCGCCGCGCTGCGGCGTGGAACGGGCTGCCCTTCATGCGCTCCTCCTGGGGATGAACCGTCGCCGGCAACGTGCCCGGATCGGCCGGCAGCCATTTCTCGACCGCTCGGTTGGTAGATGCGATGGTACTCGCTGCCTTTCGGGTGTCAACGGGCATCGGCGAAGGCGGGGACGCGGTTGCCTGACCACGGCGGACACCGGCAACCCTGCCCCGACAGGCGCGACGCGGTCGCGCGATATTTCATAGCAGGTTCTTTCGAGCGCAATGTTGCGGCGCAACACGCTGCCTCGCCGCACCCGACAACAGATTGGCCGGGCCGGCGCCACCGGCGGCTGGCGGCCGCCACGTTGACGCTGCGGATTCCGGCATGCGATCATTTGCCGACCGAGCGGTTGGCATTGGCCGCAACTCCGGCGCCACGCAGCGCAAAGGCAAATCCATGACTTCTCCCGACGGCGTGCGCATCGGCTGCGGCAGCGGCTTCTGGGGCGACGCCTTCGACCCGGCGGAAGAACTGCTGCGCGGCGGCGAACTCGATTACCTCGGCTTCGATTTCCTCGCCGAACTCACGATGGCGCTGCTGCAGCGGCTGCGCGCGAAGAATCCCGACGCGGGCTTCGTCGAGGACGCCGTGCAGTTCATGGCGGACCTCGCGGCGCCGGCCCGCGAACGCGGCACCGTCCTCGTCAGCAACGGCGGCGGCGTCAACCCCGAGGCCGGCGCTCGCGCGATCGTCGCGCGGCTCGCGGCGAAGGGACTTTCCGGAATCCGCGTCGGCACGGTGGCCGGCGACGACCTCCTCCCTCGCATCGACGAACTGCTCGCGGCGGGCATCCCGCTCGCCAACTCGGTGACCGGCGACACCGACCTCGAGCGAATCCGCTCGCGCATCGTCTGCGCCAACGCCTACCTCGGCTCGGAAGGGATCATCGCCGCGCTGGAAGACCGCGCCGACATCGTGATCACCGGCCGAGTCGCCGACAGCGCGGTGTTCGTCGGCCCCATCCTGCACAAGCTGGGCATGGGCTACGAGGACCCCGACCTCGTCGCGGCGGCCATTACGGTCGGCCACATCGCCGAGTGCGCGGCGGGCTGCACCGGCGGCATGTCGTCGCGCTTCGACGAGATGGGCGCGATGGGGCGCGCCGGCTTCCCTCTGATCGAGTTCGCGCGCGACGGCCGCGCGATCGTCACCAAGCTGCCGGGCACCGGCGGCCGCGTCGACGCCTTCACCGTCAAGGAGCACCTGGTCTACGAGATCGGCGACCCGAACCGTTATTACGCGCCGGACGGCGTGGCCGATTTCACCGCGGTGCGCATCCGCGACCTGGGGCACGACCGCGTCGAGGTCTCCGGCGCGCGCGGCACGCCGCGCCCGGATCAGCTGAAGGTGCTGATCGGCTACGCCGACGGCTGGATCGGCGAGGGCCTGCTCATGTTCCCGTGGCCGCGCGCGCTCGCGCGGGCCACCAAGGCGCGCACCACGCTGCAGGAGCGCTTCCTGCGGCTTGGGCTCGCCGCGACGGACGTCCTGTTCTCGTTCGTCGGGATCAACGCGCTGCACGGTCCCGCCGCGCCCATGCCTGCCGACGACAACGCCAACGAGATCGGCCTGCGGGTCGCGGTGCGCACGCGCACGCGCGAGGACGCGGAGAAGGTGCGCCGCGCGTGCACGCAGCTGTGGATCATGGGGCCGGGCGGCACGTCGTTCGGCGTGCCGATCAAGGCCCGTCCGGTGGTGACGCTGTGGCCGACGTTCGTGCCGCGCGAGTTGGTGCCGCCGCGCATGGAGGTGATCACGTCATGACATTGCTGCTGGCCGACATCGCCGACATCCGCTCCGGCGACAAGGGCGACAACGTCTCGATCGGCGTGCTGGCGCGGCGGCCCGAGGACTACGCGGCGATGCTCGCGACGCTCGCGCCGGAGCGCATCCGCGCGCTGTTCGGCGACTGGGTGCAGGGACGCGTGTCGGTCTACCCGATGCCCAACATCGACGGCTGCCTCGTGCTGCTGGAAGGCGCTCTGGGCGGCGGCGCCACGCGCACGCTGCGCTTCGACCAGACGGCAAAGGCGCTCGGCAGCGCCATCCTGCGGCTCGAGGTCAGGCCCGGCCCACTGGCGCCGGCCTGACGGCCACGCCGTAGAGGACGACGTCCGCGTATTCGCGGGCGATGTCGCGCGCGCGCAGCCTTCCCTGCGGCCGGTACCAGCGCGCGAGCCAGTACAGCGACCCCAGCACCGCCCGGACGGTCGAGCTCTGCGTTTCCGCGCGGAACGCGCCGGAGGCGACGCCGTCCTGGATGATCCGCTTGACGGTGTTCTCGTAGCTGATCCGCCATTCGATGGCGATGTCGCGCACGCGCGGCTCGGTCACGCTGTTGACGCGCGTCAGCAGCACCTGGAACGACGTCTGGTTCTGCTCGAAGAAATCGGCCTGCGCCTCGAGGAACGCGAGCAGCCGCTGCTCCGGTGACGCGATGCCCTGCATGGCACCCTCGACGAATGCGTTCAGCGCGCGGATCGTCGACACCACGATGGTGCCGAGGATCTCCTCCTTGCGGTCGAAGTAGTGATAGAGCGTCGCCTTCGACAGGCCGACCGCGTGCGCGATGTCCGCGAGCGACACGGCGTCGAAGCCGTGCAGCGCGAAGAGCTCCGCCGCGACCTCGAGGATCTCCTCCTTGCGCGGCGTGCGGTGCGCGGTGGCGCGGGGACGGCGGGTCCTGCGGCTGGGCTTGGGAGGCAAGGGGGGTGACGGGGTGACGGGGACAGCGAAGCATAATGGCCGCGCCACCCCGATACAAGCGAGCCGGCGGGCCCGCTACGGCTTCGGCGTGCCCTTGACGAGTCGCAGCGGCGTGTAGACCAGCACCGTCTCGCCGCGCTGGTTGACGACCGCGTTGCGCGTGCGCACGAGGCCGCGGTTACCCGTCGCGGCGGCGCGCGACTCGATCACCTCGGCCTCGACGTGGATGGTGTCGCCGACCTCGGTCGGGCGCTTGATGTCGATCTCGGCGCCGAGCAACGCGAGGCCCGTGAACTGCATGCTCGGCGTAAGCATGCCTTCGGCGAACGCGTAGACCATCGACCCCGGCACCACGCGGGCCGGCAGGACGCGGCCGCCGTCGTCGTGCGTGTTGACGAACACCTCCTCGGTGAACCACGTGAGGTTGATGTACGCGGTGAGATCGGATTCGGTGATGGTGCGGCCCACCGTCCGCATCCGGAAGCCGACCGGCAGCTCGTCGTAGTAGTACCCGTGCCCCAACAGCGTTGCTTCGACCGCGCTCATCGCCACTCCCTGTCGTTGGTTTTCAGCGGCCGCGCCACACCGGCTTGCGCTTTTCCACGAACGCGCGCGGGCCTTCCTGCGCGTCCTCGCTGGCGTACACGGCCTTGTGCAATTCCTTGGAGGCGGCGAAGCCGGCTTCCGCGCCGAGCGCCGTCCCGCGCCGCAGCCCTTCCTTTGCCGCCGCGACCGACAGCGGCGCGCTCTCGCAGATCGCGAGCGCCAACCGCGCCGCGCGCGCGCGCACGGCGGCCGTGTCCGGCTCAAGATAGTTGAGGAACCCGACGGCGTGGAGGCGCTCCGCGGGCAGCATCTCGCCGGTGAACAGCAACTCCATCAGCATCGCCTGCGGCAGCATCCAGAGCATGGGCACCGCCCACGGCGAGCCGCGGCCCACGCGCGCCTCGGCGATGCCGCCACGGGTTCCCGCCATGCCGACGCGGATGTCGGCGTTGACCGCGAGCACCATGCCGGCCGCCGTGAAGTGCCCGTTGAGCGCCGCGATGACCGGCTTTCGTATCGCGCGCATCCGCTCGTAGAAGGGGTCGCGCAGCAACTCGAGGATGTCGACGCCGCGTTCCTTCCGTACCTGCGATGCCTCGGCGAGATCCATGCCTGAGCAGAACACGCCGCAGTCCATCGAGGTGACGACCAGCACGCGGATGGCGGGATCGCGGTCGACTTCCTCCCAGATACCGTACAGGCGCTCGCCCGCGGCGATCGACAGCGCATTCCTGCGCTCGGGGCGATTGAGCGTGGCGGTGGCGACTCCGCCACTGACTTCGAACAGCACTTCGGACATTGGCGCTCCGGCGAGGGTGGGCGGCCGCGCGCTGCCGCACGCCGCAATTCCCGGCCGCTATCTTACCTTGGCCCGCGGCGGCGTACGCGTGCGGCACGGCCGCTCTCGCCTTGCGCACGATTGCGCGCACTCCGTCCTCTCCGATGCCTGTGCTGTGTACGGTTGCGCACACAAAAGGCGATCCGCCAACTATACTCGGAGTCCAAGTCGCCAACGGGTGGAGTCAAAGCCAGGGCGATTGCGGGGGGAATCCAACCACTGGAGCAAGACTCGTCCATGGCCATGCCGGCACCGCACAATCCGCACCAGAATCACCTGCTCGACGCGCTGCCCCCGGCCGAATACGCGCGGATCGTACACGACATCGAGCTGATTCCGCTGAAGCTGGGCGAGGTCCTGTACGAATCCGGCGACCGGCTGAAGCATGTCTATTTCCCCACCACGTCGATCATTTCGATGCTGTACGTGATGGAGTCCGGCGCGTCGGCGGAGATCGCCGTCGTCGGCAACGAGGGCATCCTCGGCATCTCGCTGTTCATGGGCGGCGAGACGACACCCAGCCGCGCCGTCGTCCAGAGTGCCGGCCACGCCTACCGGTTGAAGGCCGGACTGCTGAAGAACGAGTTCGGCCGGTTCGGGCCGACCATGCACCTGCTGCTGCGCTATACGCAGGCGCTGATCACGCAGATGGAGCAGACGGCCGTCTGCAACCGCCACCATTCGGTCGACCAGCAGCTGTGCCGATGGCTGCTGCTGAGCCTCGACCGCCTGCAGTCGAACGACCTGTCGATGACACAGGAACTGATCGCCAACATGCTCGGCGTGCGCCGCGAAGGCGTGACCGAGGCGGCGGGCAAGCTGCAGGCCGCCGGCGTGATCCACTACACGCGCGGCCGGATCACCGTGCTCGATCGCCCGCGGCTGGAAGCGATGTCCTGCGAGTGCTACGAGGTGGTCAGGAAGGAGTTCGATCGCCTCCTGCCCTACGTCGCCATCTAGCCGTATCGCGCCGGGCCGTTGCCGCCGGGATCGGCGGGGCGCAGGTCCGGCCGTGACCGAGCCGGCGACGAACCGTCATCCCGCTACGCGAGTTCCTCCTGCCGGTACCGCACGTCGGACATCAGGCGCGCCAGTTCCTTGCGAACGACGGCGTAGCATTCGCAGGCGCTCTTCTCCAGACCCGACCGCTCCAGCACCGAGATATGGCCGCGGCGATAGCGGATGAAGCCCGCGCGCTGCAGGTTCCCTGCCGCCTCGGTGATGCCTTCGCGCCGCACGCCCAGTGCGCTGGCGATCAGTTCCTGCGTCATGACCAGCTCGTTGGACGGCAGGCGGTCGAGCGTCAGCAGCAGCCACCGGCACAGCTGCTGCTCGATCGAGTGGTGGCGGTTGCACGCCGCGGTCTGGCACATCTGCGTGAGCAGCGCCTGCGTGTAGCGCAGGAGTAGCCGCTGCATCAGCCCCGCGCGACCGAACTCCTCCTTCAGCAGCTTCCCGTGAAGCCGATAGCCGTGCCCCGCGGTCTGCACCACTGCCGAACTGGGCGTGGTCTCGCCGCCCATGAACAGCGAGATGCCGAGGATGCCCTCGTTGCCGACGCCGGCGATCTCGGCCGAGGCGCCGGACTCCATCGTGTAGAGCAGCGACACGATCGCAGTCGTGGGAAAGTAGACGTGAACCAGCTTGCCGCCGGGCTCGTAGAGCGTGTCGCCCAGCAGCATCGGCACCCGCTCCAGGTGAGACGCAAGGCGCTCGAAATCCTCCGCGGGCAGGGCGGCGAGCAAGTGATTCTCGCTGGGGCTGGGACTGATGGGCAGTGACATGGCGAAGTACCGTTCGGGCGAGTTCTATTTCGCGTTGGTCAGCTCGATGCCGATGCCGCGATAGCCGACGAAGCGGCAGGCCAGGTTGAACATGGGCTCACCGCTGACCTGGAACCGCTGCTGCGAGCCGTCGGCATTGACGCGGCTGAACACGAAGTCGAGGAACGGCTGCCGGGCGCCGATCTTGCCCTGCAGTTCCAGCCGCTCCGCCTCGTTCCAGCCCGCCGTCCCCCGGCCTCCGGCGTCACCGACGAACGCATCGACCCGCATGCCGAGCATCTCCAGCACGGGCCCCGACGTCTTGGTGAAGTTCCCCGCTTCGTCCTGCTCCCAGTACCAGTCGGACGCGAGCTCGGTCAGGCTTCGGAAGCGGGCTTCGCTCTCGCGCAGTTCCGCCGTACGCTCCCGGACCGTCTCCTCGAGGACCTGGCTGTAGCGCTCGAGCTTCCGGTAGAGGAGGCGCACTTCCAGCATGTTGTGGATGCGCATCTTGACCTCGACCAGGTCGAACGGCTTGCTGATGAAGTCCTTCGCGCCGGCCTGCAGCGCACGCAGCTTGTGCCCCGGTTGCGCAGTGAGCACCAGGACCGGCAGGTAGCCGTCGGCCTCGTTGGTCTTGAGCCCCTCCATCACCTGGAATCCGTCCATGCCGGGCATCTGCAGGTCGAGCAGGATCAGGTCGTAGTGGTTCCTGCGGTGCAGCGCGCAGACCTCCATCGGATTCGTCGTCGACGTCACGTGCGCGTAGCCGGCCTCGCCCAGCAGGCGCTCGAGCAGGCTGACGTTGGCCTCCTGGTCGTCGACGATCAGGATGCTGGCGCCGAGGATGTCGGCCGGCAGGATCATCATGACCGGTCGCCGCCGGCGGGAGCCGCCGGAACCCTCTGCGCGTGCTCGAAAGTCTCGTCCAGCGTCGCCATGAATTCGTTCACCTTGATTGGCTTCGTGAGATAGCGGAAGAATCCGGCCTCGATGCCCTTCTCGACATCGCGGCGCATGGCGTTGGCGCTCAGCGCGACCACCGGGATGCGCGCAGTCGCCGCGTCCTGCCCCAGGATCTTCAATGCGCTGATGCCGTTGATGCCGGGCAGGTTGATGTCCATCAGGATCGCATCGGGCAGCTCGGCCCTGGCGATCTCGATGCCGCGCACGCCATCCCGCGCGCTCAGCAGACGGATGTCGGGCCGGCGCGCGATGAGGTCCTCGACCAGCATCAGGTTGGCCGGATTGTCCTCGACGTAGAGCAGCGTATAGCGGTGCGCTGCCCCATGCGCATGGGGCAGCGCGAGTGCCGGGCGCTCGACCGCGTCGGCGTGCGGCTGCGGACCAGGGGTAAGGTCCAGCTCGATCCAGAACACGCTGCCCTTCCCGACCTCGCTCTCGACGCCGATAACGCCGCCCATCAGCTCGACCAGCCGCTTGGACACGACGAGGCCGATGCCCGTGCCCTCCTCGGCGTTCGCCTCCTGGCCGAGCCGGTTGAACGGCTGGAAGAGCTGCACCAGCTTCTCCGCGGGCAGCCCGTCGCCGGTGTCCGTGACGCAGATCCGGATCCGCTCTGCGCCGCCGGCGATGCAGTCGACGACGACGGTGCCGCCGGCCCGGTTGTACTTGATCGCGTTGGACAGCAGGTTGATCAGGATCTGCTTGACCCGCGTCCGGTCGGCGTGGACGAAGTACGGCATCGCGGACTGCGGAAAGGTCACGACGATGCCGCGCTTCTGCGCCTGCGGCTCGATCATCGCCTGGCATTCGAGCATCACGTCGCCGAGCGCCATCGATTCCAGCGACAGCGACAGCTTCCCGGACTCGATCAGCGCGAGGTCGAGGATCTCGTTGATCAGGTCGAGCAGGTACCAGCCGGCCTGGAGGATCTGGTCGAGGCTGCGCTGCTGCGAAATCGTCGGCAGCGGCGAGCCGGATTCGATCAGCTGGGCAAAGCCGAGGATCGCGCTCAACGGCGTGCGGAGCTCGTGGCTCATGCTCGACAGGAAGTCGGATTTCGCGCGGTTGGCCTTGTCCGCGGCAGCCATCGCGTCGGTCAGGTCGCGCTCGACCTGCTTGCGCACCGAATTGTCGGTGCCGATCAGCAGGTAGCCGATGATTTCGTCGTAGTCGTCGCGCAGCGCGGTGATCGACACGATGGCGGGAAAGCGGCTGCCGTCCTTGCAGATGTACGTCAGCTCGTAGATGTCCTCGATCCCGCGCGACGCCTTGAACGCCAGCGCCTCGAACCCCGGCGTGATCGGCGTGGCCAGCTCGAGGCTCAGCGCCCGCGCACGCGCCATCACCTCCTGCGGATCGTGGATGTCGCTGGGGTTGATCCGGTTGACGACCTCGGCCGCCTGGTAGCCCAGCATCCGCTCGGCACCGACATTGAAGAGCTGGATGATGCCCTTCTCGTCGGTGGCGATGATCGAGAAGTTGGCGCTGGTGAGGATCGCGTTCTGCAGGGCGCCCGTCTTCAGCAGCGCCTCCTGGCGCCGCGCCTCCGTGATCCGCCCCGCCTTGCCGGCTTCGTCGACGATGATGGAATCCCCGCTGCTGTCGAGCATGAACTGTCCCCGCACCGAAAGAGCGGGTAATAATCCGGCGCGCGCCCGGCTGCCGTCTGTTCGGTATCACACATAACGCCGCACGGCTCCCGGTCCCGGGAGCATACGGCCCCTACAGCGTGCGTCTGCTACTGCATCCCGAGGCGCCGGAGCAGCACGTCGATGACGTCCTTGCCGTCCGCCGACTTCAGCCGGTAGCGGGCCAGCGTCCGGGCGAGATCGGCCCGGTCGAGCGCGCGGTTTCCGATCAGGTCGACCACCATCCGCACCGACTCCGCCCGCTCGTCGGCCGGCGACAGCCGCCCGATTTGGCCGGCCAGCCGGATCATCCGCGCGCGCGTGGCCGGCATGTCGGCGTCCTCGGCGAAGCGGACGACCCGGTCGCGCGCGGCGTGATCGCGCGCGATCGCGTCCTGTGCCTGGACGACCGGCGGCATCCGCCGCTCGTCGTCGCGCAGCGAGGCGTAGACGCCCTCGATACGGTCGAGGAACATGCGCACTTCAGCCGTCTCGCCCTGCAAGAGGTCGTGCACGACGCGGAGCCTGTCCGCAGGCGACGACCGGTCGTCGACGAACCGGCAGACCTCGCTCCGGCACGCCGCCTGCGGATCGTCCGGCCCGAGCCCGCCGACCACGAACATCGCGTGGCCCGCGAAGCGGGCGAGCAGCGCCTGGCTGGGGCGGCCGCTGCCGATCCCGCCCGGCGGCGCCGACTCGAGATAGCGCTCGAGCAGCGCGCCGGCGGTCGGCCCCAGCGGCGCGAGCGCGGAAAAGCCATAGATCGCCGGCACGTTCGCGAAGATCCGGCGCATGTGATCTCGCGGCTGCTTTCGCCGTGGCGCAGGTCGAGGTCGCGCGCCATGCGCCCGGCGTCGGCCGGCGAGTGTCCCGCGCGGGCAAGCGCTGCGCCCGGCTTCCGCCGTCGTGCTGGCGATCGGCTGGCTGTTCAGCGTGTTGCAGCCGAACAGCTAGACCTCCTTCAGCTGCGAGAACAACCCGGGGCAGGAGTCGCTGCACGACACCCGCTCCATCTCGGCGACCGGCAGGAATTCGCTGGCGGCCATGCTGTCCGAATAGAATTCGGTCCTGCCATCGAAGTGGCCGGAGATGACGAGCAGGTCGCAGCGGATGCCCTTGCGGCAGGCCGAGGCCAGCCAATCCGGCCGGCCGCGCTCGACGCGCTCGACGAGCTCGACGAACTCGTACTGCTCGTCCGGAAGCCGCTGGCGGAAGATCTCCATTTTGTCGGCGGAATTGACGGTGATGGTGCACACCGTGCGCCGCGCCGCCGGCGCGGGCGCGCCCCAGCCCGGCGCGGCCTGCGCCAGCAGGAGAAGGGTCGTGCCGATTCGATGCATGGTTGGGCTGCGCTCCGGTCGACCGCGTTCGTGATCCGATGGAGGAGCGTAGCCCGCGCGCCGGGGCCCGGGCGCGCGAACCTAGCCGAGCACCCGGCGGTAAGTCTCGCGATCGTTCCCGTAGCAGGAGCACGACGCGGCCTCCAGCCCGGGTCGGTCGAGGATCTCGATGGCGCCGCGGCTGTAGCGGATCAGCTTCAGCTTCTGCAGCGACGTCGCGGCCTTGGTCACCCCGACGCGGCGCACGCCGAGCATCAGCGCGAGGAACTCGTGGGTGATGCGGAACGTGCTCGAGTGCGACCGGTCCTGCGTCATCAGCAGCCAGCGCGCGAGTCGCGCCTCCACCACGTGGAAGCGCGTGCATCCCGCCGACTGCGCGAGATGCGTCATGCGCACGAAGAGGTAGCGGTTGAGCAATCGCTGCAGCGCGGCACTTTGGCCCAGTTCGCGACGGAACGGCGCGGCGCCCATCCGGAGAGAAACGCCGCCGCCCTGCACCAGCGCCTGCAGCGGCGAGTCGGCGACGCCGAGGACGAGCGGCGTTCCCACCATTCCTTCGTCGCCGACCAGCCCCACCTCGAGGCGCGGGACGCCGTCGACGGTGGTGACCAGCGAAACGAACCCGGAGGACGGGAAGTGCACGTGGCGGATTTGGTCGCCCGGGGCGTAGAGCACGTCGGACAGGACGAACTGGACTTCCTCGCAGCCGGCGATGAAATGCAGCCGGTCCTTGCGCGGCAGCGCGGCGAGCAGGCGGTTGCCCGGCGGATGCGTGGCGGGATGCACGGTGTCTCTCCGAGAAGAATGACGATGCCGGCACTGTCGAACCGGTTGGATGGCGATGCGGATTTTCGGAACGCCGAAGGCGGACTGCCGTGCGCCCCGGCGGGGATTCGTCCGGGCACGGCCAACACATTGCTGCCCTGCGCCGCAGGCGCGGTCGCCGTTTTGGGACAGCAGACCCATTGTGCGCGCAATCGCGACGCAGAACCGGACATCGGCGCGGCGATGGTGGATCGCGGCACGCAGCGTCGAGCGGATGCGTCACCTGTGCGACAGCGTACAGACACCCGTCACGGGCAGGCGCATCGTCGGTTGGAATGAGCCTTGGCGTCGTTTGCCAGCCCTTCGTTGCGAGAGTGCTTCCCGTGAATCCCGGACCTGAACCTGTTTCGCGGACCGACGATACGCCCGCGGTCGCCGCAGCGACCGAAACGGCGACCCTGGCTGTTCACTTGCCCGTGGACGCGCGCGGCGTGGCGCTCGGTGTGCTGGCCATCATCGCGACAGTGTTCGCACTCGACTGGGCGCAGGCGTTCGTCGTATCGCTGCTGCTCGGGATCCTGATCGCGTACATGCTCGCCCCGCCCGTCGCCTGGATCGAGCGACTCCGGATTCCGCGGCCGGCCGCGGTGGTCATCGTGATGCTGGCGGTCATCGGCGCGCTGGGGCTCTCCGCCTATTCGCTGCGCGGGCAGGTGCAGACGATCCTCGAGCAGCTGCCCGCGGCGGCAAGCAAGTTCTCGGCGGGCCTCGCGCGGTTGCGGACGAGCCAGCTCGGGACGATGCAGAAGGTGCAGAGCGCGGCCACCGAAGTGGAAAAGGCGACGACGCAGGTCGGCGGCGCCGCTCCGCTGCCGCGGCAGGCGGCCACGCACGTGGTGATCGACGCGCCGACGTTCAAGGTCGGAGACTTCCTGTGGAACGGCTCCCGGGGCGCCGTCGGCGCCCTCGGGCAGGCGACCATGGTGCTGTTCCTGTCGTTCTTCCTGCTCGCGGGCGGCGACACGTTCAAGCGCAAGCTCGTGCGGCTGACCGGCCCGTCGCTGTCGAAGCGGAAGATCACCGTGCAGATCCTCGACGACATCAACCGGTCGATCCAGCAGTACCTGTTCATGCTGCTGTCGACCAACGTGCTGGTCGGCCTTCTCGTCTGGGCGGCCTTCGCGTGGATGGGCCTCGAGAATGCCGGCGCCTGGGCGGTGGCCGCGGGACTGCTCCACGTGATTCCCTACCTCGGCCCCGGCATCACCGCGGTCGCCACCGGGATGGCCGCGTTCATGCAGTTCGACACGTTCCCGATGGCGCTGGCGGCCGCCGGGGCGACGCTCGTGATCGCCACCATCGTCGGCACCTTCGTCGCGACCTGGATGACCGGAAGAATCGCGAAGATGAACGCGGCGGCGGTCTTCATCTCGCTGCTGTTCTGGGGCTGGCTGTGGGGCGTCTGGGGGCTGCTGCTCAGCATCCCGATCGTCGTCATCGCCAAAGTCGTGTCGCAGCACGTCGAGGAACTGCAGCCGCTGGCCGAGCTGCTCGGGGAGTGAACGCCGGCGGCGCAGCCCCGGCGCCTCGCTCACCCCGCAAGACTCCGGGCGATGGCCCGGTCCCGCCACGGCAAGCTTGCGTGCCCCCTCATGCGGTCGGAGCCGCCGACAAACCTGCGGGAGCACAGCCACGGCCGAAGCGATCAGTTCCACGGTCCGGTTCGTCCTGACCAATTACGCCCTGACCTTCCTGTTGCTCGGCCGGCTGTTCGCCGCGATCGCCATCGCCCGCGCGCCGAAACCCGTCGCGTCGCGCGTGGTCGTCGAGAAGCTGCTGTCCTGGTACGTCTTCGCGGTCGGCGCCTACTTCCTCTACAACTTCGTGATGCACGGCCTCTTCGGCGCGATGACGGCGCGCGTCATCGGATGGGCGGACAGCCCGTTCCAGTTCGAGGTTGCCACGGCCAGCCTCGGCTTCGCGGTGGTGGGCTTCATCGCCGCGAGCCGGCGTGCGCCAGGTTCGCTCGTCGTCACGGTTCGGGACGACGGAGAGGGGCTGCCCGCGGCGCCGCTCGACGGGCTCGGCCTGTCCGGCATGCGCCGCCGCGCCGCGAGCCTCGGCGGGAGCCTGACGGTCGACGGCGCAGACGGGGGCACCCGCGTGGAGCTCGCGTTTCCGGCGGGCTGAGCGCGTCAGACAGTCAGATCCAGCCCAGCTCGCGCGCGACGCTGACCGCCTGCACCTTCGATTTGACCTGCAGTTTTTCGTAGATCCTGCGCACGAACGACTGCACGGCGTAACGGGATACAGTACTTCCTTACGTCGTCACCGGATCATGGCCTTTGTAAGACAGCTGTAGTCAACTTCGGCCACCCGAGCATGCGGGTCAACAATAGTCTACGGGGCGTGCTGGCGTTTGGTCTCCGCGAGGCTCTCAAAGAGATCTCCTCGTCATCGCCTTCGTTGGGAGTATCACCAACTTAGCGGGTGTCGCCAGATCAAGGCGTAGGTATGGAGTTAACCGACAGCTCCTGCCCTAGGGCCGCAATCAACCGACCGCTAACACTGTAAGGTGCCAGCCCTCGTCGTTGAGGGAATGCGGACTATTGACCCCCACTGCCGAATCGCGACGCTCTGAACTTGGCTATTCCAACCTGTCGAGGGCGCCGGTCATGGCGCCGGCAGGAACTGCGTCAGATGTCCGTTCATCATCAGCTTGTCCGCCAGCGTCAGCGTGCCGCTCAGGTTCACGTCGCGCAGGAAGGTCTCCGCGGTCACGTCCTGCGTCAGTACCGCGTTGAGTTGCACCATGTCGGCCAACGTGACGTTCCGGTTCCCGTTCACGTCACCCAGCAGAAACCCGATGCGCACTGAGCCGCTGCCGCCGATTCCGCCATCGTCGGATGCGACGTTGGTGAGCGCGACCGTCACGTAGCTCACGTTTGCCACTCCAGTCAACCCGACGACAACGTCATTTCCGCTATACGTCGGCGGAATAGCGGTGGCAACGCCCTCGGTGATCGAAACCGCTGCGCCAGTTATCGGCTTGTCAAACGTGAATATCAGCGTCGCAGTCGGCCCCTGCCGTGGCTCCGTCGAGGGGTCGGTCGCAACGAGAGACAGCAGCAGATCGAAGTCTCCCACCGTACCATGGTGTTTACGGGACACGGCACTCTGTAGGGTCGGCGCTGGCGCTGTTTCGAGGTTGACCGAATGCGCCACCCCGGGCGCGATGCTGCCGTTGAAGGCGCCGTCACCGGCGTAGGTCGCGGTCAGGGTCTTCACGCCATTGCTAAGGGGAGTCAGGTTACAGTTGGTCGCCGGCAGCGTGATCAGGCAGTTCGCTGTGCCGTCGCTGACCGTGATCGCGCCGCTCGGGGTGCCGGCACCCGGCGCGGTAACCGTCACGATGGCGCTGACTGCGATCGGCGATCCCACCGTCGCCGGGTTGGGCGTATGCGTCCCAATGGCAGTGGTGGTACTCGCCTTGTTTACGATCTGGCTCACGACCGGCGAGGTGCTGCCAGCGTTGCTGCTATTGCCGGAGTAAGTCGCGGTGATGCTGTGGCTGCCCACCGTCAGCGAGTTGGTGATGCATTGCGCCTGACCGCCGACCAGCGCCACCGCGCTGCACAGTGGCGACGCGCCGTCGTTGAAGGTGACCGTCCCGCTCGGCGCGTTGCCGGTGACCGTGGCTGTCAGCGTCACGCTCTGGCCGAAGACACTTGGATTCGGCGACGGGCTAACTAGTGTCGTCGTGCCGCCGAGGTTGACCGTATGCGCTATCCCCGGCGACGCACTGCCATTGAAGCTGCCGTCACCGGCATACGTCGCGGTCAGCGTCTTCGCGCCATTGCTAAGCGGAGTCAGGTTGCAACTGGTGGCCGGCAGCGTGATCAGGCAGCTGGTTGTGCCGTCGCTGACCGTTATCGCACCACTCGGGGTGCCGGCACCCGGCGCGGTAACCGTCACGCTGGCGCTGACTGCGATCGGCGATCCCACCGTCGATGGATTGGGCGTATGCGTCCCGATGGCGGTGGTGGTGCTCGCCTTGTTCACTGTGATACTCGCGGTGGCAGGTGTCCCGTTGGTGCCGCCCTGCGTCGATGTCACCGAGTTGATCGTATTGGTCCACGCCGTCGCCTGCACCAGCACGCCGGTCACGGTCAGCGGCAGCGAGCAACTGCCGCCCGCCGCAAGCGTTCCACTCGACAGCGTGATCACGTTCGCGCTCACTGCAACGATGCCTCCGCAACCGGAGAAGGAAGCATTGGCCGCCGTGACCCCCGCCGGAAGCGTGTCGCTGAACGCGACGCCGGTGAGCGCCGTGCCGGCGTTTGGATTGGTAATTGTGATGGTCAGCAACGACGTCTGGCCGACCGTGATCGGGGAAACACCAAACGCCTTCGCTATGATGGGTGGACCGGCGGGCGGTGTGATCGAATCTATGTCCGTCGCGGAATTGTTGCCGGGGTTGGGATCGGTGAACCCGCTGGGCACGGCGATCGTGGCGGTGTTGTTCAGCGAGCCGGAGGCCGACGGTGAAACGGTGCCGCTTATCGTGAAAGTCACGGTGCCGCCGCTTTGCAGGTTCACGGCTGAGGTATTGATGCTGCCGGCCCCTGCCGCAGGGCAACTGCTGCCGGGGCTTGCCGTGCACGTCCAGGTCGCGCCGCCGATTGCCGACGGAAGGGTATCGGTCACCGTCGCCCCACTTACCGCGAAAGGTCCGTTGTTGGCCGCGACGATGGTGTAGCTGATTGGCGCCCCGGGCGATACGGCCGTCGCGCCATCCGTCTTGCTGATCGCCAGATCCGCCGTGCGATTGGACGACGCGCAGGACGGGAACCGGAACGAGCCGATGCGCGTGTGCCACGCGGTGGTGTTGGAATTGAATGGGCCGGGGTAGTACTCGTTGGTGATCCAAAAAGTGCAATCGTCGGCGGGATCCGCACTCAGCGACGAATAGTCACCCCAGCGATCACATGGAGCGCCGCCGCAGTTG
The DNA here is from genome assembly GCA_943331295.2 of Bordetella parapertussis. GTDB lineage: Bacteria > Pseudomonadota > Gammaproteobacteria > Burkholderiales > Casimicrobiaceae > CAIWHR01. The sequence continues at coordinate 2,268 of CALQLA020000047.1, read as the reverse complement.
CCGGTCTGCGAGCCACCGCCGGCGATAAGCTGCGTCTCTGTCTGCGGCAAGGTGTTCAGCGCGTCGCCCGCCAGCCGCCCGGAATACGCGATGCTCGGATAGTTCGGCGCCACGGCGCTCGACGTGGAATAGCCTAATGCCATGTTGCCTTGTCCGTCCACTGCAAGGCTCGGCATGTAACGGTAACGGGTGTCCGCTGGATCATATTTCTGCTGTTGCAGGGGCGTGGTCGCAACACTGCCGCCGGTGACGTTAATTTGCGCCCATTGCACTCCGGTCACCCCCGCCGCCGAAGTGCGGAATACATGCGCTACCCACAGCGACTCCTGGCCGCCAAGCTTCCGGTATTGCACTTTTTGCATGACACGATCGTCGATCACATCGAGCGTGATCGACGTGCCGGGCTGCGGCGCGACCGCCCCGAAGGCGACGGTGTAACTGGTCTGGGCCACCACAGTCGGAGCACCGAGCGTTCCACCCGCGCCGCAGTTCGGACCTGCAGTAAATTTCCGTACCTCGAAGGCAAACAGGGTCTGCGACTCCGAAACAAAATAGTTCGGCGTTCCGGCTGGCACCACCGCGCCTGCCTGGCCGCCGAGGTGGCTCGGGACCATCGAAAACGGAGTAGTGGCATTGGCGATGAATCCCAAGGACCAAGTCAGCGGCAGGCCTGCGTACATGTCCGCCCGGCTGAACGATGCAAACAGCGTTCCTTGAAACACCCCGGCTCCGGAAAACTCGTTGGCGCTCATGTACAGACAGTCGGTCCAGATGCCGAACTTGCCATAATCGTTGAGCCACGGGTGGCTGGCGTCGTCGACGCGCAACGCGTACAGCCACCAGCCGCCGGCGACGGGGTCGCCGGTCTTGGATACGGCAATGCACTGGAAATAGGGGGCGGCGGTGTTGTTGCCGGAGAAACCGAACGCAAAATGCGTGAGGATCCAGCGGTCGGCAAGCGCATCGTAGATCACGACCGGATCGCCTCGGGACTGGCCGTCGCAGAGGGTGCCAGTGCCGCTCCAGAGACGGTCTTCGGTGAACGACGCTAGGAGCGTCCCGGTCTTGCTGAAAATCCCGTAGGCTTCATTCACCGCCTGAATGTAATGATTCGCGCCGACTTCACCGTTCGGGTCGGGTGGCACGGCGGGACCGCACTGTCCGCCGGCGCAGGTATCGTTACTGGCGATACCTTGGAAGTTCTGCGCCGGACCGGGCATCGCCGCCTTGAGCGCGATCTCGGCATGTGCCGCACGCTCCGGGATATTTCCAGGCACCTCGGACTTCGGCAGAACCGGCGCAAGCGGACGCGGGCGGTACACCCGTTCCCTGGGCGGGCCCGGTGTCACGAGGCCCCGGGCGGCTTGCCCAAGATCGCCGTTGAATTCCGCTGGCGCGACCTTCGGCAGTGCCGTTGTAACGGTGTCCCCCTCGGCGCCATGCGCGGTGATCGCAAACAGAGCCGCCAACAGGCCGAGGCCGAGCAACACGCTGTAAGGGCGAATGCCCGGATCGGAATTACGACGACGCGTCCGGTTAATTGGCATGGGCGTCTTACAAGGGGTCGGATCCAAGATGGTGTTCCCTTCTATCGGACCCGACGCCGGTGAACGATTGCGCGGGAGGGTGGTGCCTGAAACGCGAGCCGCGGACGGGCATCGCGAACATAAACCCCAGGTCCCTGAGGAGTAGCGAATCAGAGACTGTGAACCATTACAATCGCTCGCGCTCGAGTCTGGAGGAGCAGTTAGCGCGCGTCAAGCGCCGACTTGCGGCGGCAACGGACTGTTGCGACCGCTGCTGGTGGCAGTTGCGGGCGGGATGCGGGTGTGTTTTCCGATCCTTAGGCGAGAGGAGTTAGCCGGTTGATGCGATTCCCGCTGTTTCTATCGATTGGGCCGTCCTAAGTGTGAGCGGCGCGAGGCTCTCGGTGTGAGCCCCCAGCGTCAAATCTCCCAGGTCGCCTGCGTGGCAAATAGAGGCGCCAAGCCACTCCAGGAATCGTTCAATGATGGGAGGGACAAAATCGATATCCCCATTGTCGCGACTCACATAGTGAGCCAGCAGCGATCTATGCTCGATTCGTGACGCATGCATCCATCGCCCCGGCCTGGGTCTCCTGCGTATTTCGGTGATCGTGACCGGTCGTTTCGGTTTATCGTGACCGACCGTTTCGGAGCATCGTGACCGCCGGTTTCGGCGATCGTGACCGATGTTCCGGAGGTGATGCTGCGTAGTGGGTTGAGTGTATCCGAAGTGATGGAGTTC
>CALQLA020000046.1 GCA_943331295.2 Bordetella parapertussis | reverse complement strand
GGGTCGTCGAGCGGCGCGATCCAGAGCGGGTGCAGCAGGTGCATCGAGAACACGCTGCCGAACAGCGCGCCGAACACCACCGCGGCGACGCCGCCGGCGACGAACAGCCGGGCAACGGGGAATCGCCGGCGCAATGCGAAGCCGGTGGCGGCGATCACGAGCCCCTGCCCGATGTCGCCGAACATGTAGCCGAACATCAGCGGCACCGCGATCGCGAGCAGGATCGACGGGTCGGCCTCGTTGCGGTTGGGCATGCCGAGCGCGCGGCTGAAGATCTCGAACGGCTTCGCCCAGAACGGATTGGCGAGCAGCAGCGGCGCCTTCGTCGCCTTCGCCGGCGCCGGGAAGTGCAGCAGCGCGCGCGCGCCCGAGCGTTCCAGCGCGAGCGCCAGGCGCTCGCCGTCGAAGTCGCTGGTCCAGCCGGTGATCAGGCAGAAGAGGTCGCCCGTCTCCAGCGCGCGCACGTTGTCGATCAGCCACTGCAGCCGCTGCGCGTCGGCCAGCGCGGTGTGCAGCCCGTGCCGGGCGTGCAGCGCCGCGAGGTCCGCTTCGAGGCGCGCCGTCGCGGCGGCAAGCGCGTCGAGGCGGCGCGCGATGATCCGGTCGTTCTCCGCCGGATCGCCGCAAAGCCACGGCGGCACCTCGTGGACGCGCCCCTTGCAGAGCGCCGCAGCTCGCGCGAGTTGCGCCACGTCGTCCGCGGTGCCGACCGTCAGCGCGGAGAGCGCGCAGACCGCGACGTGGTCGAGGTCGACTGCGCGCACCAGCGCGCCCGGCGGCAGCTCGGGCGTGGAATCGGGGGGGAACACGTACAGCCGCGCGTGCAGCACCGGACCGGCGCCGGTGAGCCGCGCGAAATCGAGCGGCGACGCGCCGACCACGGCGAGCACCCGCCGCCAGAGGACGAGCTCGTCGCGCTCGGCCTCGTTGCGCTGGAGCGCCGCGATCAGCGGCTCGGCATCCGCCGCCCATGCCTCGAGATGGGCGAGGGCGCGCGCGAGCGTCGCCGCCGGCGGCTCGGGAAACGCGGAAGGGCCCAGGTTCGCGACGGGCCAGTAGGCGTGGTAGCGCAGCGTCAATTCGGCGAACGCGGCCAGCGGCGCGCGCAGGTCGGCGATCGCGGGCGGCAGCACCGCGGAGGGCCGCGCTTCGAGCTCGATCGCGCCGGTGGCGGCAAGCGCCTCCAGCGCCGCTGTCGCGTCGTCGCGCGCGACGAGGATCTCGAACCACCGGGCGGCCCTGGGGCGGAACATGGTCGTCAGTCGCGGCCGGTTCCGTGGCAAGCCGTGCGGCTCGTATTCATGCCACGAGTTCCGGAGCCCGGGTTGAGCGCCGCGAAACCCGGGGGAAGCGCGAACGGGCACGGTCCACCCGGGTTTCGCTGCGCTCAACCCGGGCTACGCAAGGCGTCGGGGCGGCCATGTTCACGCCACCAGGGGTTGCAGGGGAAAAGCGACGCGGCGCAGGAACTCCCCGCGCAGCCGCTCGCAATCGAGCGCGACGAGGCCGAGGTACGCGAACGCCATCGCCGGATCGAGCATCGATCGCCGGAACAGCAGCGTCAGCCGCGCTTCCACCGTGCGCCGGAGCGGCCACCCGTCGGTCAGGCCGGGCTCCGCGAACGCCCGGCGATGCGCGGCCAGCACGCGGCCCAGTTCGCCCAGCAACGAAGCCTCGGGGAGGGCCGGCGCGCGCCGCATCCACTCGGCATGCCACAGCACCCCGATGCGATCCGGGTCGCGCCTGCCGGCGACGAGCGGGCCCGCGTGCGACGCCGGCGGACAGGTTCCGCAGCAGGCGTCGATGAACCCGGCGTAGTACGGGTCGTCGTGCATCCAGGACAGCGGCTCGCCGCCGCGCGCAAGATGCGCGAACACCGCGAGGTCCGGCAGCAGCCCGCACCAGAGGATCGCAGCGCGCCATGCCCCGGGCATCCAGCCGGCGACCTCGGCAACCCTGCCCCGCCACTGCGCGCGCAGCGTCGTCTCGATCGCATGGGGCGTCGACGTCGGCGCGATGCCGCCGACCCAGGTCCGGAACGCGGAATTGCGGGCGACATCGAGCAGCGCGGCCGGGTCGCGCACGTGCTCCAGCCGCCGCCAGGCGACATCGTCGGGCCGGTCGCCGAAGCGCGCCGAGATCCTGGCCTGCGCGTATTCGAGGCTGCCGATGGCGCGCGCCGTCATGTGCGTTCCCGGATGATCCGCGCGGCGAGCGCCGCGATGGCCGCGTCGAGCCGCACGTTGTCGCCGGGATCCGGTTCGTGAACCGTCGCGGCGAGGTCGGCCGCGGCCTCGAGTCTTGCCACGGCCGCCGCGGTGCGCGCCTCGAACGCGCTGCGCACGCGCCGGATGCGACGTTCGGTGCGCTCGGCGAGGGCCTGCGCCGTCGCGCGGGCGGCTTCGGTGCGCGCCGTCGCGGCGACGGCGGCGGCCTCGACCGCGGCGCGGGCCGCATGCTCGGCCGCGAGCACCCGCGCGATCGCGGTCTCGACTTCATGGCCCGGCCGGACGTCCTTCCGATCCATCGCGGAGCCTCTTGCCGTCGCGGCCCGGCCTCGCCGGAATGCCGCGCCCCCGGCCGCGGCGGCATCGCGCCGCGGCGAAGCGCCGCGATGCCGATGCCGGCAGCAGCCGGTACGGACATTCATGGTGCGACGAGCCGCGTCGGCCCGGCTTGATCTACGTCAGCAGCGGGAAAGATAGGCGCTGCGGGCGCCGTCCCGGGCGCGCGCGGGCGGACGGGGGCGGCTTCAGCCCGCGGGCGGGACGGCAGCCGCGGAATGATCGAGGTCGGGGCGCCGCCACGGGTCGACGTGCGTCAGCACGTTCAGCACCTGGTGCCGCTCCATCACCCGGTGCCGCGCCATGACGGCGATGTCGTGCCCGGCCTCGACGGTGATCGTCGCGTCGACCTCGATGTGCGCGTCGACGACGATCATATCGCCCATCTTGCGCGTGCGCACGTCGTGCACGTCGGCGACTCCGGGCGTCTCCGCCAGCGTGCGCCGGATCGCCTCGACTTCCTGCTCGTTCGCCGCGCGGTCCATCAGGTCGTGCATCGCGGCCCAGCCGAAGGTCCAGCCCATCTTCGCCACCATGAAGCCGACGATGGCCGCCGCGATGGGGTCGAGGATCGGGTAGCCCGCGAGGTTGCCGACGATGCCGAGGCCCACCACCAGCGACGACGCGGCATCGGAGCGCGCGTGCCAGGCATTGGCCACGAGCATGCTCGACTTCACCCGCTTCGCCGTGGCGAGCATGTAGCGGAAAAGGATCTCCTTGGCCGCTAGCGCGGCGACGGCCACCCACAGCGCGACGAGGTGGACCCGCGGCACGGTGTCGGGATCCTCGAGCTTGCGGAACGCCGACCACAGCATGCCGATGCCCACCGCAAGCAGCAGCAGCCCGAGGACGAGCGATGCGGCGGTCTCGAACCGCTGGTGGCCGTACGGGTGCTCGTCGTCGGCGTCCTTCTTGCTGTGGTGGCTCGCGAACAGCACGACGAAGTCGGCGACCAGGTCGGACAGCGAGTGGATGCCGTCGGCGACGAGCCCCTGCGACTTGGCGAAGATGCCCACCGCGATCTGCGTCGCCGACAGCAGCGTGTTGACCGCCACGCTGACCCAGGTGGTCCGGGATGCCGCCGCCGCGCGCTCCTCGAGGCTCTGCGGCGTGTCGTCGGGATCGTCGGCGAACTGGTTGCGGTTCATGGCAGGCGTTGGTGGCGGCTCGGTGCAGCCGCGCGGCGGAGGCGCGGACGGTCCACGGCGAGCATACCGCGTACCGGCGCGGCGCGGGCGGCGGCGCCCGCTAGGGCTTCGCCTCGCCGTCGTGCGCGCGGGCCAGCACGGCGCGCCGGACGAGGCCGATGTGCTCGCGCAGCGTGTAGGCCTCGCTCGCGTAGCTGGCCGGCATCCGTATCCGCGCGGCGGCGCCCTCGATCCGGTTCAGGTCGGCGAGCCAGCGCTCGATCGGCGGGGTGCCGGTGCGCGCGGCGACGTCGCGCTCGAGCAGCGCCAGCTCGCCGTACCAGCGGTAGACGCGCGAACGGACGCGCCAGCGCAGGACCTGCGGCAGGAAGTTGAAGAGCGGCACCAGCACGACCAGCAGGGGCACCAGCAGGATGATCAGGCGCTCGACATAGGTCGCGACGAAGAACGGCAGGTAGCGCTGGAGAAAGCTCTGCCCCTGGCGGAAGTGGCGCGCCGCGTCCGTCGATACCGGGATGTCCACCCGGCCGACGTTCGGGAACTCGTCGCTCGCCTCGAAGTAGCCCTGGCCGCCGTGGACCTCGCGCGCCGCCTCGACCAGCAGGTTGACGATCGCCGGCGACAGGTCGTCGCGGGCCGCGAGCATCGCCTTGGTGCCGATCAGCCGCGCCGCCTCCCGGGGAATGCCCAGCCCGAAGTCGATGGTGCCCGCCGGCAAGGTCAGCTTCGCGATGTACGGGAAGCGCCGCGGGTAGGCGTCGGCGCGGGCCAGGCTCATCAGCTTGATGTCCGGGTCGTGCAGCGCCTTCCAGATGGCGGAAACCTTTGGATGGCCGACCAGCAGGATCGCGTCGACGTCCCCGCGTTGCAGCGCGGTGACCGCTTCCATGTTGACGATCGGCACCAGCGTGCTGTTCGACGCGTCGACGCCGTTCGCGGCGAGGATCGGCTCGGTGAAGGCCCGCGCGCCGCTGCCGGGCGCGCCGACCGCGACGCGCTTGTGCTTCAACTCGACCATCTTCGTCAGCGTTTCCGGGCTGCGATAGAAGACCCACAGCGGCTCGTAGTACAGCGAGGCCAGCATCGAGACGCCGTCGTGCTCCTTCGCCGGCAGCACGCCGCCCTGCAGGAACGCGACGTCCACGCCCGACGCGGGATCGCGGAGCAGCTTCGCGTTTTCGCCGGCGCCGCCCGTCATCCGCTCGACGACGGTGACGCCGTCGCGGGCCAGGATCGCCTTGTAGCGCAGCGCGAACTCGTGATACATGCCGCCTTCCGTTCCCGAGGCCAGCACGATGCGGCGCGGGATGGCGCTCTGCAGCCACCAGGCGCCCAGCACCGCGACGACGCCGATGACGAGCGCGGCCACCGCCCAGCGCGCGAGGCCGCGCCGGTGTCTTCGTAACATCGTTGGCAGGCGCATGCGGGTGGAGTGGCGGCGACGGGAAGGGGTGGCGGTTCGCGGGCAGCCCCGCGGACGACGGTCCGCCGGCGGGCAGCGGGCGCGCCATTATCCATCGGGGAGGCCGCCGCCCTCAAGCCGCGACGCCAAAACGGCGCGGCCGTCGCAAGGACGGCCGCGCGCGGCGATGCTGTTGCAGCAGCCGGCGCGCGGGGGAAGCGCGCGCCGGGAGGGGGCGAAGGCTAGAACTTGTAGCCGATGCCGATGCCGTACACCCACGGGTTGATCTTCAGGTTGGTGAGGTTCGTGCCACCGGGCAGCGAGACGTCGGTGCTCATCCAGATGTACTTGACGTCGAGGTTGACGACCCAGTTTTTCGTGAACTCGTAGTCGAAGCCGCCTTGCAGCGCGCCGCCGATGCTGGTGCTGTCGACGGACAGCTTGGTGCCGTTCGGCAATTGCAGCCCGTCGTTGTAGAACCAGGTCAGGTTGAGACCGCCGCCCAGGTAGGGCTGGAACGCGCCCAGTTCGCTGAAGCGGTACTGCAGCGTCAGGGTCGGCGGCAGCACCGAGATCTTGCCGAGGCTGGTGCCGTTCAGCGTGACCTCGTGCCGGGCGGTTGCGAGGATCAGCTCGGTCGTCCAGTTCTTGGTGATGAAATAGGTGAAGTCGAGTTCCGGCGCCCACTGGTCCTTCACGTCGAGGCCGGGGATCGACGAACTCGCATCGGGCGCGATGTCGATCGCGCGCAGGCGGACGATCCAGCTGGGATCGGCGGCGACGGCGGGCAGGGCGAGGGCAAACAGGGTTGCGGCAAGCAGGGGACGCAGGGCGAGCGTTTTCATCTTTTTCGGGCTCCGTGAATTGGGTGAGCGGCGCGTAATCGAGTGGCTCCAGTGAAGGATAGGTTCGCGCCGGGCACGGAGAGTTGACGTGCGTCAATCAACCACATTTGGCGAATGGTCTGGATCGGGGTGTTGCGAAGATGCAACAGCAGGCACCCCGCCGCCCCGTCTCCCCGTCGCGTAGCCCGGGATGAGCGCCAGCGAACCCCGGGGGGACCGTGACCCGGGCACCCGTCGCGGCCGCCCAGGCCCCGGCGATCAATCGAGGATCAGGTGCCGCCCGACCTCGCCGATGTTGCGCGCGCCGCACAGCGCCATCGACGTGTCGAGCTCCTTCCGGATGATCTCGAGCGCCGTCGTCACCCCCGCCTCGCCCATCGCGCCCAGCCCGAAGTTGAACGCCCGGCCGATCAGCGTGCCCTTGGCGCCCATGGCGAGCGCCTTCAGCAGGTCCTGCCCGGACCGGATGCCGCCGTCCATCCAAACCTCGACCTTGTCGCCGACCGCGTCGACGATCGGCGGCAGCGCCTTGATCGACGACAGCGCGCCGTCGAGCTGGCGGCCGCCGTGGTTGCTGACGACGATGGCGTCGGCGCCGGTCGCCGCGGCGATCCGCGCGTCCTCGACGTCCTGGATGCCCTTGAGGATCAGCTTGCCGCCCCACTGCTCCTTCACCCACGCCACCTGGTTCCAGTCGAGCGTCGGGTCGAACTGGCTGGCCGTCCAGTGGGAGAGCGACACGATGCCGTCGGCCGCCTTGACGTGCCCGACGATGTTGCCGAACGCCCTGCGCTTGGCCCCCAGCATCCGCAGGCCCCACGCGGGCTTGGTCATCATGTCGACGACGTTCGACCACATGAGCTTCGGCGGCACGGTGAGCCCGTTCTTCAGGTCCTTGTGCCGCTGGCCCAGGATCTGCAGGTCGAGGGTCAGCATCAGCGCCGAGCAGCGAGCCGCCTTCGCGCGCTCGATCAGCCGGCGGATGAACTCGCGGTCGCGCATGACGTAGAGCTGGAACCAGAACGGCTTCGTGGTGGCGGCCGCCACGTCCTCGATCGAGCAGATGCTCATCGTCGACAGCGTGAAGGGCACGCCGAATTTCTCGGCCGCGCGCGCGGCCAGGATCTCGCCGTCGGCCCACTGCATGCCCGTCAGCCCGACGGGGGCGAGCCCGGTCGGCATCGCGACCGGCTCGCCCAGCATCGTCCCCCGGGTCGACCGGCCGTCGATGTTGACGGCGACCCGCTGGCGCAGCTTCAACGCGGCCAGGTCGGCGCTGTTGGCGCGATAGGTGCCTTCGGTGTAGCTGCCGGCGTCGACGTAGTCGTAGAACGCCCGGGGCGCCCGTTTCCGGTGCAACTGGCGCAGGTCTTCGATGCAGGTGATCACCGGCATGGCTTGGCTCCCTTCCGTGGTTGGCGCCCGTGCTTGGCGCCCGAGGTTGGCATAGTTGCCGCGAGCATGCTACGCCAATCCCGGGCGCCCGTTGCCGGCGCCCGTCGCCCCCCGGGCCCCCGCTCGGCGTCGGCGCCGCGCCACACCGCTAGAATGGCGGCATGGATCACATCACGGATGACGGCAACGCGACGAAGCCCCGCGTGCTGGTGCTGGGCGCCAGCGGCTACGTCGGCAGCAACCTCGTGCCCTATCTCGCGGCGCGCGGCTACCCGGTGCGCGCCGCGGGCCGGCGCAGGGATGCGCTGGAGGCCCGCGGCTGGCGCGACGTCGAAGTGGTGGCGGCCGACGCGCTGGCGCCCGCGACGCTCGACGCCGCGCTGGTGGGCATCGACGTCGCCTACTACATGGTGCACTCGATGGCCGCGGGACGCGATTTCCCGCGACTCGACCGCGAGGCGGCGAGGAACTTCCGCGACGCGGCGGCGCGCGCCGGGGTGCAGCGCATCGTCTACCTCGGCGGCCTGCAGCCCTCCGGCGGCTCTTCGGCGCACCTGCTGTCGCGCGGCGAGACCGGCGCCATCCTGCGCGAGGGCCCGGTGCCCGTCACCGAGGTGCGCGCCGGCGTGATCATCGGCCCCGGGTCGGCGGCGTTCGAGGTCATCCGCGACCTCGTGTTCCACCTGCCGGCAATGGTGACGCCGCGCTGGGTGCGCTCGCGCTCGCAGCCGATCGCGCTCCCCGACGTGCTCGCCTACCTCGAGCGGCTGCCCGCGATCCCCGCGGCGGCCGGCGCGACCTACGACGCCGGCGGCCCCGAAGTGCTGACCTACGAGGACCTGATGCGCCAGTTCGGCGCGCTGGTGGGCCGCCATCCCGTGATCCTGCCGGTGCCGGTGCTGACCCCGCAACTGTCGTCGTACTGGCTCAACCTCGTCACCGCGGTTCCGACCAACGTCGCGCGCGCGCTGATCGAAGGCTTGGAACACGACGTGCTGGCCGACGATGCCGCCATCCGCGAACTGATCCCGCGCCCGCTTCTCACCTATCGCGAGGCCATCGAGGCGGCGCTCGCCGCCGAGCGGGGCTTTGATGCGACGCCGGGCTGGACCGAAGGCTCGATGGTGTACCGGCAGAACCGCGCCGACTTCGCGTTCTACGCGAAACAGATGCGTGGCGAGGCGGTGACGACGGCGTCCGCCGATGCCGTGTGGCACGAGGTGGTGTCCATCGGCGGCGAGAACGGCTACTACTTCCTCGACCGGCTGTGGAAGATCCGCGGCCGGCTCGACGCGCTGACCGGGGGCGTGGGCATGCGCCTCGGGCGCCGCGATCCGCACGACGTGGTCGTCGGCGACACCATCGACTTCTGGCGCGTGGCGGCGGTCGACCCGGGCCGGCGGCTGATCCTGATCGCGGAGATGAAGCTGCCGGGCTCCGCCGCGCTGGAATTCGAGGTGCGGCCGGAGCCGGCGGGCCGCACGCGCATCCGGCTCACCGCGTACTTCCATCCGGCCGGCGCGGCCGGGCTTCTCTACTGGAATGCGCTGGCGCCCGTGCACCTCGTGATGTTCGACGGTTTCGCGCGGGCGATCGCCCGCCGCGCCGAGCGCGGCGGCGCGGCGGAGCCCGGCCTGCCCCGCGGCGGCACGGGCACGGCCGCGCCGCAGGACGCCGGCGCGGCCTGAGCCGGCCTCCGGCCCCCGGCGCAGGCTCGCGTCGTCAGCGCCGCAGCAGTTCGACGGCGAGACTGCTGGCCACGGCGGCGGTGTACGCGATGAAGACGGCGGAGATGCCGCCCATCGTCGCGCCCTTGGTGCGATGCGAGTAGCCGCGCCGGCGCATCGCGCGGAGCAGCTTCGCGGCCAGCGCGGCGGCGGCGGCGAGCGGCAGCGCCGACCACGCCGGCAGCACGCCTGCGGCGGCGAGCGCGAAGGCCGCGGCAAATCCCGCGACCACCAGCCACTCGACGCAGCGCGCCGCGCCCACCTCGCCGACGACGATCGCCAGCGTCCGGCGCCCGGCAGCGGCGTCGCCGACCCGATCGCAGGCGTTGTTGGCGGCGAGGATCGCGGCGATCAGCAGCGTCGACGGCACGCCGAGCCCGAGCGTCGCGGCGTCGAGCGTGCGCGACTGCACGTAGACCGACAGCGCGACCAGCACGAGTCCCATCGCGCCGCCCGCGAATGCCTCGCCGGCAGGCGTGCGCGAGATCGGCCACGGGCCGCCGCTATAGCCGAACGCGATCGCCATGCAGGCGCCGCCGACGACCACCACCTCCCAGCCGACGCGGGCGCCGATCAGAAGCCCCAGCAGCACGGCACCGGCGAACAGCGCGATCGCGGCGCGCAGCGCGACCTTCGGATCGATGCCGCGCTGCACCAGCACCTTGTAGCCGTCGACATCGGTGGCGTGCGTGTCGACGCCGTCGCGGTGGTCGTAGTAGCTGTTGAAGCCCGCCGTCGCGAGGTCGACGCACAGCGTGGCGGCGAGCATCAGCAGCAGCGTGGTCCACGAGAAGGCGCCGGCGTTCGCCGCCCACAGCGTGCCGATCGCGAGCGACGACACGCTGACGACCTTGGTGCGCAGCTCGACGATCCGCGCGAGGTCGCCGAGGGTGGGCGCAACGGGCGCGGTTGCAGACATCGCGCGGGCGGCCAGGCCAGGTTCAGCCGATCACGGGAATCGGCACGCCGCCCGCGTCGTCCAGCGCGGCGGCCGGACGGACGTCGACGACGCCCCAGAGGATCGAACGGTCGCGGCCGGCGCTGTCGTACGCCGTCGGATGCGTCGGCTCGGCGAAGCTCCGCAGCACGATCGTCGCGCCGGGCGCAGCGGCGCGGCGCACCGCGGCGAACAGCCGCTGCCGGTACCCGGCCGGCGCGCCGTCGAGGATGTTGGACAGCGTGAAGCCGTCGAAGGACCCCGGTGCGCAGGCCTCGAGATATCCGGCGGCATCGCCGCCGACCAGCGTGATCCGCGCCGCGTCGAATGGCGCGGGTGGCGGCATGTCGCCCCAGAGCAGCGCGCGAGCGTAGCGGTTGCCGCGGTTGGGGTAAGCCGCGAAGCAGCGCTCGAGTCGCCCGCGCATCACGCGGCCGAAGCGCGGCGGCAGGATCGCGAGGAACGGCGACGCGTACACCGCCTTCAGCCCCGAGACCGACAGCAGCGTGTCGGTGGCAAAGCGAAAGCCCGCGGTGTCGAGGTGAGCGCGCCAGTAGGCCATCTGCGCCGCCGTCTCGTCGAATTCGAGGAAGCGTTCAACGACCGCGCGCCGCCAGCCGAACAGCGCCATCGCGCGGCGGCCCAGCCACATCACGCGCTCGGCCGTGCCGGTGACGGGCGCCCCGCCCCCGAGTCGCGCATGCGCGTAGTCGAGCTGCACCGGATTGATGTCGATCGCCGTCACGTCGAAGGCGGTCGACAGCGCCATCGCCGTGTCGCCGGCGGAGGCGATGGCGAACACGCGCGCGCCCGGCGCGAACGCCGCGCGCTCGATGCCGACGTCCTCGTACATCTGTCCGAACAGCACCTTGCGCGGCCCGCCGCGGGTGTCGAAGCGGCCGGCCTGCCAGGGGGTCGAATCGTTCACGCGGAGCCTCCGGCGGCGCGCAGCGCCGCGGCTGCCGTCACCCACGCCAGCACGAGGAATGCCGCGTTCTTGATCACCATGCCGGTCGGGTCCGGAATCCGCTGGCGCGAGAAGTAGATGCCCGCGCTGTTGAGCCCCACCAGGAGCGCGGTCTGCACGACGGCAGCGGCGACCGGCTGCCAGCCCGACAGCACCCAGGCGGCGAGTGCCGTCTCGGCGACGCCGAGCAGGCGCAGCAGCGCGTGGGCGGTGGCCGGCGCGACGAACTTCACCTCGCCGACAACCTCGAACTCGTGCGCGCTCTTCGCCAGCAGCTTGCACCAGAAGCCTTCGTAGAACCATACCGCGGCGACGGCGAGTTGCAGCACGAGGAGCGGCGGCATGGCCGCGGCAGCGCTCACGACGGCACCGGCGAGGCGACCGCAGGATGGGTCGCGAGGAGCTCGCGATACCGGTGCGAGAATGCCTCGATGCGCGCGTCGACGTCGGCCGGCACCGGGATGCCGGCAACGTTCGGGACGTGGTAGAGCACGAGCGGCGGCAGCATCGTCATGCCGACGAAGTGCGCGGTGGTCGCGAGCGGCATCAGGAGGTCGTCGATCTCGTGGAGGTTGTGCCCGCCCGGGCGGTACTTGTCGCGCGATCCGCCCGCGGTCAGCACCGGCTGCAGCAGCTTGCCGCGCATCCGCGTGCCGCCGGGGCCGTAGGCGAAGCCGACCGCCAGCACGGCGTCCTGCCAGGCCTTGAGGTGCGGCGGCGTCGAGAACCAGAACAGCGGGAACTGGAACACGATCCGCGTCGCAGGCAGCACCGCCGCCTGCTCGGCCGCGGCGTCGATGCGCCCGTCCGGATAGAGCGCCTCCAGGTGCCGCAGCGCGATGCCCGGCACCTGCAGCGCGGCGTCGACCAGCCGACGATGCGCGCGCGACGATTCGAGATGCGGGTGCGAGACGACGATGAGCGTGGACACGCGCGAAAGCCTGGAACCGATCGGTGGGGGCGGCTTGCCCGAGGCGCGATGAAGCGGCGCCATGGTTCGATTGTCGCAGACTGCGCGGGCCGCGCAAGGGGCAGCCACCGCCGGTGCGGCCGGACGCGGGATCGACGGGCAGCGAATCCCGCGAGCGGGCGGCGCGGGCGCGCCCGCGGTCAGGACCGGGGCAGCGGGCGGCGCAAAGCCGTGACGAGCCAGACGAGGAACACGGTGAAGATGACGAGCGAGCCCTGCGCCATCGTGAGCCCGAGGATCTTGAACGAGCTGTCCGAGCAATCGCCGTGCGCCTGGAAAAGCTGGCCGATCACGTCGGTCACGGGCAGCGTGTCGAGCATGTAGGAAAGGCTCGCGCTGCAGCCCGCGGCTTCGGCCGGCGGAAAGATCTGCAATTGCGACTGGTAGGCCGCGACGCCCCCGCCGCCCAGCACCAGCAGCAGCGCAAATGCCATGACGGCACGCTGCGCGCGGGGCCGGGCGCCCAGCATCGCCACTGCCGCGAACGTCGGCACCAGCGCGACGTACGTGAACCGCTGGATGATGCACAGCGGACAGGGCTCGACCAGCAGCACGTGCTGGACGTAGAAACTGCAGCCGACGATGAACGTGCAGGCCGCGGCGAGTACGGCGCCGGCATGAGTGGGTGAGCGGTGGATCTCGGACAGCGGGATCATGAGGATGGGTTCGGGGGACAGGTTCGCAGAAGCGCTTCGCGGCGGCCATGGGGCAGCCATGGGGCGGCCATGGGGCGGCCGGCAACGCATGGCTATTCTAATCCGACACCCGTCCGCCCTTCGAGTTCCCCGCCCCCGGGGCGCCCGGCGCCGCCGCCAGCGCCTCGGCGCGCCGGGCGATGGCCCGCGTCATTCCCTTGAAAATGAACAGGTGAAAAGGCACCAGCGCCGCCCAGTACAGCAGCCCCCACACGCCCTGCGGATGCCAGTAGGCGGTGACGGTGACGCGGGTCCGGCCGGTGGGCAGCGGAACGACGTCGAACTCCAGGATTCCCGCCCCGGGCGCCTTCATGCCGAAATTGAGCGTCAGCCGCCGTCCCGGCTCGATCCCCACCACGGTCCAGTAGTCGATCGCGTCCCCGAGGCGCAGGTCGCCGTCGTCGCGCCGGCCGCGAATGAAGCCCGGACCGCCGACCAGCCAGTCGAGCAACTCGCGCAGCGTCCACAGGACGTTGAGGTAGAAGTAGCGGCTGTCACCGCCCAGGCTCGTCACGACCCGCCAGACGGCGGCGGGCGGCGCCGCGGCCTCCGCGCTGCCCGCCGCGCGCTTCGCGTAGAACGCGTAGTCGTGGCGGAACTGCCGGAACATCAGCACGCCTTCGGTCCAGCGCGCGGCGACCGCGTGGTTGTTCTCGGCGTCGAGCGCGGCGACGACCGCTTCGCGGAACGTCGCGAGCCGCTGCGGCACGAGCCGCCGCAGCGCGGCATCGTCGGCCGGGATGTCGTGCTTCAGTCCCTGGATCAGCGCCCGCGCGATGTTCGCGGGGACGGCTGTGATGAGGCCAAGCCAGTACGACGACAGGCCCGGTGTCAGCACCGGCACAGGGATGATCAGCGGCCTCCTGCCGACGACCGCGCCGAACGCGCGCATGAGTTGTGCATACGACAGGTAATCCGGTCCCGCCGCGTCGTAGATGGCGCCCGCCGCCTCGGGCAGCGCGGGCACGCGCAGCAGGTATTCGAGCAGGTTCGGCAGCGCGATCGGCGAGGACTTCGAGCTCACCCAGCGCGGGGTCACCATCAGCGGCAGGTGATAGACCAGGTCGCGGATCACTTCGTATGCCGCCGACCCGGGCCCGACGATCAACCCGGCGCGTATTTCGGTGACGGGCACGGTGCCCGCGCGCAGCCGGTCGCCGGTCTCCTTGCGCGATACCAGGTGCTCGGAACCTGCTTCGGGCGGCGACAGCCCGCCCAGATAGACGATGCGCCGCACTCCCGCGCGGGCGGCCGCGGCGGCGAAGTGTCCGGCCGCCTCGAGATCGCGTTCGCCGAAATGCCTGCCCGCCGCCATCGAGTGGACGAGGTAGTAGGCGGTGTCGACGCCGTCGAGCGCGGCCGGCAGCGACTCGGGCGCGAGCGCGTCGGCTTCGACCAGCTCGACGTCGCGCCAGCCGCGGGCCTCCAGCACGTCGCGGCTGCGCGCCGCGGCGCGGACGCGCAGCCCTGCCGCGAGCAGCGCGGGCACGAGGTTGGTGCCGATGTAGCCGCTGGCGCCGAAGACGAGCATCCGCGGGCGCGGGTCGGGAGGAATGTCGGGCATGGTCTGTGGCGATGACTGCGGGCCGCATGCGTTGCGATCGCCGCGAGGGGCGATCCGCGCTATTGGGTCCCGCGCGACCGGCGCACGCGGCGCGCGGCGCTAGGCATTCGCGAGAAAGTCGTCGTACGCGGCGAAGAAACGCGCCGGGACCTCGAAGTGGGGCAGCCCGCCGCCCCAGCCCGGCCCGCGCAGCGCCTTCAGCAAGAGCGGCATCTCCCGCGTGCTGCCCGCCGGCCCGCGGCGCTCGCCGCCGCCGGAAAAGCCGGTGGGACTCACCAGCGCGAGGCTGCGATAGTGCGCCGGCGCCTCGGTCGCGGCGCGCGCCAGGAATTCACAGGACAGGGACAGCGCGAGCGCGTCGAACCGGGCGGTGCCGCAGCGCTTGCGGATCAGGCCGGCGACGGCGTGCAGCGCGTCGGTCATCAGTCGCGGCGTGTACGCGCGGTCGCTGCGATCGGAAAAACCATAGCCCGGGAGGTCCGGCGAAAACACCGTGCGCGTCTTGCTGTAGTGCTCGTGCAGCGGGCGCACTTCGGCCGCCGACGCCGCGGCGTTGACGCTGTGGACGAGGAGGAGCGGCGGGCCGTTGCCCGCGACGTAGACGCTCAAGGGCCGGCAGGGCTGTCGAACGCGATGCGTTCCCCGCTGACGGCGGCGGGCAGGGGAGGTGCCATGGGCTGCGGACCTTCGGTTGCGATTCGGTAGCGGGCACGCAGCGCGTCCCCGCCCCCCGATTGTGATCCCAAACGGCGGAGCCGTCCGTTGCGCGGCCCCTCGATCAGCCGGTCCTCGATCAGCACCGGCAGCGCGGTCGTCCACGGCCCGGCGATGTTGAAGGCGTTGCAGAACGCCGACGGCCCGCGCAGGATCACCGCCGGCGTCCGCAGCGCGCGCGCAGCTTCCAGCCCCACGCCACCCGGCCGGTCGAACGCGTCGAGACCGACGTAGCCGACGACGCCCGGCGCGGCGGCGGCGAGCAGGCTCGCGAGTCGGACCAGTAGGGGAGGTACGGCACGACGGCCAGCGCGCCTTCGGCCGCCAGCGCCTGTGCGTGGCCCGCCATGTTCGCGCGCGAGCGCAGGAAGCCGTGCGCCAGGATCACCGCGCCGGAAGGCGTCGCGCCGGGGCGGTAGATGTCGACCTGCGTCACGCGCCCGTCGTCATCCATCGAAGCGCTCCGCGATCCGGCTCGCGCGGTACGCGAAGATCCGGTCGACGTACGATTCGATCTTCCAGCCCGCGGCCGTGCTGCCTATCCAGCCCAGCGGCGGCCGCCAGGCGACGACGTCGCGGATCAGCGTCCCTCCGCCCAGCGGGACGAACTCGTGCGTGTGGTGCCACTGCGCGTACGGGCCCTTCACCTGCGTGTCGACGAAGCGGCGCGGCGGCTCCCACGCCTCGATCCGGCTCTGCCACGACAGCGGGATGCGCTCCAGCGTCAGCCGGTAGTCGATCAGCGTGCCGTCGCCGATCTCGGGCGTGGATTTTCCGGTCACCCTGAAGTTCAGGAACGCAGGCGTGAGCGCCTCGAGGTTCTTCTCGTCGCAGAAGAACGGCCAGACGTCGGCCGGCGCGTGCGGCACCCACTGCTCGCAGCGCTTCTCGCGCCCGTTGCCGCGGAGCGGGAGGAGCAGGTCGGCGCAGGCATCGTCGATCGTCGCGAACTTCCAGTCGAAGCCGGCGGCGGCCGCGCGCCGGGGCAGGACGCGCGTGCTGCCGAGGACCAGCGATCCCATCTCGCCGTAGAGCGCGCGGATCGCAAGCGACGGCACCGGCGCGTTCTCGAACACGTCGAGTGCCGTGCACACCACCTTCGTGAACGTGCGATTGGTCACCGGCGCCGGCGCGGCACCCTCGAGCGGCCCCGTCGCCGCGGAATCGAGCGCGTGGAGGAACAGCCGCGCGATGTCGTCGATGTGGATCCAGCTCATCCACTGGCTGCCGTCCCCCAGCCGGCCGGCGACGCCCGCGCGGAACAGCGGCAGCATCTTCGCCAGCGCGCCGCCGTGCCGCGACAGGACGATTCCCGTGCGCACGACCGGCACCCTGACGTCCGGCCGCCGGCTCGCGAGCACCCGCAGCTCGGCCTCCCAGTGCACGACCAGGTCGGCGAGGAAGCCCGTTCCCTTCGCGCTGGCGCCGGTGAGCACCTCGTCGCCGCGGTCGCCGTAATAGCCGATCGCCGACCCCTGCACGAACACGCGGGCCTGCCCGCCGTGGTCGAGCAACGCGCGCACGAGCCGCCGCGTGCCCAGCACGCGCGAGTCGCGGATGAGGTCCTTCGTGGCACGCGTCCAGCGCCCGTCGGCGATGGGCTCGCCGGCGAGGTTCACGATCGCGTCGACGCCCGCGAGCGCCTCCGCCGGCACCTCGCGCGTAGGGTCCCAGCCGATGCAAACCGCGGGAAAAGGCAGCCGCGCCTTGCCAGGGTCGCGCACCAGACAGACGAGCGCGTCTCCGCGCGCCGCCAGCAGCTTGCCCAATTCCCGGCCGATGAGGCCGGTCGCTCCCGTCATCAAGACGCGCATGCCGATTCCTGCCCAAGGGTTCATGTCACGGGCATTGCCCGATCCGTGCATTCTAACCATCGCGCTGCGCCAGGCCTGCGCCCGCACGCTAGAATGGCGCCGAGAGAAGGGACGATGCGGAGACTGACGCTGTTCGCCAAGGGAAACAACGACGTCCGGGATTCGCTGCACTCGATGCGGATCGCCGGCGAAGTGCGCTGGAACGGCATCAACGAGGTCGTCCGCGCACGCTTTCCCGGCACGAGCGTCCGCGTCCGCCACGAGGTGTGGACCCGGTCCGACGCACTGCTCGAAGCCGGCGCCTGCCCGCCGGCCGGGCTCGAAGCGTGGCCGCTCCCGGTCGCGCCGCACACGCCGGCGGCGCAGTTCAGCACCGCGCTGTTCGCGACCGATGCCGACGCCATCGTCCTGTCGATCCAGCCCGACCTCGTCACCCAGCTGCTTCGGCACGGCAGCGACGGCTACCTCTTCTATCCCCACAACTGGTCGGCGTGGCCGGAGGCCGACCGGCAGCGGCTCCGCGCGCAGTTCGTTCCCGCGGCGCCGCTCGACGTGGCGGGGTCGATGGACAATTTCGCGCGAATCATCGCGCGCATCCGCGCGCGCTCGGCGGCGCCCATCCTCGTCTACAACCTGTCGGCGGTCGTGCCGGGCGATACCGTGCACTGCCACGAGGGTCTGGGGGAGATCCTGTCGACCCGGATTCGCCGGTTCAATCTCGCGCTGGCCGAGTTGTCGGCGCAGACGGGCATTTCCGTGATCGACGTCGACGCGATCCTGGCGCGTGCCGGCGCGGAGCGCCTGAAGCTCGACGCACTGCACCTCACCCCCGACGGCTGCCGTCTCGTCGCCGGCGAAGTGGTGCGGGTACTGGCCGACCTGGGCTGCCTGTCGCCGGCGACGGCGCAATGAAGCGATGAGCGCGGAGGCAGTCCGGTGAGCGCGCCCGCGCCGATCGTCGTCGAGGCGGTCGTCGCCGACAGCGAGCGGCCGGCCGTCGTCGCGGCGGGCGAGCAGCTTGGGGAATGCCTGCGCGCGGCGTCCGGCCACGACTGGCCGGTCGACGTCCGGTTCCGGCCGACGATCGGGTCGGTCGCGGCGACCGGCCGGCCGACGCTGGCGCTGCTGTCGCTGTTGCCCGAGCTCGCGATGCCGAAGGCCTCGCCGGAGCAGGTCCATGCGCGGTGGCGGGCGCAGCTGTCGCTGCTGGCGGGCGTGGTCCCCGCGTTGTTCGTCTGCACGATCTTTCGCCACGTCGGCCGCGTCGGCGACCCGCAGTCGGCGACGGGCGCCGGTACGCTCGAACGGATTCGGCGCCTCGATCTCCTGGCGGCCGAACTCTCGCACGAGACCGGCATCGGCGTCATCGACATCGACCGCGTCTTCGCGCACGTCGGCGCGCGCGACCTGCAGGCCGACTATCGGCTCGAGGGTCGGCTCGCCGCCGAGGTGGCGGCGCATACGATCGTCGCCGCGATCCTCGACCTCGGGCTCGACGACGTCGTGCCACCCGCCGTGCTGCTGCGGGCCCGGGAGTACCAGGGCAACCTGTGGACCATCTACGCCTATGTCGCGCGCCGGCTGCGCGCGACCGCGCGCGCCGGCGTCGGAGCGATCGATGGCTGAAGCGGTGGCGCTGCTGCGCTCGATGCTGCTCATCCGGCGGTTCGAGGAGGCGCTCGTCCGCCGGCCGGACCACGGCTTCCAGTTGCTGTCGTCGGGCCAGGAGGCGGTCGCCGTCGGCGTCTGCGCCGCGCTCGCCGGACCGGACCTGCTGCTCTCGAGCGGTCGCGCCATCGGGCCGGCGCTCGCCCGCGGCGTCGCTCCCGGCGCGGTGATGGCCGAACTGCTCGGCAAGGCCGCCGGACCCTGCGGCGGCAAGGGCGGGCGCGGCCACCTGGCGGCGCCCGCCGCCGGGTTCTTCGGCGCGCATGCGGTGGTCGGCGGCAACATCTCGATCGCCGCCGGCGTGGCCCTCGCTGCGCAGGCGAAGCCCGGCAACGCGATCGTCGCATGCATCTTCGGCGACGGCGCATGCGGTGCCGGCGCGCTGCACGAGACGATGAACATCGCGCGCCTATGGAACCTGCCGCTCGTGTTCGTCTGCGACAACAACGGATACTCGGTGTCGACGCCGACGGCCGCCGCGCTTGTCCCGCGCCGGCTGGCCGACCTCGCGCAGCCCTTCGGCATCCCGGCGGTCACCGTCGACGGCATGGACGTGACCGCCGTTCGCGACGCCATGCGCGACGCCGCCGGCCGCGCGCGCTCGGGCGAGGGGCCGGCGTTCGTAGAATGCCTCTCGGCCCGGTTCGCGAGCCACTCGACGTCGACCCGCGACACGCGTCCCGCCGCCGAGGTCGCGGCGCTGCGCGAGCGCTGCCCGATCCGCGCGCTCGCGGCGCGGCTCTCGGCTACCGGCGTGCTGGACGCCGGCGCGTGGGACGCGCTCCAGCGCGCCGTCGACGCGGAGGTCGCGGCAGCGCTTCGCTTCGCCGATGCGTCGTCGTGGCCGGACGCCTCCGCGGCGCTCGAAGATGTCGCCTGACGCACCGGCCGCCACGGCCAGGCTCTTCTTCCGCGAGGCGATTGCCCGCGCGCTGGCGGAGGAGATGCGGCGCGACGAAACGATCATCCTGCTGGGGCAGGACGTGGGAAGCTTCGGCGGATCGTACAAGGAGTTCGTCGGCCTCCACGCCGAGTTCGGCGCGGCGCGCGTGCGCGACACGCCGGTGGCGGAAGCGGCGATGATCGGCATCGGCGCCGGTGCCGCGGCGGCGGGCCTGCGGCCGCTCGTCTCGATCACCTACATGGATTTCCTGATGCTGGGCCTCGACCCGCTCGTCAACTATGCGGCCAAGGCGCGCTACAAGACGGGCGGGCAGCTGCGGGTACCGCTGGTCGTCAAGACCACGGCAGGCGCAAAAGGCCAGGGCGTGGCCCATTCGCAATGCATCGAGGCCTGGCTGATGGGCGTGCCGGGCCTCACGGTCGTGGCGCCGTCGACGGCTGCCGACGCCTGCGGACTGCTGAAGTCGGCGCTGCGCAGCGAGGGGCCCGTCGTATTCGTCGACCACAAGCGCCTGTTCCCGACGGCAGGCGACGTCCCGCGGGACGAGGCGGTCGTGCCGATCGGCCGCGCCGCGGTGCTGCGCGAGGGCGGCGACGCGACGATCGTGACGCACTCGTACATGACGCGGGTGGCGCTGGAGGCAGCGGATGCGCTCGCGGCGGAGGGCATCGCATGCGAGGTCGTCGACCTGCGCACGCTCGCGCCGCTCGACATGCCGCTCGTCTGCGCGTCCGTGGCGAAGACCGGCGCGCTGCTCACGCTCGAAGAGGGGCAGACGACGTGCGGCGTCGGCGCCGAGGTCGCGTTCCGCGCGCGCGAGGCGCTGGGCTCGGTCCGCGTCGCGCGCGTCGGCGCTCTGCCGGCGCCGGTCTCGTCGAACCCCGTGCTCGAGGCGGCGTGCGTACCCGATGCGCAAACCGTGGCCGCTGCCGTGCGGCGGTTGCTGGCGTCATGACGGCGCCGCGATACCGCTTTGATTTCAACGACGAAGACCGAGGTGTGGCGTGATCTATCAGCTGGCAGTGCCGGGACCGGTGGAGGATGTCGAGGAGATGCGCGTGCTCGAATGGCACGGGGAACCCGGTCGCACCTTCGCCGCCGGAGACCTGATGGTGGAACTGGAGACCTACAAGGCGGTGGTCGAGGTCCGCGCGGGGCAACCGGGCGTGCTGCGGACGATACTGTGCGAGGCCGGGAGCTGGCAGCAGGTGGCGAAGCCGCTCGCCGTGCTGAGCGACGGCCCCGACGAACCCTTGCCCGAGGAATCCGGTGCGCTTGCCCCCTGGCCGGTCGACTTCCAGGTCATCTGACGCCGGCCGGCGCGAATCCCGGAACGCCGGACGCCCGCAGCAGGCGCAGGATCTCGGCTCGCGTCTCGGCCTGCATCAGGCCGCTCGCGTGCAGGCCATCCGGCAGGTGCGCGCCGGCGCCGATGTCAGCGGCAATGGCGTCGGCATCGACGATCAGCGCGCCGCGCTCGCGCGCAAGGTCGTGCAGCATCAGGTTCAGTTCCTTGCTGCGGATCGTGGCGAGCGTCGCACGGAGCGGCAGGTCGAACGCGGCGTAGCTGCAGACGTCCTCGCGGCCCGCGGTCGACATGCAGTTGACGATCAGGAATTTCATGCCCGACCGGACGCGCGCCGCGTCGATCAGCGCGACGTAGTCCTCCCGGATCTCGTCCGGGGTGCGCACGACGGGCTCGAAGTTCGCGTGCAGCCAGGCCCGCACCGCCGGCCCCACCTCGTCGATCCGGAAGCGATGGCACTTCAGCATGTACCCGAGGCGCCGGTGGCGCAGCATCGCGCCGGTCTCGGCATGCAGCGACAGCACGACCGCGTCGGGGCCGGCGTCGCGCGTCAGCCCGCCGCGCAGGAGAAGGTCGTTGCGCTCGGCAAGCGGGGACCGGCCGAGCGCGGAGAGGAGCGCGCCCGCGAACAGCCAGTCGGCAGGGCTCGCGGCATCCGCGCCATTGGCCAGCGCTCGCGTCATGTCGACGGCGATCTCCTGCGCCTGTTCCGGCGTCCGGTGCCACTGCTCCAGCACGATCCTCGCGCACGGCACCAGCGCTTCGTCGGGCACCAGCGCGACCTGCGCGGGCCCGCGCGTTGCCTCGAACAGGTCGAGGAACGCGAACCGCTCGCCCCGGATGACGCCGCCCAGCTCGCAGATGCCGAGCGAAAGCAGCGTGCCGGGGGTGCCGTCGCCGTCGGACCACCAGGCGCGGACGCGCTCGTGCCAGCCGGTGAGGAAGCCGACGCGCACTTCGGCGAGGTTGGTCACGCGGCGCCCGCAGCCCAGCAGCAGCCGCAACTCGGTGGACGCCGCATCGGCCCCGACCGGCGCTTCCAGGTGGCCGATCGCGAAGTCCGGCGACCAGCGCTGGAATTGCGACATCTGGTCGAGGAAGCCGCCGCGCGAACTCGCCGGCCCCCGTCGCAGGCGGCCGCGGACCCGCGGCGCGAACGCGACCTGGAAGTCGTATGTCTCGTGCCGGAACGGGTCCGTGCTGCGGGGCCCGCGGCCCTGCGGCACCACGCCGATGTTGCAGAACGCGACGATTTCGCCGGGCCGGCACTCGTGACCGTCCGCGCAGAGCCAGCGCAGGCCCGAACACTGGATCTCGTAGCCAGCCGCGTGCAGCGGCCCCGTCCGCAGTGGAATCGCGGCGGTCACGCCGGACCACCCCACCACTCCGACGGATCGACGATGCCGGCGATCGCGATGCGGACGGCGCGCGCAGGCGGGCCGGTCAGCGGCTCGTCGGCCTCGGTCGTGAACCGGGCCAGCAGGTCACCGATGCCGTGTTCCGCGCCGGGGGCCACGCACCACTCGCGCAGCCAGCAGCGGTCGCGCAGTGCGATCCGGTACAGCGCGACGGGCGGGCAATCCTGCGCGGCGACGGCGGAGAGATCGACGGCGACGTCGAGGAGTTTCGCCCCCATCCCGAGCGCGGAGCCCGGCGCGCCGTGGAGGGTGCGCACCACGGCCGTGGTCATGTGTTCGCCGATCCGGGGAAGCGTGAGCGTCAGCAGCAATTCGCGTTACTCCTGGACTGCGCCGAACTGCGCGCGGTCATGCAGATGACCGGCCCCGATTCTACCGCAACGCCTGCGCGTCCGAGCCCGCGGCCACGGGCCCGGCCAGGCACGCGGAAGGGGCCTGCCTTCGTTCGCGGCGCGAAGGCAGTCCCGTGAGCCGCCCGCCCGATCTCGGCACGCGCGGCGACGGTCGCTTCCGCGTCGTCGATGCAGCGCGGATCGTCGACTGCCTCGTCCGCAATCTCTGGCCCTACGAGGCTGCGGCGGACCCGGGAAGGGCAACCGCCGACGCCGCCGCCCTGCTCGAGCGCTGGATCGTCGAGGGCCTCCCGTTCTCGGTGGTGGACGGCGAGCGCCGGTTCGACCCGTGCGAGGCCTGCAATTTTCCGCTCGCCGCATGGCTGCGCGACGGCGACCCGGTCTTTCTCACCCGTCAGGTCGCGTCGTCGCGCCGGATGGTCCGTGAAATGCAGGCGCGGATCACAGCGGCGACGCGTTTCGCCCTGACTTTCCGCCGCGAATTCAACCTGCACGGCATCGCGGCCGGGACGCCGGTGCGGCTGCGGCTTCCGGTCCCGGTCGACGGCGATTCCGCTGCGGCGCTCCGCTCGACGCACGACGCCGCGGTGCCGGATGCGATCGAGCTTCGCAGCCCGGGGCGGCTGGAACTTCGCTTCGCGATGCCCCGGCCGGCGCAGCCGTCGCTTGCGATCGAGGTGACGGCCGATCTCGCCGGCACCGCGTCGGGCACGCCGCTCGCTGCCGATGCGCCGGATGCGCCCTACGACACCGGCTCGGAGGAATACCGCCTGCACACCCGGCCGCGCGAGGGGCTGATCCGCGTCACCCCGGCGGTCGTGGAACTCGCCGCCGCGCTGGCCGGCCCTCGCGCGCGGCCGGCGCGCATCGTCCGGTCCATCTGGGACCACTTCGTCAAGCGGATGCACGTCGGCTTCATCCACTACGACGAACTCGATCCCGGCGACCCGCTCGCCGCGGTCATCGCGCGCGGCTGGTGCGATTGCCACACCGGCTCGGCGCTGTTCGCGGCGCTCGCGCGCGCCCGCGGCATCCCGGCGCGCATCGTCACCGGCGCCGTCCTGTATCCGGTCGCGCCGTCGCAGCATTCATGGCTCGAGGTGCTGCTGCCGCCGCTGGGCTGGCTGCCCGTCGACATCTTCGGCGCCTTCCTCGCGGCACGGCGGCAGGACGACACCGAGTGGAGCGGCCGCTTCCTCGGGCACCTCGATCCTCGGCTCACGACACAGCGCCTGCCGGTGACGTTCACCGGCGCGGTCGGTGTCGCCGTGCCCGACGCATGGTATATCCTCCAGCGGCTCGCGAAGCGACGTGACGGCGGGGGCACCGAACTCACGCTGGGCTGCCTCGACGAGCGCGCGTGGCTGCTGCGCGACACGATCCGCGTGGCTGCATGCACGGGGCCGGCCGATCCGGCGGGGGGAGGCGCATGAAGATCGGCATCGTATCGCTGTGGTGGCTGCCGCACTTCGGCGGCGGCGAAGTGTATGTGCACCGCCTCGCGCGCGCGCTGCTGGCGGCCGGGATCGCCGTCGAGGCGATCACGACGTCGGCGGCCGTGGCGGACCGCGACAACGGCGACGTCGACGTGCAGCGCACCGGCCCCGGCCCGGACCCGACGTCGATGAAGGCCTTCCGCCGGTACCTCGAGGGACCGGAGCACGCAGCGTGGTGCGACGCCGTCGGCGAGTGGGCGAAACGTCACCGCTTCACGCATGTCCTCTGCAACGCGCCGCTGCTGCGACCGGGCTTTTCGCCGGCGACGCCGCGGCTCGTCGCCCGGCTGCGCGGTACCGGCGCGTGCGTCGGCGCCATCCATCACGACCTCGGGCCGCGCACCGTCGGCAGCCTCCTCGCCGCCTACGCCGAGTGCGGCGACTGGAACCGGGCGGCCGGGCGGATCGTCGACGAGCAGCGCGCCAAGGCGCGCGCGCGGGGGACGCGGGCATTCCATGATGCGGCGGGCTCGCCGCTGTTCTACGAACCCGCGTTCGTGCTGTCGTGCTCGGAGTGGTCGATGCGTTTCATCGACCCGTTGGACGAGGTGCCGAAATTCGTCCTGCATCCGTTGCTGCCGCCGGCGGCGACGACGGCGCACGACGCGCCCGCGACGGACCTCGCGCCGGTCGACGTCGCGATGGTCAACCCGCTGCTGCAGAAGGGCGCGCTCAACATGGCCAACGTCATCCTGTTCAACCGGCGAGGCTGGCGGTTCCGCGTGCTGCAGGGGGGGTGGGGCCAGGCCTTCGACGGCTTCACCCCGATGATCGGCGATGCGCTTCGCGCGCGCGACGGGCGCGTCGCGATGCTGCCGTACGTGCGGACGATGGAGGCGTTCTACCGCGCAGCGCAGGTGTTCATGTTCCCGAGCCGCTTCGAAGGCTACGGCATGGCGCCGGTGGAGGCGATGCAGGCCGGCACGCCGGTCGCAGCGACGGACTACCCGGCGATCGTCGAAGCCGTCGGCAACGGGGCCCGGATCGTGCCGTACTTTGCCGACGGCCGTGACTGGATCGACGCGATCGCGGAGGTGCTCGCCGACCTCGACGGATGGCGCGCGAAAGCGGCGGCACGCACGCGCGAGCTCGAGGCGCGCGAAGCGCGCGAGTTCGCCGGATTCATCGGCTTCCTGCAGGCGCTCGCGCCGGCCGCACCCGGAACGTCGTAGCCCGGTCAGCGGGCGAGCAGCGCCGGTGGCGACTCGGCCGCCGCGGCGGCGACGAGATCGCGAAAGACGCTTTCGTAGCGGGGCGCAGCCCCGGCGCGCAGGATACGGGCGAGGTGAAGGATCGAATCGATCCGCGCGTCGGCAGGAATCGCCTTCGACCGCGCGATGCTGTGCCAGAACACCAGCATGAGCTTGGCCGCCGGCGCCGAATGCCGGCCGAAGAAAGCGGTGATCCAGTCCTGCCGCCCCGAAAGCGGATCCCGCCCTCGCCCCTTGTGCGCGAGGTGATAGCTCCGCGCCCGCCCGGCATAGGCAACGTCGAGGCCGGCCTCGCACAGGCGCAGGCCCAACTCGCGAGGCTCGACGGGAATCTGCCGGCCGTCGTACCCGCCCGACGCAGCGAACGCCGCGCGCGGGATCGACACGTTGTGGCCCGGCACCGACATCCAGCAGACGTCGCGCCCGCCGTCGGCGACGAGCGCCTCGATCTCAGCCGCATAGAGGTCGGCATTGACGCTGCCGACATAGATGCCGGGGCGCGCCCGCGCGTCGATCGTGTCGAACCTGTCGCGCACGTCGGCCGCGGTGACAATGCTGCCGGCGAGTTCCGCGCCCATCCGTGCGACGGCCTCCTCCTGTCCCGGAAACGGCGTGCCGTCCTGCGGGTCCAGGAACGCTCGCGTGCAGCGCAGATGCGAGGAGGCGCCGCGCACGATCGCGGGCTGCGCCCGTCCGCCGTGGGCCTCTGCATGCGCGACGAGGCCATCGGGCGCGAGCAGCACGTCTCCATCCATGAACAGCAGGACGTCGCCGGTCGCTGCTGCGGCGCCCCGGTTCCTCGCCTCGGCGATGCCGGTTCCGGTCGGATTGTGGATCGCGACGAGCGGCAGTACCGCGGTCGACGCGGCGATCACTTCGCGCGTGGCGTCGGTCGAGCCGTCATCGACGACGACGATCTCGGCGGGGATGCCGCCGGCAGCGGCGCTGGCCACCGCCCGCTCGTACGACGCGAGCGCCAGCCGGAGGCGCGGAGCCTCGTTCCGGCTGATGACGACGACGCTGACTCTCACGTGCCGTGGATCAGCCGCGTTGATGCAGCTCGATCACGTTGCGATCGGGATCGCGGACGAAGATGCCCTGCGCCCCCGGGCCGAAGCGGATCGGGCCGCCCGACAGCGGGATGCCGGCGGCCGCGAGCTGCTCCTTCGCGGCCATGATGTCGGGGCACAGCAGCGCGAAGTGCGTGGTGCCCGGATGCTTCGCTGGCACGTCCATCAGGATGTTCGGCGCCGCGCCGTCGGGCGCATTGAGCACGAGGTTGATCTCGAGCCCGCTGGGATGCTCGAGGATCGCGACGGGCTCGGGGCCGATCGGGCCCGCCGTCTTCCGGAATCCGAGCAGCGCGTAGAACGCGACCGAGCGCTCGACGTCGTGCACGCGGACGCCGATATGGGCGAGGCCCGCGATGGGAATGGGAGCAGGTGCGAGGGGTTGGTCGGCCAAGGGTCCTCCGTTCGTCGGTGCGGTGCGGTGCGGTGCGGTGCGGTGCGGTGCGGTGCGGTGCGATGCGGTGCGATACGGCGCGCAGACGCCGGTCGCGGCTGGGGCGTGCGACCCGATTGTAGTTCGTATCCGGGCCGCCGGCGCCCGGGCGCGGCTCGGGCAGCCGCGCGCCCCGTCAGCGGCAGGCGGTGCCGCCGCCCGGGCCGAAGATCTCCCGCGTGATCGCACGGCTTCGCGCAACGCCGTAGACGTCCCACGCGAACGTGCCGTGGTTGCCGTCGGCGAAGGTGAAGGTCGCCGTTCCGGCCAGCTTCGCCACGACCCGCGCGGCGTCGAACCGCGCCGCCGAGTACGGCGGCCCGGTGCCGGTGTACACGTCACCCGCGTACGCATTCGCCGCGGTCTTCGCCGCTGCCGCGACGAACCACAGCGGCCTGCCGTCGAAGCCGAAGGTGAACCAGGTGGCGAAGACCGTGTCGCCCTGGTGCGCGAAGTTGATCCCCCAGCCCGACTCCGAACCCGCGGGCGCGGCCCACCACATGTCCTGGTAGTTGCGGGACGCGGCGAGATCGGCCTGCGCGCTCCAGGCGCAGGCCGGCACCGGGCTCGCGAACACCTCCCGCGTGAGGTTCTTCGTCCGCGTCACGCCGTCGATCGTCCACGTGAACGTGGCGTCGTCGCGACCCGTGAACGCGAACGCCGCGGTTCCCGTCTCGACCGGAACCACCCGCGCCGGATCGAACGGCACCGCGTCGAACGGCGGGCCGGTGCCCGTGTAGAGCTTCCCGGCGAAGGCGCCGGGTCCGGTGCGCCCCGCCGCCGCGACGAGCCAGAGCGGATTGCCGTCCGCGCCGAACGTGAACCACGTCGCGAACACGACGTCGCCCTGGTGCGCGAAATTGATCCCCCAGCCCGGCTCCGAATCGGCCGGCGCATTCCACCACATTCCCTGGTAGCTGCCGGACCCGGGGGCCTCGAGCGTGACGTCGTCGACGAGGAAATCGGTGACGGCGGCAGCGTCGTTGTCGGCGGAGAAGCGCAGCCGGATCGTCCGGCCCCGGAATGCCGACACGTCGAGCGGCGGGCTATGGACCCACCCTCGCGTCCGGTCGAGGTTCGACAGGCGGGCGAGGCCGGCGAGCCGCGCGCCGCCGGCGGTGCTGTACACCGCGACGTCCAGCGTGTCGTGGACCTCGGTCGCCGAGGTTTCCTTCGTCTCGATGCGGTACCAGAACCGGACGTACGCCTCGCCGGGCCCGGCGGGGATCGCGATGTCCTGGTGCAGCGTGTCGTTGCCGCTGACATAGCCGCCGAACCACGCGTACCAGCTGCCGGCATGCGGGATGAAGTCGGCGGATTCGGTGATGATGATGCCGGTGCCCGTGGCGGTCTGGACCCAGCCCACCGGTCCGCTCTCGAAGCCCGGGTTGGCCGACAGGTTCGGGTCCGCCGCGACGAGGTAATCCAGCGTGGCCTTGCAGTCGATCCGCGGCCGCGCGATGTCGACGCGCCAGTCGTGCACGAGCGTCCCCGCATATTTCATCGCCTGCAGGACCTGGTCGGGCGTCGCGGCCGGCCTGGCCGACTTCAGGATCGCCCAGCAGCCGGCGACGTGCGGCGCCGCCAACGACGTGCCCCACATCTCGCGGAATCCGCCGCCGGGGATCGACGACTTGATCAGGCGGCCCGGTGCGAGCAGGTCGAGGAACGGCGCGATGTTGGTGAAATGGCCGACAACGTCGGCGCCGGACGGCCCGCCGCTCCAGCCCAGCCCGCTGTTGTCGATGCCGGCGGCATCGAGCGTGGCGCCTGTGGCGACCGCACTGGAAATGCACGCCGGCGCGTTGAGGCTGTCCACGTAGCCGTTGTTGCCGGACGCCACGATCGTGACGATGCCCGCGGCGCGCAGCGTGTCGATGATCGCCTTGCGCGAAAGATTCGCCGCATCGCAGGTGGAACGGGAGTAGTACCGGCCGCTGCCCAGGCTCATGTTCACCGCGGCGATGTTGAAGTCCCCGCGCAGCGCGTAGACGCGCTCCAGCGCCGCCACCTGGTCCGACGGATAGGACGTGAGGCAGGGCGCGCCGTCCTTGCACGACGACGCGCTCTCCAGGATCGACGCGGTGGTGATGGAGATGATGCTCGCCCCCTTCGCCACGCCGGAGAACGCGGTGCCAAGGCCCGCGGCGGTGCCCGCGACATGCGTCCCGTGCTCGCAGCCCGGCACGCTGGCGGGACAGGGGCCGGCGGAACCGGGCGCCGTCGACACGGGGAATCCGCCGGGGCACACGGACGTCGTGAAATAGGTGTTGGACGCCGTCGAGTAGCAGGCTTCGGAAACGACCTTCCCGGCGAGGAACGGATGGGACCGGTCGACACCGGTGTCGAGGACCGCGACCGCCCAGCCGGTGCCGGAATGCCCGGCCGCCCACGCCGCATCGGCCCGGATGAGCGGCACGCTTTCGGGCAGCAGGAAAGCCTCCGGCACGTCCTCCTGGAGGTCGGTGATCTCGGGCATCTCCGTGAGCGCGGCGAGCGCGGCGCCGTCCGCCTCCAACGCGATGAAGGGCACGACCGTGAAACGGGTGACGGTTGCCGCAGCCTGCCCCGGCAACCGCGCTTCGACACGCTGCTGCGCCTGCGCGATGTCGTTGCGCTGCGCCTGCGCATCGGTGGCGGCAAGCGTTCCCTCCGGCGCGAAAGGCACGCGGACGCCGGCGATCAGCCTGACCCTGCCGCGCGCGGCGACGACGGCGCGCAGGTCGCCGAGCGTCCGCCGGACGTCGGCGTCGGTGCTCGCAGCGAGCGGCGCGTCGCGCGCCTGACCAAGGACGACGCGTCCGGCGGGACCGGGCGCGATGGCACCCGCGGCATTCACCGGCGGCAACACCGCGAGGGCCGGCAATGCGACAACGAGGGCGATCGCCGCTCGCGAAAGGGATGCGCACCGTGGGAACGAAGTCATGGCGGTACTCCGGCAGGCGCGGGGCCACCGCTGCCGCGCACTGCACCACCGACAGCGCAGCGTGTCCGCGCTTCCAGTATCGGACGGTCGACGACGCGACGTCTTGCCGCAGGTCAATGACGCATGCCGGCGCAGGACATCGCCAATGCGCCGGACGCTGCGCGCACGCCGCACGCCGCGTGTTGATGCAGGTCAAGACTCGCGCACCGGCATCGGCCCACAGTGAAAGCAGGATCGGTGCAAGCGCTCCGCGTCCGGTCCGGCGATGCCGCACGGTGGATGTGCGCGCGGCAGCTTGCAGGACGGAACGCCAACGATCCACGGAGCGAGATCGCCATGAGCCGATTCGCGCGCGCATTCCTGTGCGGCCTGCTGCTTTCCGCCGCCCCCGCCTTTGCCACAGGCCTTCCCGACACGGGCCAGGACACCTGCTACAACGACACCGCCGCCGATGCCGTGGCCGCGTCCGATGCCGCGAGCATCGCGCGCGATGCCGGCACGCATCCGCGCCAGGACTGCCGCTACGGGCGCGATCCCGCCGTGGCCGCGGGCGCGCTGACGAAGACCGGCGCCGGCGCCAAGGGCTTCGACTACACGAAGATCGCCAACAGCGGCGCGGCGGTCGATGCCGGCGTCGCGTTGGGAACGGCGGCAGGCGACTGGGCCTGCACGCGGGACAACGTGACCGGGCTCACCTGGGAGGTGAAGACGGCCGTCGCCGGCGACCTGCGCCACGTCGCGCACATCTATACGTGGTACGACAGCAACGCCGGGACCAACGGCGGGGGCGCCGGAATCACGGGCAGCAACACCTGCACCAGCACCCTGCCCGGCGGCCAGTGCAACACGCAGGCCTACGTCGCCGCCGTCAACGCGGCGCGCCTGTGCGGGCACGCCGACTGGCGGCTGCCGACGCCGCGCGAACTGCTGACGCTGGTCAAGGCCGACGGTTCGGCGCCGAGCATCGATTCCACCTTGTTCCCGTCGACGTCGGCAGTGACGCAATACTGGACCGGCTGGACGTACGCCGAAGGAACGGATCTCGCCTGGGTCGTCGATTTCCGCCGGGGCTCCAACCCGACGGGACGCAAGGCGTCGGCCGCGCTTGCCGCGCGCCTGGTGCGCGGCGGCTCGCCCGCGGCCGGCACCCCGTCCTGCACCGCCGGCACCCCGCACGCCAATTCGCCCGAGTCGACACCCACCAGCGCCTTCACGGTCCACGGCGACGGCACGCTCACGCACCAGCCCACCGGCCTCATGTGGAAGCAATGCCCGCAGGGATCGAGCGGCACCGGGTGCGCCACGGGCGATGCCGCGGCGCTCTCCTGGCGCGACGCGCTGGCGGCCGCGGCGGCGGACACGACCGCCGGCTTCCACGACTGGCGCCTGCCGAACAAGAAGGAACTCGAGTCCATCATCGAGTTCTGCGGGTATTACCCTGCGCTCAACCGGGTCGTGTTCCCGGGCACGTACGGCTCGACCTTCTGGTCGGGCACCACGGACGCAACCAAGCCCGCGACGGCATGGGTCGTCTTTTTCTATAACGGCGGAAGCGCCCCCGAGTTCGATGGCAAGTCGCGGGGCAACTTCGTCCGCCTCGTCCGCGGCGGGCAGCCGCCTGATCCGTTCGACGCCGCAGCCCCCGTCTTCAACTACCAGGGCATGTGGTGGAACTCGCCCGCCGGATCGGAGTCGGGCTGGGGGATCAACTTCGCGCACCAGGGCGACACGATTTTCGCCACCTGGTTCACGTTCGGCCACGACGGCAAGCCGCTGTGGATGGTGGTCGGCGCACCGAAGACCGGGCCGAAGGTCTACTCCGGACGGCTGTTCACCGGCACCGGGCCGGCGTTCGACGCGGTGCCGTTCGACCCGGCCAAGGTCGTGCCCGTCGACGTGGGGAGCGCCACCTTCACGTTCGCCGACGACAGCCACGCGACGTTCGCGTACACGGTGAACGGCGTCTCCCAGAGCAAGACCATCACGCGCGAAGTGTTCGCCGCGCCGATGCCGGCGTGCCGCTGGGGCGCGCCGCCGAATGCGGCAACCGCGACCAACTACCAGGACATGTGGTGGGCGTCGCCCGCCGGTTCGGAGTCGGGCTGGGGGATCAACTTCGCGCAGCAGGGCGACACGATCTTCGCCACCTGGTTCACGTTCGGCCACGACGGCAAGCCGCTGTGGCTCGTCGCCGGCGCGAACAAGGTCGCGGCCAACGTCTACACCGGCACGCTCTACACCGGCACCGGCCCCGCGTTCGACTCGGTGCCGTTCGATTCGTCGAAGATCGTGCCGCGGGAAGCCGGCACGGCGACGCTCACGTTCACCGACGGCAACAGCGCGACATTCGCCTACAACGTGGACGGCGTCGCGCAGTCGAAGAAGATCACCCGCGAGGTGTTCGCGGCGCCGGGAACGACCTGCCAGTAGATTCCGCGACACGCGACGGACGCCCGCGCAGGAGGGGTCCACCGAACATCGGCAACGAGGTTCGTCCGGCAATGGGAAGGCGCAACGGGAGAAGGCGATGGCAACGGTGACTGGCACGGGCTGGACAGTGGGCATGGCAATGGTCGCGGCCCTGGTCGTCGCACCGCGCGATGCGCAGGCGCTCGACGTGATCGCGGCGCAGGCGCTGGCGCGACAGAGCGGATGCATCAAGTGTCACGGCGTCTACCAGAAGAAGGAAGGACCGGCCTGGAAGGACGTCGCGGCCAAGTACCACGGCGAAGCGGACGCCCCGCAGAAACTCTTCAGCCACGTCACGACGGGCCGGGATGCGAAGTTCGACGACGGCCACACCGAAAAGCACCCGGTCGTGAAGACGGGCGATCGCGCGCGCATCGACAACCTCGTCGCATGGATACTGGCGCTGCCCATCGCCGCGCCCGTGGACGTCCCCGCCGCAGAGTCGCTCGCGCGCCAGAGCAACTGCATGAAGTGCCATGCCGTCGACGCGAAGAAGGAAGGACCGGCCTGGAAGGACGTCGCCACCCGGTATCTTGGCAGCCCCGGCGCCGAGGACAAGCTGTACGTGCACGTGACGAAGGGCCGCAAGGCGAAGTTCGACGACGGCCACGAGGAGAATCATCCGATCGTGAAGACGGCGAATCCCGACCGCATCCGCAACCTCGTCGACTGGATCCTGTCGCTGAAATAACCGCGCGGTTCCCGCGCGCGCCACCCGCCTTGCGGCCGGCAGGCCTAGTCGAGGACGTCGAGCCCCGCCAGGCCGTGCGCGCCCTGCAGGCAATGCCACAGGTAGACGGCGAGCCCGGGGTCGCCGGTCCACAGCCCGTAGCGCCCGTGCCCGTGCGCTTCGCGCATCCGCGCCTGCTGCCCGATTGCGTGCATCGCGAACGCGCGCGCGCGTTCGAGCCAGACCGGATCGCCGGTGCGATGATGCAGCGCCAGCAACGCGTAGCCGTTGCCCGCCGTGCCGTGGCAGATGCCGTGCCCCTTCGCCAGCGGTCCCGCGCGCCATACCGCATTGCCCGCCTTGACCAGCATCACGTCCATTTCCGCCGACGCACCGCGCGGGAAACCGGCGAGGCCGGTCACGATGCCGGGCGCGCCGTGGCACCACTGCATCAGCGTCTTCGTCCGGCCCGGCCGCGGCGCGCCTAAGCCCGGCGGCCAGTTCATGCCGTCGCCGTCGGTGATCGCGGTGACGCGCAGCGTTTCGACGCAGCGGTCCTGCGTCTGCCGGCGGCGCTCGTCGGACAACATCGAAGCGCCGCGCAGCAGCGGATACGCATTGCCGGCGAAGCCGTGGCCGGCGCCGAGCAGCTGCCCGACGTGGCCGTACAGGTCCTGGATCCACAGGTGGCACGGCGCGTCCGCGCTCGGCAGCCACGTGCGCCACAGTTGCTCCGCATTCTCGACGAAGAGGTCGCGCCAGCGCGCCTCGCCTGTCCACCGGTGCATGTGCAGCGCGCCGACCATCGTTCCGGGCGCGGCCCACAGCGCCTCGTTGGTCGGGTTCGGGATGTTCTCGCGGATGCACGCCGCGATCCGGTCGGCCGCCGCGGTCGATCCGGTGAGCCGCCAGAGCACCAGCAGGATGCCCACCTCGCCCAGATAATACGACGGCACCACGCTGCCCGTGTCGGGTGCCGCGAGATACGACGCGTAGACCGGGCCGATCAGCGCGCCGGGATCGATGGAGAGCCGCACGGCGCCGGCGCGCTCCAGGTACCACATCGCCCACAGCGTTCCGGCCGCGCCCAGATAGAGGGTCTTGTGCCACGTCGGCGGCTCGTCGGGACTCACGTCGAGCGGGTGCACGGGCCAGCCGTCGTCGCCGCGCAGGCTCTGCTCAAGGTCGGCGACGATGGCGCGGATCGCCTCGTGCGCCTGCGCAGCGTCCCACCGGGAATCGCGCAACGG
The DNA here is from genome assembly GCA_943331295.2 of Bordetella parapertussis. Classification (GTDB taxonomy): domain Bacteria; phylum Pseudomonadota; class Gammaproteobacteria; order Burkholderiales; family Casimicrobiaceae; genus CAIWHR01. Next base: position 3,950 of record CALQLA020000046.1, on the reverse strand, counting down.
CTCGTGGCGGTCAGGCTCGAACAGCATCGGTGCTTTCCTCGCTTCCGGTGGACGGAATCCGGGAAAGCGTACCCCGTTTTCGCCGCGGCACCCCGCCGCGATCCGGGCGCACGCGACGAGCGCGGACCCTGCGCGTGGCAAGGCGTCGGCGGCGAAGGCTGCGACGGCGACGAAGGGTTCGGGTCAACCCTCGATCCGCTCGTACGTGCGCACCGTCTTGCGCGCGACCCAGCTCCCGACGGTGGCGTCGAAGGCGCGGAAATGCGCGGTCGCAAGATGGGCATCGAACGCCGCGCGATCCGTGTAGACCTCGTACAGGAAGATCGTCGTCGGGTCGCCGGGTGGCGCGCAGACATCGAACTGGAGGCAGCCGGGTTCCGCCTCGCGCGACGTACTGGCATTGACGCACATCTCGCGCCGGAACTCCGGCACATGCTCGGCCTTGACGATGAATTCGACGGTCACCACGTACATTCACGACTCCTCTTTGTCAGCGCGGAAATCGCCGCGCGATCTCGGCCACATCCTCGGCCGTGAGCGGGCGCAGCCGCTCGTGGCGCAGCATCAGCCACAGTCGCGCCGTGGCCTCGAGTTCCTCGACCGCGTCGATCGCCGAGGCGAGCGACGCGCCGGACACCACCGGCCCGTGGTTCGCGAGCAGCATCGCGTGGTGGCGCGCGGCGACGGCGCCGACGGCGGCCGCGAGCCCGGCGTCGCCCGGCGGAAAGTACGGCAGCATCGGCAGCGTGCCGATCCGCATCGCGTAGTAGGCGGTCAGCGGCGGCAGCGCGTCGGCGGGGTCGACATCGGCCAGCACCGACACCGCGACGGAATGAATCGAGTGCAGGTGCACCACGGCGGCGTCGCGCGGACGCTCGCGGTACATCGCGAGATGCAGCAGCGCCTCCTTGGTCGGCGCGTCGCCCGCCACGTGCCTGCCCTCCGCGTCGAGCACCGACAGCCGCGCGGGGTCGAGCTCGCCCAGCGACGAGCCCGTGGGCGTCAGCAGGAAGCCGTCACCGCTGCGAACCGACAGGTTCCCCGTGCTGCCGTGCGTCAGCCCGCGCTCGAACAGCGAGCGACCGAGTTTGCACAACCGTTCGCGCAGCGCGGCGTCGCTCACTGGACCGCCTTCGTGCTTCGCATTCCGGCATGCGCGCTCATGCGTGGAGCATCGCGAGCGACTTGAGGAAGAAATCGGGCGCGCCGAAATTGCCCGACTTCAACGCCAGCGCCAGCGGCGGCGTGCCGGTCGACACGGTCCACGGCACCCCGGGATCGATCTGCGGGCCGATGGCCAGCGCGTGCACGTCGAGCGCCTGCACCACCGCGCCCGACGTCTCGCCGCCGGCGACGACCAGCCGCCGCACGCCGCGCGCGACCAGCGCCTTCGCCAGGATCGAGAACGTCTCCTCGACGAGCGCGGCGGCGCGCCCGGCGCCAAGCCGCTGCTGCACGTGGGCTACCTGCGCGGGATCGGCAGTCGAGTAGATCAGGAACGGCCGCGCGGCCTCGAGATCGGCCGCGACGGCGGCCAGCGCCCGGCCGGCCAGCGTCGCGGCATCGTCGCCGGCAAGCGGTTCGAGCGCCACGGCCGTGTGCGTCGCGGCCATCGCGGCCACCTGCGCGCGCGTCGCCGCGGAGCAGGACCCGGCGAGCACCGCCGGCTTGCCCGCGATGCGCGGCAGCACCGCGGCATCGGCGCGCTCCGGCAGCAGCCCCTGCGCGCGGAAGTTCTGCGGCAGCCCGAGCGCGATGCCCGAGCCGGCGGTCACCAGCGGCAGGTCGCGGCACGCGGCGCCGATCGCCATCAGGTCGTCGTCCTCGATGGCGTCGACGACGGCGTGGCCGCAACCCTCGGCGGCAAGGCGCGCGAACTCGGCGCGGATGGCCTCGGCCCCGCGCTTGACGACGGGCCAGGGCACGAGGCCCACGCGCGCCTTCGCCTGCCGCGAGAGCACGCGGACGAGGTTGGCGTCGTGCATCGGCGTGAGCGGGTGGTCGCGCATCGGCGAGTCGGAAAGCAGCACGTCGCCGACGAACAGGTGACCGAGGTAGATCGTGCGCTTGTTGACCGGAAACGCCGGGCACGCGATCGTGAACCGCGTGTCGAGCGCGGCCATCAGCGCCTCCGCGACCGGCCCGATGTTGCCGTCGGCGGTCGAGTCGAACGTCGAGCAGTACTTGAAATAGACCTGGCGCGCGCCCTGCGACCGCAGCCACGCGAGCGCGGCGAGCGACTGGCGGATCGCCTCGTCGGCGGGAAGGGTCCGCGACTTCAGCGCCACCACCACGGCATCGGGGTCGCCATCGATGCCGCCGGGACCCGGGATCCCGATCGTCTGCACCGTGCGCATGCCGGCGCGCACCAGCATGTTCGCGAGGTCCGTCGCGCCGGTGAAGTCGTCGGCGATGCATCCGAGCAGCATGTCCTCTCCTAGTTCAGCACGCGCCAGACCACCGTCGTCATCGACGGCACGTAGGTGATGATGAACAATGCCACGATCGCCGCCGCGAGCAGCGGCCACAGCGCGCGGGTGATCTCGCCGATGCCGGCTTTCGCGAGCTTGGCCGCGACGAACAGCGTACCTCCTACCGGCGGCGTATACAACGCGATCGCGAGGTTAGCCGTCATGATCACGCCGAGATGGACCAGGTCGACGCCGAACGTCTTCGCGAGCGGCAGCAGCAGCGGCGCGGTCAGCAGCAGCGCCGGCAGCGGCTCGATGAAGACGCCGAGGAGCAGCAGCGCGACGTTGATGAGCAGCAGGAACTGCCACGGCTCGGTCGCCACGACCCGGATCCAGCCGGCGAGCTGGACGGCAACCTGCTCGACGGTGATGAGCCACGCCAGCGCGCCCGTGGCGCCGATGACCAGCATCACGGTCGCGCTGGTCTGGAAGGCGTTCACCAGCAGCCGCGGCAGGTCGCGCACGGTGATGTCCCTGTAGAGCGTGAGCGAGATGATCACGCCGTAGACCACGGCTACCGCCGCGGACTCCGTCGGGGTGAAGACACCCGACCAGATGCCGCCGACGATGATGACCGGCATCAGCAGCGCCGGCCCGGCGTCCTTCGTCGCCGCCCACACCTGCCGCAGGGACAGCCTTCCGTCGCCGCTGTCGCAGCCGGTGCGCCTGCCGTGCCACATGCACACGCCCATCAGCGCCGCCGCGGCGAGCAGCGCCGGGACGATGCCCGCCATCGACAGCTGGCGCATCGACACGCCCGAGATGAACGCATAGACGAGGAACGGTATCGACAGCGGCATCAGCAGCGCCAGCGTGCCGGCGACGGCGAGCAGCGCCGCCGCGAAGGCGCGCGAGTAGCCGCGCCGCACCATCGCCGGGATCACCAGCGAGCCGATCGCCGCCGTATCCGCGATGGCCGACCCCGACACGCCGCCGAACATCAGGCACGACGCCACGGTGACCACGCCGAGCCCGCCCGGAAGGAAGCCCAGCAGCGCGCGCGCGAAGTCGACGATCCGCCGCCCCACGCCGCCCGAGGAGAGGATCTCGCCGGCGAATATGAACAGCGGCACCGCGATCAGGATGAACGGCTCGACGCCGCCGATGAAGGACAGGAAGATCGTCTCGAGCGGGTGCGTGAGGCCGGCGACGAGGATCGCGCCGACCGTCGCGCCGAGCAGCGAGTACATGAGCGGCACGCCGGCCAGCGCGAGCCCGAAGAAACCGAGGAACAGCAGTCCGGTGAGCATCTCAGCGCCCGCCCGGCCGCCCGTAGGGCGCTGATGCTCCCCCTCGGGGGGCAGCGAGCAACGCGAGCGTGGGGGCGGTCGACTTCCCGCCGGGCCGGCCCAAGGGAAGTCTTGCTCCCCCTCGGGGGGCAGCGAGCATAGCGAGCGTGGGGGCGGTCGACTTCCCGCCGGGCCGTCCCAAGGGAAGTCGTGCTCCCCCTTGGGGGGCAGCGAGCAACGCGAGCGTGGG
>CALQLA020000045.1 GCA_943331295.2 Bordetella parapertussis | reverse complement strand
GGCTCGATCCGCGCCTTGGCCGCGGCGATCTTCACGGCGTCCGGCAGCGCGACACCGTTCTTCACCGCGGTGATCTCGGCCAGGATCGAGATCGCGATCTCGGGCGGCGTGCGGCTGCCGATGTAGAGGCCGATCGGGCCGTGCAGGCGGCCGATCTCCTCCGCGGTGAGGTCGAACTGCGCGAGCCGCTCGCGCCGCTTCGCGTTGTTCGCGCGCGAGCCGAGCGCGCCCACGTAGAACGCCGGCGACTTCAGCGCCTCCATCAGCGCGAGGTCGTCGAGCTTCGGATCGTGCGTCAGCGCAACCACCGCGCAGCGCTCGTCGGGCTTCTGCGCCTGCACCGTGTCGTCGGGCATCGTCGTCACCAGCGTGACGCCGGGCACGTCCCAGGTTTCCGTGTATTCGCTGCGCGGATCGCAGATCGTCACCTGGTAATCGAGCCCCACCGCCATCTGCGCGAGGTACTTGGAGAGCTGCGACGCGCCGATCACGAGCAGCCGGTAGCGCGGTCCATGGATCGTCGTCAGCACCTTTCCGTCGAACGTGAGGCCCGCTGTCGCGACGGCCGGTGCGAGCGTTGCCGCGCCGGTGGCGAGGTCGAGACGGCGCGCCACCAGCCGGCCGGCGCCGATGGCCGCCAGCAGGTCGGCGATGCCCGATTGCGCCGCCAGGGGCTCCAGCGCGAGCTCGATCGTGCCGCCGCAGGGCAGTCCGAACCGGCGTGCCTCGTCGGCCGACACGCCGTAGGTGACGACCTCGCAGGCGGTGGCGGTGAGGCCGTCGCGGCGGATCCGGGAAATGAGGTCGTCCTCGATGCAACCGCCGGAGACCGAGCCTTCGACGAGGCCGTCGTCGCGCACCGCGAGCAGCGCGCCTTCCGGCCGCGGCGAACTGCCCCAGGTCCGGACGACGGTGACGAGCAGGACGCGCCGGCCGGCATCCAGCCATTCGGCGCAGCGCTTGAGGACTTCGTGGTCGACGCTATCCATCGGGCGATCCGGGTCCGGTAAAGGGTGAAGGGGAAAGGCCACCATTCTACGACGCCGGCAGCGGCGGGCAACGATCGCCCTGCCGGGCTTGGCGCGCGGCAGCGCCCGCCCTCGCCCCGCCCCGATGCCCGCGCCAGTCATCCACGGTACAATTTGAGGCTGCCGGCGACGCCGCGGGCGACACGCTCCCGCGGCCTCGCACCCCCCCCTTCGACAGGAGCCTCGAATGAAGCCCTCGCCCTTCCGCCGGAACGCACGGTACGCACTCGTCACCGCAACGCTGGCCGGAACGGCCCTGATGTCCGCCGTGCCCGCCCAGGCTGGCGGGATTTCGCTCTACGAGGTCGGCACCACCGACGTGGGCCTGGCGTCGGCCGGCTACACCGCGCGCGCGCAGGATGCCTCGACGGTGTTCACCAATCCCGCCGGGATGACGCGCCTCGAGGGTTCGCAACTGACCCTCGGCGCGCAGATGCTGTATGGGGACCTCGGTTTTTCGATCGGCGCCGGCACGTCGCCGGAACTGGGCAGCAACACCGGCGGTAACCCGGTCGGCTGGTTCCCGGGCGGCGGCATGTTCTACTCGTACAGCGTCTCGCCCGACCTGAAGCTCGGCTTCGCAGCCACCGGCAACTTCGGGCTCGCGCAGAAGTACGACGCCGGCTGGGTCGGCCGCTACCACGTCCAGGAGTCGACGCTGCTCGGGATGTCGCTGCTGCCGTCCGTCGCCTACCGGATCAACCCGCAGGTCTCCGTCGGCGCGAGCCTCAACGCGATGTACGGGATCTTCAAGACCGTCGTCGCCGTCAACAACATCGTCGGCGCGGACGGCCAGCTCAAGGTCGACAACCGCAAATGGGGCTTCGGCGGCAACCTCGGCGTGATGTACGAGCCTTCCGCGACCACGCGCTTCGGCCTCACGTACACCTCGCAGGTCAAGCTCGGCTTCTCGGCGCCGGCCGAATTCTCCGGCATCTCGCCCGGGCTCGAGGCGCTGCTGAAAGCGCGCGGCCTCTTCAACTCGACGCTGGACGTCGGCGTCAACGTGCCGCAGGGCGTCAACGGCAGCTTCTACACCGCGCTCGACGACCGCTGGGCAGTCCTCGGCAGCGTCGGCTGGCAGCAGTGGTCGCGCTTCGGCGAAGTCCGCATCAGCGTCGATGCCAGCAATCCGATCAACCTGACCACCGCGCTCGACTTCAAGGACACCTGGCACGTCGCCGCCGGCGCGCAATACCGGATGAGCGGTCCGTGGCTGCTCAACGCCGGCATCGCCTACGACTCGAGCCTCCAGGACACCGCCAACATCAGCCCGTCGCTGCCGTCGGGCGCCCAGTGGCGCTTCGGCGTCGGTGCGCAGAAGGAGGAGAGCAAGACGTTCAACTGGGGCGTCTCCGCCGAGTACGTCTACGGCGGCACGCTCGACACCAGTGTGAAGAGCCTGGTCCCGGTTGCCGCGGGCGGCCGGGGCGATCTTATCGGCTCGTTCAACAACACCAACATGATCTTCCTCGCCGCGAACTTCAACTGGAAGTTCTAGCCCGACCGAACCCGCCCTGTCACTCCCGCCAACCGCGATGAAACCATCGACCGCCCTTCTCGCCGTCGCCGCCGCCGCGCTGCTCGCCGGCACTCCGATCCTCGTCCGCGCGCAGGCGGCCGCCGCGCCCGCGGCCACAGTGGCCCCCGCCAAGCTGCCCGCCGACCCGTGGCCGCGCGCCATCAGCATCAGCAGCGCCGCGGTGCTCGTCTACCAGCCGCAGGTCAACAAGTGGCAGGACAACCAGATCGACTTCCGCGCGGCACTCGCGATCAAGCCGACCGGCGCCAAGGAAGAGACGTTCGGCGTCGTGTTCGCGACGGCGCGCACGCAGGTCGACCGTGTGACGCGCACCGTCGTGTTCGAGAACCTGAAGATCACCAAGGCCGACTTCCCGACGCTGCCCGACCGCGGAGCCGGCTACACGGCCGAACTGCAGAAGAAGATGGCGAGCGACGTGAAGACGATTTCGCTCGATCGCCTCTCCGCGTCGCTGGCGCTCTCCGGCATCAAGCCGCCGACGGTCGCCGTGCAGAACAATGCGCCGCAGGTCCTCGTCAGCTACGTGCCGGCGATCCTGGTCCCGATCGACGGCGCGCCAGTGCTGAAGCCCGCGCCCAACAGCACGCGCTTCCAGCGGGTGATCAACACGCGGGCGCTGATCCTGAAGGGCGGCTTCGGCAACAGCTTCTACATGCACGTGTACGACGGCTGGCTCTCGGCCGACACGATCAACGGGCCGTGGTCGCAGGTGTTCATGGGGCCGTTCGAGTTGAAGGATGCCAACGCGATCGCGGCGACGCTGTCGAAGGCGGGCACCGTCGACCTCCTTGCGGGCGGGCCCAACGCGAACCCGAAGCCCTCGCTGGCCAACGGCGTGCCGGCGATCTACACGAGCCAGGTGCCGACCGAGCTGCTGGTATTCAAGGGCCAGCCCGATTTCGTGCCGCTGGTCGGCACGCAACTGCTGTGGGCGTCGAACACCACCAGCGACGTGCTGATCAGCACCGCCAGCAACCAGTACTACGCGCTGCTCGCCGGCCGTTGGTTCACCGGCCCCGCGCTGACCGGCCCGTGGACGTTCGTCGCGAGCGACCAGCTGCCGCCCGATTTCGCGAAGATCCCGCCGCAGTCGCTCGCGGGCGCGGTGCTGCCGACGGTGGCCGGCACGCCGCAGGCGCAGGAAGCCGTGATCGAGAACTCGATCCCGCAGACGGCCACCGTGCCGCTGAAGAACGGGCCGAAGTTCACGCCCAACCTCGACGGCCCGCCGTCGTACCAGCCGGTCGCCGGGACGTCGCTCACCTACATCGCCAACGCATCGTCGCCGATCATCCAGGTGGCGCCCGGCGCGCTGTACGCGGTCGAGGCCGGCGTCTGGTTCACCGCGTCGCAGCTGACCGGGCCGTGGACCGTCGCGACGTCGGTGCCGACGGTGATCTACACGATCCCGCCCAGCTCGCCGATCTACTACGTGACCTACGCGAAGATCTACGAGGCCACGCCGGAGTACGTCTACGTCGGCTACACGCCGGGCTACCTCGGCACCGTCGTCTCGCCCTACGGCACGGTCGTCTACGGCACGGGCTATGCGTACACGCCCTGGATCGGCGGCGCGTGGTACCCGCCGCCGTACACCTACGGCGTCGCCGCGGCACCCGTGTACAACCCGTGGGTCGGCTATTCGTACGGCTTCGCGGTGGGCCTCGCGACCGCTGCGTGGATGGAGCCCTACTGGGGCGGCGCGTACTACTACCCGGCGTACTGGGGCGGCGGCTACGGCTGCTGCGCGTCGGCCAGCGCCAACGTGTACGGACACTGGGGCGCGACCACCTATTCGGGCACGCGCTCGTGGTACGCGGGCGGCGGCGTCGCCGGCACGACCGCGGGTGGCAGCTACTACAACAGCCGCACGGGAACATCGGGCACCTATGACGCCGGCCGCCAGTACAACGCCAACACCGGCAACGCGTCGCGCGGCTACGACCGCACCGCGAACACCGCGGCCGGCGGTTCCGCCAACGTCGCGCGGGGCAGCAACTACAACGTGTACTCGGGCCAGCGCTCGACCGGCTCGGCGGTGTCGGGCACGACCGCCGGCGGCAGCACCTACGACCGCGCCGGCGCGACGACAGCGGGCCCCGACGGCAACGCGCACGTCGGCGGCGGATCCACGTACAACGCCAACACCGGCAAGACCAACACCTGGGGCACCGCGTCGGCCGGCAACAACCACTACGCCGACGTCAACGGCAACGTCTACAAGAATACCGGCGACGGCTGGCAGCAGCACTCGTCGAGCGGCTGGGGCAGCGCCTCCGGCGACTCGTCGTGGGCGGACCGGGAATCGCAGGCGCGCAGCACCGGCGACGACCGCTGGGGCGGCGCGTCCAGCAGCCCCGGCGGCTTCGGCGGCGGCGACCGCTTTGGCGGCGGCGGCGGCTGGGGTGGCCGCTTCGGCGGAAGTGGCGGCTTCGGCGGCGGCGGCTTCCGCGGCGGCGGCCGGCGCTGATCGCAGTCCCGTATTTCGTAGCCCGGGTTTCGCGGGCGCTCAACCCGGGCTGCGGGTCCTGCGGTTCGAGACGGGTTCGGCGCGCCTGTTGCATCCCGTGCCGGCGCCCGCGCCATGCCCACGATATCCATACCCGATATCCATGCCTTGACATTGACTGCCTAGGCAAGTAACTTGCTGCCATGGCAGCAAACCCTCGCGCGAAGGCCCCCGCGTCGTCCCGCCCGGGCGATCCCTCGTTCTATCGCGGCGACGACTACTGCGTGGACGAGAGTATCGGCTTCCTGCTGCGCCAGCTGCGCATCCAGATGGACCGCGCGATCGACGCCGAGATGGCCGAGCACGACCTCACCGGCGTGCAGTGGGGCCCGCTGCTGATGATCGACAAGGGCCTGGGCGGCACGGCCGCGGAACTCGCCCGCGCCGGCTGCGTCGACACCGGCGCGATGACCCGGATGCTCGACCGGCTCGAGGCGAAGGGGATGCTGCGCCGCGAACGCTGCCCCGACGACCGGCGGGTCGTCCGGCTGAAGCTCACCGCCGCCGGCCGGCGTCTCTGCGAGAAGATCCCCTACAACCTGTCGCGCGTGCTGAACGGGATGCTGCGCGGCTTCAGCGCCGAGGAGCTCGAGACGTTCAAGACGCTGACCCGGCGGATGCTGGACAATGCCGCGGGCCGCTGACTCCGAGGCGCAGGTGCCGGCGGCACGGTGGCGCATGCGCTGCGGCCGATCGTTCGCCCGCCCCGCGCGCCACATCGCCGCGGCCTTGGCGGCGGCCGCGATCGTCGCCGGCTGCGCGAGCTTCGACCGCAGCCCGCCGGCTGCGACGCCGGTCGACATCGCCGCGCTGGGCGCGACCGCCGCGCCGATCGACTGGCCCAGCGACGAGTGGTGGCGCCGCTACGGCGATCCTGCGCTCGACGCGCTGGTCGCCGACGGTCTCAGGGGCGCGCCGACGCTGCAGGCCGCCCGCGCCCGGATCGCGCGCGCAAATGCGGCGGCGGGCGTCGCGCGCGCCGCGCTGCTGCCCAGCGTCAACGGCAACGCGACGTCGCTCTACCAGCGCTACTCCGAGCACTACGTCTACCCGCCGCCGTACGCCGGCAGCTGGAACAGCGACAACCGGCTGACGCTCGACTTCACCTACGAATTCGACTTCTGGAACAAGTACGGCGCCGCGCTCGACGCCGCGCTGTCGCAGGCGCAGGCCGCCGCCGCCGACGCCGAGACCGCCAGGCTGGTGCTGACGACGGGCATCGCGCGCGCCTACTTCAACCTGCAGCGCCTGTTCGCGCAGCGCGAGGTGTCGCGCGCGGCCATCGTCCAGCGCGAGGACGTCGTGCGACTCACCGCGCAGCGCTTCGAGGCGGGTCTCGACACGAGGGTCGAGGTGAAGCAGGCGGAAGCCGCGCTAGCCACCGTGCGCACCGAGCTCGCGCAGTACGAGGAGGCGATCGCCGGCACGCGGATCGAGATCGCGGCGCTGGTCGGTGCCGGTCCGCAGCGCGGCGACATGCTGGTGGCCAACCCGCACCTCGCCGCGCCGTCGACCACGCTGCCTGCATCCATCCCGGTCGACCTCGTCGGGCGCCGGCCCGAGATCGTCGCGTCGCGCTGGCGCGTCGACGCGACCCGCAGCGACATTGCGGTGGCGCGCGCGCAGTTCTACCCGAACATCAACCTCGTCGCGTTCGCCGGCATCGCGTCGATCGGCGTCACCAAGCTTTTCACCGCCGCCAGCGGCGTCGCGGGCATCGGCCCGGCGATCCGCCTGCCGATCTTCGAGGGCGGGCGGCTCAACGCCAACCTGCGCGGCCGCGAGGCCGACGCCGACCTCGCGGTGAGCGCCTACGACCAGGCGGTGATCGACGCCGTGCGCGACGTCGCCGCGGCGCTGGCGTCGATCAACGGCCTCGCCCGCGTCACCGTGGAGCAGGCGCGCGCCCGCGACGCGACCACCGACGCGTACAACCTCGCCGTGATCCGCTACAAGGCCGGGCTCGGCAACTACCTGTCGGTGCTGACCGCGCAGACGCAGCAGCTCGTCCAGGACCGGCTCGATGCCGACCTCAGGGCGCGCCGGTTCGAACTCGACGTCAACCTCGCACGCGCGCTGGGCGGCGGCTTCGCCGATGCCGCGCCTATCCCCGCGCCGACCCACGCATCGACCGCGCCGGCGGCGACGTCCGCGCGCTAGAAGCCGGCCTCGCCCGCTCCGCCCCCGAAGGACTCCGCCATGGCCGTGCTCACCCCCGCCCCTCTCCGGCGCAATGCGAAGCGACGGCGGCTGCTGCTGATCGCGCTGGCCGTGTTCGCGGCCGCCGGTCTCGCCTACGCCGCGTACTGGGCGAAGTACCTGCGCAACTTCGAACACACCGACGACGCCTACGTGCAGGGCAACCTCGTGCCGATCACGCCGCAGGTGGCCGGCACCGTCGTGTCGGTCAACGCCGACGACACCGACTTCGTCAAGGCGGGGCAGACGCTCGTCACGCTCGACCGCGCCGACGCCGAGGTGGCGCTCGCGCAGGCGCAGGCCGCGCTGGCGCAGACGGTGCGCGAGGTGCGCACGCTTTACGTCGGCAACACGACGTGGACCGCGAACATCGCGCAGCGCGAGGCCGAGGTGTCGCGCGCCCGGGCCGAGCTCTCGCGCACCGAGGACGACCTCAAGCGGCGGCAGTCGCTGCAGGAATCCGGCGCCGTCAGCGGCGAGGAGATGAACCACGCGCGCTCCGGCGTCACCAACGCGCAGGCGGCGGTGGCGGCCGCCGAGGCCGCGGTGATCGCGGCGAAGCAGCAGCTCGCGACCGGCGAGTCGCTGACCGAGGGCACGTCGGTGGAGAAGCACCCGACCGTCGAGCGCGCGGCGGCCAAGGTGCGCGAAGCCTACCTCGCCTATGCGCGGGCCGAGCTGCCGGCGCCCGTGTCGGGCTACGTGGCGAAGCGCACCGCGCAGCTGGGGCAGCGCGTGGCGCCGGGCGCGCCGCTGATGTCGATCATCCCGCTCGACCAGGTATGGGTCGACGCCAACTTCAAGGAAGTGCAGCTGCGCCGGATGCGGATCGGCCAGCCCGTGCGCCTGACCGCCGACGCCTACGGCAGCGCGGTCGCCTACGACGGCAGGATCGCCGGGCTCGGCGTCGGCACCGGCGGCGCGTTCGCGCTGCTGCCGGCGCAGAACGCCACCGGCAACTGGATCAAGGTCGTCCAGCGCATTCCCGTTCGCATCGCGCTCGATCCGAAGCAGCTGGCCGAGCATCCATTGCGCGTGGGCCTGTCGATGTACGTCGAGGTCGACGTCGCCGACGCCGGCGGCAGCAGCCTCGCCGCGGCGCCGCGCACCACTGCCGCGTACACCACGACGGCGTTCAACCACGACGCCGAGGAAGCCGAGGCCCTGGTGCGGCAGACGATCGCCGCCAACCTGGGCACGCAGCGCGGCGCGGGCGCCAAGGCACCGGCCCTCGCGGCGAAACCGGTGGCGACCGCACCCGCCGGGACGCCGGCGGCGCAGGCCGCCACGAAGGCCCGGGCCGGCGCGCCGCTTTGAGCGGCATCGCCACCCGCGGTCGGCGCTGACCCGCACGCCGCATGGCCACGACCACCGCCGGCGGCGCCGCCGCGCCCGCATCCCCGCCACCCGCCGCGGCACCGGCGCACCCGCCGCTGTCCGGCGCGCTGCTGGTCGCGGGCACCCTCGCGCTGTCGACGGCGACGTTCATGGTGGTGCTCGACACGTCGATCGCGAACGTGTCGATCCCGGCGATCTCGGGCGACATGGGCGTTTCCACCACGCAGGGCACGTGGGTCATCACGTCGTTCGCGGTCGCCAACGCCATCGCGGTGCCGCTCACCGGCTGGCTCACGCAGCGCTTCGGCGCCGTCCGCCTGTTCACGCTGGCCACCGCGCTGTTCGTGCTGGCGTCGTGGCTGTGCGGCCTCGCCCCCAACATCGAGACGCTGATCGCGTTCCGCGTGCTGCAGGGGCTCTGCGCCGGCCCGCTGATCCCGCTGTCGCAGACGCTGCTGCTCGCGAGCTACCCGCGCGCCAAGGCGGGCACCGCGCTCGCGATGTGGTCGATGACCACGCTGGTGGCGCCGGTCGCGGGCCCGCTGATGGGCGGCTGGATCTCCGACAACCTGTCGTGGGAGTGGATCTTCTTCATCAACATCCCGGTCGGCATCCTCGCCGTGTACGCGACCTGGGTCGTCTACCGCAGCCGCGAGACGCCGGTGAAGAAGCTGCCGATCGACGGCATCGGCCTCGCGCTGCTGGTGGTGTGGATCGCCGCGCTGCAGATCATGCTGGACAAGGGCAAGGAGCTCGACTGGTTCGCGAGCACGCAGATCGTGCTGCTCGCGATCGTCGCCGTCACGGGCTTCGTGTTCTTCCTGATCTGGGAGCTCACCGACGACCATCCGGTGGTCGACCTGCGCCTCTTCGCGCGGCGCAACTTCGCGATGGGCACGCTGTCGATTTCCATCGGCTACGGCCTCTTCTTCGGCAGCATCGTGCTGCTGCCGCTTTGGCTGCAGACGCAGATGGGCTACACGGCGACCGACGCGGGCTACGTGCTCGCTCCCGTCGGGCTGCTCGCGATCCTGATCACCCCGCTCGTCGGCAAGTCGATCGGCCGCGTCGATCCGCGCCGGATCGCGACCGCCGCGTTCCTGCTGTTCGCGCTGATCAGCTACATGCGCGCGCAGTTCAACACGCAGGTCGACATCGGCACGCTGATGGTTCCGACGATCCTGCAGGGCGCGGCGGTCGCCTGCTTCTTCATCCCGCTGGTGTCGATCACGCTGTCGGGGCTGCCGCCGGAGCGCATCGCCAGCGCGTCGGGCCTCTCCAACTTCGCCCGGATCACGGCCGGCGCGTTCGGCACGTCGATCTCGACCACGCTGTGGGAAAGCCGCGCCGTGCTCCACCACGCGCAGCTCGCCGAGTCGATCAACCACAACAACCCGGCTGCGACGCAGATCCTCGGCGGCTTGCAGGGCTCCGGGCTCGACAGCACGCAAGCGCTCGCGATGGTGGACCGGATGATCAACGCGCAGGCCTATACGCTGGCTGCCGACGACATCTTCTACGCGTCGGCGATCATCTTCCTGCTGCTGGTGCCGCTCCTGTGGCTGACGCGGCCGCCGCGCGCCGACGCGCCGGCCGACGCCGGCGGCGCGCACTGAACGCAGCGCGCGGGCAGGGCGACAGGAACGCAGGCGGCTACCAGGACGCCGGATCGACGCGATAGAACGCCGCCAGCTCGCGGTACAGGTCCGGATGCGTGTCGGCCATCGCCTGCGCCTGCTCGAAGAACACCTCCGAGGCCACGGCGAAGAACTCCGCGGGGTCGGTCGCGCCATAGTGCGACAGCAGCGAAGGCCGCTGCCGCAGCGCGTCCGCCTGCAGCGCAGCGTAGCCGGCGCGCATCGCGGCCGACCAGCTCCGGTACGCGTCGCGGCGCGTGAGCCCGACGGGCCGTCCCGAGGGCGAACGCCGGCGCGCGGAGCGCGAAGGCAGTCCAGTGAGGCCTGGCGCGCCGTTGGCGTGGCCCTTTTCCTGGTCGAGCTGGTGCGCGAACTCGTGAATGACGACGTTGCGCCCGTCGTCGGGCACCGCGGCGCCCGCGACCACGTCGTCCCACGACAGCACGACCTGCCCCTGCGTCCACGACTCGCCGGACAGCACCTGCCGCTGTTCCCGCAGGACACCCGCACCATCCGTGCGAATGCAGTCGACGACGAAGGCGCCGGGGTACACCAGCACCTGCCGCAGGTTCGGAAAATGCCCGTCCCGGCGGTTGAGCCGCAACAGGGACGCCTGCGCCGCAATCGTGACGCGGATGTCGTCGGTGATCTCCTGCCCGGCGCAGCCGATGAAATTCGTCTCGGCCACGAAGACCTGGATGCGCTCCTTCAGCTGCCGCTGCAGGTCGTGCGGCAGGCGGCGGTAGAGCGGCATCCGGCGCCGCAGGATCGCGCGCCACTCGGCCGGAAAACGCGCGCCACGCAGGCGCGCGCGCCGGCGTTCGCACAGCCAGGGCTCGCCGACGACCCAGGCGATGAAAAGAAGTGCGACGGCAGCAACGGCGAGGAGCAGCAAGGGCGTGCGTCCCGAGGTGGGGTGGAAAACCCGGCGCGATGCACGCGACGCGGGGCGATGCGAAGCGGCGCGCCGGGGCGTTCCGGCGGCAATCCTCAGTTGGGTTCGCCGCCGCCGGATTTCAAGCGGCGAGCCGCGCGGGCCGCGTCCGGCGCGGCCGCTCGCCCTGCGTATAATCGGAGACGGGAACACTGACGGCAGGCGATCGAATTGCGCAGCGACACGGTGGTGCGGACGGCGATGCTGGCGACGATGCTGGCGCTCGGTGCAGCCGTGCCCTGCGCTGCGGTCGCGGCAACGACAGCCTCCCCCCCCGGCCACCCGGCATCGTCGCTGCCCAGCGCGACGGCCTACTCGAGCGAAGTGCTGCCCGAACGCGACGGCGTCGTCGCCTGGCGCACGCTGGCGAGGGTGGAGATGGTGCGCAAGGGAATCAATCTCGTGCCCGAGTTTGCGCCGGAGATCCTCGCGCTCGATCACGGCATCGTCACCGTCGAGGGCTTCATTGTCCCGCTCGACGCCGCGCCCGCGCAGAAGCGGTTCCTGCTGTCCGCGGTGCCGCCCGAATGCCCGTTCTGCATGCCCGCGGGCCCCGAGGCGCTGGTCGAGGTGGTGGCGCGAACGCCGGTGAAGCCGGGCACCGGGCCGGTCCTTTTCACCGGCCGGTTCGACGTGGCGAAGGACGCCGACGAGGGTGTCCTCTACCGGCTGACCGATGCCGTTGCCGCGAAGGCCGCGGCGCCGGCCGGCAGGCCGGTCAAGCGCTAGCGCCGGCGGGCACGGCGCGCCACCCGCCGACCGCAGGTGCGAGTTCCGCTGCCGATGGCCCTCCCGCGCGCTCCCGCACCCGCAGGCGACGATGACGTTGCCGCTCCCGGCGCCGCGGTGCGCGTGCAGGGCTTGCGCTTCGCCTATCGCGGCGGCAACGACGCGCTGGCGCTCGATGACTTCGTCGTCCCCGCCGGCGGCGAAGTGCTGGTCACGGGTCCCTCCGGCTGCGGCAAGACCACGCTGCTGCACCTGATCGCCGGCCTGCTGCGCCCGCGGCAGGGCACGATCGCCGTCGACGGCCAGGACATGGGCGCGCTCGCGGGTGCCGCGCGCGACCGGTTTCGCGGGCGCCGCATCGGCATCGTGCTGCAGCAGTTCCACCTGCTGCCCGCGCTGACCGCGATGGAGAACCTGCTGGTCGCGCAGACGATGGCCGGCACGCCGGCCGATCGCGCCGCCGCGCGGACGGCGCTCGATGCGCTCGGCGTCGCCGACCGCGCCGGCGCATGGCCGCACCAGATGTCGGCGGGCGAGCAGCAGCGCGTCGCGATCGCCCGCGCGCTCGTCAACCGGCCGCGGCTGGTGCTGGCCGACGAGCCGACGTCGAGCCTCGACGACGACGCCTGCGCCGCCGTCACCGGGCTGCTGCTGGGTGCGGCCCGGCAGTACGGCGCGGCGCTAGTGATCGCCACCCACGACGGCCGGCTGAAGTCGCGGATCCTGCGCCACCTCGCGTTGCCGGCGACCGGCGCGGGGGGCCGAGGATGAACGTCCTCCAACTCGCGTGGCGCTACCTGCGCGCGCGGCCACTGGGGACGCTCCTCAACGTGCTGCTGCTGGCGCTCGGCGTCGCCACGATCGGCTTCGTCCGCATCGTCGACGGCGGGATCGCCGACAGTCTCCAGCGCAACGTCCGCGGCATCGACCTCGTTGTCGGCGCGAAGGGCAGCCCGATGCAGCTGATCCTCGCCGGCATCTTCCACCTCGATGCGCCGACCGGCAACATCCCGCTGCAGGCCGCCGCGGACCTTGCGCGCGACCCGCAGGTGCGCGCCGTGATACCCCTGTCGCTGGGGGACAGCGTCGGCGGCTTCCGGATCGTCGGCACGACGCCGGACTACGTCCCGCTGTACGCCGGGACGTATGCCGCCGGCAGCGGCTGGAACGCGCCGATGCAGGCGGTGCTGGGCGCCGCTGTCGCCGCGCAAACGGGCCTTCGCACCGGCGCCACCTTCGCGGGCACGCACGGCCTCGGCGCGGGCGGCGCCGCGCACGCCGCGGCAGGCTACACCGTGACCGGCGTGCTGCAGCCGACGGGCAGCGTGCTGGACCGCCTGGTGCTGGTCGACCTCGAGAGCGTGTGGCGCGTCCACGCGGCGCATCCGCCCCCTGCCGAGGCGGCGGGCGCGAGCGGCCCGCAGGACCTCGCGCACGACGACCGCGAGGTGACGCTGCTGCTCATCCGCTATGCGACGCCGCTCGCGGCGGTGTCGCTGCCGCGCCGCATCAATGCCGGCACCGCGCTGCAGGCCGCGTCCCCCGCGCAGGAATCGGCGCGGCTCTTCCGGATGATCGGCGCCGGTGCCAACGTGATCCGCGCGTTCGGCGCGGTGGTGCTGGCCACCGCGGCGCTGTCGCTGTTCATCGCGCTCTACCACGCGTTGAACGAGCGCAGCTACGACATCGCCGTGCTGCGCACGCTCGGCGCGCGCCCGGCGACGATCGCGGTGATGCTGATGGCCGAGGCGCTGCTGCTCGCGCTCGCCGGCGGTCTCGTCGGCCTGTTGCTGGCGCACGGCCTCGTCGGGCTCCTCGTGCTGTGGCTGCCGGTGCAGGACAGCCTCGCGCTCTCGGGCCGCGTCTTCGCCACCGGCGAGCTCTGGTTGCTGGTGCCGGCGCTCGTCGCCGCGGCACTCGCGGCGCTCCTGCCCTGCTGGCGGGCGGCGCATGCCGACATTTCCGCGACGCTCGCGCGGCGGCACTGAAAGGGCCGCGCGCCACTGCCGACAAGGGCGGCGCCGACGTCGTGTCGCCCGGAGTAGCGCCGCCGATGTGGCGTTACAATCGAAGCCATGAATGCAGCCTGCTCCCGGTGGCCGACGTTCGCCCGCGCCGGCGCGCGCGCGCTCGCCGCGGCAGCCTCGATGCTGGCGGCGGCCGGCGCAGCCCATGCCGCCGCCGATATCGCGCTGGTGCCGCAACAGGTGTCGCCGCACTGCTGGTTCTTCGAAGGCGAGCCGGGCATGGCCACCGCGGAGAACCGCGGCTTCATGTCGAACGCGGGATTCGTCGTCACCGATGCCGGCGTGATCGTCTTCGACGCGCTGGGGACGCCGGCGCTGGGCGCGGCGATGAAGGCCGCGATCGCGAAGGTGACGCCGCAACCGATCCGCCGCGTGATCGTGTCGCACTATCACGCCGACCACTTCTACGGCCTGCAGGCGCTCGCCGGCCCCGGGGTCGAAATCTGGGCACAGCGCCGGGCGACCGAATACCTCGCGTCGAGCCAGGCGACGGAGCGCCTCGCGCAGCGGCGGACCGAACTTGCGCCGTGGGTCGACGAGCGCACGCGCGTGGTACCGCCGACGTTCCTGATCGACGGCGACACCGACTTCCGGTTCGGCGGGCTCACGTTCCGCCTCGTCCATTCCGCCGGCGCGCATACGCCGGAGGACATCCTGCTCTACGTCGTCGAGGATCGCGCGCTCTTCGCCGGCGACCTCGTGTTCTCCGGCCGCGTGCCGTTCGTCGGCAGCGCCGACAGCCGCGGCTGGCTCGCAGCGATGGATCGCATCATCGCGCTGCAGCCTGCCGTCATGGTCCCGGGCCACGGCCCGGCGTCGAAAGATGCCGCGAAGGACCTCGCGCTGACGCGCGACTACCTCGCCTACCTTCGGGCGACGATGGGCCGCGCGGTGCGCGAGATGGAACCCTTCGACGAGGCCTACCGGCGGACCGACTGGTCGCGCTACGCCGCGCTGCCGGCCTTCGCGGCCGCGAACCGGATCAACGCCTACGGCACCTACCTGACGCTGGAGCAGGAGGAACTGAACGGCGGCTCCAAGTGACTTCCGAGGCAACCCGATGAACACCGATCCCATCATGGCCGTCGCAGTGCGCGCGGCGCGGCGCGCGAGCTCGGTGCTGCAAGATGCCGCGCGCGACCTGCGCCGGCTGCCCTCGCACGCGAAGGAACAGGCAGGCATCGCGCTGTCGGCCGACACCGACGCCGAGAACGGGATCATCGCGACGCTGCGCGCGGCCTTCCCGGCGCACGCGATCCTGGGCGAGGAGACCGGCGAGACGCTCGGCACCGCGCTGCCGCCCAACGCCGCCGCGTACCGGTGGATCATCGACGCGGTGGACGGCAAGGCCAATTTCATCCACGGCTATCCGTACTACGCGGTGTCGATCGCATTGACCCACGGGCCGGAGATCACGCACGCGGTGGTCCTCGACCCGGTGCACGACGAGCTGTTCATGGCGATTCGCGGCAAGGGCGCGCTTTGCAACGGCGCGCCGATCCGCGTGTCGACCTGCGCGGCGCTGGAGACCGCGCTGATCGGCACGGCGTTCCCGAACCGCACCGCGCCCGAGATGCCCGCCTACCTGCCGGTGCTGAACCATCTGCTGCCCCGCTGCGAGGGCATCCGCCGCGCGGGCAGCTGCGCGCTCGATCTCGCCTACCTCGCGGCCGGCCGGCACGACGGCTTCTGGATGATGCGCGTCCAGCCCTGGGAACTCGCGGCCGGCGCGCTGATCGTGCGCGAGGCCGGCGGTCGGATCGGCGACTTCGCGGGCGGCGCCGAATTCCAGCGGACGAACGAGGTGATCGCGGCGGCGCCCGGCGTCTTCAATCCGCTGCGCGAGGCGATCGCGGCGGCGTTGCATCGGTAAGGGGGCCCACGGTCGGCCGCCGCGCCACCGGCGGCAGCGCCATCACGGCAAGCAGCGTGACGGCCGCGATGCCCGCCATCATCAGCAGCAGCGTGTCGAAGCCGGAGCTCTTGACGATCGGGCCCAGCCCCCAGACGGCGGCTGAACTGACGCCGAACGACACCGCGAACCGCATCCCCGACACGCGCGAACGCATCCGGTCGTCGACGAAGCGCACGATGATCGCGTCGGTGAACGGTATGGCGCCGAAAACCGCGACCATGAACGCGATCTGCAGCACGTAGAGCGTCCAGCCGGAGGCCCACGCCGCCGCGACGAACAGCGGCGCCTGCAGGAACACGATGCCGAGGTACAGCGCCTTCAGCGGAAAGCGGTCGATCAGCAGGCCCACGGCGACCTGCGCGAACGCCGCGGCGACATAGACCCCGGCTAGCAGCACGCCGAGCAGCGCCGGGTCGGTGGTGATGCCGGCGAAGCGCTCGCGGAGCAGCTGGCCGTTGCCGTTGGTCGTGAGGTTGAACAGCAGGCTGGCGGAGATCGCCGCGATCGTCATCACGAGGAAGATCCGCGTCAGCGTCCCCTTGGCATGCGTCGCCTCCGTGGCGGCGCGGCGCGCCGGCGGCTCGCTCTCGGCCGGCGCGACGCGCGCGAACGCGATCCCGCAGGCAACCGCAACCACGGCCGGAACCGCGAACGCGGCGCGCCAGCCGACATACTTGACGAGGAAGCCGGTGGTGATCGCCGCGAACGCGACGCCCAGGTTCCCGGCGAGTCCGCTGAACCCGATCGTGAGGCCCGGGCGCGTGGCGCCGCGGAGCAGCATCGGGATGCCCACCGGATGATAGATCGACGAGAACGCGCCCATCACGGTCAGCGCGAGTGCCAGCTGCCACGGCGTCTGCGTGACCGCCACGAGCAGCGACGAGGCGGCCATGCCGAAGTAGAACACCAGCATCATCCGCCGACGCCCCCACAGGTCGCCGAGGCGGCCGGCAGGCAGCGCGCCGATACCGAACAGCATGAACGCCCCGACGCCGTAGGGCATCAGGCTCTCCCAGTCCGGCAGCCCGAAATCGGCGGCGATCGCGACCACGGCCGTGGCGAAGATAAGCAGGAACATGTGGTCGAGCGCGTGCGCCGCATTGAGCAGCAGCACGGTGGGACGCCGGATCATCGCCGTCGTCATCGCCGGCGGCCCGGCGCGCCTGGCGGCCTGCCTTCGTGCCCCGCACTCGGGCATTCGCGCTTGGGGCAGCCAGGCGAACTCATTGCGCCAGCGCCTCCAGTTGTGCCAGCAGCGCGGCGGGGACCGCCACGCCGTCGCGCGCCGCGGCGGCGGCGAGATCGCGGCGGCGGCTGCCGGGCAGGCGCACGCCCTCTTCCGCCAGCATCGCGCCGATCAGCGTCTCGACCCGCGCCACGTAGGCGCCATGGCCGGCCAGCGCATCGGGATCGATCACCAGGAATGCCTGGCCCAGGCGCGGCCGGTTGCCCTCGTCGACGAAGAACGAGCTCGCCTCGAACCCCAGCGCCGCGCCGGTCAGCGCCGTCACCAGCAACTCGACGACGAGTGCCAGCATCGCGCCCTTGGTGCCGCCGACGGGCAGCATCGAGCCTTCGAGGCCGGCCTTCGGATCGGTGGTCGGCCGCCCGTCCCGGTCGAGCGCCCAGCCGAGCGGTATCGGCTTGCCTTCGCGCGCCGCGACCATCAGCTTGCCGCGCGCGACCTCCGACAGCGACAGGTCGATCGACAGCGGCGCGCCGCTGCCGCGAGGGAAGACCGCGGCGACCGGATTGGTGCCGAACAGCGGCCGCGCGCCGCCCGCGGCCGGCATCGCGGCCGGCGAGTTGCTGAAGGCGAGGCCGACGAGCCCGGCGGCGCCGACGGCCTCGAGGTGAAGCGCGGCAACGCCGAAGTGATGGCTGTTGGTGATGCCGACGAACGCCACGCCGAACTCGCGCGCCCGCGCGATCGCGGTGGCGACGGCCAGCGCGCACGCGGGAAACGCGAGGCCGGACCTGGCGTCGACGAGCGCCGCGCCGCCCCGCCCACCGACGATCTCCGGGCGCGCGCTGCCGTCGGCGCGGCCGTTCTTCAGGTGCGTCGCGTACTGCGGGATGCGCGCCACGCCGTGCGAAGGCAGGCCCTGCGCGTCGGCGGCGACGAGCGCGTCGGCGGTGGTGCGCGCCATGCCGGGGTTGGCGCCGCTCTTCTCGAGCGCGCGCACCGCAAGGTCGCGCAATGCCGCGAGGGAAACGTTCGGCGGCGCCATCAGTCCACCCCCGCCAGCGACGCCAGCACCTTGTCGGCGACCAGCGTCGACACGCGCACGTTGGATTCCAGCGTGACGCCGGCAACGTGCGGCGTCAGGACCAGGTTAGGGCAGCCGGCGAGCGGCGAGCCGGCCGCGAGCGGCTCGTCGGCGAACACGTCGATCGCCGCGCCGCCAAGCCGGCCGGCGGCGAGCGCCGCCGCCAGCGCCGCCTCGTCGACGATGCCGCCGCGCGCGGTGTTGATCAGGATCGCGTCCGGCTTCATCAGCGCGAGGCGCGCCGCGTCGAGCAGCCCGCGGGTTGCGGCGGTGAGCGGCACGTGCAGCGTCACGACGTCGGCCTCCGCGAGCACCTCGGCAAACGATCGCGGCGTCGTTCCTGCTGCAGTCCACGCCGGCGACGTCGCGTCGAGGTCCGTGTCGCAGCCGATCACGCGCATGCCGAGGCCGCGTGCCAGCGCCGCGACCCGGCGCCCGATGCCGCCGAAGCCGACGATGCCCATCGTCCTGCCGGCCGTTTCACGGCCCCCGGACAGCGCGGCGCGCGGCCAGGCGCCCGCCGCGACGGCGGCGGTCGATCCGTAGGCGCCGCGCAGCAGCAGCATCGCGGTGCAGATCACATACTCCGCCACCGCCAGCGCGTTGGCGCCGGTGGCAGGGATGACCTCGATGCCGCGGGCGGCGCAGGCGGCGACGTCGATGTTGTCGAGCCCCACGCCGAGCCGGCCGATCACCGCCAGCCGCGGCGCCGCGGCGAGCAGCGCGGCGTCGACCGCGGTACGGTTGCGCACGATCAGCGCGCGCGCATCGGCCAGCGCCGCGACCAGCTCGGTTCGCCGGTCGACGAGATCCTTGTCGTAGAGGGTGGGATGCGCCGCGGCGACGCGCGCGACCGCGGCGCCGTCCATGAATTCACTGATGACGACTTGCATGGCGGCTTCCGGGTCAGGGGTTCTTGGCAAAGAGCTGGTTCATGTCGGCGAAGGCCTTGAACTCGAGCGCGTTGCCGAACGGATCGAGGAAGAACATCGTCGCCTGCTCGCCCGGCAGGCCCTTGAAGCGGGTGTGCGGCTCGATGATGAACCGGGTGCCCGCGGCGCGGAGCTTCGCCGCGAGCGCGTCCCACGCCGGCAGTTCGAGGATCACGCCGAAGTGCCGCACCGGCACGCTGTCGCCGTCGACCAGGCTGCGCGCGTCCGCCATCTGCGCGCCGGCGACCTTGTGCGCGACGATCTGGTGGCCGAAGAAGTCGAAGTCGACCCAGTCGTCCGACGTGCGCCCCTCGGCGCAGCCGAGGAATTCGCCGTAGAAGGCGCGCGCCGCGACGAGGTCGGTGACGGGGAACGCGAGGTGAAACCGCGGATAGCTCGCGGGCGGCAGGTGGACGTCCATGGGTCTTCCTTGAGGGTTGGCTAATGCTGCATGCCCCACCGCCGGACGGTCCGCGCCTCGATCGTGCGGAACACCACGTTCTCGACGGCGAGGCCGATCAGGATGACGGTGAAGAGCCCGGCGAACACCGCGGGAATCTCGAGCTGGTTCTTGTTCTCGTAGATGAACCAGCCGAGCCCGCCGGAGCCCGACGACACGCCGAACACCAGCTCGGCGGCGATCAGCGTCCGCCATGCGAACGCCCAGCCGATCTTGAGGCCGGTGAGGATGCTGGGAAACGCCGCCGGGATCAGGATGCGTCCCACGTAGGCGAGCCCGGTCAGGCCGCAGTTGCGGCCGACCATCCGCAGCGTGTTCGACACCGACAGGAAGCCCGAGTGCGTGTTGAGCGCGACCGCCCACAGCACCGAGTGCACGAGCACGAACACGATGCTGCCGGCGCCCAGCCCGAACCAGATCAGCGCCAGCGGCAAGAGCGCGATCGCCGGCAGCGGGTTGAACATCGACGTCAGGAGCTCGAGCAGGTCGGTGCCGACCCGCGTGGTGATCGCGACGATGGTCAGCACCGCAGCGCAGGCGATGCCGGCGCCGTAGCCCAGCAGCAGCACCTTGAGCGAGGTCCAGGCCCGCGCCGGCAGCTGCCCGTTGGCGATCGCCTCGAAGAACGCCTCGACGGTGACGCCGAACGTCGGGAACAGCAAAGGGTTGTTGAGCCAGCGCGCGTAGATCTCCCATGCCGCGGCGAGCAGCACGAGGATCACCGCCTTGCGCACGGCGCCGACGTTGCGGACGCGCTCCCACGGCGACAGCGGCCTCTCGACAACGCCGAAGGCCTCGGTGGCGATCGGCTGCAGCACGCGCTCCGGCCGCGCGGGCGACGATCCGGTCCCGTTCATCGGTTCGGCTCCCGGCGCGCGCGGCATCGGCCGGACCGGCCCGTCACGCGCCGCCCGCCGGCGCGCGCCACGGCAACCGGTCGAGGTCGACATTGCCGCCGGTGACGATGACGCCGACGCGCAGGCCCCGCACCGGCAGCGTCCCTTCGAGCACGCAGGCGAGCGGCACCGCCGACGAAGGCTCGACGATGACCCGCAGCTTCTCCCACATCATCCGCATCGCGGCCGCGATCCCCTCCTCCGTGGCCGTGCCGATGCTCTCGACGTGCCGCGAGATCACGGCGAAGGTCTTGTCACCGAGCGAGGTGCGCAGTCCGTCGGCGATGGTGCGCGGATCGTCCTGCGGGATGATGCGCCCGGCGGCGAGCGAGCGCTGGGCGTCGTCCGCCCCCGCCGGCTCGGCGCCGAAGACGCGGATTCCCGGCCGCAGCGCGACCGCGGCGAGCGCCGTGCCGGACAGCAGGCCGCCGCCGCCGACCGGCGCGATCACGATGTCGAGGTCGGGAATGTCGGCGAGCAGCTCGAGCGCCGCGGTGCCCTGCCCCGCGATCACCCGCCAGTCGTTGTACGGATGCACCAGCGTCGCGCCGGTCTCGGCCTCGACCGCGGCGCACGCCGCCTCGCGTGCGGCGACCGTCGATGCGCAGAGGCGCACCTCCCCGCCGTAACCGCGCACGTTCGCCTGCTTCACCGCCGGCGCGTTGTCCGGCATGACGATCCAGCAGGGGATGCCGCGCCGCGCCGCTGCGTACGCGAGCGCCGCACCGTGATTGCCCGACGAGTGGGTGACGACGCCGCGCGCCGCTTCCGCGTCGGTCAGCGAGAACACCGCGTTCGACGCGCCGCGCGCCTTGAACGCGCCGACCTGCTGCAGGTTCTCGCACTTGAAGAAAAGCTCCGCGCCCGTCGCCTCGTCCAGCGCCGCCGACGTCAGCACCGGCGTGCGCAGAACGTGGGGGGCGATGCGCGCGTGCGCCGCGCGGATCACCGCCAGGTCGACGGCGATCCCGGGGGCGGCCGGCGCGCCGGCAGGGGTCGATCCTGACATCGCCTCAGCCGCCGGGAAGTTGATGGACGTTCGGGAAGAACAGGTCCTTCCACGATTCCGGCTTCGCCTTGATCGAACCGATCTTGAGCATGAAGGTGACGTACTTCATCACGTTCTGCGGCGTGGTCGTGTAGACGATGTTCGGGTCGTTCAGCATCGCGAGGATGTCGGCGACCGTGTCCTTGTCCTTCGACAGCCGCAGGTAGGTCTCGGCCGCCGCCTTCCTGTCCCGGTTGATGATCGCGGTCGCCTCGTCCAGCGCCTTCGCGAACGCGTCGTAGAGCTTCGGGTTGTCGTTGCGGAACTTCGACGTCGTCCACACGACGTTGAACGTCGCCGGGCCGCCCAGCACCTCGTACGAGTTCAGCACCGTGCGGATGCCCGGCTTCTGCAGCTGCTGGTACTGGAACGGCGGCGACGAGAAGTGCGCGGTGACCTCGCTCGCGTTCGACAGCAGCGCCGCCTGCGCATCCGGGTGCGCCATCGACACGGTCAGCGCGTCGAGCCGGTTCTGCTGCCCTTCACCGAAGGCTTTCTCGGCCGCCATCTGCAGCGTGACGGCCTGGATCGACACCTTGACCGCCGGCAGCGCGATCTTGTCCTTGTCGGTGAAGTCCTTGATGGTCTTCACCGCCGGATTGCGGGTGTTGAGGTAGATCGGCATCGAGTTGATCGCCGCCACCGCCTTCACGTCGAGGTTGCCGCGCGTGCGCGCCCACAGCGTGACGAAGGGGCCGACGCCGCCGGACGCGAACTGCAGGCTGTTCGACAGCAGCGCGTCGTTCATCACGTTGCCGCCGGCGAACTTAGCCCAGCCGACCTTGACGTCGACGCCGGCTGCCTTCGCGTGCTTCTCGATCAGCTTCTGCTCCTCCATGATCATCAGCGGCAGGTAGCTGATCCCGTACTGCTGGGCGACGTTGATCTCGGCCATCTCGGCGCGGGCGACGCTGCCGGCGCCGAGTGCGGTCACGGCCAGCGCGGCCGCCAGGGCAAGTTTCAGCGATCGTTGCAGCATGTCGATTCCTCCACCAACGCGGTTGCGTAGCCCGGGTTGAGCGAACGCGAAACCCGGGGCCGCGCTTCGTCCAACGCTCCACCCGGGTTTCGCTCGCGCTCCACCCGGGCTACGTGCCATACAGTTCGACGGTCGCGCCTACGCGCTCTCGTACAGCCGCGTCAGCACGAACTCGCGATGGCCCAGCGCCTCGGCGGCGGTCAGCCGCCCGTTCACCGTGCGGAACATCATGTCGATCAGCTTGTCGCCGGCCTGGTCCATCGTGATCTCGCGCTGCAGCAGTCCCGTGGTGTCGACGTCGACGTGCTCGCTCATCGTGCGCACGGTGCGCGGGTTGGCGCAGATCTTGATCACCGGCAGGATCGGGTTGCCGATCACGTTGCCCTGCCCCGTCGGGAAGAAATGCACGACGTAACCCGAAGCGGCGCACAGCGTCACCATCTCCGCCGCGGCCGACGACGAATCCATGAACCACAGCCCGGGGCCGGTGGGGGCCTCCGCCTTGTCGAGCACGCCGTCGACGATGCACTTGCGCCCGATCTTCTGGATGTTGCCGAGCGCCTTCTCCTCGATCGTGGTCAGGCCGCCGGCGATGTTGCCCTTGGTCGGCTGCGAGTCAGACAGGTCCGACGTCTTGTGCCGGTTCACGACCTCCTGGTAGCGGTCGAACATCGCCATGAAGTCGGCGCGCACGCGGTCGTTGCGGCAGCGCGCGGCGACGATCTGCTCGCCGCCTGTAAGCTCAGTGGTCTCGCCGAAGACGAGCGTGCAGCCCGCCGCGTAGAGCTTGTCGAAGGCGTCGCCGACCGTGGGGTTCGCGCCGCAGCCCGAAGTGGTGTCCGACTCGCCGCACTTGGTCGACACCCAGAGCTCCGAGAGGTCGCACTCGACGCGCTGCTTCTCGCTCGCCCACTGGACGAACTCGCGCGCCTTCTTCGACGCCCGCATGATGGTGTCGTGGTCGCCGTGCAGCTCGATGCCGAAGCCGGCCACCGGCTTGCCGGTCGCGGCGATCGCGTCGACGATCTTCTTCGTCCACTGGTCCTCGATGCCGATCACGACGACGGCCGCGACGTTGGGGTTCGCCCCGGTGCCGATCAGCGTGCGGAAATGGAGGTCGAGATCGGCGCCGAACTGCAGCCGGCCGTACGGATGCGGGATCGCCATGACGCCCTTGATGTTATGGGCGACAGCCTCGCAGGCGGCGTTCGACAGGTCGTCGACCGGCAGGATGATCACATGGTTGCGGACGCCGACACGACCGTTCTCGCGCCGGTAGCCCCAGAAAGTCTTCTGCATTTTCACCACCGTTTGGTCTTGATGTTGTGCACGTGCGCGTGCGCTCCGCAGGCGATCGGCGCGACCACCTTGCCGATGTCGATCCCGTACTTGATCACGGTGTCGCCGGCCGCCATGGCCTTCAGCGCGACCTTGTGCCCGAGCGGGATGTCCTGCACGCAGGGCAGCGTGATGGTGCGGTCCTCGTCGAGGATCAGCCCGGTGAGCGTCATGCCCGCCGTGACGCCCTCGACCACGACGACCGCGACGGAATCGTTCGGGTCGTGCAAAACGCAATGAATCATCGAATGCTCCTCGCTGACGACTGGAAATGGCGCGATGCGCGCGCTGTGGTCCGGCCGGACCGGGCGACCGGGACCCGGGGTCGCGTCCGCCTTCGATAGCCGCTTTGCTGCCGGCGCAACTATAGCACCGCCGCCAGCCCCGACGCCGCCCCGCCTAACCCCGGAGCGTGAGCGCCAGCCGGGCGACGGGCGCGAAGCTGCGGCGATGAACGCGGCACGGCCCGAGGCGGGCCAGCGCGGCCAGATGCTCCGGCGTGCCATATCCCTTGTGCCGCGCAAAGCCGTAGCCCGGATACGTCGCGTCGAGCGCGGTGAGCTGCGCGTCGCGGAACGTCTTGGCCAGTATCGATGCGGCGGATATGGCCGCGACGTCGCGGTCGCCCTTGACGATTGCCCGCGCCGCGCAGTCGAACCGCGGGCACTGGTTGCCGTCGACCAGCACTTCGACCGGCGCGGGCGAGAGGCCGGCGACCGCGCGCTGCATCGCGCGGAGCGTCGCCTGCAGGATGTTGATCGCGTCGATCTCGTCGACGTCGCTCGCCGCGATCGACCACGCGAGCGCACGCTCGCGGATCACGGCGGCGAGGCGCTCGCGCGCCGCGGCGGTGAGGAGCTTCGAGTCGCGCAGGCCGGGGATGGGTCGCGCGGCGTCGAGGATCACCGCGGCGGCGACGACGGGGCCGGCGAGCGGCCCGCGGCCCGCCTCGTCGACGCCGGCGATCAGCATCGGACGCCGGCGGTGCGGAGCTCGTCGGCGACGGCGGCGGCGGCAAGCCCGCCGGTATCCGCCAGCAGCGTGGCGGCGAAGCCGGCGAACAGGGCCTCGAGCCGGCGCCGGGTGACGGTGTCGTCGTAGAGATTGAGCGCCGCCTGCGCGAGGTTCTCGGGGGTGGCGTCGTCCTGCAGCAACTCCGGCACGACGAAGCGGCCGGCGATGACGTTGGGCAGTCCCACCCAGGGCAGCAGCAGCTTGGCCCGCACGATCCGGTAGGTGAGCGGCGTCACGCGGTAGAAGATCACGTGGGGGCAGCGCGCGAGCGCCGCTTCGAGCGTCGCGGTGCCCGATGCCACCAGCGCCACGTCGGCCGCCTTCATCGCGTCGCCGGCATGGCCATAGAGCAGCGTCAGCGGCAGCTTGTCCAGTCCCAGCCGGTACAGCGCGGCCTCGAAGCGGTCGCGCGTCGGGCGCGTGGCGAGCGGCACCAGGAAGCGCGCGTCGGGCCGCGCCTCGTGGATCGCGGCGGCGGTCCGCAGCACGAGATCGTCGTGCATCTCGAGCTCGGAGTTGCGGCTGCCGGGAAGCAGCGCGAACACGGGCTCCGTGCTGCCCAGCTGGAGGCGGCCGCGCACTTCGCGCCGCGTGCCGTGCTCCGCCGCGGTCTGCGCCAGCGGGTGGCCGACGAACGTGACCGGCACGCCCGCCGCCTCGTAGATCGCGGGCTCGAACGGAAACAGCGCCAGCATCCGGTCGACGCTGCGGCCGATCTTCGCCACGCGCTCGCGCCGCCACGCCCACACCGACGGGCTGACGAAATGGATGGTCCGCACGCCGCGGCCCTTCAGCCGGCGCTCCAACCCGAGGTTGAAATCCGGCGCGTCGACGCCGACGAATACGGGCACCCGCTCGGCGAGCAGGCGATCGGCCAGCGCGCCGCGGATTCGGAAGAGTTCGGGCAGGTGGGCGACGACTTCGACCAGGCCGCGCACGGCGAGCTTTTCCAGCGGGTACCAGGCCTCGCAGCCGGCGGCCTGCATCTTCGGGCCCGCGATGCCGACGAAGCGCACGCCCGGCATCCGCGCGCGCACGGCGCGGATAAGCGTGGCGGCCAGCGCGTCGCCGGAGGCCTCCCCCGCGACGATGCCGACGGTGACGGGACGGGGGGCCGGGACGGCGTCGCGCATCGCAGCGTGAAGGGTCAGCGGATGAGGCCGCGGCCGGATTCGCCGAGGAACGCGACGAGCGGGAGGAGCGCCGGGGTCGCCTCGGCCGCCGGCCCCAGCGCCGCGCGCGCCGCATCCAGCGTGAGCCCTTCGCGGTAGAGCGTCTTGTACGCGCGCCGCACCGCGGCGATGTCCGCCGCGGAAAAGCCGCGCCGGCGCAAGCCCTCGTTGTTGGTGCCGGCCGGCTTGGCCGGATACCCCGCGGCGGTCACGAATGGAGGCACGTCCTGCAGCACGATCGAGCCCGCGGCCACCATCGCGTGCGCGCCGACGCGGCAGAACTGGTGGACGCCGGAGAACGCGCCCATCACCACCCAGTCGTCGATGCGGACATGACCCGCGATCTGCGCGTTGTTCGAGAACGTGGTGAAGCTGCCGACGACGCAGTCGTGCGCGATGTGCGTGTAGGCGAGGAACAGGTTGCCGTTGCCGATCGCGGTGTCGCCGCGGGCCTGCGCGGTGCCGGCGTGGATCGACGTGAACTCGCGGAAAGTGTTGTCGTCGCCGATGGTCGTGGTGGTCGGCTCGCCGCCGTACTTCCTGTCTTGCGGAATCTCGCCGATCGAGCAGAACTGGAAGATGTGGTTGCGCTCGCCGAGCGTCGTGCGCCCGGTGACGACGACGTGGGGTCCGACAACCGTCCCGGCGCCGATCGTCACGTGCGGGCCGACGATCGAATACGGCCCGATGTCCACGTCGGCGCCGACCTGAGCGCCGGCGTCGACCACCGCGGTGGGATGGATGCGCGGCATGCGGGCTAGCCGGCGGCCGGCGGCGCCGTGTTGCGCAACGCCGCCATCAGCCCCGCTTCCGCCGCGAGGTCGCCGTCGATGGTCGCCCGCGCCTTGAACTTGCCCACGCCGCGCGCGATGCGCAGCACCTCGACGTCGAGCGTCAGCTGGTCGCCGGGCATCACCTGCCGCCGGAAGCGCGCGTCGTCGATGCCGGCGAACAGGAACAGCGCCCCTTCGTCGGCGCGCATGCCCGTGGTGCGGTAGGCGAGGATCGCTGCCGCCTGCGCGAGGGCCTCGATCACCAGCACACCCGGCATCACCGGCAGGCCGGGGAAGTGGCCGGCGAAGAACGGCTCGTTGATCGTGACGTTCTTCTGCGCGCGGATCGACTTGCCGGGCTCGCAGAACAGCACGCGGTCGAGCAGCAGGAACGGGTACCGGTGCGGCAGGTAGCCCATGATGCCGTGGATGTCCAGCGCGCCGTTGTCGGGTGTCGTCATCATTCCTCCTTGCCGCTGCCGCCGGCGTCGGTGCGCGCGGCGTGCGGGTCGATCCTGCGTTCGACGGCGCGCACGCGGCGCGCAAGGTCGCCGAGATTGCGCAACTCGACGGCGATGCGCTTCCACGTCGTGTGCGCCGTCACGGGAAAGGCGCCGGTGTAGACCCCGGGCTTCTCGATCGACGACAGGATCACCGTCGCCGCGCCGACGACGGTGCCGTCGGGAATATCGAGGTGGCCCGAGATCATCGCCGCGCCGGCGATCTTGCAGTTGCGGCCGATGCGGGTGCTGCCGGCGATGCCGACGCAGCCGGCGATCGCCGTGTGGCGGCCGATGCGGCAGTTGTGGCCGATCTGGATCTGGTTGTCGATCTTGACGTCGTCCTCGATGACCGTGTCGCCGATCGCGCCCCGGTCGATCGTCGTGTTGGCGCCGACCTCCACATCCGAGCCTATCACCACCCCGCCGATCTGCGGGATCTTGATCCAGGTGCCGGCGTCCTCGGCCATGCCGAAGCCGTCGGCGCCGATGACGGCACCGCTGTGGATGACCACGCGCGGGCCGATGACGCAGCCGTGGTAGACCGTGACGCGGGGATGCAGCAGCGCGTCGTCGCCGAGCGTCGTGCCCGCGCCGACGAAGCAGCCGGCGCCGATGCGTGCGCGCTCGCCCACCACGGCGCCGGCGTCGACCACCGCATTCGCGCCAACCGTCGCGGTCGCGGCAATCCGCGCGTCGGGCGCGACGACCGCCGTGGCGTGGACGCCCGGGATCGCCGCCGGTGCCGGGTGCAGCAGTGTCGCCACGCGGGCGTAGGTGGCGTAGGGGTTGCGATGCACGAGCCGCGGCCGGGTCGTTTCGCCCGCCATGGCCGGCGAAACGATGACGGCCGTCGCGAGCGTCGTCGCGAGCAGCGGACGGTAGCGGGCGTCGGTGAGGAAGGCGATGGCGCCGGGTCCGGCAGCATCGAGCGCGGCGACGTGGGTGACCCGCGCGCCGCCGTCGCCCTCGACCGCGGCGCCGGTGCTGCGCGCGAGTTCGGCGAGTGTCATGCCGGCGTTGCCGGCAGCGGATTCTGAAGGCGCCATCGCGCGCTGGAGCGAGCCGGGCGCCGACGCTACTTGTCGGCGAGCGCCTTGATCACCTTCTCGGTGATGTCGATGCGTTGGCTCGCGTAGACCACCGGATCCTGCAGGATGAGGTCGAACTTCTCGGCCTCGGCCATCTGCTGGATCACCTTGTTGGCCCGTTCCTGCACGCTGGCGAGTTCCTCGTTGCGGCGCAGGTTGAGATCCTCGCGGAACTCGCGCTGGCCGCGCTGCAGGTCGCGCGTCATGTTGGCGAGGTCGCGTTCCTTGTTGCGGCGGTCGGTCTCGGACAGCGTGGAACCGTCCTTCTCGAGTTGCGCCTGCAGGTCGCGCACCTGCTTGCTGAGCTTCTGGATCTCGGCGTCGCGGGCGGCGAATTCCTTCTCGAGCTTGACCTGCGCGCGCTTTGCCGGCGCCGCCTCGCGGAACAGCCGCTCGGTGTTGACGAAGCCGACCTTGTACTCGGCGGCCTCCGCCGCGCCCGCGGCCGCAGCCACACCCATTGCCAGCAGCGCGCAGGCGGCGATCACGACGCGGCCCGGCCGGAACATGCTGCGATTCACGTCATTCTCCTGGTGCATTTGGCGGCCCCCGACGAATCCTAGAACACCGAACCGACCTGGAACTGGAAGCGCTGGATCTTGTCCAGCGATTGGGCGTTGAGCGGATAGCCGTAGCTGAACTTCAGCGGACCGATCGGCGAGTTCCACGCAAGCCCCGCGCCCACGGAGTACCGGAAGTTCTGGTATCCCGGCTCGATGCCGGTCGACAGCGTGCTGTTCTCGATCGGGATGCCCTTGATCTGGCCGGCGTCGAAGAAGACGCTCGCGCGCACCGACTTGTCGCCGCGGATGATCGGGTAGAACAGCTCGGCGTTGCCCACGACCTTGAGCTTGCCGCCCGTGGCGTTGCCGCTGATGTCCTTCGGCCCGATCGACGCCGTCTGGTAGCCGCGCACCGAACCCACCCCACCCGCGTAGAAGGCGCGGAAGAACGGCAGCGGCTTGCCCTGGTAGCCGTCGGCGTAGCCGACGTCGGCGCGCAGCATCAGCGTGGCATCGGGAACGAAGGGGATGGGCGTGAACCACTGCTGCAGGTAATTCACCTTGTAGAACGGGACGTCGCCGAACGGAAGCCCGACTTCGACCCCCAGGCTCTGCAGGCGTCCGCGGGTAGGATAGATGATGTCGTCGCGGGTGTCACGGGCCCAGCCGGCGGAGGCGACGAAGCTGTTGAAAGGCGACCCGACCTGATAGACGAACAGGCAGTAGTACGGCGGCGCGATGCCAATGATCGGGTCGCAGTAGCCCGGCGGGAACTCGATGCTCGTGCGCTCGGCGCGGAACCCGACGTTGATCGAGTCCGACTCGGTGATCGGGATGCCGAAGCCGATCGCGGCGCCGACGGTCGACGAGGTATAGGACGTGACGTCCAGCGAGGCCGTGTCGATGTTGCGCTGGTAGATTTCGAGCGTCCGCGAGATGCCGTCCACCGTCCAGTAGGGCTCGGTGAACGCGATCGAGATCGTCCGGTTCACCTGGCTCGTGTTGATCGACGCGATCAGCGCATTGCCGCTGCCGAAGATGTTCTGCTGCGACACGGAAGCGTTCAGCACCACGCCGTCCGCGCTGGAGTAGCCGAGGCCGGCGAGCAGGCTGCCGGTGGACTTCTCGACGACGGTGACCTCGACGTCGGCCTGGTCGGGGGTGCCCTGGACCGGGGGCGTCTCGATGTTGACGTCCTCGAAGTACCCGAGGCGGCGCACCCGGACCTTCGACCGGTCGATCCGGGTCCCGTCGTACCAGGCGGCCTCGAGCTGGCGCATTTCGCGGCGGATCACCTCGTCGCGGGTCTTGACGTTGCCGTTGATGTTGATCTTGCGGACGTACACGCGGCGGCCGGAGTCGACGTAGAAGGTGAACGCGGCCGTCTGCTTGTCGCGGTTGAGCTCCGGCACCGCGTTGATGTTGGCGAAGGCGTAGCCTTCGGCGCCCAGCCGGTCGCTGATGTCCTTGGTCGTCGCCTGCAGCCGCGCCCGCGAATACACGTCGCCGGGGCGGATGCGGATCAGCGCGCCGAGCTCGGCCTCCGGCACGACCAGCTCGCCGGCGAGCCGCACGTCGGACACCGTGTAGCGGTCGCCTTCGACGAGATTGACGGTGATGTAGATGTCTTCCTTGTCCGGCGTGATCGACACCTGCGTCGACTCGACGTTGAACTCGAGGTAGCCGCGATCCTGGTAGAAGCTGCGCAGCGACTCGAGGTCCGCCTGCAGCTTCTGCTTCGAATACTGGTCGTTCTTCGTGTACCAGGTCATCCAGCCCGGCGTCGTGAGCGTCATCCTGTCGAGGAGATCCTTCTCGCTGAACGCCTTGTTGCCGATGATGTTGATGCGCGCGATCTTGGCGGAGTCGCCCTCGACGATCGTGAAGTTGACGGCGACGCGGTTGCGCTCCTGCGGCGTGACCGTGGTGGTGACCTGCGCGGCGTACCTGCCGCGGGTGATGTACTGGCGCTTCATTTCCTGCTCGGCGCGGTCGAGCGCGGAGCGGTCGAAGATCCGGGCCTCGGCGATGCCGATGTCCTTCAGCGCCTTCTTCAGCGTATCGGTGTCGAACTCCTTGTTGCCGATGAAGTCGATGCGGCTGATCGTGGGCCGCTCCTGCACCGACACGATGAGCACGCCTTCCTGGACCTCGAGGCGCACGTCGCGGAAGAATCCGGTGGCGTACAGCGCCTTGACGGCCTCGCCGGCCTTCCGGTCGTCGATGCGGTCGCCGACCTTGATCGGCAGGTAGCTGAAGACGGTGCCGGCCTCGGTCCGCTGGACGCCCTCGACGCGGATGTCGCGGACGACGAAGGGCTCGAACGCGCTGGCGAGCGGCGCGACCAGGAGGGCGAGCAGCGCGCACGCCAGCGCGAAGAGCGCGTGCACCCGCCGCGGCGCGGGGCCGCGCAGGACGCGCAACGCCGCGGACTTGCCACGCCGACGGGACTCAGAACAAACGGGAGAGGTCATTGAAAAGCGCCAGCGCCATCATCATCGCGAGCATCGCCATACCGATTCGCTGGCCGATCTCGAAGGCTCGGTCGGACACCGGACTACCCTTGATGAGTTCGGCGAAATAATACAGCAAATGCCCCCCATCCAACAGCGGAATCGGCAGCAGGTTGAGCACGCCGAGGCTGATGCTGATGAGCGCGAGATAGCCGACGAAGACGAGGCTTCCCGCCTGCGCCGACTGGCCTGCGAAGTCGGCGAGCGTCAGCGGGCCGCTGATGTTCTTGAGTGACGCGTCGCCGGTGGCGATGCGGCCGAGCATCCGCAGCGTGAACGCCGAGAGCTCCCAGGTCTTGCGCGCGCCCTCGACGAGCGCCTCGCCCGCGCCGTAGCGGACCGTCACGCCGAGGCGCTCCGCGGCGGCGGGGTCGATCTTGAGGCGCAGGCCGGCGAGCCCGATGCGGCGCCCGCCCTGCTCGCTCGCCTCGGGCACCACGACGACGTCGAATTCGGCGCCGTCGCGCGCGATGCGGAACGTCACCGGCTCGCCGGGCTTCGCGTTGGTGCGCGCGGCGACGTCCGACGGCGAGCGCGCGGGCGCGCCGTCGATCGCGACGATGCGGTCGCCGGGCTTGATGCCGGCGCGCTCGGCCGGCCGGCCGGGCACGGCATCCTCGATCACCGGCGCGCCGAAGTCGGCCTTGAGGCCCAGCAGCGACATGAAATTGCCTTCCCAGTCGGACATCGCGAGCCCCGACAGCGGCAGCGCGCGCGTCGCGCGCCGGTCGGCGCCGGGCGTCCCGGCGCTCTCGATCTCCAGGACCGCTTCGGGCCGGCCCGAGGCCTTCAGGAGCCGCCAGCGCAGGTCCTGCCAGCTGCGGATCGCGACGCCGTCGACGGCGACGACGAGATCGCCCTCGCGGATGCCGGCAGTCGCCGCGGGCGTGTCCGCCGGCGGCACGGCGAGCAGCGCCCGCTGGCCGGGGACCCCGGCCATGAACGTGCCCGCGAACAGCAGGATCGCGAGCAGCAGGTTGGCGACCGGCCCCGCGGCGACGATCGCGATGCGCTTGCCGACGCCCTGCCGGTTGAACGCGCGCGGCAGGTCCTCGGGAGCGAGCTCGCCCTCGCGCTCGTCGGCCATCTTGACGTAGCCGCCGAGGGGAACCGCGGAAATCGCCCACTCGGTGCGGTCCGGCCCGAAGCGGCGCGACCACAGCACGCGGCCGAAGCCGACCGAGAACCGGAGCACCTTCACGCCGCACCAGCGGGCCACCAGGTAGTGGCCGAGCTCGTGGAT
Source organism: Bordetella parapertussis (assembly GCA_943331295.2). GTDB lineage: Bacteria > Pseudomonadota > Gammaproteobacteria > Burkholderiales > Casimicrobiaceae > CAIWHR01. The sequence continues at coordinate 7,026 of CALQLA020000045.1, read as the reverse complement.
CACCACGAGCACCGACAGCACGACCAGGAAGGCGAGACCCTTCTGCAGGATTTCCATCAGGCGGCGCGCCCGCCGACCGCCGCCGGGAGGTCGAGCCACGCGCCGGCGACGGCACGTGCCTCGGCGTCGGCGGCGAGCGCGTCCTCGAGCGCGCGGACCGGTCGCGCCGCGACGCGGGCGAGGGTCTCGGCGCAGGCCGCGGCGATCGCGGTGAAGCGCACGCGGCCCGCGAGGAACGCGGCGACCGCGACCTCGTTGGCGGCGTTGAGGACGGCGGGCGCGGAGCCGCCCGCCGTCAGCGCGTCGTAGGCGAGGCGCAGGCACGGGAAGCGGTCGAAATCCGGCGCTTCGAACGTCAGGGTGCCGATCCGGGCGAGATCCAGCGCGCCGACGCCCGCGCCGATGCGGTCCGGGAACGCGAGCGCCTGCGCGATCGGCGTGCGCATGTCGGGGTGGCCCAGCTGCGCCAGCACGGAGCCGTCGACGTACTCGACCATCGAATGGATCACGCTCTGCGGATGGATCACGACGTCGATCTCCGCCGGCGGCACGCCGAACAGCCAGTGCGCCTCGATCACTTCGAGCCCCTTGTTCATCATCGTTGCGGAATCCACCGAGATCTTGCGCCCCATACTCCAGTTCGGGTGCGCACAGGCTTCGTCCGGCGTTACGGCCGCAAGTTCCGCCAGCGGCCGATTCCGGAACGGCCCGCCGGATCCGGTCAGCAGGATTCGGCGCACGCCGGCGCCCTTCGGATCGCGCGCGTAGTTGCGGGGCAGGCACTGGAACACCGCATTGTGCTCGCTGTCGATCGGCAGCAGCGTCGCGCCGCCGGCGCGGACCGCCGTCATGAACGCGGCGCCGCCGATGACGATCGCCTCCTTGTTGGCGAGCAGTATCCGCTTCCCTGCGTGCGCGGCGGCGAGCGTCGGCGCCAGGCCCACTGCGCCGACGATCGCGGCCATCACGGTATCGGACGCCGGCCACGCGGCGACCTCGCACAGGCCGTCGATGCCCGCGACCACGCGCGTGGGCAGGCCGTCGGCGGCGAGCGAGCGAGCGAGCGCCTGCGCGGCAACCGGGTCGTGCATCGCCGCGATCTGCGGCCGGAACCTGCGGCACAGCACCGCGAGCTTCTCCCATTGCCGCCCCGCGGCCAGCCCGGCGACGGCGAAGCGCTCCGGGTGGCGCGCGACGACGTCGAGCGTCGAGTCACCGATCGAGCCGGTCGCGCCGAGGACCGACAGCGTGCACCGCGCCGTCACCGGAGGAACACCTGCGCGGCGAGCGCGGCGAGCGGCAGCGCCGGGAGCAGTGCGTCGATGCGGTCCAGCATGCCGCCGTGGCCGGGCAGGATCCGGCCGCTGTCCTTGACGCCGGCGTGCCGCTTCAGCAGCGACTCGAACAGGTCGCCGGTGATCGACAGCGCGGCGATCACGATCGCCAGCGCGAGCCACGCCGCCAGCGCCGGCCACGAGACGTCGCGCGGGTAGCCCGCGGCCCCCGCCAGCGGCACCAGCGCGACCGCATAGACGGCGACGGCGGCGAGCGCGCCGTACACGCCTTCCCAGGTCTTGCCCGGGCTGATCGTCGGCGCGAGCTTGCGCCGGCCGAAGGCGCGACCCGAGAAGAACGCGGCGATGTCGGCGATCCACACGATCGCCATCGCCGCCAGCGCGATCCACGGCGAGCGGCCCTGCAGCTCGACCAGCGCGACCCACGCGGCGACCAGCACGAGCCAGCCCACCACGGCGAGCAGCAGCGGCGACGTCGGCCGCCAGTGCCCGTGCAGCCAGGCGGGCACCGCGAGCATCCAGAACAGCAGGGCGGGGCCGCAGACCGCGAGGACGAAGCCGTCCGACCAGCCCTGGTCGAAATTCGCGAGCGGGGAGAACAGCAGGTTGAGCCCGATCAGCGCGGTGCCCCCGACGAAGAGCAGCCACGCGGGGCGCCCGTAGCCCGCGAGGTTGGCCCACTCGGCGGCGGCGACGACGATGCCGGCCAGCGTGACGAGGCCCCAGGCTGCGGACGGCAGCGTGAACAGCGCGCCCAGCACCGCGACGACGAGCGCGATGGCGGTGACGATGCGGGTTGCGAGCATGGGCAGGAAGAGCGGACCGCGCGGCGCGTGGTGCCCGGGGCGCGTCAGGCGCGCACGGCTTCCAGCTGCTCGCTGGTGCGTCCGAAGCGCCGCTCGCGCGCTGCGTAGGAGGCGATCGCGGCGTCGAGCGAGGCCGCGTCGAAGTCGGGCCAGAGCGCGTCGGTGAAATAGAGCTCGGTGTACGCGAGCTGCCACAGCAGGAAGTTCGATATCCGCTGCTCGCCGCCGGTGCGGATGAAGAGATCGGGCTCGGGCGCGAACGCCATCGCGAGGAACGGCTCGAACGCCTCGGGCCGGAATTCGGCGTCGTCGCGGACAGCCTCCGGATTCAGCGCGAAATAGCGGCGCGCCGCCTGCGCGATGTCCCAGCGCCCCCCGTAGTTGGCCGCCACCGCCAGCGTCAGGCGGGTGTTGCCCGCGGTGAGCATCTCGCCGTTGGCGATCAGCTCGCGGATCCGCGGCGGGAACTGGGCGGTGTCGCCGACGACGCGGAAGCGGATGCCGTTCTCGTGCAGCTTGGCGACCTCCTGCTCCAGCGCGCGCAGGAACAGGTCCATCAGGACCGAGACCTCATCGGCCGGCCGCCGCCAGTTCTCGCTCGAGAACGCGAACAGCGTCAGGTACTCGACGCCGCGCTCGAGGCAGGCGCGCACGATGCCGCGCACGGCCTCGACGCCCTTGCGGTGGCCGGCGAACCGCGGCAGGCGGCGCTGCTTCGCCCAGCGCCCGTTGCCGTCCATGATGATGGCGACGTGCCGGGGGACGGCAGGCGCCGCGGGAATGTCGCGCGTGGAGCTCTTGAACAAGGCGCGGGCCGGGCGTGAGGGCGGGACGAGGGGTGCGCGTGGACGATCGGAGGCGCGACGGGCCGGGATGGCCGTCAGATCGCCATCAGGTCGGTTTCCTTCGTCGCGAGGATCTTGTCGATCTCGACGGTGAAGCGGTCGGTGAGCTTCTGCACGTCGGCCTGCGCGTGGCGCTCGGCGTCCTCGGCGACGGCGTGGTCCTTCAGCAGTTTCTTGAGGTGGTCGTTGGCGTCGCGGCGGATGTTGCGCACGGCAATCCGCGCGTTCTCGGCCTCGTGCCGGACCACCTTGATGAGGTCGCGGCGGCGCTCCTCGGTCAGCGCCGGCATCGGGACGCGGATCAGGTCGCCGGAGCTGCCCGGGTTGAGCCCGAGGTCGGCGTCGCGGATCGCCTTCTCGATGACGGGGATCAGCTTCTTCTCGAACGGCTGCACCGTCACCGTCCGGGCGTCGGCGAGCGTCATGTTCGCGACCTGGTTCAGCGGCATCGACGTGCCGTAGTAGTCGATGTGGATGTGGTCGAGGAGGCCCGTGTGGGCCCGGCCGGTGCGCACCTTGCCCAGGTCGGACTTGAGCGTCTCGACCGACTTCGCCATCTTCTGTTCCGCGGTCTTCTTGATGTCATCAATCATGGTGGGTCCTCGCGTCTAGCAATGCACGAGCGTGCCCTCGCTCCCGCCCAGCACGACGCGCTTCAGCGCGCCGGGGACGAAGATCGAGAACACCTTCAACAGCATGTTCTGGTCGCGGCACAGCGCGAGCGCCGTGGCGTCCATCACCTTCAGGTTCTTGACGATGGCCTCGTCGAAGGTGAGCTCGCCGTAGCGCACGGCCGCCGGGTGGAGCTTCGGGTCGGCGGTGTAGACGCCGTCGACCTTGGTCGCCTTCAGCACGATGTCCACGCCCATCTCGCGGCCGCGCAGCGCGGCGGCGGTGTCGGTCGTGAAGAACGGATTGCCGGTGCCCGCGGCGAAGATGACGATCTTCTTCTCCTCGAGGTGGCGCAGCGCGCGGCCGCGGATGTACGGCTCGGCGACCTGGTCGATGCGCAGCGCCGACTGCACGCGCGACTCGACGCCCGCGCGGCGCAGCGCATCCTGCAGCGCGAGCGAGTTCATCAGCGTCGCCAGCATGCCCATGTAGTCGGCCGTCGCGCGGTCCATCCCCGCGGCGCCGGGCGCCACGCCGCGGAAGATGTTGCCGCCGCCGATGACCACCGCGACCTGCACGCCGAGCCGCACGATCTCGACGATCTCGGCGACGATGCGGTCGATCACCTGCCGGTTGATGCCGTAGGCGTCGTCGCCCATCAGCGCCTCGCCCGAAAGCTTCAGCAGGATCCGCCGGTACGCGGGCACTTCGGGCGCCGGGGCCCCCGTCGCTTCCGCCGCGCCGGCAGCGACGGCGCGGGGAACGGGTGCGGCTGCGGTCGGCGGGGTCATGGGCTTCTGCCTCCGGGAAACGCGGTGGATTGTCGCTCTAGGCCTTGGCCATCGCCGCCACTTCCGCGGCGAAGTCGTCCTTCTTCTTCTCGATGCCCTCGCCGACGACGTACAGCGCGAAGACCTTCACCGTCGCGCCATGCGCCTTCAGGTGCTTCTCCACCGTCTCGTCGGGATTCTTGACGAACGGCTGCCCGAGCAGCGTCACCTCGGCCAGGAACTTGTTGACACGGCCCTCGACCATCTTGGCGGCGATCTCCGCCGGCTTGCCGCTCTCGGTGGCCTGCGCGGTGTAGATCGCACGCTCGCGCTCGATCAGGTCGGCCGGCACCTCGGCGCGCGAGACGCAGACGGGCCGCATCGCGCCGGGCGCCGCCGACGCGGCGATGTGCATCGCGACGTCCTTGCCGACCGCGGCGTCGCCGCCGTCGATCTCGACGGTGACGCCGATGCGCCCGCCGCCGTGCAGGTACTGCACCAGCCGTGCCGGCGAAGCGAACGCGGCAAAGCGGCGGACCGAGATGTTCTCGCCGATCTTCTGCACCAGCGCCTGGCGCACGCTTTCGACGGTGCCGCCGGCGAGCGGCAGCGCCGCCAGCGCGGCGACGTCGGCCGGCTTGTTCTCGGCGACGAGGCGCGCGAGGTCGCGTGCCAGCGCCATGAAGTCCTCGTTGCGCGACACGAAGTCGGTTTCGCAGTTCACCTCGACCATCGCGGCGGTCTTGCCGTCGTCGGCGAGGTACGCGCCGACAATGCCTTCGGCGGTGATCCGGCCCGCGGCCTTGGATGCCTTGGCGCCGCTGCGGATGCGCAGCAGTTCCTCGGCCTTCGCGAGGTCGCCGGCGGCTTCGGCCAGCACCTTCTTGCATTCCATCATGCCCAGCCCCGTGCGCTGGCGCAGCTCCATCACCATGCTTGCGGAAATGTCCGCCATCTCGAACTCCGTAGTGCGTGTGTATTGTCGGCGGCCGGCCGGCGCGCATGCTGGCACGCCGCTGCCGGCCCTGTCGTCAATCGAGCATCAGGAAAACGCGACCTGCCGTCGCAGCGCGGCGGCCGGCACCCTCCGGTCATGCCCGGGCACCCGCTGCGCGCGACAGCCGCCTCATCTGCCTCATCTGCCTCAAGCCGTGGCTTCGTCCGACGGGACTTCGACGAACTCGTCGCCGGCCTGCACGATTTCCTGGATGACCTGGCTGCGGCCCTCGAGGATCGCGTCGGCGGCGCCGCGCGCGTAGAGGCGGATCGCCCGGCTCGAGTCGTCGTTGCCCGGGATCACGTGGGCGATGCCGATCGGCGAGTGGTTGGTGTCGACGACGGCGACGATCGGAACGCCGAGCTTGGTCGCCTCGGTGATCGCGATCTTGTGGTAGCCGACGTCGATGACGAACAGCGCATCGGGGACGCCGTTCATGTCCTTGATGCCGCCGAGGCTCTTCGACAGCTTGTCCATCTCGCGCTGCAGCGTCAGCGCCTCGCGCTTGTTCATCTTCTCGAACGTGCCCTCGTCGCGCATCGCCTCGAGGTCCTTCAGGCGCTTGATCGAGCCCTTGACGGTCTTGAAGTTGGTGAGCATGCCGCCCAGCCAGCGCGCATCGACGTAGGGCATCCCGCAGCGGCGGGCTTCCTCGGCGACGATCTCGCGCGCCTGGCGCTTGGTGCCGACGAACAGGATCGTGCCCTTGTTCGACGCCAGCTGGCGGATGTACTTCATCGCCTCCTGGTAGAGCTCCATCGTCTTCTCGAGGTTGACGATGTGGATCTTGTTGCGCTGGCCGAAGATGTAATCGGCCATCTTGGGATTCCAGTACCGGGTCTGGTGACCGAAGTGGACGCCGGCTTCAAGCATTTGACGCATCGTTACGGACATTCTGGGAACTCCTATCAGGGTTGAACCACGACCCGCTTTTCGGCTCAGAATGAACGCTCGAGGGCGCGGCAGGCGCGGGGCCACGCGAATCACGTGGCAACGGCTGCAGGCACTTCCGCGGTTCGTCCTGGGCACCCTGAGGTGCGCGGGTCTGCGAATTGCCCGATGCAGGCCCCGGGCGCGCAGACGTGGTGCGGTCGCGCGCAACGGGCCGAATCGAGCTAACATTCGATTTTAGCACTTTCCGCGCGTTCCCGGGAGCCCCTGGCCACCGGCGACTCACCCGGGCTGCGGCCCGCCGCCGAAACCGCCGCAACCGCCTTAGCCCCCCACCCTGCCGCCTGCGCCGATGCCCGCCACCGACCCGCCCTCCCCGCTGACCGCTGCCCGCGACACCGCGGTCGCCTGCGACCTGTCCGCGTTCGCCGTGCTGGCGATCGAGGGGCCCGACGCCGCCGCCTTCCTGCAGGGCCAGCTGTCCAACGACATAGCCGCGCTCTTGCCAGGCACGCTGCAGTACACGAGCTACAACTCCCCCGGCGGGCGGATGCTGGCCAACTTCGTGCTCTGGCGCGACGGCCCCGAGCACTTCCGCGCGCTGCTGCCCGCCGGCATCGCCGCCGCCGTCGCGCGGCGCCTCGGCATGTTCGTGCTTCGCGCCAAGGTCAAGGTGGCCGACATCTCGGCGACCGTGGCCTGCTTCGGCGTCGGGGGCCCGGGCGCCGGCGACGCCCTGCTGGCGGCCCTCGGGGCGCTGCCGACCGAGCATGCGGCGTTGCGTCACGGCGATGCCACGCTGCTCGCCAT
>CALQLA020000044.1 GCA_943331295.2 Bordetella parapertussis | reverse complement strand
TCGCCCTTGCCGGGGTTCTCACGCTCAGCGCCTGCGGCGGGGGCAGCGGCGCGCCGAACAATCCGTTCACGCCAGCCCCAGTGGCGGTGCCCACGCTCACCGTTCTGCCGGCCACGCTGACCGTCTACGCGCAAGTTGCGACAACCGTGACGATTTCGGGAGGCGTCGCGCCATACCGCGCGTTTTCCAACAACACCGCCGTGCTGCCGGTGGTCCAGAACCTGCCCGGAACCACGATTACGCTGCTCGCCAACGGCGTCGCGTCGTCGACTGCCGTCGACATAACGATCCAGGACTCCGCCGGCGCCACCGTCACCGCCAGCGTGACCGTGCTGCCGGGGCCGCCCACGCCGCCGTCGTTGATCACCGTGCTGCCGGTCGACCCCGACGTCTATTCGACCATCGCGTCGTCGCTGTCCATCACCGGTGGCGTGCCGCCGTACCGCGCGTTCTCGAACAACTCGACGGTGCTGCCGGTCTCCTCGGTGGTGGCGGGCAATTCGCTGCTGCTGCTCGCGTCGAACGTCGCGACAGATACCCGCGTCGTCATCACGATCCAGGATTCCGTCGCGCAGGTGACCTCGGTCACCGCGACGGTGCACCCGAAGCCCAACCTCGCGCCGGCGCTCTCCGTGCTGCCCACGTCCGTCGTGACGTCCAAGGGCGTGCCGGTCACGATCGCGATCATCGGCGGGGCGCCGCCGTTCAAGGCGTTCTCGAGCGACTCGGTGCTGCTGCCGGTCAACCAGACGGTGACGGGTAGTTCGCTGGTCCTCATCGCGGCGGGCGCCCCGGCGGTCGCCACCAACGTCACGGTCACCATCCAGGATTCGGCAGGGCAGACGGCCATCGTCGCCGTCACTGTCACTCCCGATTCGTCGGCGCCGCCGCCGGCGCTGACGGTGCTGCCGTCCACGCTGACCATCTTCGCGGGCACGCCCACGACGCTGACGGTCGCCGGCGGCACGCCGCCGTATGCGGCCTTCTCCAGCAACCCGACGGTGCTTCCGGTCACGCAGAAGGTCGCGGGCGGGGTGATACCGCTGTACGCGTCCACGCTCGCTGTCGCGACGCCCGTCACGATCACCATCCAGGACTCGAACAACAAGTCCACGGCGGCGGCGGTGACGGTGCAGCCGACCACGCTCCTCAACACGCTGACGGTCAAGCCCAACCTGACCGATTGCGGCGCCGCCGCGATCTGCTCGGGGCAAAGCGGGACGGCGACGGTGACGCTGCAGCTTCCCGGCGGCGGCCCCGCGGCGGGACGGCAGGTTCGCTTCGACGTGGTCGCCGGGCCGTACGGCATCGTGAACCCGGCCGCGTCGCCGGCCACGCAGACGGTGCTGTCGCTCGCGGTCAACTCCGACGCCAACGGCAACGCGCAGGTGATCGTCCGCGCCAACGTCGACGCGCCGACGCAACCGGCGCAGATCCGGGTCACCGACATCGCCTCGGGCCAGCAGCTGACGAGCGACTTCCTGATCCAGCAGGTCACCGACGGCTCGAAGATCCTCACCGTCGTGGCGCCCGAAGCGATCATCACCGGGCCCTACATCGGCGTCTGCTCCGAGGGTGTGAAGGTCGACTACTACATCTACGGCGGCACGCCGCCCTACCGCATCACGCAGTCGTTCCCCGGCGGCGTGATCCTGGTCAACCCGACAGTCAACGCGAGCGGCGGCTTCTTCCAGGTCATCACCACCGGCGCCTGCGTCAAGCCGGAGACGTTCTCGATCGTCGACGCGACCGGACGGCAGGTCACCGCGACGCTGGTCAACGAACCGGGCACCGTGGCAGCGCCTGGCCCGACGCCGCCGACGACGATGACCGTCACGCCGGCGGACATCTCCGGGCTTGTGTGCACCGGGGCCACGTTCACGTTCGTCGTCACGGGCGGCACGCCGGGCTACAACGTGACCGCATCGCCGCAGATCGGCTCGAGCCCGACGGTCACGCCGACGTTCGTGCAGTCGTCCGGCGGCACGGTGCGGGTCAGCAACTTCTCGCAGAGCATCCTGCTGACCTTCGCCGACTCGGCGCCGGGCGCCCAGCAGACCGTCTCGCGCAAGATCACCTGCCCGGGATCGGCCACGCCGCCGGATGCGCTGTCGACCACTCCGTCGTTCATCTCGTACGTGGGCACCACCTGCGTCGGGAAGACGTCGACGTTCACGATCAACGGCGGCACGCAGCCCTACACGGTGGCGTTCACCAACGGCACGCCGTCTGGCGCGTCGATCACGCCGACGTCGGTGCTGGCGCTGGGCGGCAGCTTCGCCGTATCGGGGCTGAAGCAAAGCGGCAGCGTGGACATCGTGAAGAACTTCATCACCGTCACCGACGTCACCGGGCAGCAGGTGTTCCCGCACGTCGACTGCGGGCCCTGACCGGGCGACCTTCGCGCAGCCGCGGCACGTTGCCGCGGCGAAATGGAAACGGCGCCCCGCAAGGGCGCCGTTTTTCGTTGCCGGGGTCCGGCGCCAGGTGGCAGGGCGGCGCTACGCCAGCACGGCGCGCAACGCGTCCGTCGGCACGTCGGCCGTCACGAACGCATCGCCCAGCGCGCGCAGCAGGATGAACCGGATCGCGCCGGCCTGCACCTTCTTGTCGTGGCTCATCAGCGCGAGATAGCGGTCGGCGCCAAGCTTCGGCGGCACGACCGGCAGCTTGCTGCGTTCCAGCAGCCGGGACAGCCGCGCCGCGTCCGCCGCGCCGACGAGGCCCATGCGGGCCGACAGCTCCGCGGCCATGACCATTCCCGCCGCGACGGCCTCGCCGTGCAGCCACGCGCCGTAGCCCAGCCCCGCTTCGATGGCGTGGCCGAACGTGTGGCCGAAGTTGAGCAGCGCGCGGTCGCCGGTCTCGCGCTCGTCGGCGGCGACGATGGTCGCCTTGGCCTGGCAGCTTTCGCCGATCGCATGCGTCAGCGCCTCGGTGTCGCGAGCCATGATCCGGTCGAGGTTGGCTTCGAGCCAATCGAGGAACGCGACGTCACGGATGGCGCCGTACTTGATCACCTCGGCCAGGCCCGCCGCCAGCTCGCGGTCGGGCAGCGTCGACAGGCAATCGGTGTCGATCAGCACGGCGCGCGGCTGGTAGAACGCGCCCAGCATGTTCTTGCCCAGCGCGTGGTTGACGCCGGTCTTGCCGCCGACCGACGAGTCGACCTGCGACAGCAGGGTGGTCGGGATCTGAACGAAGGGCAGGCCGCGCTGGCAGATCGCGGCCGCGAACCCGCCGATGTCGCCGACCACGCCGCCGCCCAGCGCGATCAGCGTGGTCGAGCGGTCGGCGCGGATCTCCAGCAGCCGGGTGAGCACGTCGGACAGCGTGGCCCAGGTCTTGTGCGTCTCGCCGTCGGGAATCACGATCACCTCGCTGGCGATGCCGGCGGCGGCAAAGCTCCGGCGCAATGGCACCAGCCAGTGCGACGCGACGACGGGATTGGTGACGATGACCGTGCGGGGGGCGGCGAGCACCGGGGCAAGCAGGGTGCCGGCATCGTTGATAAGCCCGGCGCCGATCTTCACGTCGTAGCTGCGCTCGCCCAGCGCGACGGCGACGGTGCGGGTGGGGCTCATCGTGGGTCTCCAGTCATGCCCGCAGCCCGTCCCGGCTGGCCGCCTGCAGGCCCTCGGCGAAGCGGGCGATCTCGCCGCGGTCGGGCTCGAGCACGTGGTCGGCCACTTCCCGGTACAGGGCGTCGCGCTCGCGGTAGAGCTGCTCCAGGCGGGCGAGCTTGTCGGTCGTGTTGAGCAGCGGGCGATTGCGGCTCATGTGTACGCGCTGGTGGACGAGCGCCGGCTGCGCGTGCAGGTAGACGACGGTGCCGCCGTCCTTCAGCCGCTCGCGGTTCGCGGCGCGGATGACCACGCCGCCGCCGGTGGCCAGCACGACGCCGGTGCGCTCGAGGATCGCGGCGAGCGTGGCTTCCTCGCGGTCGCGAAAGCTCGCCTCGCCCTCGATCTCGAAGATGGTGGGGATGGACACGCCGAGGGTGCTTTCGAGCTCGCGGTCGGCATCGACGAACTGCTTGTTGAGGCGGCGGGCGAGCTGGCGCCCGAGCGTCGTCTTGCCGGCGCCCGGAAGCCCTACGAGGATAAGATTGCCCCGATGCAAATGCACCGGGGCATTGTAGTGGAATTGCCTGCGACGGACGAGTCGCGGACGCCGCGGCTAGCGGACCGCGTTGACCGTTTCCTTGACGATGCGCGGCGTCAGGAAGATGAGGAGCTCGGTCTTCTCGGTGCTGCGGCCGGTGGTCTTGAACAGGTTGCCGAGCCACGGGATGTCGCCCAGCACCGGCACCTTGGTGATGTCGTTGTTGATGACTTCCTCGAAGATGCCGCCGATCACCGCGGTGTCGCCGTTGCTGACCGAGATCTGCGTGATCACGTTCTTGGTGTCGATCGACGGAACCGCGCCGCCGCCGGCCTGCGGCACGAACTGGCCGACGGAGTCCTTGTGGATCTCGACCGTCATGATGATCTTGTTGTCGGGCGTGATCTGAGGCACCACCTCGAGCTTCAGCGTCGCCTTCTTGAACGCGGTCGTCGCGGCGTTGTTGTTGCCCTGGCCCGTCGTGTACGGGATTTCCTGGCCCTGCTCGATCGCGGCCTTCTGGTTGTCGCCGGTCACCACGCGCGGGCTCGACACGACCTTGCCGCGGCTGTCGGCCTCCAGCGCCTGCAGCTCGAGGTTGATCAGGTTGCCGCTGCCGAGGTTGATCAGCGTCAGCGCGAGGCCCGCCGGCGAGAGCCCGCCGATCGACGCCGCCGGCAGGTTGACGTTGAGCTGAGGCTGGTCCGAGTAGCCGGGGCTCGCCAGGCCGGATGCGAGCTCGTAGGGCGTCTGCGTGCGCGTTTCGCGCGTGCAGGTGTTGCCCGAGCAGGACACGACCGGCTGCGTCGTCAGGCTGCCGCCCTGCCCGATCGTGTAGCGCTTGTTGAAGCTCGCCGCGGTCTGCACGCCGAAGCGCACGCCGAGCTGGCGGCTGAACGAATCCTTGGCGATCACGATCCGCGCCTCGATCTGCACCTGCCGGATCGCGGTGTCGAGCTGGCGGATGATCCGCCGCACTTCCTCGAGCCGCGAAGCGGTGTCCTGCACGAACAGGATGTTGGTGCGCGGATCGACGAACGCGACGCCCCGGTCGGAGAGGATCGAGCCGCCGCCGCCCGTGGTGGCGGTCTGCCCGGCGCCCGCGCCGAACCGCTGCTGCCGGTTGGTGGTGAGGATCCGCTCGAAGTCGACGGCCTTCATGTAGTTCAACTGGAAGGACTCGAGCACGAGCGGCTCGAGCGCGCTGATCTGGATCTTGCTCTCCAGCTGCTGCTTTTCCTGCAGGGCCAGTTCCTCGCGCGGCGCGATGAGAACGATGTTGCCGTTCTTGCGCATGTCGAGGCCCTTCGTCTGCATGATGATGTCGAGCGCCTGGTCCCAGGGAATCTCCTTGAGGCGCAGCGTCAGGTTCCCGGTCACCGAGTCGCTGGTGATGATGTTGAGCCCGGTGAAGTCGGCGATCACCTGCAGCACCGCCCGCACCTCGACATTCTGGAAGTTGAGCGACAGCTTCTCGCCCTTGTAGCCCTGGCGGGAGCCCTGCGTGAGCTTGTTGGGGTCCTCCTGGATCGCCTTGACCTCGACGATGAACCGCTTGTCCGCCTGGTACGCGGAGTGCTCCCACAGCCCCCTGGGCTCGATGATCATCCGCGTGTTGCTGCCCTGGGTGAGCGTGTCGACCGCGACCACCGGCGTGCCGAAGTCCTGCACGTCGAGGCGGCGCTCGAGGTTGCGCGGCACCGTCGCGTTGATGAAGTCGACGATCAGGACCTTGCCCTGCTGGCGGATGTCGATGCCGGTGGAGTTGTCGGACATGTCGACGATGATCCGGCCTTCGCCGGCGCTGCCGCGGCGGAAGTCGACGTCGCGCAGCGTGTGCTTCGCATCGCCGGGCTTGACCTCGGCGAAGCGCTGCACGATCTGGGTCTTGGCGTCCTGCGACTCGCTCTGGTCGAACAGGGTGACGACGATGCTGTTGCCCTCGACCTGGGTCTCGAAGGTCTGCGGCTTGTTGAGGTTCAGCACGACCCGCGTGCGGTTGCCCACTTCGACGAAGTTGACGCTGCGCAGCGTGGCGTCGGAGACCTCCTGCACGGGCCTGCCGGTCCCGTTGCCGGTGTCGAGGAAGTCGAGCGCGACGCGCGCCGGGTTGGCGATCGCGAAGCCGGCCGGCGGGTTGGCGGGGGCCTGCTTCAGCGTGAAGCGGACGACCGTGCGGCCGGAACTGCCCTTCGACACGCTGACGGCGTCGATGCTGTTCACCGTCTGTGCGCCGGCGCCCGCGGCGAACATCAGCGCCACCAGCGCAAGCAGCCAGGCACGCGCTCCCGTCGCGCGCGCCCCGACCGCGACGCTTCCCCTGCAAACGAACGCGCTCATTTTCTTCGCTCCTGTGTCTTCGGGTCGGCCTGGATCAGCTGCAGCGTGCTGGATCTTTCGGTCCAGTCGCCGGCGCTGTCCTGCACCAGTTCCTTGAGGCGGATCTCGCTGTCCGTGATCGCGGTGACCACGCCGTAGTCCTGCCCGAGATAATTGCCGACGCGAACCTGATAGACGTCCTTCTCGGGCGTCCGCACCAGCGCGTACATCACCTTCTTCTGCTCCAGCGAGCCGACCATGTTCAGCGATTCGAGCGGGAAGGCCTCCAGGGGCTCCTTGCGCCGCGACATGTCGGGTGCCAGCTTGCTGTTGCCGCGGTTGGGCTCGATCTTGCGCGGCTTGAACGGGTCGGACAGGTCGAACGCGTTGTACGCGAACGGCTCGTACGGCTTCATCTGCGGCAGCGGATCGAGCTTGCCCTTGACGTTCTTGCCCTGCTCGGCCATCCAAGCCCGGAGGTCCTGATGCGTCTCGCCGCTGCAGCCCGCAAGCAGCAGGGAGGCGGCGACGGCAAGCGCGAGCCAGAGCCTCATTTCTTTGCGCCTTCCTTCGCGACCTTGCGCTGCCTCGCGACTTCGTCCTCGTCCAGGTAGCGGTAGGTCTTGGCGACCGCCTCCATGCTGAGGACGCCCTTGTCGTTGTTGATCGAGACGTCGTTCAGCGTGACGATGCGCGGAAGCTGCGCGATGTCGCTCGCGAAGGCACCCATGTCGTGGTAGTTGCCGGTGATGCGGATGTTGATCGGAAGCTCCGCGTAGAAATCGGCCATCCGCTCCTGCGACGCAGGCTTGAACAGCTCGAACTGGAGGCCGCGGCCCAGCCCCGCCTGGTTGATGTCGGTCAGCAGGGCGTCCATCTCGGCGCGGTTGGGCAACTGCTTCAGCAGCGCGCCGAACGACTGCTCGATCTCGAACAGCTGCTGGCGGTACAGCTCGTAGTTGATCGCCTTCCCCTTCTTCTCGGTGTACTGCGCCCGGAGCTTGATCTCGGCGTCCTGCGCCTGGTTGAACGTCTCGTACTGGTCCTTCCAGTCGACGAACGCGCCGGCGGCCAGGATCGCGATGAAGAGGAGCGCCAGCGCGCCGGCTTTGGGCAGCATCGGCCAGTTGCCGACGTCGCGCAGGTTGAGGCGGCGAAGGTCGTCCAGGTTCATGCCAGGGCTCCATGGGCGGCGGGCGCGAGCTCAGCTTTCTTCGCCGGCGGCGCGGGCGGCGCAGGGGGCGGGGCAGCCTTGCCCGGCGGCGGCGGCGGCTCGGGCGGGGCGGCCCGCTTGACCTGCATGTTCAGCGTGAATTCGTTGACGCGCTGGCCCGCCGCCCCGGGCAGCGTGACGGCCTTGATCTCGACCAGCGCCGGGCGCTCGAGCCACGGCGAGCTCTCGATGTTGCGCATCAGCGTGGACACCCGGGCGTTCGATTGCGCGTAGCCGACCAGCGTGACGCGGGTGTCGGTCTGGCGGACCGAACGGAGATAGATGCCGTCCGGAAGCTGGCGGACGACCTGGTCCAGCAGGTGCACCGCCTCGGTACGGTTGGTCTGCAGCGTCTCGACGATCTGCTTGCGCGCCAGCAGCGCCTGGGTCTGCTCGCGCAGGCGGTCGATCTCCTTGATCTGCTCGTCGAGCTTGGCGATCTCGGTCTTGAGGAGCTGGTTGCGGCTGTTCTGGTTGTCGATCCGGCTCACCATCACGACGTGGCCCAGCGCCACCACCGCCAGCGCCAGCACCGAGAGGCTGATCGACAGCGAGATGAACTGCCGCTTGCGCGCGGCCCGCTTCTGCTCGCGGTGCGGCAGCAGGTTGAGGCGGATCATTCAAAACTCCGCAGCGCCAGGCCACAGGCCACCAGCAGCAGGGGCGCATCCGAGGACAGCTGCCGTTGCCGCACCTGGTCCGAGGTGGTCATGTTCGCGAACGGGTTCGCGATCACCGTCGCGACGCCGGCCCGCTTCGCGATGAGCTCGTCGAGGCCGGGCAGCAGCGAGCAGCCGCCCGCGAGGATGATCTGGTCGACCTGGCTGTAGGAGGTCGACGTGAAGAAGAACTGGAGCGCCCGGGTCACCTCGAGCGCCAGCGTCTCCATGAACGGCTGCAGGACATCGCTGTCGTAGTTCTCGGGCAGCCCCTGGTTGAGCTTCGCCGCCTCGGCTTCCTCGGGCGACAGGTTGAACGCGCGCTGGATGTCGTGCGTGAGCTGGTTGCCGCCCGAAGCCTGGTCGCGGGAGAAGAGAAACTGGTTGTTCCGCAGCACATAGAGGTGCGTCGCATGCGCGCCGATGTCGACCAGCGCGATGTTCTGGTCGCGACCGTTGGCCACGAGCGTCGGGGCGATGAGATCGAAGGCGGCCAGCGTGGCGTAGGATTCGACGTCCATCACCAGCGGCTTCAAGCCGGCGGTCTCGGCCACGGCGACGCGGTCCTCGACCTTTTCCTTGCGCGAGGCGGCGATCAGCACCTCGACCTCGTCGACGTTGTTCGGCGACGGGCCGATCGTCTGGAAATCGAGGTTGACTTCGTCGAGCGCGAACGGAATGTACTGGTTGGCCTCGGCTTCGACGGTGAGTTCGAGGTCCTCTTCTTTCTGGAATGCGGGTACGATGATCTTTTTCGTGATGACCATCGCCGCCGGAAGGGCCAGTGCCACGTTCCGGTTGCGGCTGCCGAAACGCTTCCAGGCGCGCTTCAGGCCTTCGCTGACCTGCTCGATGTTGACGATGTTGCCGTCCGTGACCGAATCCCGCGGCAGCGGCTCGATCGTGTAGCGCTCGAGCCGATAGGCGCCCTTCCCGGTCTCCGACAGCTCGACCAGCTTGATCGAGGTCGAACTGATGTCGACGCCGATCAGCGCGGGGGACTTGGTCTGGAAGGCCCCGAGTGCGGAACTGATTTTTTCGGAAAGCATGGCCACCTTGCGAGCAATGCTGATAATTTACATTAAAGGTTGGCAGCAAGTATGAACCTTGTCAAATTGTTTCCCGCAGGTGGATTAAAGTGTTGTAAGCCTGCATATAATCGCCGTACGGGCCGTTCCGGTCCGGCAAGTTATATTCCCCCATGCTAAAGCGCTGGCTGCTGTATCTAGGGTCCGTTTTGCTTGGCTTGGGCGTGGTCGGCGCCCTGCTGGGCGCATTCGTGCTGGCCCTTCTTTATCCGACGTTACCGTCGCTATCGACGCTAACCGACTACCAGCCGAAGATCCCGCTGCGGATCGTGTCCGTCGAGGGAGACCTCTTGGGCGAATTCGGCGAGGAACGGCGTGCCGTGGTGGCCATCGCCGAGGTCCCGGATGTCATGAAACGGGCGATTTTGGCGGCCGAGGACGAACGTTTCTACCAACACGGCGGTGTTGACTATTTGAGCGTGCTGCGCGCGGCCGCGACGAATCTCGCCAGCGGCACCCAGCAGGGTGCCGGGACGATCACGATGCAGGTCGCCCGCAACTTCTTCCTGACCCGCGAGAAGACCGTCACCCGGAAGCTGCGCGAGGTCCTCCTGGCGTGGAAGATCGAGGCCAACCTGTCGAAGGACGAGATCCTCCAGCTCTACGTCAACCAGATCTTCCTCGGCCAGCGCGCCTACGGCTTCGCGGCAGCGGCGCAGATCTACTTCGGCAAGCCGCTGAAGGAGGTCTCGGTCGCCGAGGCGGCGATGCTGGCCGGGCTGCCCAAGGCGCCGTCGGCGTTCAATCCGGTGACGAACCCGAAGCGCGCGAAGACGCGGCAGCTCTACGTGCTCCGGCGGATGCACGACCTCAAGTACATCGATGACGCCCAGTTCAAGGAGGCGCAGACCGCCCCGCTCGCGGTCCGGCAGGGGCTGCGGGAGGTCGTTCCCACGCGCGCCGAATTCGTGGCCGAGATGGTCCGGCAGGTCATTTTCGAAACCTACGGAGAGGATACCTACACCCGCGGCCTCACCGTGTTCACGACGATCCGGCGGGCCGACCAGGACGCCGCCTACGCCGCGGTGCGGCGCGGGGTGCTGGAGTACGACCGGCGCCACGGCTACCGCGGCCCCGAGGGATTCGCGAGCCTGCCGGCCGACGGCCCCGAGCTCGACGCCGCGCTGGAACGGGTGTTCCAGGAGACGACGGAATACGACAGCCTGGTCCCCGCCGTCGTGCTCGACGCCACGGCCGCCGAGGTGAAGGCGGTCACCGGCGACGGCGAAACGGTCGTGGTCAGCGGCGACGGCCTCAAGTTCGCGGCGCGGTCGCTGGGCGACAAGGCGACGGCGGCCACGCGCCTCCGGCGCGGCGCCATCATCCGCCTGGCCCGCGAGGACAAGGGCCGCTGGGGCATCGCTCAGGTGCCGCAGGCCGAGTCCGCCTTCATTTCGGTGCAGCCCGGCGACGGCGCGATCCTGTCGCTCGTGGGCGGCTTCGACTTCGACCGCAACAAGTTCAACCACGTCACCCAGGCCCAGCGGCAGCCGGGCTCGAGCTTCAAGCCGTTCATCTACTCGGCGGCGCTGGAAAAGGGCTTCACCCCGGCGACGATCGTCAACGACGCGCCGTTCTACGTGTCGGCCGAGAAGACCGGCAGCGACGCCTGGGAGCCGAAGAACTACGACGGCAAGTTCGACGGCCCGATGCGAATCCGCGCCGCGCTCGCCAAGTCGAAGAACCTCGTCACGGTCCGCGTGATGCAGGCGATCGGCGCCCAGTATGCGCAGGACTACATCGCGCGCTTCGGCTTCGATCCCAAGCAGCACCCGCCTTACCTGTCCACCGGCCTCGGCGCGGGCTCGGCGACGCCGCTGCAGATGGTGGCGGCCTACAGCGTGTTCGCCAACGGCGGCTACCGGATCTCGCCGTACCTCATCGCCCGGGTCCTCGACGCGCGCGGCGAGGTCGTGTCGGAGGCGAAGCCGATCGTCGCCGGCGACGGCGCCGAGCGCGCGATCGATCCGCGCAACGCCTGGATCATGACGTCGCTGCTGAAGGACGTGGTCGCCTACGGCACCGCCACGCGGGCCCAGGTGCTGGGCCGCAAGGACCTCGCGGGCAAGACGGGCACGACCAACGAGAACGTCGACGCCTGGTTCTGCGGCTACAACGCGGACATGGTCGGCGTCGCGTGGATCGGCTACGACCAGCCGAAGACGCTCGGCGCCAACGAGACCGGTGGCGTCGCGGCGCTGCCGATCTGGATCTCGTACATGGCGAAGGCGCTGAAGGGCACCCCCGAGGCCGTCCGGCCGATGCCCGAGGGCATCGTCGCCCTCAGGATCAACGCCGAGACCGGCCTGCGCGACGAGAACAGCGCGCTGACCGACTACTTCTATGCCGAGTTCCTGCCGCGCGGTCGCGACGAGGGACTGGCGCCCGCCAGCCAGGCCCAGCCCGCGCGCGACATCCGCGACCAGCTGTTCTGATGGCCCGCGACCGCGCTCACGACCGGCGCGACTCCGGGCGCGGCCGGGTCGACGAAGTCCGCGCCCTGCGCGACCGGACCTGCATCGCGCAGGGCGCGGCGCGCCTCATCGCCGAACACGGCATCACCGACTGGTCGCTCGCCAAGCGCAAGGCGGCGCGAGCGCTGCTGCTGCCGGATTCGACCGCGATGCCGTCGAACGACGAGATCGAGCAGGCGCTCGCCGACCACCACGCGCTGTTCGGCGGCGCCGCCCATGCGGCGAGCCTGCGCCGGCAGCGCGCCGAGGCCATCCTCTGGATGCGCCGGCTGGCGCCATGGGAGCCGCTGCTCGTCGGCGGCGTGGCCGCCGGCTGGGCGACCGAGCACAGCGACGTCCGGCTGGAGGTCGTCGCCGACGACCCGAAGGCAGTCGAAATCGCGCTGGTCGGCGACGGCATCGCCTACGCGGCGTCGCCGCCGCGCGACGAAGCCGACCGGCAGGCGGGCCTCGCGCAGCTCTACATCGCGACGCCCCGGGCCGGCGTCCTGCTGTCGATCGTGTCGCCGCAGCAGCGCAGGAGCCGCCCGCGCCGCGACGACGAACTGCGGCTTGCCGTCGATGCCGTCCTCGCGCTACAGGACGAGGCAGGTAAGTAAGCGCAGACTAGCGGCCTTCCGCCATCCAGCCGGCGGCGTCGAGCGCAAAGTACGTGAGGATCGCGTCGGCGCCGGCGCGCTTGAAGCCCATCAGCGCCTCGAGCACGCCCCCGCGCTCGTCCAGCGCGCCCGCGGCGATCGCCGCCTTCAGCATCGCGTACTCGCCGGACACCTGGTAGACCGCCGTCGGCACGCCGAACGTGTCCTTCACCCGGCGCACGATGTCGAGGTAGGGCATGCCGGGCTTGACCATCACCATGTCGGCGCCTTCCTGGAGGTCGAGATGCACCTCCCAGAGCGCCTCGTCGCTGTTCGCGGGGTCCATCTGGTAGGTGTACTTGTTGCCGCCGCCCAGGTTGCCGCCCGAGCCGACCGCGTCGCGGAATGGCCCGTAGAACACCGACGCGTACTTGGCCGAATAGGCGAGGATGCGCGTGCGCTGCCACCCGGCGGCGTCGAGCGCGTGCCGGATCGCGCCGATGCGCCCGTCCATCATGTCCGAGGGCGCGACCATGTCGACGCCGGCCTCGGCGTGGCAGGTCGCCTGCCGGACCAGCGCGGCGACGGTGATGTCGTTGGTGACGTATCCGGTGGCGTCGAGGATGCCGTCCTGGCCGTGGCTGGTGTAGGGATCGAGCGCGATGTCGGTGATGACCCCCAGTTCCGGGAAGCGCGCCTTGAGCGCGCGCACCGTGCGCGGGACGAGTCCCTGCGGATCCCACGCGGCGGCCGCGTCGAGGCTCTTGCCCTCGGCCGGAATGACGGGGAACAGCGCGATCGCCGGGATTCCGAGCTTCATGCAGCGCTCGGCATCGTGCAGCATCAGGTCGATGCTTTTCCGCGAAATGCCGGGCAGCGACGGCACCGGTTCCTCGCGCCTCTCGCCGTCGAGGACGAAGACCGGGTAGATGAGGTCGTCGGCGGAGAGACGGTTCTCGCGGACGAGGCGGCGCGAGAAGTCGTCGCGGCGCATCCTGCGCATCCGCTTGTCGGGAAAGGATCCAGAAAAATGAAAGGCCATCGACATTCTCCGCGGGAAGACGGGTACGGGGCGCGACCGGCGACAGGCTGGGCACGGGGCGGCCGAAGCGGCGCCCCGCGAACGCGGATCGCGGCGCACGCGGCGTCATTATCGGCGGATTTGACGGAACGGGACACCCGGCTCCCGCGCCGTCCGCGCAATCTTGAAAAATTCCCGGAACTCCCGCGCGGGGAACCGGTCTGACTTACGAGTGCGCAAGCGCTCACCCGCTTTCCTCCCTGAGCGGGTGTCCGCGCGGCGAGTTCTTCCCACGCGGGCGTTTTGGGGCCCCTGATCACTCCCCTTGATCGAGGGGCCCTTTCTTTTTGTGGTGGATGGCCGGGCAGCCCGGGTTGAGCGCGAGCGAAACCCGGGGGGTGGCGCAAACGGGCACGGTCCGCCCGGATGTCGCGTGCGCTCAACCCCGGCTACGGAATTTGCGGTATCCCGCCGTTCTGGCCGACGTCAGGCCGCCGGGGCGTTGCCGACCTTGGGCGGTAGGCCGAGCCAGCCGGCGATGATCGCGTCCGCGGCATCGATGCCGATGCGGCGCGTCGACGAAAACGGCACGATCGTGACGAACCGGCTCTGGGCCGGAAAGTCCGCGGCGAGCGCCGCCGCGAGCGTCTTGGCCGCCTGCCGCTGCGCCGACGAGGTCAGCTTGTCCATCTTGGTGGCGAGCAGGAGCACCGGCCGCGCGCTCGGCAGGTAGCTGTCCAGCAGCCGGCGGTCGAGGTCCGACAGGCCGTGCCGCGCATCGACGACGAGGATCAGGCCGACCAGCGACTGCCGCGTCTCGAGGTAGCGGGTCAGGAATGCCTGCCAGTGGCGCTTCAGCTCGCGCGGCACCGCGGCGTAGCCGTAGCCCGGGAGATCGGCGAGCAGAGCGCCGGAACGCAGGCGAAACAGGTTGATCTGCTGCGTACGCCCCGGCATCTTGCTCGTGAACGCAAGCCGCGTGCGATTGGCCAGCGCGTTGATCGCGCTCGACTTGCCGGCGTTCGAGCGCCCGGCGAAGGCGATTTCCGGCGGTCCCGGCGGCGGCAACTGGTCGTCCGCCGCCGCGCCGAGGATGAACTCCGCATGCTGCAGCGGGTGCGTCATCGTGCCCCCGCGCGACATGGGGCCGCCGGCCGGTCGCGCTTCGCCGAACACGGGGAATCCGCTACAATGGAGAGGTTTTGCATGAATGGATCAGCGCACCGGGCGTTCCCGGGCGTCAGTTAGGACGCAACACCCAGGACGCAACACCCAGGACGCAACACCCGGACGCAACACCCGGTTGGCCGGAATGATCGCGCCGCCGTCTTTGAGGAGTTCCCCGATGAAACGCTTGTTGCTGCTGGCCGCCCTCGCCGTGAGCACCTGGCCCGCCGCCATCCTTGCCCAACAGGCCGTTGCCCCGAAAGCCGTTGCCCCGAAAGCCGTTGCCCCGAAAGCCGCTGACGCCAAAGAAGCCGCCCCGGCGAAAGCCGCCGCGCCGGAGGCCGCTGCCCCGGCTCCTGCCGCCGCGGAACCGGCCGCTGCGCGCGGCGCCGCCCCCGCCGCCAAGCCCGATCTCGCCCGCGCCGAGCAGCTCGCCAAGACGATCTGCGGCGCCTGTCACGGCGTGGACGGCAACAGTGCGATTCCCGTCAATCCGAGCCTCGCGGGACTGCCGGCCGAGTATATCACCCTGCAACTCAACCACTTCAAAGGCGGAATCCGCGTCAATCCGATCATGCTGGGCATGTCGATGACGCTCTCGCCCGAGGACATGACCGCGCTGGGCCTTTACTTCAGCAAGCAGGTGCCGAAGGGGCAGGTCGCCAAGGATCCGGCGCTCGCCAAGGCCGGACAGGCCTTCTATCGCGGCGGCAACATGGCGGCCGGCATTCCCGCCTGCGCCGCATGCCACGGCCCCAACGGCGCCGGCATTCCGAAGAACTACCCGCGGCTTGCCGGGCAGCACGCCGACTACGCCTACGCGCAGCTCAAGGCCTTCAAGGCCGGCGAGCGCGGCGCTGACACCGGCGGCAAGGACCTCAACGGGCGGATCATGGCGGCCATCGCGGCCAAGATGACCGACGCCCAGATGAAGGCCGTCACCGACTACACGGCCGGACTGCGCTAGCGGCCGAGGCAGTCCGCCAGCGCGCGCCGCCAGTCGGGCAGCGCGAAGCCGAAGCTCCGCTCGAACTTCGCCGTGCCCAGCACGCCGTAGGCCGGCCGCCGCGCCGGCAGCGGATACTCGGCGGTCGCGATCGGCAGCACCCTGGGCGACGCGACGTCGCCGACGATCGCCCGCGCGAAGTCGTACCACGAGGCCTCCCCCGTCGACGAGAGGTGGTAGAGCCCGGACCGCTCCGCGACGGCGGTCAGCCCGCTGCCGACCACCCGCGCCGTGGCCTCGGCGAGCGTGCGCGTCCAGTTCGGCACGCCGACCTGGTCGGCGACGATGCGCAGTTCCGGTCGCTCCGCGGCAAGCCGGCGGATGGTGACCAGGAAGTTCCTGCCGTGGAGCCCGTAGACCCAGCTCGTCCGCAGCACCAGCGCATGCGCGCCGCTGGAGGCGATCGCGAGTTCGCCTTCGTGCTTGGTCCTGCCGTAGACGTTGAGCGGGCTGGCCGGCGCGTCCTCGTCGTAGGGAGCGGACCGGCTGCCGTCGAACACGTAGTCGGTCGAGTAGTGGATCAGCACGGCCGAGGCCCGCCTTGCCTCCTCGGCCAGGATGGCCGGCGCGCGCGCATTCACCGCCTGCGCGGCCGCGACTTCCTTCTCGGCGAGATCGACCGCGGTGTAGGCGCCGGCGTTGACGATGAGGTCGGGCCGGGCGGCGCGGACGGCGGCAACGATGGCGTCGGCATCGGCGAGGTCGAGGCGGTCGCGCGGCGCGGCGATCACGTCGCCGTGCGAGGCGAGCGAGCGCGCAAGCTCGGTGCCGAGCTGGCCGCCGGCGCCGGTCAGGAGAATGGTCGGGCGGGTGCTCATCGATGCGGCGCGCGGGGACGGCGGGGTCAGGGGTAGCAGTCGGCCTGCGCGAGCGGCGTGCCCGCTGCGTCCTTGGGCGCCAGCAGGGGCGCACCGTCGAGCGGCCATTCGATGCCGAGCGCAGGGTCGTTCCAGAGCAGCGTGCGCTCGTGCTCAGGCGACCAGAAATCGGTGGTCTTGTAGAGGAACTCGGCGAACTCCGACACCACGACGAAACCGTGCGCGAAACCGGGGGGGACCCACAGCATCCTCCGGTTTTCCGCCGACAGCACGACGCCGGCGGCGCGGCCGAAGTTCGGCGACCCGCGGCGCATGTCGACCGCCATGTCGTAGACCTCGCCGACGACCGCGCGCACCAGCTTGCCCTGCGCATGCTCGATCTGGTAATGCAGGCCGCGCAGCACGCCCCGGCGCGAGCGCGAATGGTTGTCCTGCACGAACGTCGCGTCGATTCCCGCCGCGGCGAACGCGCGCGCGTTCCAGCTCTCGAAGAAGCAGCCGCGGTCGTCGCTGAACACGCGCGGCTCGACGATCAGCACCTCGGGCAGCGCGGTCGGAGTGACCTTCACGGCGCCAGCTTCTCGCGAGCAAGCGCCAGCAGGTACTGGCCGTAGCCGTTCTTCACCATCGCGCGGCCCAGGCGCTCGACCTGCGCGGCGTCGATGTATCCCTGCCGGTAGGCGATTTCCTCCGGGCACGCGATCTTGAGGCCCTGGCGGCGCTCGATCGTCGCGATGTACTGCGCGGCCTCCAGCAGCGACTCGTGGGTGCCGGTGTCGAGCCACGCCATGCCGCGCCCGAGCAACTCGCAGGAGAGCTCGCCGCGGGCAAGATACGCCCGGTTCACGTCGGTGATCTCGAGTTCGCCGCGCGGGGAGGGCGCGAGGCCGGCGGCGATGTCCAGCACGCGGTTGTCGTAGAAGTAGATGCCCGTCACCGCGAAGCGCGATTTCGGCTTGGCCGGCTTTTCCTCGAGGCTGATCACCCGGCCGGTGGCGTCGAACTCGGCGACGCCGTAGCGCTCCGGATCCGCCACCTGGTAGGCGAAGACCGTGGCACCCGCCGGCTGCGCGCCGGCGCGCCGCAGCTGCCCCTGCAGGTCGTGGCCGTAGAAGATGTTGTCGCCCAGCACCAGCGCGGAGTCGTCGCGGCCGACGAAGTCGCGGCCGATCAGAAACGCCTGCGCGAGGCCGCCCGGCTCCGGCTGCACCGCGTAGGAAAGGCTCAGCCCCCACTGGCTGCCGTCGCCCAGGAGCTGCGCGAACCGCGGCGTGTCCTCGGGCGTCGAGATCAGCAGGATCTCGCGGATGCCCGCGAGCATCAGCGTCGACAGCGGATAGTAGATCATCGGCTTGTCGTACACGGGCAGGAGCTGCTTGGAGACGACCTGCGTCACCGGGTGGAGCCGGGTGCCGGAGCCGCCCGCGAGAACGATGCCCTTGCGCGTCATGCCGGCACCGGCGCGTAGTTGAGGGAAATCCATTTCTGGTAATCCTTGCTTGTCACGGCATCGAGCCACGCGCGATTGGCAAGGTACCAGGCGATCGTACGGGCGAGTCCCGACGCGAACGTCTCCTGCGGCGTCCAGCCCAGCTCCTCGCGGATCTTCGTCGCGTCGATCGCGTACCGGCGGTCGTGTCCGGGCCGATCCTTGACGTAGGTGACGAGGCCTGCGAAATCGCGGCCCGGGACGAGTTCCGCGAGCACCCGGCAGATCGTCTGCACGACTTCCAGGTTCCGGATCTCGGCGTTGCCGCCGATGTTGTACGTCTCGCCGGGCCGCCCGCCGGCCAGCACGGCGCGCAGTGCGCTGCAGTGATCGCCGACGTAGAGCCAGTCGCGGATGTTCTGGCCGTCGCCATAGACGGGCAGCGGCTTGCCGGCGATGGCATTGACGATCATCAGCGGGATCAGCTTCTCCGGGAACTGCCGCGGCCCGTAGTTGTTCGAGCAGTTCGACGTGAGCGTCGGCAGCCCGAACGTGTGGTGGTAGGCGCGCACCAGGTGGTCCGATGCCGCCTTGGTCGCCGAATAGGGGCTGTTCGGCGCGTAGGCCGTGGTCTCGCTGAACGCGGGATCGCCGGGCCCGAGCGAGCCGTAGACCTCGTCGGTGGAAACGTGCAGGAACCGGAACGTCGCGCGCTCCGTCTCGGGCAGCGCGAGCCAGTGCGCCTTCACCGTGTCGATCAGGCCGAAGGTGCCCACGACGTTGGTCGCGACGAAGTCGGCCGGACCGTGGATCGAGCGATCGACGTGGCTCTCCGCGGCGAAGTTGACGATCGCGCGCGGGCGGTGCTGTGCGAGCAGCGAAGCCACGAGCGCGCGGTCGCCGATGTCGCCGCGCACGAAGATGTGGCGCCGGTTTCCGGCGAGCGACGCGAGATTGCCGAGGTTGCCGGCGTAGGTGAGCAGGTCGAGGTTGACCACCGGCTCGTCGCCCTGGGCGCACCAGTCCAGCACGAAGTTCGCGCCGATGAAACCGGCGCCGCCGGTAACGAGGATCATGGGATGGTCCGGGGAAGCGGGCCGCGAGGGTCGGCCGGGTCAGCAGGCGATTCTACCATTCCGCGCCACTCACCCCGGCGGGAGGCCGTGGTATTCCCGGTACCAGGCGACGAATCGCGCGAGCCCCTCGTCGAGCGGCGTGTGCGGCGCGAATCCCGTCGCCGCGACCAGCCGGTCGATGTCGGCGAAGGTCGCGGGAACGTCGCCCGGCTGCATCGGCGCGTACTCCTTGATCGCGCGCCGGCCGATCAGCCGCTCCAGCGTCGCGATGAAGGTCTCGAGCTCGACCGCGGCGTGGTTGCCGATGTTGTAGATCGCATACGGCGCCGCGCCGTCGGCGGGCGCGGGTGGCAGCAGCAGGACGCGCGCGACCCCTTCGACGATGTCGTCGACATAGGTGAAGTCGCGGCGCATCCGGCCGCCGTTGAACACCTTGATCGGCGTCCCGGCCAGGATCGCCTGCGCGAACAGCATCGGCGACATGTCGGGCCGGCCCCAGGGTCCGTACACGGTGAAGAAGCGCAGCCCGGTCGCGGGCAGCCGGTAAAGGTGGCTGTAGCTGTGGGCCATCAGCTCGTTCGCCTTCTTGGTCGCGGCGTACAGGCTGACCGGGTGGTCGACGTCCTGGTCCTCGGAAAACGGCAGCCTGTGGTTGGCGCCGTACACGCTCGAGCTCGACGCGTACACGAGATGCCCGACGCGCGCGTGGCGGCAGCCTTCGAGCACGTGGCCGTACGCCGTCAGGTTGTTGCGCAGGTAGGCCTCCGGGTTCACGATCGAGTAGCGGACGCCCGGCTGCGCGGCGAGATGCACGACGCGCTCGAAACCGCCGGCGCGGAAGAGGCCGGCGGTCGCGTCGGCGTCGGCGAGGTCGAGGCGCACGAAATCGAAGCCGGGCTCCGCCGCCAGCCGCGCGAGGCGCGCCTCCTTCAGCGCGACGTCGTAGTAGGGGTCGAGATTGTCGACGCCGGTCACCATCGCGCCGTCGGCCAGCAGCCGCGCGGCCACGTGCATGCCGATGAAGCCCGCGGCCCCGGTGACGAGCACGCGCATGCCCTTGAATCCGGCGCCGCTTCCCGGACTGCCTTCGCGCTGCACACTCACGGGGCCTCTCCCTGCCGGGCGCCGGCGTTCGCGAGCGCGCGCAGCTTGGCGTACTTCATGAAGCTGTTGAAGCAGCCGATGGCGATGTGGACGAAGCCGGCGGTGCCGTCGAGGAAACCGCGGCGGACCACGTAGAACCGTACGAAGCGCACCAGCGGCGAGACGACGAGGCGCCCGACGGACGCCCGCTCGCCGCGCGCGTGCATGGCCGCGGCCTGCAGCGTCGTGTAGCGGTTCTGCTTCGCCATGTATTCGTCGAGCGACTCGGCCGATTCGTGGAGGAGGTCGCCGTCGAGGCGCCCGGCCCGGCCGGCGGTGACGACGTTCTCGTGCACGGGGTCGTCGGTCCACCGCGCGTGGCGGCGGTCGAACAGCCGGGTGTTCCAGTCGGGATAGCCTTCTCCATGCGCCAGCCAGCGTCCGAGAAACCGGTTGCGGCGCGCCATCGCGTAGGCGACCGGCGCGCCGGGGACCGCGCCGGCGTCCATCACCGCGCGCACCGCCGCCGCGAGCCCGGGCGTGAGCCGTTCGTCGGCGTCGAGGCAAAGGACCCAGTCGTGCGTGGCCTCCGCCACCGCGAAATTCTTCTGCGCGCCATAGCCGCGCCAGGGCTCGCCGATGACCCTCGCGCCGCAGCCGCGCGCGATTTCTACGGTATCATCGCTGCTGCCGGAATCGACGACGACAACCTCGTCGGCAAAGGGCACCGACGCAAGGCAGCCCGCCAATTGAAGGGCAGCGTTGCGGGTGATGACACATAGGCTAAAGGGGAGCGGCCCGGACATGCGCCGAATGGACGCGAAGCCGGCGGCCCCGCGTGCGAGTGAGTTGCGCGCATTCTACGTTGTTTCGCGGCGCGGATCGACAGGCATGCCGCGCGACGGAGGACGGTGGTGAGCCCGAAGGGCCGCCCCGAGGGCGAACACCGGAGTGCGAAGCACGAAGGTAGTCCAATGAGCCCGAAGGGCCGCCCCGAGGGCGAACACCGGAGCGCGCAGCGCGAAGGCAGTCCAGCGCGCGCGGTCCTGGTCGTGCGCCCCTCCTCGCTCGGCGACATCGTCCACGCGCTCGCGCTGGTCGCCGACATCCGCCGCCACCGCCCGGAACTCGCCATCGACTGGGTCGCGGAGGAAGCGCTGGCGCCGCTGGTCGCGCTCGATCCCGCCGTGCGCCGCGTCATCCCGGTGGCGCTGCGCCGGTGGCGGCACCACCTCTTCCACCGGGAGACGCGCACCGAGGCCGCGGCGTTCCGGCGCGCACTGCGGCAAGAGAAGTACGAGGCGATCCTCGACCTGCAGGAGCAGGTCAAGGGCGCGCTGATCGCGCGGCTGGCGCGCGGACCCCGGCACGGCCCCGACCGCGCCAGCATCCGGGAACCGGTCGCGACGCTGCTGCACGACGCCCACCACGCCATCGATCCGAACCAGCACCTGATCGACCGCTGCCGCCAGCTCGCGGCCGCCGCGCTCGGCTATCGCGTGTCGGGACCGCCGCGCTTCGGCATCGCAGCGCCACCGCCCGCTGCGGCCGACGGTGCGCCAGCCGGCCCGTACGCCGTGTTCATCCACGCGACGAGCCGCGCCGACAAGCTGTGGCCCGAAGCCGACTGGCGGGCACTGATCGCGGGCTTCGGCGCCGCGGGCTACACGGTGCTCCTGCCCTGGGGCAGCGACGACGAACGCGCGCGCAGCGAACGGCTGGCGCAGGGCGAGGGCGCCGCGCGCGTCCCGCCGCGGCTGTCGCTGCCGGTGCTCGCGGGACTCCTCGCGCGCGCCGAGCTCGTGATCGGCGTCGACACCGGCTTGGTCCACCTCGCCGCGGCGGTCGGCGCGCCGACGCTCGCGCTGTTCACGACCACCGACCCGGCGCTGGCGGGTGTTGCACACGCGAGCGCCCGCGACCGCGACCTGGGCGGCAACGGGACGGTGCCGACCGTCGACGCCGTGCGCGCCGCCGCCGGCGCGCTGCTGAGGGAGGCGCCGCGTTGCTAGCGGAGCGCGCGATGCGCGCGCTCTACAGCGCGCTCTGGCTCGCCGCGATGCCGCTGCTGCCGCTGCGGCTGTGGTGGCGCGGGCGACGCGAGCCGGGCTACCGCGAACGGATCGGCGAGCGCTTCGGGCGCTATGCCGCCGCGGCGCCGCGCGCGCCCGTGCTGTGGCTGCACGCGGTGTCGCTGGGGGAAACGCGCGCCGCGGTGCCGCTGGTCGACCGGCTGTGCCGCGACTTTCCCGCAGCGACGATCCTGGTCACGCACATGACCGCCACCGGGCGTGCCGCGGGCCATGCGCTGTTCGGCGAGCGCGTGGTCCAGGCTTGGCTGCCGTACGACGCGCCGTTCGCGGCGCGGCGCTTCCTGCGGCACTTCCGGCCGGGCGCGGGCATCGTGATGGAGACCGAGCTGTGGCCCAACCTCGTCGCCCACGGCAGCGCCGCCGGCATCCCCCTGTTTCTCGTCAATGCGCGGCTGTCGGAGCGCTCGGCCGCGGGTTATGCGCGGGTTCCGGCATTGACGCGACCGATGCTCGCGGCGTTCGCCGGCATCGCCGCGCAGACCGCCGCCGATGCCGCGCGACTCGCCGCGCTGGGCGCGCACTCGCCGCTCGTGACGGGCAACCTCAAGTTCGACCTCGACATCCCCGAAGCCGCGCTGGAGCTGGGGCGCGAACTGCGGCTGCGGTTCGGCGCCGACAGGCCGGTATGGGTGGCCGGCTCGACCCGCGACGGCGAGGAAGCCCTGATCCTGGACGCGCTCGCACAGGGCAAGCTGCCGGCCGGCGCGCTGACGGTGATCGTCCCGCGGCATCCGCAGCGCTTCGACGCCGTCGCCGAACTGCTGCGCGGCCGCGGCGTCCCGTTCGTGCGGAGGAGCGGCAACGCGCCGGTGCCGGCGGACATCGGCGTCGTGCTCGGCGATTCGATGGGCGAGATGCTGGGGTACTACGCGGCGGCCGACGCGGTGTTCATCGGCGGCAGCCTGCTGCCCTTCGGCAGCCAGAACCTGATCGAGTCGATCGCGGTCGGGCGCCCGACGCTGGTCGGCCCGCACACGTTCAACTTCGCCGAAGCGAGCGCCAACGCGATCGCCGCGGGCGCCGCGGTGCCGGTCGGCGACGCGACGGCGCTGGTGGCGGAAGTGGCGAGGCTGCTCGCGGAGCCGGCGGCACGCGCGGCGATCGGCGCCCGCGCGCTGGCGTTCCACGCCGCGCATCGCGGCGCCGGGGACCGCCTGTGGCAATGGCTGCGGCCGCAGCTCGCGGCGGCGCTGGCGCCGCCCGGTCGCGCCGGCGCGCCGGTCAGCCCTTCAGACGGCGGTTGATTTCCTCGAGGTCGAGGTCGGACAGCGTGCCGACCGCGGCCTTGAGGCGCAGCACGCCGATCAGGTAGTTGAAGTACGCCTGCGCGAGGTCGCGCCGCGTCGAGTAGACGTTCTGCTGCACGTTCAGCACGTCGAGGAACGTGCGCACGCCGACTTCCTGGCCCAGGATGTTCGACGCCAGCGCGCTTTCGGCGGAGACGACGGCCTGCTCGAAGGCCTTGACCGACGCCGCCGCGCTCGCCACCCCGGAAAACCCCGTCTGCGCGAGGAACAGCGCCGAGCGGCGCGCGCCCTCGAGGTCCTGCCGGGACTTCTCGAGCAGCGAGATCGTCTCCCGCACCCGCGAATCGACAAAGCCGCCCTGGTAGATCGGGATCGTCAACTGCAGCCCGATGAGCCCGGTGCGCTGGTCGCTCGCCACGGTCTGCGTGACCGCGGCGTTCGAGCCCTGCGCCGTGTAGCTTCCGACCAGGTCGAGCGTCGGGTAGTGCCCGCCGCGCGCGCGGTCGACCTCGAGCTTCGCGATCGCGAGATTGGCGTCGGCGATTCGAACGTTGAGGTTTTCCTTCAGCGCGCGGTCGACCCAGTAGTCGGGAGCGTTGGGCTCGGGCGGCAGCGGCTGGAACCCGGGGCCCAGTTTCTTCAGGTCCTTCGGATAGCGGCCGATGATCGCGCGCAGCGCCGTCACCCGGTTGTCGTACTCGTTGCGGACCTGGATCTCCTGCGCGACGATCGCGTCGAACTTGGCCTGCGCCTCGTTGGTGTCGGTGATCGTCGCCACGCCGACTTCGAAGTTGCGCTTGGCCTGCGCCAGTTGCTCCGAGACCGCCTTCTTCTGGCTTTCGGCAAGCTCGATGTTGAACTGCGCCAGCAGGATGTCGAAATACGCGATCGCGACGCGCAGGATCAGGTCCTGCTGCGCAGTGGCGAGCACGTAGTCCGCCTGCGCCACCTGCTGCTTAGCCTGGTCGTAGACCACCAAGTTCTGGTAGCGGAAGAGCGGCTGCGACGCCGAGACGGCGCCGGTGATCTGGTGGAAGTTGCGGTTGATGTCGACGGCCGGATCCGACTTGATCGTCGCGTCGTAGTTGAACAGCGTCGCGGCGCCCGTCGCCGATACGTTGGGCAGCAGGCCCGCCAGCGCCTGCGGCGCCCGCTCCTGCGTGGCGTTCCAGCCCGCCTTGGCCGAGGCGATGGCCGGGTCGGCCAGCTGCGCCTCGCGGTAGATCTGCATCAGGTCCTCGCCGGACGCGGGCAGGGCCGCCGCGGCGAGAGCGACGGACAAGGCGAAGGCCAGGGGACGGCGTGTGGTCATTGGATGTCCGGGAGGGTGCGCGAGCGGCGGGGTTTCGTGCCGGCGGCGGTCGCGATGCGGATCAGAACTGGAAACGCGCCGGCTGCGCGGCGTTGACCAACGGGGCGATCACCGTTTCGAACAGGTCCGCCGAGGTCACCGAGTCCGGCGCGGTCCGGCGCATCATCCGGGCGGTCATCACCGGCGGGTCGCCGACGATGGCGAACAGGCGCCCGCCGGGCTTCAGCTGCCGCAGCAGGCCCTCGGGCACGACCGGCGTCGAGCCGGCGAGAACGATCGCGTCGTAGAGGTCGTCGCCGTAGCCCTGCGCGGCGTCGCCGACCGCGAGATCCACGCCGGTGATGCCGGCCCGCGCGAGGCGCGCGCGCGCATCGGCGGCAAGCCGCGGGCTGATCTCGACGCTGGTGACGATCGCGCCGCGGCTCGCGAGCAGCGCGGTGAAGTAGCCGCTGCCGGTGCCGACCTCGAGCACCGACTGCCCGGGATCGAGATCGAGCTCCTGCAGCACGCGGGCTTCCATCTTCGGCGTCCACATCTTCTGGCCGTCGGCGAGGGGAATCTCGAGGTCGGCGAAGGCAAGCAGGCGGTAGGCGGTAGGCACGAAATCCTCGCGCTTCACCGCGAAGAGCAGATCGAGGATGCCCTGGTCGAGCACGTCCCAGGTGCGGATCTGCTGCTCGACCATGTTGAATCGTGCCTGTTCGATGTCCATTGCGTCGCCGTGTGTCCGTCGTGGCGCGGCGCGAACACCGGACGCCAACTGACCGAGAGTCATTTATTATCCAATACTCTATTATCGCACGTCAATTCGGGCTAATCGCCCTGCGCCGGCAAGTGCGGCGGGGGAACCGCCTGCGCGGCCTGCGACCGCGCGCGCTCCGCCTCCGCCCGTCGGGCGCGGCGCGCGCGCCGCCGCTCGCTCCATGCGTCGAGGTAGGTGTAGAGCACCGGCACCACGACCAGCGTCAGCAGCGTCGACGTGATGACGCCGCCGATGATCGCGCGGCCCATCGGCGCCTGCGTCTCGCCGCCTTCGCCGAGGCCGAGGGCGAGCGGCAGCATCCCGCCGATCATCGCCGCGGTAGTCATCATGATCGGCCGCAGCCGCACCTGCCCCGACTGCAGCAGCGAGTCCGACAGGCTGGCGCCGCCGCGCCGGGCGCGGTTGGCGAAGTCGACCAGCAGGATGGCGTTCTTGGTCACGAGGCCCATCAGCATGATGAAGCCGATGATCGAGAACAGGTTGAGCGTGGTGCCCGTCAGCAGCAGCGCGAGGAAGACGCCGATCAGCGAGAACGGCAGCGAGGCCATGATCGCCAGCGGCTGGGTGAAGCTCGCGAACTGAGACGCGAGGATCAGGTAGATGAAGATCACGGCGAGGCCGAGCGCCGCGAGCGCCGCCTGGAACGACTCCTGCATGTCCTTCGCCTGGCCGCCGACATCGAAGCGGTACCCCGGCGGCAACTCGGTCGCCTTCATGATCGTCTCGACGTCGGCGTTGACGTCGCCGGACGGCCGCCCTTCCGCGTTCGCGTACAGCGCGACGCGGCGCTGCAGCTCCTGCCGCTTGATGATCTGCGGGCTTGTCGTCTCGACGATCTCGGCGACCTGCCGCAACGGCACCATCCGCAGCTCGCCGTCGGGGCCGCGCCGGCCCGTGGTGAGGTAGAGGTTGCCCAGGTCGGACACGAGCCGGCGCCGGTCCTTCGCGAGCTGCACGTTGACCTCGTAGTTCTGCCCGTCGGGGCCCAGCCAGTAGCTCACCGTGTCGCCGGCGAGCAGCGGCCGCACCGTCGCGCCGACCTGGGCCACGGTGATGCCGAGGTCGGCGGCCACGTCGTGCTGCAGCCGGATCGACAGTGCCGGGTGCGCGGCCTTCTCCGAGGTCTCGAGGTCGGCGATGCCCGGGACCTTCGCCACCTTCGCCGCGAACTCGTTGATCAGCGCCGTCAGCGTCGCGGGGTCGGGCCCCAGCAGGTTGACCCACACCGGCCGGTCGAAGCCGAACGCGGGCTCGATGCCGGGGATGGGCTTCAGCGCGGCGCGGATCGCCCGCTCGATGTCCTTCTGCGAGCGGGAGCGGCTCGCCTTGTCGACGAGCTTCAGGTTGATCCGCGCATAGTTGCGGCCGTCGTCGGTGCCGACCGTGGTCATCGCCAGCGCGATCTCGGGGAACGCCTTCAGCGCCGCCTCGACCTGGCGCACCTTGCCGTCGGTGTACTCGAGGCTGGACCCGACCGGCGTGTTGAGGCGCAGCGAGGTGAAGCTCTGGTCGGCCTGGGGAATGAACTCGGTGCCGATCAGCGGCACGATCGCGAAGCTCGAGACGAAGGTGACGAGCGCGATCGCCAGCACCTTGCCGCGGTTGCCGAGCGCCCAGACGAGGATGCGGCCGTACACCGCGTGCAGCCATTCGATGCCGCGCTCGACCCGGTCCATGAAGCGGCCCAGCCAAGGCACGCGCCGGAAGCGGTCGCCGGCTGGGTCGTGCCAGACCGACGAGAGCATCGGGTCGAGCGTGAAGCTGACGAACAGCGACACCAGCACCGCGACGGCGACGGTCAGCCCGAACTGGAAGAAGAAGCGGCCGATGATGCCGCTCATGAACGCGATCGGCACGAACACGGCGACGATCGCGAACGTCGTCGCCATCACCGCGAGCCCGATCTCGTCGGTGCCCTCGCGCGCGGCCGTCGGGTGGTCCTTGCCCATGCCGAGGTGGCGGACGATGTTCTCGCGCACGACGATCGAGTCGTCGATGAGGAGGCCGATGCAAAGCGACAGCGCCATCAGCGTGAGGAAGTTCAGCGTGAACCCGAACGCGTAGAGCGCGATGAAGGTCGCGATCACGGCGATCGGCAGCGTGAGGCCCGTGATGATCGTGCTGCGCCAGCTGTGCAGGAACAGGAACACGATCAGCACGGTGAGCAGCGCGCCCTCGACGATCGTCTGCTTGACGCGGTTGACCGAGGCCTCCGCGGTGTCGGCGGACGACTGCGCGATCTTCAGCTCGACGTCCGCCGGCAGCCGCAGCTTCAGCGCGGCGACGGCCTCCCTGATGCCGCGGCCGGTGTCGACGATGTTGGCGTCCTGCGCCTTCTGGATGTCGAGCGTGATCGACGGCCGGCCGTTGATCCGCGCGAGCGAGGTCTCCTCCTTCTCGCCGTCGACGATGTCTGCGACCTGCGACAGGTAGACCGGCGCGCCGCCCTGCTGGGCGACGATGACGCGGCCGAACTGCGCGGGGTCCTTGATCCGGCCCTCGACGCGGACGATCGAGTCGCTCGCGCCGTGCGAGATGCGGCCGGCCGGGACGTCCTGGTTCGCCGCGCGGATCGCGCTCATCACCTGGTCCATGCCGATACCGAGCGAGGTCAGCGCGTTCGGCTTGACCTGGACCAGGATCTGGCGCGTCACCCGGCCGTTGACGTCGATGCGCGCCACGCCCGGCACGTTCTCCAGGCCCTTGACGATCGTCTGCTCGGTGAGCGAGGTCAGTTCGCGCAGGCCCATCGTCGGCGACATCACGGCGATCGACACGACCGGCTGCGCGTTCTCCATGTCGGCGCGGATCACCAGCGGATCCTTCACGTCGCGCGGGAAACCGGGCCGGACCTGCGCGATCTTGTCGCGGACGTCCTGCATCGCCTTCATCATGTCGGTCGACATGCGGAACTCGGCGAACACCTGGCTCTGGCCCTCGCGCGAGTTGGAGCGGATGAGGCTCACACCCGACACCGCGTTGATCGCGTATTCGAGCGGCTTGGTGACGTCGGCCTCGACCACCTCCGGCGACGCGCCGGGGTAGCTCGTCATCACCAGCACGAACGGCAGGCTGACGTCCGGCATCTGCTCGACCCGCAGCCGGTTGTACGCGAAGAGGCCGAGCACGGCGATGCCCACCATCACCATGGTGGCGAAGACGGGGTTCCGGATCGAGACGCGGGTGATCCACATGGCGGTCAGCCCGGCTTCGCCGGCGAAGCCGGCGGCGCGCGCACGATCGCCGGCGCGCCGTCCTTCAGGTTGTCGAACCGCGCGGCGAGGACCTGCGAGCCCTCGGGCAGGACCGTCTTCAGCTCGACCCGGCCGGCCTCGTCGTCGCGCCGGCCGACGATCACGATGCGCCGGACGAGCTTGCCGCCGTCGACGGTCCAGACGTAGCTCTGCCCCGCCTCGGTCCGGATCGCGCCCTGCGGCAGCGTGGGCACCGGCGCGTCGGCGGCCAGCGCGATCCGCCCCGTGGCGAACATGCCGCCGCGCAGGCTGCCATCGGCGTTCGGGATGCCGACGTAGACGAGGATCGCGCGCGTGCCCGCTTCGGTGGCCGGGTTGATGCGCTCGATCCGCCCGGAGAAGCGGCGCTCGCCGAAGCCGTCGATGGCCAGCGCGACCGGCATGCCGATCGCGAGCTCCGGCACGTCGCCGGCGGGAACGACTGCCTGCAGCTCCATGGCCTTCAGGTCCACGACGGTCACCAGCGGCGAGTCGAACGCGACCTTCTCCCCGGGCTGCACGTGCCGCTTGGCGACGATTCCCGAGAGCGGGGCCGTCACCACGGCGTCGCGCAGCGCGTTCTGGGCCAGCTGCACCTGCGCCTCGGCCGACTTGAGCGAGCCCTTCGAGACGTTGAGGCTCGATTCGGAGTTGTCGAACGCGTTCTGGGAGATGAAGTTCTGCCTGAGCAGCGTCTGGTTGGATGCGCGCGTCTTCTCGGCCATCGCGAACTGCGCCCGGGCGGCCTCGAGCGCGCCGATGCGCTCGGCGAGCTTCGCCTCGAGGTCCGCGGTGTCGATGCGCGCCAGCACCTGCCCCGCGCGCACGCTCTCGCCTTCGCGCACGGCGATGTGGCGGACGTCGCCCGAGACCTTCGCCTTGACGGTCGCCTGGTTGACGGGCTGCAGCGCGCCCGACACCGGCAGCCAGCGGGCGATCGGCTTCATCTCGACCTTCGCCAGGTCGGCGGGCGCGAACTCGAGCGTCACCGGCGCCTTGCCGGCGCCGTCGCCCTTCTTCTTCGCGAGCTGCAGCGCGACGCTGCCGCTGATCGCACCGGCGATCCCCAGGATCGCAAGGGCGCCGATGATCCGGCCCCGTGTCCATCGCTTGAACATATCCACTCCCTGCCTGGCGCCGTTGGCCCCCGCGGGTAGCGGAGGCAGGATGCCGGTCCGGATCGGCGGGGGTTTCACCCCGCGCCGGATTCCCTGGTCGCCCGTCACGCCTTCTTGGATGCGGCGGGCAACCCGTTCGGATTCAAAAAGTTGCGTAGCTTAGGCCGTGCCCCGCTTCCGGACAAGCGCGATGCGACGGAGCGCGCCCGGCGGCGACAGGCGGCGCCGGACCGGCGCGCCGGTCCGGGCGTTCCCGCGCAGCCGGGTACCGGACATTTCCGCTCTGCCCGGAACCGGACATCTCTACTTCGCCGCGACACACCCGATGCGGCGCACCCGATGCGGCGCAATTGACAGTCAAAACGGGGGCGCCGATAATCACCGGCTTCGCATTTTCCCGGTTTCCCCCGAATTTCCCTGCCCTACCCCGTTCCGGAGGACTACTGCTATGAACATCAATCCCAAGCTTGGCCTGACGCTCGTCGCCGCTGCGCTGCTGACCGCATACGGCTGCAGCAAGGAAGAACCGAAGAAGGCGGAAGCGCCGAAGGCTGCCGCGCCCGTCGAGGAAGTCGTCGTGGTCAAGATCGGCCACGCCGGCCCGCTGACGGGCGGCATCGCCCACCTCGGCAAGGACGACGAGAACGGCGTGCACCTCGCCGTCGACGAAGCCACCGCCAAGAAGCTCAAGATCGGCGGCAAGACGGTCAAGTTCGAGATGATGAGCGAGGACGACCAGGCCGACCCGAAGATGGGCCCGACGATCGCCCAGAAGTTCGCCGATGCGAAGGTCGCCGGCGTCGTCGGCCACCTGAACTCGGGCGTCACCATTCCCGCCTCGGCCGTCTACAACACCGCCGGCATCCCGGTGATCTCGGGCTCGGCCACCAATCCGAAGCTGACCGAGCAGGGCTTCAAGGTTGTCTTCCGCACCGTCGGCCGCGACGACCAGCAGGGTCCCGCGATCGCCGCGTACATCGCCAACGAGCTGAAGTCGAAGAAGGTCGCGATCGCCGACGACGCCACCGCGTACGGCGAAGGTCTCGCCAACGAGGTCGAGAAGACGCTGAAGGCTGCCGGCGTGCAGATCGTCGCCCGTGAAAAGACGAACGACAAGGCGACCGACTTCAAGGCGATCCTGACCAAGATCAAGGGCAAGAACCCCGACGCCGTGTTCTACGGCGGCATGGACGCCACCGGCGGCCCGATGATCAAGCAGGCCCGCGAACTGGGCATCAAGGCGGTGTTCACGTTCGGCGACGGCGCCTGCACGGGCGAAATGACGAAGCTGGGCGGCCCCGCCTCCGAAGGCCTCATCTGCTCGCAGGCCGGCATCCCGACGCAGATGGCGTCGAAGTCGTTCCAGGACGCGTTCAAGGCGAAGTACGGCGACGTGAAGCAGTACGCGCCGTTCTACTACGACGCCGCCAACCTGCTGATCGCCGCGATGCAGAAGGCCGACTCGGCCGACCCGGCCAAGTACCTGCCGGAACTCGCCAAGATCTCCTTCGACGGCGCGACCGGCCACATCGAGTTCGACGAAAAGGGCGACCGCAAGGACGCCGAAATGACGATCTTCCAGATGAAGAACGGCAACGTCGAGCCGATCGCCATCATCAAGGCTGGCAAGACGACCAAGGTCGAGGCGACTGCCGCCCCGGCGGCGGCGCCTGCCGCGGCCCCCGCTGCACCGGCAGCGGCGCCTGCCGCAGCGCCGGCGCCCGCCGCGGAACCCGCGAAGGACGCACCGAAGAAATAACAGCAGCACCGGAGTATCCGGCGGCGCCCTGCGGGGCGCCGTTTTTTTTGGCGCCCGGCTCGCTGAAGGCCCGGTACCCGGCCCCTTCCGCACGCAATCGGTGCAACCGGGGGATTGCCGTGGCGCGCGACACCCCGCACAATCCGCATGGCCCGGGTTCCCGCCATCCCGGAAGGCGCGTGCGTGGACATATTCCTGCAGCAGATGATCAACGGCCTCACGCTGGGAAGCGTCTACGCGGTCGTCGCGCTGGGCTACACGATGGTGTACGGCATCATCCAGCTCATCAATTTCGCCCACGGCGAAGTGGTGATGATCGGCGCGATGGTGGCGTTCTCGGTGATCAGCGCGCTCGTCGGCGCGAAGACCGGGCTGCCGCCGCTGGTGATCGTCGTCGCCGGCGTGCTGGTCGCGGTCCCCACCTGCATGGCGGTGGGCTACACGCTGGAGCGCGTCGCCTACCGGCCGCTGCGCACCGCGCCCCGGCTCGCGCCGCTGATCACCGCGATCGGCCTGTCGATCATCCTGCAGCACCTCGCGATGATCATCTGGACCCGCAACCCGATTCCGTTCCCGCAGATCATCACGGTCGTCCCGTACCACATCACCGGCGCCGCCGACGGCGCGACGATCACCAACGTGCAGGTGGCGATCCTGCTCACGTCGGTGACGATGATGGCCGGCCTCCTCGGGCTCGTCTACCGGACCAAGCTCGGCATCGCGATGCGCGCGACCTCGCAGAACCAGGTCGTCGCCGGGCTGATGGGCATCAACATCAACACGGTGATCTCGCTGACGTTCGTGATCGGCGCGGCGCTCGCCGCCGTCGCCGGCGTGATGGTCGGCACCTACTACGGGATCGCCCAGTACCAGATGGGCTTCCTGCTCGGGCTGAAGGCCTTCTCGGCGGCGGTGCTGGGCGGCATCGGCAACCTGGGCGGCGCGATGCTGGGCGGACTGCTGCTCGGGGTCATCGAGGCCCTCGGCGCCGGCTACGTCGGCGACCTCACCAACCTCTGCCAGATCGCCGACTGGTCGACGTGGATCGCGAACCGCTGCGCGAGCGACCCCAACCTGACGCTCTTCGGCAGCAACTACCAGGACGTGTTCGCGTTCCTGGTCCTCATCACCGTGCTCGTCTTCCGGCCCTCGGGCCTGCTGGGCGAGCGCGTCGGTGACCGCGCATGACGGGCGCACCGCCGAAGGGCCGCCCCGAGGGCGAATTGCGCCCCCCCGGGGGGATGGCGCGAGAGCGCCCAGGGGGCACTCCTTGACCGCGCTGGAAAGCGTCCGCCAGAGCCCGCGCGCGCCGTGGATCGGCCTTGTGCTGATCGGCGTCGCGCTGCTGGTGCTGCCGTTCGTGCTGGCGACGATCGGCACCGCCTGGGTGCGCATCACCAACCTCGCGATCCTGTTCGTCCTGCTGTCGCTGGGGCTCAACATCGTCGTCGGCTTCGCCGGCCTGCTCGACTTGGGCTACATCGCGTTCTACGCGGTCGGCGCCTACGTGTACGCGCTGCTCGCGTCGCCGCATTTCGGCCTGCACCTGCCGTTCTGGGTGATCCTGCCGATCGGCGCGGCCACCGCCTGCCTGTTCGGCGTGCTGCTGGGCGCGCCGACGCTGAAGCTGCGCGGCGACTACCTCGCCATCGTGACGCTGGGCTTCGGCGAGATCGTCCGGATCTTCATGAACAACCTGTCGCAGCCGGTGAACATCACCAACGGCCCGCAGGGGATAACGCTGGTCGATCCCTTCCGCATCGGCAGCTTCAGCTTCTCGAAGC
The DNA here is from genome assembly GCA_943331295.2 of Bordetella parapertussis. Lineage (GTDB taxonomy): Bacteria > Pseudomonadota > Gammaproteobacteria > Burkholderiales > Casimicrobiaceae > CAIWHR01. The sequence goes on along the minus strand of CALQLA020000044.1, from coordinate 6,383 downwards.
CCGAGGTGATCCTGGGCCTCAACTTCTCCGGCCCGGTCAAGTACTACTACTTCCTGATCCTCGTGCTGCTCGTCGTCATCGTCATCAACCTGCGGCTCCAGGACTCGCGGATCGGGCGCGCCTGGGAGGCCATCCGCGAGGACGAGATCGCCGCGCGCGCGATGGGGATCAACACCCGCAACATGAAGCTGCTGGCGTTCGCGATGGGCGCGTCGTTCGGCGGCATCTCGGGCGGCATCTTCTCCGCCACGCAGGCCTTCATCAGCCCGGAGAGCTTCGTGCTGGTCGAGTCGGTGATGGTGCTGTCGATGGTCGTGCTGGGCGGCATGGGCAACATCTGGGGCGTGATCCTCGGCGCGGTGCTGCTGTCGTTCGTGCCCGAGGTGCTGCGCTACACCGTGGAGCCGGTGCAGAAGGCCCTGTTCGGTCGCATCCTGGTCGAGCCCGAGGTGATCCGGATGCTGCTGTTCGGGCTGGCGCTCGTGCTGATGATGCTGTTCCGGCCCGCCGGCATCCTGCCCTCGGCCGTGCGCAAGCGCGAGTTCGAAGCGAAGCGGGTCCCCGGATGAGCATGCCTGGGGCCACGGTCGCGCCGGAAGCCGGCGTCCTGCTCGCGGGAACCGGGATCGACAAGCGGTTCGGCGGCCTGCAGGCGCTGTCGAACGTCACCTTCGCGATCAACCATGGCGAGATCTACGGCCTCATCGGCCCGAACGGCGCCGGCAAGACCAGCCTGTTCAACGTGCTGACCGGCATCTACATTCCGGACGGCGGCGAGTTCACGTTCGACGGCGCCTCGCTCTCGGGGCTGAAGCCCAACGACGTCGCCGCCCGCGGGATCGCGCGCACGTTCCAGAACATCCGGCTGTTCGCCAACCTGACGGCGCTCGAGAACGTGATGATCGGTCGGCACGTGCGCACGCGCGCGGGCGTGTGGGGCGCGATCTCGCGCAACGCCCGCACCCGCGCCGAGGAGGCCGCGATCGAGGCGCGCGCCTACGAGCTGCTCGAGTACGTCGGCGTCGACAAGCGCGCCAACTCGCTCGCCAAGCACCTGGCCTACGGCGACCAGCGCCGGCTGGAGATCGCCCGCGCGCTCGCGACCGACCCCAAGCTGCTGGCGCTCGACGAGCCCGCCGCCGGCATGAACGCGACCGAGACCGCGTCGCTGAAGGGGCTCCTCAACGACATCCGCAAGGACGGCACGACGATCCTGCTGATCGAGCACGACATGAAGCTGGTGATGAGCGTCTGCGACCGCGTGCTGGTCCTCGACTACGGCAAGAAGATCGCCGAGGGCCCTGCCGCCGACGTGCAGAAGGACCCCAGCGTCATCGCCGCGTACCTCGGCGGCGAGGTCACGCTGAACATGAAGGGCGCGGCATGAGTTACCCGGCGAGGGGCCCCGCGCGCAGCGCGGGGATCGACGGAACAATGAATGCCGCGGGCGCACCGGCGCGCAGGCCGTCATCCCGCGGCGACGGTGTATCGAGGTGCGCGGCGTGAACGCCGCGCCGCTGCTCGACCTCGCCAAGGTCGAGGTCGCCTATGGCGGGATCCAGGCCGTCAAGGGCATCGACCTCACCGTCGGGCAGGGCGAGCTCGTCTGCCTGATCGGCGCCAACGGCGCCGGCAAGACCACGACGCTGAAAGGCATCTGCGGCCTGCAGCCGGTAAAGAGCGGGACCATCCGCTACGCGGGCGAGGACATCACCGGCAAGGCGGCTTTCCAGCTCGTGCGGCAGGGCCTCGCGATGGTGCCCGAAGGACGCGGCGTGTTCGGCGCGCTGACCATCGAGGAGAACCTGTCGATGGGCGCCTACGTGCGGCACGACCGCGCCGCGATCCGGGCCGACGTCGAGCGCGTCTACGTGCTTTTTCCGCGCCTGAAGGAGCGCCGCAAGCAGACGGCGGGCACGATGTCGGGCGGCGAGCAGCAGATGCTGGCGATGGCGCGGGCGCTGATGTCGCGCCCGAAGCTGCTCCTGCTCGACGAGCCGTCGATGGGGTTGGCACCGCTGATGGTGCAGAAGGTGTTCGAGACGGTGCTCACCGTTTCGGGCGAAGGCGTCACCATCCTCCTCATAGAGCAGAACGCGAAGCTCGCCCTCGAGGTGAGCCACCGCGGCTACGTGATGGAGTCGGGCGAGATCATCCTGCAGGGCGACGCGAAGAAACTGCTGCACGACCCTGCGGTCCGCGCCGCCTACCTGGGCGAGGGTGCCGGGTGACCCGCGCGGCCGCCGGCCCCCCGCACCTGCAGCCCCGCACCGTCTCCTGGCGCAACGCGCTGCGGTGGTACGAGGACGCGCTCCGGCTGGTGAAGCGCGCGCCGTTCACGTGGGCGATGCTCGCGGTGCTGACCCTCGCCGCCGAACTCCTGCTGCAGGTCGTTCCCGACTTCGGCCCGATGCTCGCCAAGCTCGTGGTCCCGCTCGTCGCCTGCGGCATGCTCTACGCCGCCGAGGCCATCGACCGGGGCGGCACGCCGACGGTCGGCTGCGCGTTCACCGCGTTCACCGCCGCGCCCGCCGCGATCGCCACGATCATCGCGACCAGCCTGCTGTCGTTCGCCGCCGAGGAGGCGGCGGGATGGTGGATCGCCGATGCGAACCTGCTCGCGGTCGACGCCAACGACGACCTGACGATGGCGGCGATCATGGGCATCTACGCGATCGGCATCCTCGCTTCGCTGCCGCTGACGTTCGTGCCGTTCCACCTGCTGTTCGAGCGCGTTGCGCCGGGCGCAGCCATCGTCGCCAGTTGGCGGGGATTCATCGGCAACACGGCGCCGCTCCTCGTCTATGCCGCGGCGTCGCTCGTGCTGCTGGGCTTCGGCATCGCGACGATGGGCTTAGGGCTCGTGTTCGCGCTGCCGCTGTGGGCGGCATCGTCGTACGCGGCGTGGAAGGACATCTTCGGCGTCGACGAGGCAGCGGCGGATTGACGCTCTCCCGGCAACTTTCGTAGCCCGGGTTGAGTAACAGCGAAACCCGGGGCGATCGTGCCCGTTGCTCCATCCACCCGGGTTTCGCTGTCTCAACCCGGGCGGCGCAAAACCCGGTACGCAAGACCCGGTGCGCAACTCACGGGCACGGCGCCGGCCGGATCAGGCGGTCGGCAGCCCGACGAACCCGTCCTGCGTTCCGGGCGCCGGCGCGTCGACGATGTCGATGCCGTCGACGCGGGCGTACCGCGGCCCGTCGCGACACCAGGCGATCACCTGCTGCACCGCGTCGGGAGCGCCGGCGACCAGCGCCTCGACGGTGCCGTCGCGGCGGTTGCGCACCCAACCCGTCACGCCCGCTGCCGCGGCGACGCCGATCATGCCGTCGCGATAGCCGACACCCTGCACCCGGCCGCGGACCACGATCCGGCGCGCGATCACGGGGTCGCCCGGGCGCCGCCCGTCAGCCGCGCGGCGCGGCGCGCAGGTACAGGAGCAGCGCGGTGACCGTCTTGGCGTCGGTGATCTCGCCGCGGTCGACGCCGGCCAGCATCTCGTCGGCGCTCATCGCAAGGACCTCGAGGAACTCGCCGTCGTCCAGCCTGGCGCCGACCTGCGCGAGCCCCCGCGCGACGTAGATCTCGATCGACTCGGTCGAATACGACAGCAGCGGATGGATGATCCCGAGCCGGGTCCATTCCACGGCGGTGTACCCGGCCTCCTCGACCAGCTCGCGGCGCGCCGTCTCGAGCGCGGTCTCGCCGGGATCGAGCTTGCCGGCGGGAAACTCGACGAACACTCGCTGCAGCGGGTAGCGGTACTGGCGCTCGACGACGAAGCGGCCGTCGGGCAGCACGGGCACGATCAGCACCGCGCCGGGATGCACGATGTATTCGCGCGTCGCGAGCGCGCCATCGGGCAGGCGGACGGTGTCGCGCCGGACGTCGAGCAGCCTGCCCGTGAACACGGGCTCCGACGACACGCGCGTCTCGACGAGATGGGTGTCGGCGCCGGGCGCCGTGGGCTCGGTGCTCAACCCAGCCAGTCCCGGCCGGTGAGGAAGTCGGTGTAGAGCCGCGCCTCCGGCGTGCCGGGCTCGGGCTTCCAGTCGTAGCGCCACTTGACGATCGGCGGCAGCGACATCAGGATCGCCTCGGTCCGGCCGTTCGACTGCAGGCCGAACAGCGTGCCACGATCCCACACCAGGTTGAACTCGACGTAGCGGCCGCGCCGGTATGCCTGGAAGTCGCGCTCGCGCTCGCCGTAGGGCAGGTCACGGCGCCGCTCGAGGATCGGCGCGTACGCCGCGAGGAAGCGGTCGCCGACGCTGCGGGTCAGCGCGAAGCAGCGCTCGAAGCCGCCCTCGTCCAGGTCGTCGTAGAAAATGCCGCCGACGCCGCGCGGCTCCTTGCGGTGCTTCAGGTAGAAGTACTCGTCGCACCAGCGCTTGTAGCGGTCGTGGACGTCGGCGCCGAACGGCGCCAGCGCCTCGCGGCACGCCTGGTGGAAGTGAACGGCGTCCTCGGCGAACCCGTAGTACGGCGTGAGGTCCATCCCGCCACCGAACCACCAGACGTCGACAGCACCGGGCACGTCGGCCGGCGCATGGGCGACGAACATCCGGACGTTGAGGTGCACGGTCGGCGCGTACGGGTTGCGCGGGTGCAGCACCAGCGACACGCCCATCGCCTCCCACGCGCGGCCGGCGATCTCGCCGCGGCCGGCGGAAGCCGACGGTGGCAGCTTCGTTCCCATCACGTGGGAGAAGTTGACGCCGCCGCGCTCCAGCACGTTGCCTTCCTCGAGCAGCCGCGAGATGCCGCCGCCGCCTTCGGGCCGCTCCCAGGACTCGCGCCGGAACGGCTGCCCGTCGATAGCCTCGAGCCCCGCGACGATGCGGGCCTGGAGGTCGACGAAGTAGCCGCGCGCGCGCTCGACGTCCATCGCGTTCAGGCGCGGCGCGGCGCGAGCGCGCGGTGGCCGATGTCGGTGCGGAACTGCATCCCGTCGAAGTGGATGCCGGCGATCGCCGCGTAGGCCGCGCGCTGCGCCTGCCTGACCGAATCGCCGAGCGCCGTCACGCACAGCACGCGGCCGCCGGTGACGACGACCTTGCCGTCGGCGATCGCGGTGCCGGCGTGGAAGACCGTCACGTCGGGCGCTTCGGCGTCGAGGCCGATGATCGCGTCGCCGCGGCGCGGGTTCTCGGGATAGCCGCCGGCGGCGAGCACCACGCCGAGCGCCGCGCGCCGGTCCCACTCCGCTTCGCACTGGTCGAGCGTCCCGTTGACCGCGTGCAGCAGGAGCTCGAGCAGGTCGGAGCGCAGGCGCACCAGGATCGGCTGCGTTTCCGGATCGCCCATCCGGCAGTTGAATTCCAGCACCTTGGGGTTGCCCTCGGGATCGATCATCACGCCCGCGTACAGGAACCCGGTGTACGTGATGCCGTCGGCCGCCATGCCGTTGACCGTGGGCAGGATCGCCTCGCGCATGATCCGCGCGTGCAGCTCGGGCGTCACGCAGGGCGCGGGCGAGTACGCGCCCATGCCGCCCGTGTTGGGGCCTTCGTCGTTGTCCTTCAGGCGCTTGTGGTCCTGCGACGACGCGAGCGGCAGCACGTTGCGACCGTCGACCATCACGATGAAGCTCGCCTCCTCGCCTTCGAGGAAGGCCTCGATCACCACGCGCGCGCCGGCGGCGCCCATCGCGTTGCCGACCAGCATCGCGTCGATCGCCGCGTGGGCCTCGGCGGCGGTCGTCGCGACGACGACGCCCTTGCCGGCGGCGAGGCCGTCGGCCTTGACCACGATCGGCGCGCCGTTGGCGTCGACGTAGGCGTGCGCCGCCGCAGCGTCGGTGAACGTCGCGTACGCCGCCGTCGGGATGCCGTGCCGCGCCATGAACGCCTTGGCGAAGTCCTTCGAGCTCTCGAGCTGCGCCGCGGCCTGCGTCGGGCCGAACACCTTGAGGCCGGCGGCGCGGAACGCATCGACCACCCCGGCAGCCAGCGGCGCCTCGGGCCCGACCACCGTGAGCCCGACCTTCTTGGCCAGCGCGAACGCCACGAGGTCGGGGATCGCGGTCAGGTCGACGTTGTCGAGCGCCGGATCGCGCGCGGTGCCGGCATTGCCGGGCGCGACGAACACCCGGGCCACGCGCGGCGACTGCGCGAGCTTCCATGCGAGCGCGTGCTCGCGACCGCCACCGCCGATGACGAGGACGTTCATCGCCCCGCTCCCCCTCGGGGGGCAGCGAGCGAAGCGAGCGTGGGGGCCGTCCGGTGCCCGCCCGGCCGCCCGAAGGGCACCGGTGCTCCCCCTCGGGGGGCAGCGAGCGAAGCGAGCGTGGGGGCCGTCCGGTGCCCGCCCGGCCGCCCGAAGGGCACCGGTGCTCCCCCTCGGGGGGCAGCGAGCGAAGCGAGCGTGGGGGCCGTCCG
>CALQLA020000043.1 GCA_943331295.2 Bordetella parapertussis | reverse complement strand
GATCACTCATCGCAGAAAAGCAATCCATTACATGGCTACATATTGCACATCAAATCCCGCCCCATCTCCAGTATTCTCCCTCTCGAAGGACTCGAAATCCAGGCATTCATAGCGCTGGAACTTCAGGCTAGCAGAGAGCCCCCGGAGCGCGCTTTCGCGCGCCTCCCCCCGAGGGGGCAACCCGCGTCCTTGGGGCGGCCCGGCGGACGCGGGAGGCCCCCCGGAGCGGAGCCCCCGGAGCGCGCTTTCGCGCGCCTCCCCCCGAGGGGGCAACCCGCGTCCTTGGGGCGGCCCGGCGGACGCGGGAGGCCCCCCGGCGGGCGCTACGGCGTCGCCATCCCCTTGGCCTTCAGCACCGCCTGCGCATCCGGCCCGTTCAGCGCGGCCAGCAGGGTCCGCGCCGCCGTGGCGTTGCGTGCCGTCGCCGACACCGCGCCGGAATAGACCGTCCAGTTCTGGATCTCGGCCGGGATCGGCCCGACGTACGTGGCGCCGGGCACCACCAGCAGCTCGCTGATCTGCTGGACGGCGATGTCGGCTTCCCCGTTGACCACGCGTGCTGCCGTGAGGCCGCCCGGAACCAGCACCGACTTGGCCTTGATCTCGGCGGCGATGCCCGCCTTCTCGAACCACTGCGCGAGATAGATGCCGCTGGAGCCGCCCGCCTTCGGGTCGATGTAGGCGACCGCGCGCGCATTGAGCAGCGCCGCGCGGAATGCCGCGACGGTGCCGATGTCGGGCAACGGCGCGCCGGCCTTCACCGCGACGCCGATGCCCACTTTCGCGAGCGGCGTCGACGTGTCGGCGACGACCTTGCCCGACTTGGCGAGGCCGGCGATGCCGTCCGCCGTCAGCACGACGAGGTCGAAGGCCTCGCCGCCGCTGATGCGCCGGGCCAGCGCGCCGGCGGTGTCGTTGTCGACGATCACCTTGTGCCCGAACTGCCGCTCGAATTCCGGCACGAGCGCCGCGACCACGGGCTTGAACGCGCCGGCGGTCAGCACCCGGATTTCGGCGGCGTTGGCGGCAGCGGCGGCGAGCGCGGTGCCGGCGAGGCAGAGGGCGAGGATTCGTCGCATCGGCAGGGCTCCAGGAGGATCAGTCGGTGGCCGCGGCGACCGCCGGGCGCGTCGGCCGGCCGGCGACGATGTCGAACCGGTACAGCCGGCATTCGATCGCGCCGTTCCACAGCGGCGTGCGGCGCGAGGGTTTCAGGCCGATCAGCTTCGCGAGCCGCGGATCGCCGGTCAGGAGGTACGCGGTCCAGCCGGGAAAGTGCCGCTTCAGGCCGTCGCCCAGCTGCGGGTAGAGCGCCGTCAGGTCGCCGTCGCTCTCGAGGCGCACGCCGTAGGGCGGGTTCGCGATCAGGATGCCGGCCGGAGCGGGCGCGGCGCGCTCGCGCACGTCGGCCGTCTCGACGGCGACGTACTCGGCGACGCCGGCCGCGGCGAGGTTCGCGCGGCAGCGGTCGACGGCGCGGGGATCGCTGTCGCTCGCGAAGATGACCGGTTCGACCGCGTGCTTCACCCGGTCGTGCGCGTGCTGGCGGATGCGCTGCCACGTGGGGCCGTCGAACCACGAGAGCTTCTGGAAGCCGAAGGTGCGCGCGAGCCCCGGCGCGCGGTCGGCCGCGATGAACGCGGCTTCGATCGGAATCGTGCCGCTGCCGCACATCGGGTCGAGCAGCGGCGTGCCCGGCGTCCAGCCCGACAGCGCGATCAGGCCTGCAGCGAGGTTCTCGCGCAGCGGCGCCGCTTCGGTGTCGCGCCGGTAGCCGCGCTTGAACAGCGCCTCGCCCGACGTGTCGAGGTAGAACGTCGCCTCGCGGTCGGTGAGGTAGGCGTGGACGCGGACGTCGGGGCGCTGCTTGTCGACCGACGGCCGCTTGCCGGACCCGGCGCGAAAGCGGTCGCAGACGGCGTCCTTGATCTTGAGCGTCGCGAACTCGAGGCTCTGCAGCGGCGAGCGCGTCGCCGCGACGTCGACGCGCAGCGTGCGACCGACGGTGAAGTGCCGCGCCCAGTCGATGCCCGCAGCAAAGTCGTAGAGCTCGTCCTCGTTGCGGTAGCGGCCGTGGCCGACGCGCCACAGGATGCGGCTCGCGACGCGCGACTCGAGGTTGGCGTGATAGGCGATGGCGAGCGGCCCGGCGAAGCCGACGCCACCCTCGCGCGGCGTCACGTAGGTGGCGCCGAGCGCGGTGAGCTCGGCAACCAGCGGCTGCTCGAGGCCGCGGGGGCACGGCGCGAAAAAGGACTCGGTGGTCGCCGGGCTCCCTTCGCGCCTGGAACGAACGGCTTCGCCCGCGGTATGGCCCGGTCCGCTCATGTCACTTCAGCAGCCGGCGGCGCGTCAGCACCAGCGCCGCGTAGTAGGCCGCGCCCGCATAGGCGAGCAGCACCGCGACGTGCAGCAGCACGGCCGAGGGCACGTTGCCCATCAGCAGCGGGCGCGCGAGGTCGATCGCATGCTTCAGCGGCAGGAATTGCGCGACACCGGCGAGCGCGGGCGGCATCTGGTCGACGGGGAAGAACACGCCGGACAGGAGCAGCATGGGGGTGAGCACCAGCGTGAAGAAGTAGGTGAAGAAATCGTAGCCGGGGGCGAGTGCGTTCATCACCAGGCCGAACGCGCCGAACGCGAGGCCGATCAGGAAGCCGAGCGGGAGGATCCACAGCGCGAGCCACGAGTGGCCGAAGCCCAGCGCGAGGATCACCGCGAGGATCGCGGCGGTCGACACCACGGCCTTCGACGCCGCCCAGATCCATTCGGCGAACAGCACGTCGTCGAGCGACAGCGGGGCGTTGATGATCGCTTCCCAGGTCTTCTGCATGTGCATCCGCGAGAACGCCGAGTACATCGCCTCGAAGCTCGACGTGAACATCGCGCTCTGGCAGACCATGCCGGTGCCGATGAACGCGATGTACTTCATCCCGCCCACTTCGGGCACGAAGGCGCCGATGCCGTAGCCCAGCGCCAGCATGTAGAGCAGCGGGTCGGCGATGTTGCCCAGCACGCTCGCGATCGCGAGCTTCCGCCAGACGAGCAGGTTGCGCCGCCAGACGTGCGTGAAGCGAAGCGAGAGTTCCGGCGGACGGTAGAGGGTGGCGGCGGTCATGAGCTTGGTGCGGGCGGACCGCCCAAGTATAGTGAAAATCGGCGTCGAAATCGGGCAGAGCGCCGTTTTCGCGGGCGGCGCCCGGCCGCGGTCAATAGCCGCGCGCGCGATCGACGACGTTCGCCAGCGGCTCGCCGCGGCGCGACCGGGCGAGGTTCTCGAGGAACTGCGCCGCCGCGACGCCGGCCCGCGGTGCCGCCGCGATGTGCGGCGTGCACAGGATGCGCGGATGCCGCCACAGCGGAGAGTCCGGCGGCAGCGGTTCGCTGCCGAACACGTCGAGCGCCGCGCCCGCGAGATGGCCGGCGTCGATCGCCGCCAGCAGGTCGCGCTCGTCGACCACCGCGCCGCGCGAGACGTTGACCACGTGCGCGCCCTCCGGCAGCGCCGCGAACAGGGGTGCGGCGAGCAGGCCGCGGGTTTCGCCGGTCAGCGGCAGCGCGCAGACCAGCACCCGGCTGCGCGCCAGGAACCCGGGGAGCCCGGCGGCACCGACGAACGTGGCAACGCCGTCGATGGCGCGCGGCGTGCGCGTCCACACGCCGACGGGGTAGCCCAGCCGCGAAAGGACGTCGACCACCGGCGCCCCGGTCGTGCCGTAGCCCATCACGCCGACGCCGAACTCCGATTCCGGTCGCGGCAGCCGGCGTTCCCACGCGCCGTCGCGATGCCGGGCTTCGAGCCGCGGCAGCTCGCGGTGCGCGCGCAGCACCATCAGCGCGACGTACTGGGCCATCCGCACGCCCTGCACCGGATCGTCGACGCGCGTGACCGGGATGTGCGGCGGCAGGTCCGGCGTGGCCAGCAGTTCGTCGACGCCGGCGCCCGCGCAGCCGACGAAGCGCAGCGACGGAAACCGCGGCGCGACGCCCGGCGGGAGCCGGAACGCGAGCATCGCCTCGATGTCCGCCGGATGCGCGGTCGCGGGGTCGCTGCAGAACGTCTCGTCGGGCGCCAGCGCGCGCAGCATCTCGAGCTGCTGGGCGATGAACGGCGAGGTCGCGAGGACGAGGATGGCCATATGCGATATTCTTGCGGACGCGTGCGGAGCGCCACTCTACACGCTTGACACCCGCCCCGGCGGGCCGCTACTTTTCCCCTCCCCGCTCCCGCCCTTTTCCGTCGCCACCATGCCCGCCTGGATTTCCCGGTTCCTGCTGTGCGCCGCGCTCGCCGCCTGCGCGCTTCCGCTGCTGCCTTCGCCCGCGCTCGCGCAGTCGTCCTACCCGAACCGGCCGGTCAAGCTGGTCGTCTCGTATCCGCCCGGGGCGCTCACCGACCTCCTCGCGCGCGCGATCGGCGAGCGCCTGTCGGCGGCGCTGAAGCAGCCGGTGGTCGTCGAGAACAAGCCTGGCGCCGGCACGCTGATCGGCGCCGAGTTCGTGGCCAAGTCGCCGCCCGACGGCTACACGCTGCTGATCGCCACCAGCACCACGCTCGGGATCAGCCCGCTGCTCTACAAGCCGTCGCCGATCGACCCGATCAGGGATTTCGCGCCGATATCGCAGGTGGGCACCGTCAACTTCTTCCTCATCGCCAACGTGAACTTCCCGGCGAGGAACGTGAAGGAGATGATCGAGGTCGTCCGGCGCAACCCCGGCAAGTACAACTACGGGTCGGTCGGCAGCGGCAGCCCGCACCACCTGTTCATGGAAGCGCTGAAGACCGAGTTCGGCCTCGAGATGCAGCACGTCCCGTACAAGGGCACGCCGGCGGCGCTGCCGGACCTCCTCGCCGGCAACATCCAGCTCTTGTTCTCCGACGCGACGGTCGCCGTGCCGAACATCCAGGCCGGCAAGGTGACGGCGCTGGGCACGTCGGCGGCGAAGCCGACGCAACTGCTGCCGTCGGTGCCGCCGATCGCCAACCTCGTCCCCGGCTTCGACTGGGAGGCGTGGCAGGGCGTGGTCGCCCCGGCCGGGACGCCGAAGGAAATCGTCTCCCGGCTGTCCGCCGAGCTGGAGAAGATCAAGGCGAGCCCGGACTTCCGCGAGCAGCTCTTCAAGTTCGGCATGGACCCGCTGCCGCCGCAGACGCCCGAGCAGTTCGCGGCGATCATCAAGGCCGAGCAGCCGCGCTGGGCCCGCGCGATCAAGGACTCCGGCGCCAAGGTTGACTGACGGCGCGGCCGGTCCGCCGGCCCCGCCCTTGTCGGCGCGACCGCGGCAGGTTGCCGCGGCCGGCGGCCCTCACCCAGACACTCATCCGGATCGGACCCACCGATCACAACCGCCCAGGAGGCAATCCGTGGCAACACCCGTCATCGATGTCCACACCCACGTGCTGACCGAGGAATGGTTCCAGCTGCTGCAGCAGCACGGCGGCCCGCGCTACACCGTCAAGGCGGTGACCGGCGGCCTGCGCGCGATCCATCGCGAGGGCGCGCCGTTCATGACGCCCGTGCCGCCGATGTTCGACTACGGCCTGCGCCTCGCGACGATGGACGAGCACCGCGTCGACATCGGGATCGTCTCGCTCACCTGCCCGAACGTCTACTGGGGCGGACCCGAGATCAGCCTGCGCGCCGCGCGCATCATGAACGACGACATGATCGCCGCGCGCATCGCGCATCCCGACCGGCTGCGCTGGTTCGCGTCGCTGCCCTGGGAGTACCCGGACCTGGCGCTCGCCGAGCTCGACCGCGCTTGCGCCGCCGGCGCCTCGGGCGTGATGGTGCTCGCGAACATCGCCGGCCGGCCGTTGACCGACCCGGGCTTCGAATCGATCTGGACTGCCATCGACGCGAAGGCGCTGCCGGTGCTGGTGCACCCGACGGCCCCGCCGGGCGTCGGCGAGATGGACATGGACCGGTTCCAGATGACGGCGTCGCTGGGCTTCACCTTCGACACGTCGCTCGCGATCGGGCGGATGATCTACGACGGGTTCTTCGAGCGCAACCGGCGGTTGAAGATCATCGCGTCGCACGGCGGCGGCGCGCTGCCGTACCTGATCGCGCGGATGGACATGTGCTTCGACAACATCCCGGCGTGCCGCGAGAAGATTTCGGTCCGGCCGTCGGAATACCTGCCGCAGATCTACTTCGACGCGGTGCTCTACTCGCCCGAGGCGCTCGACCTGTGCGTCAAGGTGATGGGCGCCGACAACGTGATGTACGGGTCGGATTACCCGCACACCATCGGCGACCTGCCCGGATGCCTGAAGCGCGTCAACGGCCTCGACGCCGCCGCGCGCGACAAGGTGCGCGGCCGCAACGCGCAGCGCGTGTTCGGACTCTGACCCCCCGCGGTCGCGGTCCGTTCAATCGCGCAGCTCGCGGCCCGTCAGCTTGATGAACAGGTCCTCGAGGTTTGCCGGGCGGTGCAGGTAGCGCAGCCCCGGCGCGTGCGCCAGCGCCGCCAGCAGGGGCTGCGGGTCGCTGGCGTAGCAGAAGGCGGTCTCGCCAGAGATCTCCAGCCGCGTCGACAGCGCGCGGCCGTGCGCCTCGGCCCAGCCCTTCGCCTCGTCGCCGAAGATCTCGATCACCTCGGGCTCGACGTGCGCGGCGATCAGCGCGCGCGGCGTGTCGGAGGCAATCATCGTGCCGTGGTCGATCACGGCCAGCCGGCTGGAGAGCCGCTCGGCCTCGTCCATGAAGTGCGTGGTGAGGAGGATCGTCTTGCCCTGCGACAGCAGCTGCCGCAAGCCGTCCCAGATCAGGTGGCGCGCCTGCGGGTCGAGGCCCGTCGTCGGCTCGTCCAGGATCAGCAGCTCGGGGTCGTTGACCAGCGCGCGAGCGAGCGTCAGCCGCCGCTTCATCCCGCCCGAGAGCGTGCGGATGCCGACGGTGGCCTTGGCCGAGAGCCCCGCGAACTCCAGCAGCTTCGGTATCCGCGCCGACAGCGTCGCGTAGGGGATGCCGAAGTAGCGGCCGTAGATGACGAGGTTCTCGGTGACGGTGAAGTCCGGGTCGAGGTTGTCCATCTGCGGCACGACGCCGACGCGGATCCGCGCCGCGCGCGCCGCCTCCGGCACCGGCAGGCCGACCAGCTCGATCGTCCCGGCGTCGGGGTCGGTGAGGCCGAGGCAGCAGCGCAGCGTCGTGGTCTTGCCCGCGCCGTTCGGGCCGAGCAGGCCGAAGCACTCGCCGCGGCGGATCGCGAAATCGAGGCCGCGGACGACCTCGGCGGCGCCGTAGGACTTCCGCAGCCCCGCGACCCGCAGGACGACCTCGCTCACTCGGGCTTGAACCCCGATGCCTTCACCACCGGGCCCCACTTCGCGTAGTCGGACGCGACGATTTTCGCGAAATCCTCCGGCGTCCCCGTCGCGGGATCGATGCCGACCTTGGACAGCTTCTCGGCGACGTCGGGCGACTGCAGCGCGCGGTTGATCGACGCGTTGAGGAGGTCGACGATGCCCTTCGGCGTCTTCGCCGGCGCGAAGAAGCCGAACCAGCCCATCGCCTCGACGCCCTTGACGCCGAGCTCGCCGAACGTGGGCACGTCGGGCAGCGCGGTCGAGCGCTTGGCGCCCGAGCTCGCGAGGATCTTCACCTTGCCGGCGCGGTGCAGCTCGGTCAGGTCGGCCATCGCGTCGATCGCCGCCGGGATCTGGCCGCCGATGAGGTCGTTGATGTAGGCGGCGGAGCCCTTGTACGGGACGTGCAGCATCTCGACGCCGATGCCGCGGCCGAGCAGCACGCCGAAGAAGTGCGGCAGGCTGCCCGCCCCCGACGTCGCATACGTCGCCTTGGTCGGGTTGGCCTTGACCCACGCCACGTACTCGTTCCAGTTCTTCGCGCCGGATTGCGGCCCGGCGGCGATCGCGAACTGGAACGTGGCGCCGAGCGCCACCGGCGTGAAATCCTTGATCGGGTCGTACGAGATGTCCGGATAGACGTGCGGGACGACTGCCATCGGGCCGATCGGCATCACCATGATCGTCGTGCCGTCGGGCGCCGCGGCCTTGACGGCGTCGGCGGCGATGCGCCCGATCGCGCCCGGCCTGTTCTCGACGATCACCGGCTGGCCCAGCGTGTCCTTCATCTTGTCGGCGACGACGCGGGCGATGAGATCGACGGTGCCGCCCGCCGGGAAGCCGACGAGGAGCTTCACCGGCCGGTCGATCTTGTCCTGCGCCTCGGCCGGCGCGGGGACGGCGGCGCCGAAGGCCGCTGCGGCGGACAGCGCGAGCCCGAGGGTGAACGACGCGAACTTTGCCTGCATGACCTTCCTCCTGTTTGAAATGCGTTCCTGAATCGAAGCCCGCAACGGCGCGAACGTCAGTTGCGGTACGACGGATCGATGCGGTCGAGCATCCTGAGCACGGCCTCCCAGCCGGTGTCGGGCGCGGTGCGGCCCGGCCGCGCGAACTGCCGCGCGACCTTCTCCGCGACCTGCACCGGCGGGATCGACAGCGCCGCGCCGCCGGCCATCGCGCCCACCTGCGCCTGGCAGGCGCGCTCGAGGTGATACATGAGGTCGAAGGCGATGCGCACGCTGGCGCCGCAGGTGAGCAGGCCGTGGTTGCGCAGGATCATCGCGTTGTCGTGCCCGAGGTCCGCCACCAGTCGCGCCTGCTCGTCCACGTCGAGCGCGACCCCTTCATAGTCGTGGTAGGCGAGGCACCCGGTGAACCGCATCGCGTGCTGCGACAGCGGCAGCAGGCCGTCCTTCTGCGCCGCGACCGCGAGGCCGGCGCCGGTGTGCGTGTGCATCACGCAGCCGACGTCGGGGCGGGCGCCGTGGATCGCGCTGTGGATCACGTAGCCGGCGGGATTGATGCCGAGGCCCGTCGTGTCGTCGACGATGTCGCCCGCGTGCGTGACCTTGACCAGGTTCGACGCCGTGATCTCGTCGAACAGCAGCCCGTAGGCGTTGATGAGGAACAGCCCGTCGGCATCGGGTACGCGCGCCGAGATGTGCGTGTACGTGAGGTCGGTCCAGCGGAAGTGCGCGGCGGCGCGGTAGCACGCGGCGAGCTCGACGCGCGTTGTCCATTCGGCGGGAGAAAAGCGCTTCGCGGGGGACGCGCGGAGCGGGGTCGACGCGGCGTTCATGGCAGCCTCCTGGGATCGGTCGTGGTCGGGGTTTCTAGGGTCTTTCGTCCTGGGCGGCCGGGCCGGCGGCCTCAGGCCGGCGCGGGCTGCCACATGCCGGCGATCACCCGCTGCAGCTGCGGCAGGCGGCCGTGGAAGAAGTGCGTGCAGCCCGGGAACACGACCACGGGCAGCGACTGCGGCCGGGCCCAGGCGAACACGTCGGCGAGCGGCACCACCTCGTCCTCCTCGCCGTGGATCACGATGGTGTCGGCAGGCACGGCATCGAGCGCGAACCGGCCGACGGCGGGCCCCACCAGCACCAGCCGCTCGCAGGCCACCGTGCGCGCCACCCGCGTCTGCACGTAGGAGCCGAACGAGAAGCCGGCCAGCGCGACGGGCAGCGCGGCGCCGAAGCGCGCCTGCGCCCACGCGAGCGCAGCGCGCGCGTCGTCGGTCTCGCCGTCGCCCTCGTCGAAGGCACCCGCGCTCCTGCCGACGCCGCGGAAATTGAAGCGGACGGATGCATAGCCCAGCGCGAAGAACGTCCTGGCGAGCGTCTGCGCGACCTTGTTGTCGAGCGTGCCGCCGTGCATCGGGTGCGGGTGCGCGACCAGCGCGATGCCGCGCGGCGCGGCGCCGTCCGGGGCGTTGAGCACGATCTCGAGCAGGCCCGCAGGCCCGTCGATCACCTGTCGCAGGGTGGTCTTCGGCGTCAAATCCGGAGCCGTTCGACGATCTCGCCGCCGACGACGTGCCGGTCGATGATCTCGTCGACGTCCTGGCGGTCGACGTAGGTGTACCAGACGGCCTCCGGGTACACGACGAGGACGGGACCCTCCTCGCAGCGGTCGAGGCAGCCCGACTTGTTCATCCGTACCTTGCCGGCGCCGGACAGGCCGAGGGCCTTGACCCGGTCCTTCGCGTATTTCTGGAGCTCCGAGGCGCCGAATTCCGCGCAGCACTTTTCCGGGGCCTCGCGCTGGTTGCAGCAGAAGAAGACGTGGCGCTGGAAGTAGCTCATCGCATCGAGGGGCCTGCGGCAGGGGTCGCCGGCGGCATCCGTCAGGGCAGGGAACCGGATTATAGCGGAGCGACGACGGGCGACGGGGGGCGCCGCGGAGGGGGGCGCGGGCAGGGGGCGGGGCTCCGATATAATCAGCGACGCCCGTCCCGACGGCGCGCCCTCCTTCATCCCGCACCGCCATCCCCCGCCTTGAAACTCTACCGCCGGCTGCTGCGCTACGTCCGCCCGTACAAGGCGGTGTTCGGCATCGCGATCGTCGGCATGGTGCTGGTCGCGTCGACCGACGTGATGATGCTGCGCATCGTCCAGCCGCTGCTCAACAGCATCGGCGCGGTCGACGGGGAGAACACGAAGTACCTGCCGTTCATGATCGTCGGCGTGTTCGTGCTGCGCGGCATCGGGTCGTACGTCAGCGAATACGGCCTCGCCTGGATCGGCTCGCGCGTCGTGTTCGACCTGCGCTGCGAGGCGGCCGACCACCTGCTCCACCTGCCGACGCCGTTCTACGACGCGAGCTCCGCGGGCTACCTGCTGTCGAAGGTCACGTTCGACGCGCAGCAGGTGGCGTCCACGGCGTCCGAGGCGATCACCGTCAGCATCCGCAACACCCTGACGATCATCTTCATGCTGGCGTACCTGCTGTACATGAACTGGCAGCTCACGCTGATCGCGTTTGCGGCCTTCCCGCTGGTCGGCATAGCGCTGCGCAAGATCAACAAGCGTGTCAAGCGCGTGAGCCAGCTGGTGCAGCACCGCACCGGCGCGCTGACGCACGCGCTCGAGGAGGCGATCGGCGCGCATCGCGTCGTGAAGGTCTTCGGCGGCGAGGCCTACGAAAGCGGCCGCCTGCGCCACGCGGCGGACCGGCTGCGCCTCGCGATGGCGAAGCAGTCGGCGGCGGCGGCCCTCGGCACGCCGATCAACCAGATCATCGTGTCGATCGCGGTCGGCGTGATCCTGTGGGTCGCGATCCGCCAGAGCGCGGGCGGCCACTACGGCGCCGGCGACTTCATCACCTACATCGTCGCGCTGCTCCACCTCGCCAACCAGCTGAAGACGCTCGGCAACGTGACCGGCGTGATCCAGCGCGGCCTCACCGCGGCCGAGAGCGTGTTCGCGCTGATCGACGAGCCGGCCGAGGCCGACACCGGCACCGTCCGCATCGACCGCGCGCAGGGCGGGATCCGCTTCGAGCACGTGACCAAGCACTACACGGAAGACGGCCGCGCCGCGCTCGACGACATCGACCTCGTGATCGCGCCGGGCGAGTCCGTCGCGCTGGTCGGCCCCTCCGGCGGCGGCAAGACGACGCTCGTCAACCTGATCCCGCGCTTCTACGTGCCGACGGCGGGGCGCGTGAAGCTCGACGGGCAGGACCTGTCGGTGATCCAGCTCCCCGACCTGCGCCGCCAGATCGCGCTGGTGAGCCAGGAAATCGTGCTGTTCAACGACACGATCGCCGCCAACATCGCGTACGGGACGATGGCCGGCGCCTCGCGCGAGGCGGTCGAGCAGGCGGCCGCCGCGGCGAACGCGCTCGAGTTCATCCGCGCGCAGCCGAAGGGCTTCGAGACCGTGGTCGGCGAGCGCGGCATCCGGCTGTCCGGCGGGCAGCGGCAGCGCATCGCGATCGCCCGCGCGATCCTGAAGGACGCGCCGATCCTGATCCTCGACGAGGCGACGTCCGCGCTCGACACCGAGTCCGAGCGCCTGATCCAGGCCGCCATCGACCGGCTGATGCGCGACCGCACGACCATCGTCATCGCCCACCGGCTGTCGACGATCGAGCACTGCGACCGCATCGTCGTGCTGGACGGCGGCCGGATCGCCGAGCAGGGCACGCACGCCGAGCTGCTGGCGCTGCAGGGCCTCTACGCGCGGCTGCACACGCGGCAGTTCCGGGACGAGTGAAGATCCTCGTCGTCAAGCGCGACAAGATCGGCGACCTGCTGCTGACAACCCCGTTCTTCGCGCACCTCGCGCGGGCGCTGCCCGGCGCCCGGATCCACGTCCTCGCCAACGACTACAACGCCTGGGTCGTGGCCGGGAACCCGGACGTCGAGCGGGTGTGGGTCTACCGCCGCACGCGCCACGCGGGCGTTGTCCGCCCGGCCGCGGCGATCGCGCAGGTCCGGCAGTTCTTCGCGCTGCGCCGCGAGCGCTTCGACGTCGCGATCGCCGCCGGCGGCGAGGAGTCGCCGCGCGCGATCCGGCGGGCGCTGGCGGTGCACGCCGCCCGGACCATCGCCTATGCCGCCACGCCGCGCAGCTACGGCGCGCGGCTCACCGATCCGCTGCCGGCGCCGGCCGCGGGACACGAAGTCGAGCGGATCTTCGGCCTCGGGGCGCCCGTCGGCGTCGCGCTGCCGCCGGCGGTGCCGCTGCCGCGCTTCGCGCCGCCGCAGCCATGGCTCGCCGCCGCGCGTGCGTGGCTCGCGCGGGCCGGGGTCGCGCCGGGCGCCTACGCGGTGCTGGGGCTGTCCGCGCGCGACGCGGCCAAGGTGCCCGCGGCCGAACAGGTGCTGCGCTGGGCAGCGCGCCTGCGGCGCGACTTCGGGCTGGCGACGCTGCTGCAGTTCACGCCGGGCGACGCCGCCAACGCGCTGTACCCGGGCAGCGCGGCGCTGGCGCAGTCGATACTCGCCGCGGCACCCGGCGCCGTGCATGCGATGCCCGACGGCCTGCCGATGGCGATCGGCCTCATCAACCTCGCGCGGGCGTCGATCCTGCCCGACAGCGGCCTCATGCACTTCGCCGCGGCGAGCCCCGGCGGGGTGGCGGGGTTGTTCGCCGACCCGGGGACGCTCGCGTCGCCGGCGCGCTGGGGGCCGCGCGGCGTCCGCGCGGTGGCGATCGAGGCGCCGCGAGCCATCGCCGACCTCTCCGACGACACGGTGTTCGCGGCGCTCGCGCCGCTCTTCGCCCCCGGGTGAAGTCCGGTGGGGCTTTCGTGCCTGCCTGCGGTCAGACGAGGTAGATGCCGACCAGCACCGAGCCGAACAGCAGCCACTTCAGCGTGTAGTACGCGGGCCGGCTCCTTGCCTTCACCGCCTTGCCGAAGAGGCGCACGCGGTAGACGACGCTGAAGATGCGGTTCAGCAGCCCGATCTTCTCGCCCGGGACGTTCTCGGTCTGGCTCGCCCGGATCACCGTGTTGCGGAATCCCCGGTTGAACCACGCGACGATGCCCGGGGACAGCGGCCGCTCGACGTCGCAGAAGAAGATGATCCGGGTCACGTCGGAGGTGTTCTCCGCGGCGTGGATGTAGGTCTCGTCGAAGATCACGGCCTCGCCGTCGCGCCAGAAGTACCGCTCGCCGTCGACGACGATGTTGCAGCTCGCGTTGTTCGGCGTGACGAGGCCCAGGTGGTAGCGCAGCGAGCCCGCGTACGGGTCGCGGTGCGCGCCGAGCTTGCCGCCGGGCGGCAGCACCGCGAACATCGCCGCGTTGACCGACGGAATCGACGTGACGAGCGCCGTGGTGCGCGGGCACAGCGCCAGCGCCGACGGCGGCGGCTGGTCGTACCACTTCACGTAGAAGCGCTTGTAGCCGCTCTTGAAGAACGAGTGGAAGCCGATGTCGTTGTGCGCGGTCGGGGCGCGGATGTGGCCGGATCCGAACAGGGCCACCGCCTCGTCGCGGATCACCTGCCAGTTCTGCTGCAGCGGGGCGAGCTCCGGGAAGGCCTCCAGGCCGACGAACGGCGTGTTCGGCACCTTCGAGAACGCGTACATGATCACGTTGTACGGCGCCATCAGCGACGAATGGTCGGTGAGCTGGCGCATGAAACCGTGCCGCACGCGGCCGCGATGGTGGATGTACACCGCGGACGCGACGAACACGGCGGCCACGAGCCACTTCGGCGACCAGAGCGCGTGCAGCACGTCCATCATGGCTGCGCCCGGCCTGTCGTCGCCGCATCCGCGCCCGCGTCATTGCCGGCCGCCGGCCTCGTCGCGTCCCGCGGCGCGCGGCGTTTCCGCGCGACGTGCTTCCACCGCCGGTGCACCCAGTACCACTGCTCCGGGTGGCGCACGACCAGCCGCTCGAGGATCGCGTTGTAGGCGCGCGTGTTGAGGCGGATCGCCTCGTTGGTGTCGTCGGACTCGAGCGGCGACATCGGCTCGCCGAAGCGCAGCACGTGCTGCCCGTCCGGCTCGCGCCAGGCGGTCGCGGCAAGCACCGGCGCGCCGGTGGCGAGCGCGATGATCGCGAGGCTCTTGAACGTCCACGCGGGCTGGCCGAAGAAATCGACCTCGATCCCGTCGGGCGGACGCGCGTGCTGGTCGAACGGGAACACGATCGCGTCGCCCTGCTCCAGCTTGTCCAGCATCGCGTCGAGCGAGCCGCGCTTCGGGAAGACGCCGAAGCCTGCCTCGTTGAAGCGGCGTGTCACCATCCGGTCGAGCCACTGCGGCTTGATCGCGCGGCGCACGAAGTGGAAGCGGCCGCGCATCTCGGGAAAGTTGGCGATGCCCGCGATCGTCGCCACCTCCCAGTTGCCGAAGTGGCCGGTGACGATCAGCGTGCCCTTGCCTACCGCGCGCGCGGCGACGAAGGCCTCGACGTTCTCGACGCGGACCAGGGCGAGCTTCTGCTCGCGCGACAGCCAGCGAAAGCGCAGGAATTCGCCGAACAGCCGCCACAGGTGGCCGTAGTGGGCGGCGGCGAGGTTCGCGATTTCCGCGTCGGGCAGCGTGTCGCCGTACACCCGGCGCAGGTTGGCGAGCACCACGTCGCGGCGAAATGGGAGGAAGCGGTAGATGAACCGGCCCGCCGCGGAGACCGCGACGGTCGCCGGCACCGCGAGCGCCACCGCCGACGCGCTCGTCCGGTCATGCGTCAGCGACATCGAGATCGACGCGATCCGGTGCCGGTCGAGCACGTAGCGGGCGTTGTCGGAGCATGCCGCCTGCGGCGCGCCCCAGGCGTCGCGCGCGATCGAGAAATCGGTGACGTCGACCTGCCCCAGCGCGGCTTCGCGCGGGAACAGCTTGACGCAGGCCTCCTTCGCGGCGAAGCGGGCGGCGAGGCTCGCGGCGCGGCCGGGCCCGTCGCCGCTGTCGGCGATCTCCTGCGCCGTGAAGAACTGCATCAGGCCGTCGGCCGGCGTCTCGGCGAGCAGGCGCTCGATCCGCGCGATCTCGACGGTGTCGATGCCGCAGCGGCTCGGGGCGGCGCCGGATTCGGCCATCCCGCGCTCCCGCCGCCTATCGCGCGCGGACGATCAACGCCGCGTTGGTGGCGGCGAAGCCGCGGCACAGCACCAGCGCGACGTCGGAGGTCGGCGCCTGCGGCGCCCGCGACACGGGCAGGCCGGCACAGTCGGGGTCGAGCGTGCCGAAGGTGGCGATGCCGGGCGCGGTGCGCGCGCGCAGCGCGGCGAGCGCCAGCGTGGTCTCGAGGATGCCGGCGGCCGCGATCAGGTGCCCGAACGACCACTTGAATGCCGTCACCGGCGGCGCGTCGCTGCCGAAGATCGTGCGGATCGCGGCGGCCTCGGAGGCGTCGGAGGGCCGCGTGCCGTTGCCGTGCGCGACGATCATCCCGATGGCGGAAGGCGGGAGCGCCGCCTGTTCCAGCGC
The DNA here is from genome assembly GCA_943331295.2 of Bordetella parapertussis. Lineage (GTDB taxonomy): Bacteria > Pseudomonadota > Gammaproteobacteria > Burkholderiales > Casimicrobiaceae > CAIWHR01. Next base: position 24,288 of record CALQLA020000043.1, on the reverse strand, counting down.
GGCGGCGATCGCCCGCGCGAGGCCGTCGCCGTCGTCGCGGATCGAAAGCAGGCCGGTCGCCTCGGTGGCGTAGCCGCCGCCGAGCACTTCGCCCTGCACCGTCGCGCCGCGCGCCGTCGCGGAAGCCTCGCTTTCCAGCACCAGCGCGCCGGCGCCCTCGCCGAACAGGCTGCCGTCGCGGGCGACGTCGAACGGCCGCAGCGTGTCGGCGGCAACGAGGCCCAGCCGCGCGTAGTAGAGCAGCATCTGCGGCTCGATCGGCGTGTCGTGACCCACCGCGACCGCGCGGTCGGCCTCGCCGGCCCGCACCGCCTCGGCGGCTTCGATGACGGCCAGCGTTCCGCTGCAACTGTGGTTGGTGATGCAGGCGTTGGAGCCCTTGAAGCCGTAGCGGATGCCGATGTGCCCCAGCACGTTGTTGGGCAGCGAGCGCAGCAGCCACATCGGGTTCACGGTGTCGAGCAGCTGGCGGCCGAACGCCGGAACGTCGCCGTTCGCGGCAGTGAGCAGCGGAAAGAAGTCGTACTGGTTCTCGAAGTTGCCGCCGCCCGAGCCGACGTAGACGCCGGTGCGGTCGCTCCACGCCGCCGCCTCCGGTGCGGCGAGCGCTTCGCGCGCGGCGACGAGCCCCGACGCGTCGATCGCGCTGCTCGCGGCGAACAGCCCGAACATGTCGGTGCGCCGGATCAGCTTGTGCAGCTTGCGGTCCTCGACCATCTCGCGCGCGTTGAAGTCGGCGACGCACCCGGCCACATGCGCCGGCCAGCCCGTGGTGTCCCACGCCGTGATCGGGGAAATCGCGGAGCGGCCGTCGCGCACCGTGGCGAAGACGGCGTCGGGCGTGCGGCCCGCGCCGCAGACGGCGCCGGTACCGGTGATGACGACCCGGTGATCGCTCATGATTGCCTGGCCCCGTCGACTTCGTCGGGATGCCGCAGCACGACGCAGCTGTTGGAGCCGCCGAAGCCGAACGAATTGGACATCGCCATCCGCACCCGCGCCTTCTTCGGCGTGCCGACGATGAAGTTGAGGTCGCAGTCGGGGTCGCGGACGGAGAGGTTGGCGTTGACCGGCATCTCGCCGTGGTGGATCGCCAGCGCGCACACCGCCACCTCGACCGCGCCGGCGGCGGCGATCAGGTGACCCATCGTGCTCTTGGTCGAGCTCACGTTGACGCGGTCGACCTCGGCGCCGAACACCGCGCGCGTGGCCGCGCTTTCGCTGCGGTCGTTCATGCCGGTCGACGTGCCGTGGGCATTGAGGTAGTCGATGTCCTGCGGCGTGGCACCCGCGTCGGCCAGCGCCTGCCGCATCGCCTGGATGGGGCCATCGCCGTCCGGCGGCGAGTCGGTGATGCGGTAGCTCGACAGCGAATTGCCGTCCCCCGCCAGCTCGGCGTAGATTCGCGCGCCGCGCCGGCGCGCGGCTTCCCATTCCTCGAGGATGAGGAAGCCCGCGCCTTCGCCCAGCAGGAAGCCGTTGCGCGTCGCGTCGAACGGCCGGCTCGCGCGCTGGGGCGTGTCGTTGTCGGGCGAGAGCGCCGACAGCAGGCAGAAGCCCGCGATGCCGATCGGGTTGATCATCGAGTCGAAGCCGCCGGCCAGCGCGCGATCGACGCCGCCGCGGCGGATCAGCTTCATTGCGGTGCCGATTGCCTGACCGCCGGACGCGCAGGCGGTGTGCACCGAGGTCGCGTAGCCTTCGATCCCGTAGCGGCGGACGAGCAGCGAGAGGCCCTCGGCGCTGACGCTGCGGCAGAACGCCATCGGGTCGTTCGACGACGGGTCGTCAAGGAGGCGCGCGGGGTCGAGCGCGTCGTCGACGACGCTGTGGCGGTGCGTCTTTGCGAGGTCGGCGAAGTCGACGCCCATCATCCCGGTGCCCACCGCGCAGCCCCAGCGGGTGCCGTCGGCGGCGGTCGGCCGGATGCCGGCATCGACCATCGCCTGCTCGGCCGCGGCCAGCGCGTAGCGGTGCGAGCGGCTGGCGGACTTGAGCAGCCTGCGGTCGCCGACCATGTCGTCCGTAAAGCCCTTCACCTCGGCCGCGATGTGCACCGGGAAGCCGCTGGCGTCGAAGTGCGTGATCCCGGCGCCGCCGCTCCGGCCCGCGAGCAGCGCCGACCACGTGGTGGCGACGTCGTTGCCGACCGGCGTGACGAGCCCGAGGCCCGTGATTGCAACCCTGCGTCGTGCCTTCATGCGGCCTTCCGGGCGATGAATTCGAGGCGCGCGGTGGCGACGCTCCTGCCGTCGGCCTGCGCGGAGAGCCGGATGCGTCCGGTGTCGCCGTCCGGCGGCGCCATCTGCGCGGCGATTTCCAGCACCGCGCCGGGCGCGGTGAACGAGCGAACCTTCACGTGCGTCATCCGCGTGAGGACAGGCACGCGGCGGCCATCGCACAGCGGCGATTGCGCGGCGAGCGGCAGCGCGAGGCGGATCTGCGCGTCGAGCAGAAGCGTCGCCGGGAACACGGGGCGGCGCGGGAAGTGGTCGGCGAAGAACGGCGCGGCGGCGGGGACGCGCAGCAGGCCGGAGGCGCTCTCGCCGGGAACGGCCGGGCCGGCGTCGACGGCGAACGCGGGCACGCCGTGGAAGCGGCCCGGCCGGGCGCCGGGCCCGCGCAGCAGCGCGCAGCGCTCGGCCAGCGCCGCGGGCGAATCGAATTCCTCCACCGGCAGCATCGGGCCGAGGCAGTCGACGAGCTCGATCACCGTCGCGCCGTCGCGCTTCGCCCAGCCGGCATACGCCACCGCCTCGTCGTCGCAGCTTTCGATGTCCACGCCGAGCTCGAGCGTGTCGCCCGGACCGACGCCGCCGTGGAAACGCGTCTCGTTGGCCAGTGCCGCCACGGGGCGGCCGCGAAACCCGATCGCGCTCATCGCGACCCATGCCGCGAGCTGGCCGACGGCCTCGGCGACGAGGCACGACGGGAACTCGCGCCCGCCCGCGGGAATCGCGAACACGCCGCGCGCCGACCGGCCCGCGTCGAAGTGCGTGATGCGGTCGACGAACGAGAACGCGGCAAAACGGTCACCCATCGCGCCGCGTCCCGGTGCCGTGCATCAGGCGGCCGCCTTCGCTTCCCGCTGCGCGACGATGACGAGCTTGCAGAAGGTTTCCGGCGTGAACAGCCGCGGGATGTCCTTGACCTTCATCGGCGTCTTGAACCGCTCGGCGGGCACTTCCGACAGGTATTCGCGCAGCTGCGCGAGCCCGCCCTCGGTGACGATGCCCTTCTGCTCGAACTCGGCCTCGGTCAGCGTGCCGCGCGCGTTCTCGACGATCTTGCCGCGCGGGATCTTGATCTTGAACGCGCGTTCCAGCCGGAACACCATGTCGAGGAAGTCGATCGACTCGGCGTCGAGGCCCTCGATCAGCGACACGTCGAGCTTGATGTCCTCGACATCGCAGCCCAGCGCGTCGGACATGGTGGTCGCGACGGTCGGGAAGACCGCCATGATTTCGTCCTTGGTGATTTCTGTCTTTGCCATCGTCATCACTCCATTTTGAAGCCGCCATCGATGCTGAATATCTGCCCGGTCACGTAGCTCGCGTAGGCGGAGGCGAGGAACCACACGGCGTAGGCCACTTCGTCCGCGGTGCCGTAGCGCCGCAGCAGGATGCGGGACAGCACTTCGTCGCCCGCCTGCTCGCGCACCTCGGCCGACATCTCGGTGTCGATCACGCCGGGCGCCACGCCGTTGACGCGGATGCGGCGGGGGGCGAGCTCGACCGCCAGCGCGCGCGTGAACGCATTGACCGCGCCCTTGCTGGCCGCGTAGTTGGTCTGGCCGCGGCCGCCCTTGTCGGCGGCGACGGAGGAGAGGTTGACGATCGTGCCGGCGCGCTGCGACGTCATGTACGGGACGACGGCGCGCGCCATGTTGAAGACGCCGGTCACGTTGGTGTCGAGCACCGCCTGCACGTCGTCGTCGTCGAACGCGGCCAGCGGGTTGTCGCGGGTCACGCCGGCGTTGTTGACCAGGATGTCGATCCGGTCGCGGCGCTCGGCGATGCGCTCGACGGCGGCCGCGCACGCCGCGGAGTCGCGGACGTCGAGCTGTTCCGCGGTGACGGTGGCGCCGCCTTCCGCCGCGGCGGCGACCACGGCCGCGGCCGCCTCGGCGTTGTCGCGGTAGAAGAACGTCACGCCGGCGCCTTCGTGTGCCAGCAGCAGCACGATCGCGCGGCCGATGCCGCGGCTGCCGCCCGTCACGATGGCAGTCTTGCCGGCGATGCCCGAGTCGGTTTGCATGCTCGCCCTCGTCAGCCCGAGATCGCGAAGCCGCCGTCGACGACCAGCGTGTGGCCGTTGATCATGGCCGCCTCAGGCAGGCAGAGGAGGTACACCGCGCCGGCGACGTCCTCGGGCGTCAGCACCGGGCCGGCCGGGGTGCGCGCCGCGTAGTTCGCGAGCAGCTCCTCGCGGTTCGGGAAATACTCCAGCGCGTCGGTGTCGACGACGCCGGCGCTGACGGTGTTGACGCGGATGCCCCGGGGGCCGAGTTCCTGCGCCAGCGCGCGGGCCAGTGCCTCGAGCGCCGCCTTCGACGCGCCGACGAAGCCGTAGCCCGGCATCGCGCGCGACGCGCCGAGGCTGGACAGCGCGATGATGCGGCCGCCGTCGGCCATCAGCGGCAGCGCGCGCTGCGCGAGCAGGTTGAGCGCCAGCGCGTTGGTCTCCAGGCACCAGCGCCAGTGCTTCAGCGTCATCTCCACGGTCGGCTTCAGCACGCCGCTCGCGGCATTGCTGACGATGATGTCCAGGCGGTCGAAGTTCGTGCGGAACGCGTCGAACAGCTCGTCGACGCTGTCGGGCACCCCCACCGAGGCCTGGATCGCGCAGGCGCGCCGGCCCAGCGCCCGGATTTCGGCGCACAGCGCCTCGGCCTCTTCGGCGCTGTTGTAGTAGTTCACGGCGACGTCGCAGCCCGCGGTGGCGAGCTTGACCGCGATCGCGCGGCCGATGCCGCGGGCCGCTCCGGTGACGAGCGCGACTTTTCCGGACAGTGGACCTGGCATGATGGGATTCCGGGACCTTCGCCCCGGATCGGGGCGGACGGCGGGCAAAACGCCTATTTTACCCCGTAAGCCCGGTCTGGCCGAGCGTCGCCCGGCGCGCGCGGATGAGTTGCTGCGCTTCGAGGCACCAGTGCTTCTTCACGCTGTACCAGACGTCCGCCGCCCACAGCACGCTGCGGCCGGATTCCTCGAGGGGCACCGGACCGGTCACGGCAGGCGTGTAGGCGCTGATCCAGGCCCGCACGGCGGGGTCTTCGGGCAGGTCGTGGGTGGTCGGGGCGGTCACGTGGTTGTACCAGCCGGGAAGCGTCACGTTGCGGACCCGCGCGCGGCCGTTGGCCCGGAATTCGCTGGTCGCCGCCACGCCGGGCACGGTCCACGCCCAGAAGTCGACCGCGATCGAGTAGCCGGTGAAGTCCTCGACGCTGTCGGGAACCGTGTGCGCGTGGCCGGCCATCGACCACTGGTTGGGCAGCAGCAGCGCGGCGCCGCCGGAGCCCAGCACCGATACGTACGACACCGGCAGGCCGACGACCGGCCGCGTGTGGCCGGACATCGGGTCGACGATGTAGGTCCGTTCGTCGCCGGAATCGGTGACCGGGTTCCAGACCGCGATCCGGTCGCCGAACTGGCCGTCCAGCTCGCGCAGCACCTTGATCGCCTGGATGCCGCCCTGGCTGTGGCCGATCAGCATCGGCGGCACGCCGTCGTGCTCGTAGTACCAGGCGACCAGGCCGGCCAGCTGCGCGCTGTTCTCGTAGGGGCTGTGCGACCAGCGGCGGTCGCCCGGGTGGCGGATCTTCGCCTCCGGGTAGCCCATCCGCACGAGGAACCGGCCGAACGACGTCATCGCGAGGTAGACGGGGTAGATGCCGCCGTGCAGCAGGATGATCCGCGGCGTCGGTCCCGCCGCCAGCGTGTCGCGGACGTCGGCCTCGGTGATCCGCTCGGGATCGAGCGCCAGGATCCGGTCCTCCAGCGCGCGGTTCGTCGCCTGGGCCGCGGCCGCGGCCGGGCCGGCCGGCGCCGCGGCGTCCGCGGACGCCACCGCGGCGGGCCGCGTCGCGCAGCCGCCCGCGGCGAGGACGCACGCGGTGATCGTTACGAGGAGAAGTGTCCGGATTCCAGGGTTCATGCCGGCAGCGACTCGATGCAGCGAAGGAGATGGCCCGTCATTTTATCCATCTCGGCGCTGGTGAAGGCAGCCGTCCGGTACGACAGCCCCAGCTCGAGCACCCCGCCCGCGGTGGTCACGGCGACGACCAGCGGCGCGATCGGGCCGGTCGAAACCGCGCGCAGGTAAGGCGGCGGCGTGCTGCCTTCGGGCGCGGCCCAGAGCGCGTCGACGTTGACCGAGGTCATCCCCGCCCACACCGGGTAGGCCTTGCCGTGGAAGGTCGCGCGTCGCGCCGCCGACAGGTGCCGCCAGACGAGGCCGCTGACGCCCATCGCGACCAGCGTCTGCAGGTAGAGTCGCTCGCCCTTGATGCGCGCTGTTTCCGCATGGACGTCGCGGGCGATCCGTTCCAGGCTGGCGCCTGGCGGAACCGGGTGCGTCACCAGGAACGAGCTCAGGAACTGGCCGAACGTGGCCGCGACCTCGGCGCCGCAGTCGCGCCTGATGTTGACGATGGACGCCACGCCGAGCTCGTTGCGCCGCGATTCGCGGCGGCGGGCATCGGTCGCCGGCGACAGCGCGGTCAGCAGCATGGCCAGCAGCAGGTCGTTGAGGGTGACGCCCCAGGCCTTCGTCGCGCGCCGCAGCCGGGCGAGCCCGGCGGGGTCGATCGAGAGCCGCGTGAACGCGTTCCACGGATCGTTGCCGTGGGGGTAGCGCGGCCGGAACGCGTGCCGGAAGCGGCGCACGATGGCCGGGATGCGGCGCACGCCGGCGATCAGCACACCTGCGTTGGCGAGCAGCAGCCGGCCGTAGGTGGGTGGGTAGAGGTCGGGGGCGCGCGCCACGACGCGACCGGCGGCCGCGCTGCCGGTGTCGTGCCGCGCGACGATCGACTTCATCAGCAGCACGATCGAGTCGCCGGCCGCGACGAAATGGTCGTAGCCCAGCCCGAGGTCGAAGCTGTCGCCGCGATCGACGACGAAGAACCGGAAGGGGTCGAGGGCGTCGCCGGCAGCGAAGGGTTCGTTCAGCTGCCGCTCCATCTCGGTCGCGAGGGTTGCGTCGGCCGCGCCGGCGCCGGCCAGCACGGTGATCGTGCTCGCGGGACGCTGCCCGCCGTACTCGAAGCGCTGCCGCTCGTAGTCGACGGTGAGCTCGCTGAGGCCGAACGCCGCCAGTTGTGCGTCGATGGCGCGTTGCAGCCGGCCGGGATCGAGGGCGCCGGCCATGCGCACCACGTGCACCGCGGTGTACGGGTAGAGGCTGCGCCAGCGGAGCATCGACGCCTGGAACAGGTTGAGCCGGCCCTTCACTGCGCGGCCCGTCCCTGTTGCGCGCGGATGCGGCGCTGGGCTTCGAGGCACCAGTGCTTCCTGACGCTGTACCAGATGTCGGCGGCGTGGAGCAGGTTCGACGCGTCGGCGCCGCCGGCCTCGGGCAGCGCCGGCGGGGTCGCGGCCGGGACGTAGGCCTCGATCCAGGCGCGCAGGGCCGGATCGGCCGCAAGATGCTCCGCCCGCGGCAGGTCGATGTGGCTGTAGCCCGCCGGCAGCAGGACGTTGCGCACCTCGGCCGTGCCTGTCGCCTGATAGGGCTCCGAGCCGCCGAACTCGCCGGCAATCGGGTCGAACGGCAGCGAGAAGCCGGTGAATTCCCGCACCGTGTCGGGAATCCGGCGCAGCCGGGACAGCATCGACCATTGCCCGAGCAGAAGCCGCGGCAGGCGACCAGTGGCGATCGCCGTCGCGTAGGGCACCGTGAGGCCGACGACTGGTCGCGGCGCGCCGGTGGCCGGGTCGACGATCGTCGCGCGCGGCTCCGCCTCGTCGGTCAGCGGGTTCCACACCGGGACTTCCGGCGAGAACTCGCCGGCCAGTTCGTGCAGCGTGCGCACGACCAGCATGCCGCCCTGGCTGTGGCCGACCAGCATCGGCATGCTGCCGTCGCGCTCGTAGTACCAGGCGAGCGTCCCGGCGATCCGCGCGCTGCCGGCAAAGCTCGATTCCGAAAGCGCGCCGTCGCGCGGATTGGCGAGTTGCGCCGCCGGGTAGCCCATCGCGATCAGGAACCGGGAGAACGGAGCCATCGTCACGAACGCGACGCTGCCGGAAAACGCGAGGATCCGCGGCGCCGGCGCCTGCGAGAGGACGTCGCGGACGTCGGCGGCCGACAGGTGGAGGGGGTCGAGCGCGAGAATCCGCGCGGCCAGCGCCGGGTCGAGCGCCGCGATCGCGGCGTCGGTCGGAACGGACGACGGGAGCGGCGCGGCCACGGGCGGCAGCGCCGCCAGCGCGCACTGCGCGCCGATCGTCACCGCCGCGGCGGCCATGCGCCACGCCGGTGGTCGCCGCCGGGGCGTACTGCCGGCGCCAGCCGGGTGCTGCCGGCCGCCGCTGCGGGCGCGGGCGGCGCGGTCGCCGGATCGCGCTCGGCAGTCCGCCGACGCGGCCTCAGGACGCGCCGCCACCGGGCCGCGGAAAGAAGCGACCCGTCTGCCGCAAATAGCGCTGATAGTTTTCGCCATGGCTCTGCAGCAGGAACCGCTCCTCGCTCCGGGCCTTCAGGTTCATCAGCACGACGTGCACCGCCGCGATGGCGAGCATCGGCAACGTGGGCACGATGACGACCGAGGCGGCCATCAGCAGGATCGAGAACGCATAGATGGGGTGCCGGATACGGCGGAACAGGCCGTCGGTGATGAGCTCGGTCCGCGTCCCGACGCCGGTGTCCATGCGCCAGTCCTTGCCCATCCGCCGCCAGCACTTGACCGTCGCGAGCAGCGAGCCGACGGCGATCGCCGCGGCCAGCCAGCGCAGCGCCGCATAGACCGCCTCGTCGCGCGCGAACGCCGGCAGCCCGAGCGGCGGCGCGGTGCGGACCAGCGCGAGGTAGGGCAGCGCCATCCATGCTGCGACCAGCGGAACCCAGACCAGCCACATCGCCTGCTCGGTGCGCAGCTTCGGGACGAGCCCCACGAACCGGCGGGTCCTGCGGCGAATCCGAACCATCATTGCGCCGACGGTGAACCAGTAGGTCCAGATCGTCGCGGTCAGAAATACCAGCGGGAAATCTCCCATGGACTTCCAGAAGTCGTTGCCGCCGAGCGGGCGGTTGTTGGGCGCGTCGTTGCGCCGCGAAATGCACGCGCTCCGGAACCCCTGTCCGAACGTCCAATTATATCGCCCCAGCCTTCCCGGCGGGCCGCCGGCGCTCGGGCGGCGCCGTCAGCGCGGGGGCGTGGCGTCGACCTCGAGCCGAGGAAGGCGCGCGGCACAGGCCCGCCACACCATCGCCTCGTCCAACGCCAGCATGCAGCGCGGGGACGGGCACTGTCCCGGCCCGGTTCCCGGGAAGCGCTCGCAGCGGCGAATCCACGCGACCTCGCGCTTCATCGTGATCGCCTGGTCGCGGCAGGCGAAGTCGGGGATCGTCAGCGCGGTGAACGGGCTGTCGCGCCAGAAGCGGCCGGCGCCGGACAGGCGTGCCGAGCCCGGGCCGTACAGCGCCACCGTCGGCGTGCCGGCGAGCCGCGCCAGGTGGGCGACGCCGGTATCGGGACAGACGAGGAGCGCCGCCCCGGCGAAGAGATGCCACAGTTGCGGCAGCGACAGCGTCCCGGCATGCCTGTGCCACCGGCGGTCGGGGTCGATCGCGTCGACGAGCCGCGCCTCGCCGGGGCCGGCCGACAGCACCACCGCGTAGCCGCGCGCCGCGAGCCGCGCGCCGAGGGCCGCCCAGCGTTCGGCGGGCCACTGCTTGAGCGGCGTGCTCGCGCCGGCATGGAGCACGCAGTACGGGGTTGCGGGCAGCGTGAACGCCGCGGCGGCCGGCGCGGGCCAGTCGGCGACGCGATAGGGCGCGGGCGGCGGGCCGTCGACGAGCCCGGCGACCAAGTCGCCCCAGGCGGCGGGGGCGGCCGGGTAGTCGCGCAATTCGTCGACCGGCCAGTCCTTGTACGCCGGGCTGTCGCCGGCGAACGCCACGATCCAGCGCGCGTCGAGCGCGCGGGCGAGCCACGACAGGCGGTTGTCGCCCGGGACGAGCGCCAGGTCGAAGCCGGCGTCGTTGCGCAGCGCCGCGAGCGTCGCCGGGTCGCGCGGGTCGTAGGGCAGGGCGCGCGCGCCGTAGGGGTGCCCGGAATAGAGCGGCGCGTAGGGCACCGGGCAGGTCAGCACGATTTCCGCGGCCGGCCAGCGCGCGCGGCACTTCGCCACCAGCGGGGTCAGCATGATCGTGTCGCCCAGCAGCAGGTGGTGCGCGATCAGGATCCGCCGCGGCGCCGCGGGCGCCGCGCGCCGCGCCCCGGGCAGCGCGGCCCCCAGCATCCGCGCGCCGGCCAGCGCGACGACGACCGGGCGCGACCACGCGCGGCTGCCCATCGTCAGTCGAGCGCGGCCTGCGCCGCGAGTTGCGCGAGGGACTCGTCGAGCAGCACGAACTGCAGCACCTGCTCGGATAGGCGCAGGCCGCCGTTGCGCCAGGCCGCGACGTAGGCATCGACGCGCGCCGCGTCGAGCTGCCCGGCCGTGGTGGCGGCGAGCCGCGCGCCGAGGCCGTCCAGCCGTGGCGCGAGGTCGCCGTGCAGCCAGCCGGCCACCGGCGGGTTGAAGCCCCGTTTCTTGCGCGTGAACGGCGCCATGTCGGCGAGCGGGGCGAGCAGCGGCGCCAGCAGCCGCTTGGGCGGCGTCGTGAAGCGCTCCCCGTCGGCGTGCCCCAGCACCGCGGCGTAGAACCGGTGGTCGAGGAACGGCGCGCGCATCTCGAGCCCGTGCGCCATCGTGCAGAGGTCGGCCTTGCGCAGGATGTAGTCGGGCAGGTAGTTGAGGCGGTCGATCTCGAGCAGCGTCGGCAGCGTGCGCGGGAGTGGCCCCGCCGGCAGCCGCCAGTAGTGCGGCGGCGGCGCGAAGTCGGGGGCGAGGTACGCGCGCTCGCCCGGGGTCATGCCCGAGAAGCGGAGCGCGTAGGCCTCGACCCAGTCGAGCCGCGCCTCGTCGGCGAAGCGCTGCCAGCCGCGGCCGCCGATGCCGGCCGGCGCCTGCAGCGCGCGCAGCACCAGGCCCTGCCGCCAGCGCGTGCGCAGGTGCTTGGCGTAGCGCTTGTAGCCGCCGAACAGCTCGTCGCCGCCGTCGCCGCCCAGCACGACCTTGACGTGCGCCGTGGTCGCGCGCGACAGGTACCACGTGGGCATGCCGGACGGGTCGGCGAACGGCTCGTCGAGGTCGGCGACGATCCGGTCGAAATCGTCGCCGACGTGAGCCGGGATGTCGATCGCGAGGTTGGGGAAGCCGAGGCGCCGCGCGGCCTCGCCCGCCAGCGCGCTCTCGTCGAACGACGTGCCCGGGAAGGCCGCGGTGAACGACTGCGCGTGGTTGAAGCCCAGCGCGGCCAGCCGGCACGCGATCGCCGACGAGTCGATGCCCGACGACAGGAAGAGCCCCAGCGGCCGGTCGGCCACCGTGCGCATCCGGATCGCGGCGTCGAAGGTCTCCTGCCAGGGCTCGGCCGACGGCGCCGGCTGCCAGTACTCGGTGAGCGTCACGGCGCCGGTCGCGAGGTCGTGGCGTAGGTAGTGCGCGGGCGGCAGCCGCCGCATCGCCGAGAACACGGTGCGCGGCGCGGGGATCGTCCGGTGCGCAAGGAACGCGTCGATGCCCTCGGCCGAGAAGCCGCGCGCGGCGGGGGGCAGCCACGGCAGCAGCGCGCGCACCGTCGACGCGAACGCGAAGCCCTCGCCGTCGTGCGCGTAGACGACGGGCTTCAGCCCCAGCCGGTCGCGGACGACATGGACCGTGCGCCGGGAGAGGTCGCAGATCGCGATGGCGAACATCCCGCGCAGCCGGTGCACGAAGTCGATGCCCCAGTGCTCGTAGGCGTGGAGGATGAACTCGGTGTCGGAACGCGTATGGAACACGTAGCCGGCCGCCTTCAGCGTTTCGGCGTCCGCCTGCCAGTCGTAGACTTCGCCGTTGTAGGCGATCCAGACGTCGCCCGCGTCGTTGCCCATCGGCTGGTCGGCCTCGGGGCGCGGGTCGATGATCGATAGCCGGGTGTGCAGCAGCGCGTTGGGCGCGGGCCCGTCGCGGCGCGCGTAGCCCGCATCCCAGAACACCTGGTGCTCCGCGTCCGGCCCGCGCCGGCGCAGCGCGGCCATCATCCGCTCGACCGCGGCGGGGGCGAGCGTGCGCTGTCCGAAATAGCCGGCGATGCCGCACATCGTCAGCGTCCCCCGGCGGGCGGTGTGGGCAGCGCGGCGCGGAACACCGCCTCCATCCGCGTCACCATCCGGTCGATGCCGAAATCGCGTTCGGCGCGCGTGCGCGCGGCGGCGGAAAAGCGCGCGCGCAGCGCGGCGTCGTCGCGCAGCGTGGCGAGCCCCGCCGCCAGCGATGCCGCCGAGCGCGGTTCGACGATGAGGCCCGTGACCCCGGCGTCGACCGCCTCGGCGATCGCGCCGACCGGCGTGGAGACGACGGGCAGGCCGCAGGCCATCGCCTGCATGATCGCCTGCGGCACGCCTTCCTCGCCGAACGACGGCAGCGTGAAGAGATCGAGCGCCTGCAGCCACGGCACGACGTCCTCCTGCTGCCCGGCGAAGCGGATCGCGTCGGTGAGCCCGAGCTTCGCGAGGCGCGCGTCGAGGCGATCGCGGTAGGGGCCGTCGCCGACGACGACGACCTGCCAGTCGTGCCATGCGTCGCGGTTGGCGGCGAGCGCCTCGAACAGGTATTCGTGGCCTTTCCAGTCGCGCAGCGTGGCGACGATGCCCAGCGTCGGGCGCTCCGGCAGCACGAGCCGCGCGCGCGCGGCCGGCGCGTCGCCCGGCACGAAGCGCGCGAGGTCGATGCCGGTCGGGATCGACGTCATCCGGTCGAGGGGGATGCCGTTGTCGCGCGCGAGCTGCCGGCGCAGCGCCTCGCCGGTCGTGACGATGTGGCGCGTGGCGTGGACGTACAGCCAGCGCGTGCCGATCCGGTTGTGCACGGTGGTCGACACATGGCGCGTCCGGACGATCGGCGGCGGGTGGCGCAATGTCGCGCCGGCGAGCGCGCAGAGCCAGCTGTCGGTCGAGCTGTGCGAGTTCAGCACGTCGACTTCGTCGCGGTGCGCCGCGAGCCAGCCGCGCAGCGCGAGGAGCGCGGGCAGGCGCTTCTTCCGGATCGGCAGCGTGACGACGGTGAGGCCCATCCTGACGCCGGCCGCGGCGATCGGCGCCTCGGGCGGCGCGATCAGCGTCAGGCGGTGGCCGCGGTCCTGCATCGCGCGCGCCTCGGTCAGGATGCGGATCTCCTGCCCGCCCCAGCCGCAGGAGTTCTCGGTGTGGACGATGGAGAGCGGCCGCGTCACAGCGCGAACTCCGGCTCGTACTGCGCGAACCAGCGCTCGAGGATCAGCAGCACCCACAGCCGCATCGCGTGGTTCTTGCGACCCGACGCATGCTCGGCCAGCAGCCGGCGGATCGCCTCGGGGCGGACGATGCCGCGCCGCGCGAGGCCGGAAGGCCCCAGCGCCGCGGCGAGTTCCGGGGCCAGCTCGCGCGCGAGCCAGCGCTCGAGCGGCATCATGAAGCCCTGCTTCGGCCGGTGGACGATGTCCTGCGGCAGGTAGCGCCCGGCCAGCTCCTTCAGCAGGAACTTGCGCGCGTCGCCGCGCACCTTGAGGTCCGGATCGAGCCGCGCGCACCAGCCGTAGAAGTCGTGGTCGAGGTAGGGCACGCGCGCCTCCAGCGAATAGGCCATCGTCGCGCGGTCCACCTTGGCGAGCAGGTCGTCGGGCAGCCACAGCCGCGCGTCGATGTTGAGCAGGTGGTCGAGGTAGGCCGGCGAATCGCACTCGGCGTAGAAGGCCTCGGCGCGGTCGGCGATCCGCGCGCTGCCCGCGGCGTTGAACGCATCGGTGAAGTATTCGCGGCGCAGCAGCGCCTCGAAGATGTTGGGGATCGTCGCGTAGCGGCGCCCGCGCGTCTCGGCGGCGGCCTTCAGCAGGCGGTCGCGCGCGAGCCGCGGCGGCAGCCGGCGCAGCAGCCACGGCAGCGGCGAGCCGCGCGCGCCCAGCACGCCGGTCACGCGCTCCTCGCGCATCCGCTTCACGTAGTTGCCGTAGCCGCCGAACACCTCGTCGGCGCCTTCGCCGGTCAGCACGACGGTCACGGTCCGGCGCGCGTATTCGGACAGCAGCATCGTCGGCAGCGCGGCCTGGTCGCCAAAGGGCTCGTCGAACACGCCGACCCAGCGGTCGAGCGCGGGCAGCACGTCCTCCGGCGACAGCATCAGGCAATGGTGGCGCGCGCCGACGTGCTGCGCGACGCGCGCGGCCTCGACGTGCTCGCTGCCGACGGCATTGCCGGTGAAGCCCAGGTTGAACGTGTCGAGCGGCCGGCCGGCGATTCGCGTGGCCATCGCGGCGATCAGGCCGGAATCGACGCCGCCGCTGACGAACGCGCCGAGCGGGACGTCGGCGACCAGCATCGACTCGATCGACCGCCCGAGTTCGCGGTCGAGCCCGTCGACGGCCGCGGCGGGCGCCAGCGCGTGCTTCGGCACGTACGAGGGCGTCCAGAACGCGCCGGTGGACAGCGTGCCGCCGTCGACGGCCAGCCAGTGCCCGGCCGGCAGCTTGCGCACGGCCTGGTAGATGCTGTAGGGCGCCGGGATGTACTGGCACTCGAGGTACTGCGCGAGCGCGTCCATGTCGAGCGCGCGCGGCAGTCCCGGAAACGGCAGCAGCGCCTTCAGTTCGGAGCCGAAGACGAGCGCGCCCGCGTGCCACGCGTAGTAGAGCGGCTTCACGCCGAGGTGGTCGCGCGCCAGGAACAGCCGGCGCCGGTTCCGGTCCCACAGCGCGAACGCGAACATGCCGCGCAGGCGCTCCAGCATCGTCTCGCCCCACGCGCGCCAGCCGTGGATCAGCACCTCGCCGTCGCCGTTGGTGCGGAACACGTGGCCGGCGGCCGCCAGCTCGGCGCGCAGTTCGCGGAAGTTGTAGATCTCGCCGTTGAACACGACGGCGATGCTGCCGTCGGCCGCGAGCAGCGGCTGCAGGCTGCCGGCGGGGTCGATCACCTTGAGCCGCCGATGGCCGAAGCCCAGCGGACCGTCGACGTGGAAGCCGTCGGCGTCGGGGCCGCGATGCGCGAGCGCCGCGGTCATCCGCGGCAGCGCGTCGCGGGCGCGGGGATCGTCGCTAAGGTAACCGGTGATGCCGCACATGGAGTCGTCGCGTGACGGTGCCCGTTCGATTGCCGGCGTGCGGTCCGCGACGGCGGGCAGGCCGCGAGGTCGGCGGCAGCGGGCCGGAGGCGATTATATCCCGGCCGCCTGCCCCAGCAGCGTGCCGTAGAGGTCGAGCAGGCGGCGGCTCATCGCGTCGGGGGTCAGCGCCGCCACGGCTGCGACTGCGCGCGTCGACCGCGCGGCGCGTTCGTCCGGGTCCAGCAGCACGGTCATCCGCGCGGCGAAGGCGTCGTCGTCGCGCGCATCGCAGGTCCAGCCGGCATCGTGCGCGACGACGAGCTCGCCGGCGCCGCAGCGCAGGCTGGTGACCACCGGCAGCCCGCAGGCGAGCGCCTCCAGCACGGCGTTCGACAGCGGGTCGTAGAGGGTCGGCAGCACGAAGGCGTCGGCGGCGCCCAGGTATTTCTTCACGTCCTGCCGGGGGCCTTCGAACACCACGCGGTCGGCCACGCCCATCGCCTGCGCGAGGCGTGCGTAGCGCGCGGGCGACTTGTCCCGCCCGACGACGACCAGGCGCGCGGCGGCCGGCAGCCGCGCGAGCGCACGGATCGCGGTGGCGACCCCCTTGCGCGCATAGCCCGAGCCGACCAGCAGGAAGGCGACGTCGCCCGCCGCAAGGCCCAGCGCGGCGCGCGTCGCGTCGCGGTTCGCTCGCACGGCGGGGCTGAATTGGGTGGGGTCGATCGCGTTGTAGATGACGTGCAGCTTCGCGTCGGGCACGGCGAAGTGCCGCTGCACGTCGGCGCGCACCATCTCCGAGATGCAGATCACCGCCTTCAATGCCGGGCTCGCGAACATCCGCGCTTCCGCGTCGAGCAGGTAGCGGTGATACGGGTTGGCATTGATCCGCGCGCGCTCGAACCGGTCGCCGGTGCGGATGCGCTCGTCCAGCCACTCGCGGTGCACGCCGTCGCCGGCGCGGAAGATGTCGCAGCCCTCGATCCGTTCGTGCGACTGGACGACGTCGGGCCGGTCGCGCGCCAGCGACGCGCGCACCGCCCGCGCGAAGCTCGCGTCGCGCCACCAGCTGCCGACGTAGAACGGATTGCAGATCACCGGCCGGACGCGCGGGCTCGCGTTGTCCGGCCAGCGCCGCGTGTAGACGCGGATGTCGACGCCGCGCGCCTCGAGCGCGTCGATCGCGCGCTCCACGAAGCGCTCGGCGCCGCCGAACGGCGTGTAGCGCTGGCGGACGATGCCGAGCTTCATCGGCGCGGCTGGTCCGCGGTCTCCGCGAGCAGGTCGACCACCGCGGCGGCGACGCGCGCCGCGGGCAGCGTCAGCAGGCAGTCGGAGATGTTCCCGCCGCCGCAGCCGTTGTTGCCGCAGGGGCGGCAAGCGTGCGCGGTCGAGGCCACGACGCGGTTCGGCACCCGCCACGGTCCCCATTCGGCGTCGCCGCTGGGGCCGAACAGCGCGACTACCGGCGTGCCCATCGCCGCCGCCATGTGCATCGGCGCCGAGTCGACGCCGATGAAGAGGCGCGCGGCGCCGATCAGCGCGCCCAGTTCGGGGAGCGACAGTTGCCCGGAGAGATCGACGACGGGCGCCTTCGCCCGCGCGCGAATGTCGGCCACCAGCGCCGCCTCGCCCTCCGCCGGCGCGCCCGTCAGCACGATCCGCCAGCCTGCCGCCGCCAGCGTGTCGAGCAGCGTGGCGGTGGTCGCGGCCGGCCAGCACTTGAACAGCCAGCGCGAGCCCGGATGGACCAGCAGGAACCGGTGGCGTTCGAGGCCGTTGGCCGCGAGCAGTGCCGCGATGCGCGCATCGGCCCCGGGTCCCGGCACGAGCACGAGGTCCTTGTCGCGGTCCTCCGGCCACCAGCCGATGCGGCGCAGCGCGTCGAGGTTCGTCTCCACCGTGTGTCGCTGCGTGGCGCGCGGCAAGAGGTAGCGGCGGGGGAAGCACGAGCGCCACCACCAGCCCGCGTCGTCGCGCTCGCGCGCCACCGCGTACGGCGCGCCGAGCAGCCGGGTCAGCCACGCGCCGCGCGGGTGCTCGGTGAGGTGGACGACGAGGTCGTAGCGGCGCGCGCGCATCTGCTGCAGCAGCCGCCATTCGCCACGAGCCTGGTTCACGAGGCCCTGCCGCTTCAGGTCGCGGTCGATCGCGTGCACCACGCTGATCGCCGGATGACCGGCGAGCATCGGCACCGTCTCGGCATACACCAGCGCGTCGACCTCGGCCTCGGGTGCTGCGCGCCGGATCGCCGAGAACACGGGCGCGGTCAGCAGCACGTCGCCGTGATGCCGCAGCTTGATCACCAGCGCGCGCCGGATGCGCTCGGGAGGGATCGCATCGGCGATGGCGGACGGCAGCATGCGGGGGAAGATAGCAGATGGTGCGACCGCGCACCACGTGCGACGCGCTAGTCCGGCTCGCCCCAGCCGGGCCGCCCGGCGAGCGCGAACAGGAAGGCGCTCGCCGCCAGCGGCCAGACGACGAGCACGGTGTGGGTGAGGCCGTTGAAGTTGAGCAGGTGCCCGTACGACCAGTTGAACACCCACAGCGGCGCGTGCGCGTGGAGGACGTCGGGGGTGAGCAGCGGCGTCAGCACCGACGACAGCAGCGCAATGGCGGCCAGCGCCACCTGCGCCGGACGCGGCAGCCAGATCGCCGCGAGCAGCAGCAGCGAGCCGACGGCGACCCCGGTCGAGATGCCCGGGGCGAGCCAATGCTCCCAGATCGCGGGCTTCAGCAGCAGCGCGGCGGCCACGCCCTTGACCGTCAGCGCCGCGATGACGAGGAGCAGCACGGCGCCGCCGACGTGGCGCCGCCGCCGCAGCAGCAGGGCGACGAACAGGCCGACGCCCAGGAGCTGCAGCGCGCTGTTGGCGGCAGCGAGCAGCGCGGCCACGACGTCGGTCGATTCCCGCAGCGTCGCGCCGGCGTCGGCCGGGCCGAGCCGGAAGTCCGGATCGAAGGTCGTGGCGAACAGCGGGATGCCGGGGTTCGCCTGCACGGCGAGCCAGATCACCAGCAGCGCGAGCCCGAGGTCGCCGACGTTGCCGCGCAGGAACCAGTGGTTGCGGAAGGCGGTGACCGCGCGTCCCGCGCGCTCCGAGCGCAGGATGAAGACGGCGACGATGCCGCCGGCGGCGGCCCCCGCCGCATTGGCCAGGAGGTCGACGGTGCTGGCGTCGCGCGGCGGCAGGAACATCTGTGCCGTTTCCATAATGAAAGACAGCAGCGCCCCGGCGGCCACGGCGGCCGACAGGCGCGCCTGCGCCGACTCGCGGTGCTGCGCCAGCGCGACGAAGAAGCCGAACGGGACGTACGCGACGACGTTGGCGATGACGTCGAAGCGCGTCCACCGCGGCGGAAGCGGCGTGAACAGGAAGAACGGCGTGCCGGACTCCGGCATGATCCAGCGCCCGAACGGCTGCAGGCTCGCGTACATGATCGCGAGGCCGTACAGCGCGACGAGATAGTGCGCGAGGAGCGAGCGGCCGGTGGTGGCGGCGGGCATGGCCGGCGCTCAGCCGAGGCGCTTCCTCACCACCGTCACATCCTTGTCGTTCCGGATCGGCACGAAGCCGGCCGCGGCGAACAGCGATGCGGGGCCGTGATAGTGGTCGGCGACCTTCGTGCTGTCGCCTGCCTTCCACGGAAAGGCATCGACCACGCGGATGCCGCGCGCCGCGAACGACGCCAGCGCGCCGGCGAGCAGCGCGCGGGCCACGCCGCGCCGGCGCCATGCCGGGCCGATCACGAAGCAGACGATCGCCGCTGCCTCGGCCGGCGGCACGTCGAGTTCGGGCGGGGCGACGGCGAGGCGGGCGCAGGCGTGCGGCAGCTTGAGGTAGGGCTGCGCGTTGACCCAGCCGACGACGGCGCCGTCGGCGTAGGCGAGGTAGCCCTCCATTTCGCCGACGTCGATCCGCGCGGTCATCGCGCGGCGGTTGGCCGGGCCGTCGAACGCGCTCCACTGGATCGCCGGCGCCACGTGATAGTAGTGGCAGTAGCACTTCGCCCACTCGGGGTTGTCGGCGAACGCGGGCCCGCGCTCGTGGTCGAAGAAGGCGAGGTAGTCGTCGCGGCGCGCCGGTGTCAGCCGGTGGACCTCGATCCTGGGGGCGGGCATCGGCGGGATCCTCAGCGCGGCAGGGGTTTCTCGAGCACCACGACGTCGCCGATGAAGTCCGGCGCGCCCGGCCGCGACTCGCCGGTCTCGGCATAGCCCATCCGCCGCCAGAAGGCGAACGCCTCCGTGTTGGTGCTGATGATCCCGAGGCGCAGCGTGGTGATCTCCGGCCAGCCGGCGATCGCCGCTTCCACCCGCGCGTTGAATGCCCGGCCGAGGCCGCGTCCCTGCCAGGAATCGGCGAGCAGCAGGAGGCCGACCACCGCCTTGTGCGGCGCGTTCCAGCCGCGCAGCGCGTCGGCGCAGCCGACCATCGCGTCGCCCGCGTACAGGCCCCAGCAGCGCTTGTCGGCGTAGCGCTTGCCGGGCGGCAGCGAGACGAACTCGTCGATCGCGGCGCCGGCCGGGGCCGGCGCGCCGCTGACCGCCCGGAAGTAGCCGGGTGCGGCCTCGAACACCGCCTGCAGCGCCGCCATCTCGTCGGCGGCCCCGGCGAGGAGCCGCAGCGACAGCGGGGTGGCGGGCACGCGCGCGCGCATGCCGGTCAGCGACCGGCCTTGATTTCCGTCCACAGCTTGTTGCGCAGGCGGCGCTGGGCGGCCGTCAGGTCCTTCAGTTGCTCCAGCTTCGCGGCAACCGCCTTGTCGGGGAAGATCGCGGGGTTCTTGAGGAGCTCGGGCTTGATGAACTTGACCGCCTCCAGGTTCGGGTTGCCCGAGCCGATCAGGTTCGTGAGCTCGGCCGAGTTCTTGCCCTCGAGCATGAAGTTCATGAACTTGAGCGCGAGGTCGGGGCGCGGCGCGCCCTTGTGGATCACCATGTTGTCGACGGCCAGCACGGCGCCTTCCTTCGGCATTCCCTGCAGCACCCTGAACTTGCGCCCGGCTGCCTGCGCGTCGAGGTTCGCCTGGAAGATGTCGTTCGAGTAGCCGTGGACGAGCCAGATGTTGCCGACCGTCAGCTCCTTGATGTAGGACGACGCGTTGAACGCCGCCCAGTAGGGCTTCGCCTTCTTGATCAGCGCGGCGGCCTCGTCCCAGTGCTTCGGGTCGACGTCGTTGGCGGAGTAGCCGAGGTACTTCAGCGCGGCGGCGAAGAGCTCGTTGGCGCTGTCGAGCACCGTGACGCGGCGCTTCACCTTTTCCAGGTACTTGGGCTCGAAGATCGCGGCCCAGGTATCGGTCGGGATGCCCAGCTCCTTCATCTTTTCGTCGTTGTAGCCCAGGACCGTCGTCGACATCGCGTACGGCACCGAGTACTTGTTGCCCGGGTCGAACGGCGTGTTGAGATAGGCGGGGTCGATGTTCTTCAGCAGCGGCAGCGCGGCCTTGTCGAGCGGCTTCAGCTGGCCGCCCCGGATCAGCGCGTCGACGGCGTTGGACGTCGGCACCAGCACGTCGTAGCCCTTGGCGCCGGCGGCGATCTTGGCCAGCAGCTCCTCGTTGTCCGAGTAGTAGGTCTGCACGACCTCGCACTTGCAGGATTCCTCGAAGCGCTTGACCGTCTCGGGCGCGATGTAGTTGTTCCAGTTGTAGAGGTGGAACACGTCCTTGGCGTGGGCGGCGGGCGACGCCGCGGCCGCGGCGAGCAGCACGGCGGACAGCGTGGCGAGGAGGCGTTTCATGGCGGAAGGCTCCGTGGGCGCAAAGGCGCTAGTTTACGGGGTGAGGCGACCCGCTGTGTACCCCGGCGCGGCGCTTTCCGGGCGAAGCGCCTCGTCATGGCGTAGCCCGGGTGGTTGTGCCATCGGGCACGGTCCACCCGGGTCAATCCTGGCGGAGCAGGCTGGGCGAGAGCTTGGACGCGATGACGATCAGCACCAGCGTCAGCAGCATCAGCAGCGTCGACACCGCGTTGACCTCGGGGGTGACGGCGATCTTGATCATCGAATAGATCTGCAGCGGCAGCGTGGTGGTGCCGGCGCCGGCCGTGAAGAAGGTGATCACGAAGTCGTCGATCGACAGCGTGAACGCCATCAGCGCGCCGGCGATCACGCCCGGCATGATCAGCGGCAGCGTCACGTAGCGGAACGCCTGCAGCGGGGTCGCGCCGCAGTCGCGCGCTGCCTCGGTCAGGCTCTCGTCCATGCCTGCGAGGCGCGAGCGGACGACGATGGCGACGAAGCCGATGCAGAACGCGATGTGCGCCAGCATCACCGACGCGAGCCCGAGCGTGACGTTGAGCAGCACGAAGAAGATCAGCAGCGAGACGCCCATCAGGATCTCGGGGATGGCGATCGGCGTCAGCACCAGGAGCGGCAGCACGCGCAGCCGGTAGCGGTGCATCGCGACGCCGGCCATCGTGCCCAGGACCGTCGAGACCAGGCTCGCCACCAACCCGATCAGCAGCGAGTTGGCGGCTGCCTGCAGCATCTCCCGGTTCCGGAACAGCTTGCGGTACCAGTCGAGCGTGAAGCCAACCCATTCGGCATTCAGCCGCGAGTCGTTGAACGAATAGACGACGACGATGGCGAGCGGCACGTAGAGGAAGGCGTAGCCCGCGAGCGCCGCCGCGACCAGCCAGCGCGAGCGCCTACGCACGGGCCGCCTCCCCGTCGTCGCGGCCGCGCCGCCCGAACCATGCCGCCAGCCCGGCGAGCGCCAGCGCGGCGATGGTGAGGCCGATCGACAGCACGCTGCCGAACGGCCAGTCGCGCGTCTCCAGGAACTGCTGCTTGATCACGTTGCCGATCAGGCTGTCGTCGGGTCCGCCGAGGATGTCGGGAATCGCGAAGATTCCGAGCGCCGGGATGAACACCAGTGCCGCGCCGGCGTAGACGCCCGGCAACGACAGCGGGAACGTGATCCGCCAGAACCGCTGCCACGCGTTGGCGCCAAGATCCTGCGCCGCATCGAGCAGCGCCTGGTCGTGCTTCTCGAGGTTGGCGTACAGCGGCAGGACCATGAACGGCAGGTGCACGTAGACGAGGCACACCAGCACCGCGAAGCCGCTGAAGAGCAGCGGCACGGGCTCGTGCCCGAACATCGCCAGCACGCCGTTCACCCCGCGCGCCAGCGCCGCCTGCGGTCCGAGGATGATCATCCAGGCGTAGACGCGGATCAGGAAGTTGCTCCAGAACGGCAGGATGACGAGCAGCAGCAGCAGGTCGCGGTACTTCGCGGCGCTCCGCGCGATCAGCATCGCCAGCGGGTAGGCGACGGCGAGGCACAGCAGCGTGGTGAGCAGCGCGTACCAGAACGACTTGACGAAGATCGCCGCGTAGATCGTCTCGGTGAAGAAGCGGGTGTAGCTCTCGAGGTTGAGGTCGAGGCTGCCGTCCGCGCCGACGAGCGGGGCGAGGCCGCCGAAATCGCCTGGCGTGCGGAACGACGCCAGCACCATGATCAGCGTCGGCGCCGCGAAGAAGACGAGCAGGTAGGCGAGCGGCGGGCCGCTCACCAGCCACTTGCCGAGGCGCTCGGACGCGCGCTTGGCCGCCATCCTATTCCTCGATGAAGTGGCCGGCGGCCGGCGGCCACGTCATCTCGACGGCGTCGCCGACCTCGAAGAACTTCGCGCGGCCGCTCTCGGAGTTCGCGAGCAGCGCCTCGATCTTGTGGCCGTCCGCGGTATCGACCTTGTACATCGTCACGTCGCCCATGTAGAGGAGGTCCGAGACCGTGCCGCGGCAGTGGTTGTCCTGCGGCGCCGTCGTCGTCGCCTCGATGCGGATCTTCTCGGGCCGCAGCGCGATGATCCCGCTGCCGCCGGCGGCGATGCCCGACCGGGCGGCGACGCGGATCGGGCCGAGCCCCGGCACCCCGATCGTGACGATGCCGTCGGCGTTGCCGGTGACCGGTCCCGACAGCAGGTTGCAGTGGCCGATGAAGTCGGCGACGAAGCGGGTCCGCGGGAAGCCGTAGATCTTCGACGGCTCGTCGACCTGCTCGACCCTGCCCCCGTTCATCACGGCGATCCGGTGCGACAGCGCGAGCGCCTCGGTCTGGTCGTGGGTGACGTAGACGAACGTGATCCCCACTTCCTTCTGCAGGTTGATGAGCTCGATCTGCAGTTCCTCGCGCAGCTTGGCGTCGAGCGCCGCGAGCGGCTCGTCCAGCAGCAGCAGCGTCGGGTGGGTGACCAGCGCCCGCGCGATCGCCACCCGCTGCTTCTGGCCGCCGGAGAGCTCGTGCGGGTACCGCCGGGCGAAGCCCTTGAGGCGGACGTCCTCGAGCGCCGCGTCGACCTTGGCCGGGACCTCGCCGGCCGGCGTCTTCGCCATCTGCAGTGGGAACGCGATGTTGCCCGCGACCGTCATGTGCGGGAACAGCGCGTAGTTCTGGAACACCGTGCGCACGGGTCGCGACTCGGGCGGCAGCTCCACGATGTCGTTGCCGTTCAACAGGATGCGGCCGCCGTCCGGCACGTCGAACCCGGCGATCATCCGCAGCAGCGTCGTCTTGCCGCAGCCGGAAGGCCCCAGCAGCGTGAAGAACTCGCCGGCGCCGATGGCCAGGCTGACGTTGTCGACGGCGGTGAAGGAGCCGAAGCGGCGGGTCACGCCTTCAATTTCTAGCAGCGCCACCGGCGGGCCTCGCGGAGGATGTTGGTTTCGAGCGCGGGCGCGACTGTAGCAAACGCGCCCGCTTCCCGGACCCGCCGCGCGTACGGTGCCCCCCGCAACTCGCGTAGCCCGGGTTTCGCTGGCGCTCAACCCGGGCTACGACCGTCGCGATGACCGCCGCGTTCACAGCGGCCGGAGCAGCAGCACGGCGATCACGCCCGCGATCAGGACGGCGACGATGCCGAGCAGCGCGTTGCGCTCGCGCTGCGCCGACGCGATCGCCTTCAGCGCGTCGTCGATGGGCGGCGCCGGGGCCTGCAGCCGCT
>CALQLA020000042.1:0-41582 GCA_943331295.2 Bordetella parapertussis | reverse complement strand
AGTGGCATTGAACGGGGGGGGCGCGGAACCATCCTGCGCGAAGGCCGCCGTGCCCGCGGTGAGGGCGAAGCAAAGCGACAGGAACAGCACGATACGACTCGACATGCGGGGTCTCCAGAAGGGGCCGCCGGTGAGTGCGCCGCGACGCGGCGCATGCGCTCACTGGCCGGAGGCGGCCCGGGTAGTCGTCGCGGGCGTCGCGGCGGGCGTGGCGAGGCGCGCGGCCGTGTCGACCCACCCTCCCCCCATCGCCTTGTAGATGTTGACGAGCGAAATGCAGAGCTGCGCCTGCAGGTTGGCCCAGGCGAGCTCGGCCGGGAACAGCTGCTCCTCGGCCTGCAGCACGGTTGAATAGGGCGTGCGGCCGCCGTCGTACAGCGCCTGCGACAGGCGCACGTAGCCGCGCAGCGCCTTCACCAGCTTCTCCTGCGCGACGATCTCCTCGGCGAGCTTTTCGCGGCTGACGAGCGCGGACGAGACGTCGGCGAATGCGGACTGGATCGCAAGCTCGTAGGCCAGCAGCGCGGCCTTCTGCCCCGCCTCGGCCTGCTGCACCTGGCCGTAGACCAGGCCGCCGGTGAAGATCGGGCCGGTGATGCCGCCCGCGTAGTTCCACAACCGCGCCGGCCCCTTGAACAGGTTGGAGAGGTCGGTGCTGCTGGTGCCCAGCATGCCGGTCAGCGAGATCGTCGGGAAGTACTGCGCCTTGGCCGCGCCGATCAGCGCGTTCGCCGCGATCAGCTGC
This sequence comes from Bordetella parapertussis, assembly GCA_943331295.2. Classification (GTDB taxonomy): domain Bacteria; phylum Pseudomonadota; class Gammaproteobacteria; order Burkholderiales; family Casimicrobiaceae; genus CAIWHR01. Next base: position 40,837 of record CALQLA020000042.1, on the reverse strand, counting down.
TGCTCGCTCTGCATCAGGTCGGGCCGGCGCTCGAGGAGTTGCGACGGCAGCCCCGGCGGGACCGGCGGCAGCACCACCGCGAAGATCGGCTTGCCGCGCGGAATCGAGCCCGGGTTGCGGCCGAGCAGCACCGACAGCGCGTCCTCCAGCACGGCGATCGCGCGCTCGACGCGCGGAATCTCGGCGCTCGCCGTCTCGTAGCGCGCGCGCGCCTGCTCGACGTTCATCTCGGAGACGCGGCCGTACTTGAACTTGGTCTCCATCAGCTTCAGCGACCCGCCGTAGGCGTCCTGCGTGCGCCTCGCCATCGCGAGCTGCTCGTCGAGGCCGCGCAGCTGAAGGTAGCCGCCGGCGACGGCGCCGACGAGGCTCAGGATCACCCCGTTCCTCGCCTGCTCGGTGGCGAGCAGGTTCGCCTGCGCCGCCTCGGTCTGCCGGGCGATGCGGCCCCACAGGTCGAGCTCCCAGCTCGCGCCGGCGAACAGCTTGTAGTTGTTGGTCGGATTGGAGATGCCGTCGGGGAGCGCCGTGATGCCGCCTTCGGAAAAGCGGTTGCGGCCGCCGTTCGCGCCGTAGTTGACCTGCGGGTAGAACGGCGCGCGCGTCGACGTCACCACGCCGACCGCCTGCTCGACGTTGGCCGCGGCGATCTGGACACTCTTGTTGTAGGCGAGCGCGTCGACGATGAGCTGCTCCAGCACCGGGTCGCCGAACTGCTTCCACCACTCGAGGTTCGCGGTCGTCGCGACCGCCCTGGGCTCGTAGAGGTAGGCTTGCGGCGCGTCGATGACGGGGCGCTTGTAGTCGGGCCCGACCATGCAGCCGGCGACGAGGCTGCCGGCGAGCGCAAGGGCGATGGCGCGGCGCATGTCAGTCGCCCTCCTGCGTCCGCGGCGCGGCCGGCACCGGCGCGGCGCCGCCGGCCGGCGGCGTACCGGCGTCGGGAGCCGCCGCCTTGCCGCTGCCGAACAGCTTCGCGCTGGCCGTCTGCAGGATGTAGTAGAACATCGGGATGAAGAAGATCGCGATCATCGTCGCCGCGAGCGTCCCGCCGATCACGCCGGTGCCGATCGAGTGCCGGCTGTTCGCCGACGCGCCGGTGGCGATCGCCAGCGGCACCGTGCCCAGCACGAACGCGAACGAGGTCATGATGATAGGCCGCAGCCGCAGCCGCGCCGCCTCCGAGGCGGCCTCGAAGAACGGCTTGCCTTCCTTCTTGTTGAGTTCGACCGCGAACTCGACGATCAGGATGGCGTTCTTCGCGGCGAGCCCGATCAGCGTCAACAGGCCGATCTGGAAGTAGAGGTCGTTGGCGAGGCCGCGCATGGCGATCGCCACCAGCGCGCCGAGGATCGCGAACGGCACCGCCATCATCACGCCGACCGGCAGCGCCCAGCTCTCGTACTGCGCGGCGAGGATCAGGAACACGAACAGGAGGCCGAACAGGAACGCGTACGCCGACGTCGACCCCGACGACACCTCCTCGCGCGCCTCGCCGGCCCATTCGAAGCCGTACCCGGACGGCAGGATCTCCGTGACCACCTCGCGCATGGCGGCCAGCGCCGTTCCCGAGCTCACCCCCGGCGCCGGCGCGCCGTTGATCGCGATGGCGGGATAGTTGTTGAAGCGGGTGACGAGGTCGGGGCCGGTCACGTACTTCGCCGTCACCAGCGCCGACAGCGGCACCATCTTGCCCTCGCGGTTCTTGACGTAGAACCGCCCGAGGTCCTCGGGCGACATCCGGTACTTCGGCTCCGCCTGCAGGATCACCTGGTAGAGCCGCGAGTCCTTCGGGAACTGGCTCACGTAGAGCGACCCGAACATCGTCTGCAGCGTCGTGTACGCATCCTGCACCGCGACGCCCAGCACCTCGGCCTTCTCGCGGTCGACGGTGGCGAGCAGCTGCTGGCCGTTGGCGTGGATCGTGGTGGTGATGCCGGCGAGCTCGGGGCGCGTGCGCGCCTTGGCGATGATGCGGTCGACCACGTCGCCCAGCTGGCCGTAGCTGCCGCCGCCCTGCTGCTCGATCCAGATCTGGAAGCCGGCGGTGATGCCGAGGCCGGGGATCGCCGGCGGATTGACCGGCACGACGAGGCCGCCCTGGATCTCGGACAGCGGCTTCCTCACGCCGGCGATCACGTCGTCGGCGGACATGCCCGGTCCCTTGCGCTCCTCGTAGTCCTTGAGCGCGGCGAACAGCACGCCGTAGCTCGTCTTGTTCTGCGAGTCGATCAGGCTGAAGCCGTCGACCTGCGACACGTTGGCCACCGCCGGATGCTTGCGCAGGATCGTCGCCGCCGCGCTGCCGACCTCGCCGGTGCGGTCGAGGCTCGCCGAGTCGGGCAGGAAATACGGCACGAACAGGTAGCCCTGGTCCTCCTGCGGCACGAACGCGGTGGGCAGCGTCCGGAACAGCGCCACCGACCCGCCGATCACGGCGACGAACACGACCAGCGAGACGGCCCAGTGCCGCATCGACCACTCGACGCCGCGCACGTAGCCGTTGGTGATCCGCTCGAACGTGTCGTCGAACAGCTTGAAGAAGCCCTTCTTCTCGCCGTGCTTGGCCTTGATCAGCAGCGCCGCCAGCGCCGGCGACAGCGTCAGCGCGACGATGCCGGAGAAGACGACGGAGATCGCGATGGTCACCGCGAACTGCTTGTACAGCGCGCCGGTGATGCCGCCCAGGAACGCCACCGGCACGAACACGGCGTTCAGCACCAGCACGACGGCGATGACGGGGCCCGACACCTCGTCCATCGCGCGCTTCGCTGCCGCGTTGGCGGTGAGGCCGAACTGCGCCATGTTGCGCTCGGTATTCTCGACCACGACGATCGCATCGTCGACGACGAGCCCGATGGCGAGGATCATCCCGAACAGCGTCAGCATGTTGATCGAGAAGCCGAAGACCAGCATCCCGGCGAGCGCGCCCAGGATCGACACCGGCACCGCCAGCGTGGGGATGATGGTGAGGCGCAGGCTGTGCAGGAAGATGAACACGACCAGCACGACCAGCGCGACGGCCTCGTAGAACGTCTTGACCACCTCGTCGATCGACGCCTGCACGAACAGCGTCGTATCGAGCGCGACCTCGTACTTCAGGCCGTCGGGGAAGCTCTTCGACAGCTCGGCCAGCGTCGCGCGGACGTCCTTCGACACCTGCAGCGCGTTGGCGCCGGGCTGCTGGTAGACGGCGATCAGCGTCGCCGGCTTGCCCTCGTAGTTGGTGCGCAGCGAGTAGCTCTGCGCGCCGAGCCTGGAGCTGCCGATGTCCTTGACGCGTACGATCTGCGCGCCGTTGTTCTCGGCACGCACGATCATGTTGTCGAACTGCGACGCCTCGGTGATCGTCTCGGTGGTCACCGGAAACGTCTGCTTCACCGGGTAGGGCGTCGGCGGCGCGCCCAGCCGGCCGACCGCGAACTGCTGGTTCTGCTGCTTGACGACGTTGGCGACGTCGCTGGTGCCGATGCCGAGCTGCGCCATCCGGTCCGGGTTGAGCCAGATCCGCATCGCGTACTCGGGGACGCCGAAGATCGACGCCTGGTTGGCGCCGTTGATCCGGTTGATCGTCGACAGGATCTGGACGTTGGTGTAGTTCGAGATGTAGTCGGCGTCGTAGCGGCCGTCCGGCGAATAGAATGCCAGCACCATCAGGAAGGTCGATGTCTTCTGCTGGACGTCGACGCCCTGCGCCTGCACAGACTGCGGCAGCTGCGCCATCGCCTGGCTCACGCGGTTCTGCACGTCGACCTGCGCCAGCGCCGGGTCGGTGTCGATCGTGAAGTAGATCGTCAGCGTGTAGTTGCCGGTCGACGAGCTGGTCGACGACATGTAGATCATGTTGTTGGCGCCGTTGACCTGCTGCTCGATCGGCGCGCCGACGTTCTGCGCGACGAGCGTGCCGTTGGCGCCGGGGTAGGTCGCGGTGACCTGGATCTGCACCGGCGTGACCTGCGGGTACTGCGCGATCGGCAGCTTGACCATCGCCACGAGGCCGGCGACGGAGATGACGATCGCGATGACCGCCGAGAAGATCGGGCGGTCGATGAAGAAATGGGAGAACATCCGCGGCGCTCCCGGCTACTTCTTCGCCGGCGCGGCGGCAGGTGCCGGCGCGGCCTTCGCGTCCGCGGCCGGCGGCGCCTTGCCCGCGGGCGGAGCGGCCTTCGCGGCCGCGTCGACGATCTTCACCGCCGCGCCGGGCGCGACGCGCACCACGCCGTCGGTGATCACGCGCTCGCCGGCCTCGAGGCCGCGATTGATGAACCAGTTGTCGCCGTTCCAGGCGCCGACCTCGACGCCGCGGATCTGCGCCTTGCCGTCCTTGTCGACGATGAACACGAAATGCCCCTTCGCGCCCTGCAGCACGGCCTGCTGCGGCACGAGGATCGCGTTCTTGCGGACCGCGCCCAGCACCCGCACGCGCGAGAACTGGCCGGGACGCAGCACGCCGGCGGTGTTGGGCAGCGTGGCCCGGATGAGGAAGGTGCCGGTCTGCTGGTTGTAGTCGGCGTTGGTGAACGTGATGCGGCCGCGGCTGGGGTACACCGAGCCGTCGGCGAGGACGACCTCGATCTCGAAGGTATCGAGCTTGGGCAGCGTCAGCCGGCCCGCCGCCTGCTCCGAGCGCAGGTACAGCATGTCGTTCTCCGACACGGTGAAGTTGACCCAGATGGGATCCACCTGCTCGACGTAGGTGAGCAGCGTTCCCTGGCCGTTCAGGTATTGCCCTTCCTGCACGCGCGCGAAGCTCGACAGGCCGGTGACGGGGGTGGCGATCGTCGTGTAGCCGAGGTTCAGCTGCGCCTGCTCGACGTTCGCGCGGGCGGTCTGGACCGCGGCCGCGGCGGCCTGCTGCTGGCCGGTGGCGTCGTCGAGCTCGTGCTGCGACAGCGCGTTCAGCGCGGCCAGCGGCTTCACCTGCGCCAGGTTGTCGTTGGCGGTCTGCAGCCGCGCCTGCTGCTCGGCGAGGGCGCCCTTGTAGGCGTCGAGTTGGGCGATGTAGGGCTTCGGGTCCTGCTGGAACATCACCTGGCCGGCCTTGACCATGCTGCCTTCGGTGTAGATCCGCTGGTCGAGGAAGCCGTTGACCCGGGCGACGATCTGCACCTGGTGCGAGCTCTGCGTCTGGCCGACGTACTCGAACGTGACCGGCGCCTCCTGCAGCGCGAGCGTCGCGACCGAGACCTCGGGCGGCGGTGCAGCCTGCGGCTTGGCGGCTTCCTTGCCGCATCCGACAAGCAGGGCGGGGCCCAGTACGGCGATCAATAACCAGCGCATCGGCACGACTCCCCTCTCAAATGACGAACGAACAGGCTTGCTTCGGGTCCCGGCACCCCGAAACGGTGCCTTCCCGGCGACGACGCAGCGGCACGCCCTTGCGTTCAGCCACGATAACCGAACGCGAGGTGAGCTGGCTACCCGCAAGGATACACATGACCCCGGCGGCCGCCCGCCGCTTGATGCAGGTCAACGCGCAGCGGCGTGGCAAACTGTAGGGTGCGCTCGATGCCTCCCCCGACCGCCAGCCTCGCCCCGTCCCGGACCGCCGGCCCAGCCGCCGCGCGGGCCGACGTCGTGCCGGCCGCCGATGCGGGCGGGACCTGCGCTGCGCTGCCGCCGGCCCCCGCCGCCGCCGCCGCCGATCCCGCGCACTGCTTCCACTGCGGCGAGCCCAATCCGGCCGGCACGCGCTGGACGCTGGCGCTGGACGGCGCCGAACGGCATTTCTGCTGCGCCGGCTGCCGCGGCATCGCCGAGACGATCCGCGGCGCCGGGCTCGACGGGTTCTATGCCCGCCGCGACGGCGCCGCGCTGCGCGCCGCCGCCGGCGACGACGACGAATACGCGCAGGCGGCCGTCGCCGCGGAGGCGGATGGACTCGTGGTCGCGGCCGCGGACGGCCGGCGCGAGGTCTCGCTGCTGCTCGAAGGCACCCACTGCGCCGCCTGCGTCTGGCTGATCGAGGCCTGGCTCTCCCGCCAGCCCGGCGTCACCGACGTGGCGGTCAATTTCGCGACCCGGCGCGCCAGCGTGCGCTGGGACCCGGCGGCGCTGGGGCTCGCCGACATCCTGCGCGCGGTCGCCACCGTGGGCTACCGCGCCTACCCGTACGACACGCAGCGCCGCGAGGCGCTCGCCCGGCGGGAGAGCCGCACGCTGCTCACGCGGACGGCCGTGGCGGGTCTCGCGATGATGCAGGTGATGATGTTCTCGGTGCCCGCCTACGTCAGCGTCGACGGGGTGGAGCCGGAATACCAGACGCTGCTCGACTGGGCGAGCCTGCTGCTGACGCTCCCGGTGATGCTGTACGCGGCGGTGCCGTTCTTCCACGGCGCATGGCGCGACCTGCGCTTCCGGCGCCTCGGCATGGACGTGCCGGTCGCGCTCGGCCTCGCCTGCGCCTTCGGTGCGAGCGTCCACGCCACGGTGACCGGCGGCGGTGCCGTCTACTACGACTCGGTCGCGATGTTCGTGGCCCTGCTGCTCCTCGCCCGCTACGCCGAGCTCCGCGCCCGGCAGCGCGCCGGCGACGCGATCGAGGCCGTCGCGCGCGGGCTGCCCGAGACCGCCGAACGCCTTGCCGGCTACCCGGCCAGTGCCGCTGCCGAGACCGTGCCTGCCGCCCGCCTCGTTCCGGGCGACCTCGTCCGCGTCGCGTCCGGCGCCCGGATTCCCGCCGACGGCCAGGTGGTCGACGGCCGCTCCAGCGTCGAGGAAGCGCTGCTCACCGGCGAAAGCTGGCCGCAGGCGAAGGGCCCGGGCGACGCCGTGATGGCGGGCTCCGTCAACCGCGAAACGCCGCTGGTGGTGCGCGTCACGGCCGCCGGCGAAGCGACGACGCTCTCGGCGCTCGCCCGGCTCGTGGCCCGCGCCGCCGGCGCGCGCCCGCGCCTCGCGCGCCTCGCCGATCGCGTGGCGGGCGGCTTTGTCGCGGTGCTGCTCGCGATCGCCGCCAGCGCAGCGCTCGTGTGGTGGCAGGTCGACCCCTCGCGCGCGCTCGCCATCACCGTGGCGGTGCTGGTGGTGTCCTGCCCCTGCGCGCTGTCGCTGGCGACCCCCGCCGCGCTGGCCTGTGCCGCCGGGGCGCTGGGCCGCCGGCAGGTCCTCGCGGTGCGCGCCGACGCCATCGAGACACTGTCGAAGGTCACCCACGTCGTGTTCGACAAGACCGGGACGCTGACGACCGGTCGCGTGCAGCTCATGTCCGCCACCGCGCTCGGGAACGAGAGCGTGGCGCGCTGCCAAGCGCTCGCCGCCGCGCTCGAGCAGGGCTCGCCGCACCCGGTCGCCGTGGCGCTGCGCGCGCGGGCGGCGCCGAGCGACGTCGCGCGCGACGTCGAAGGCGTCGTCGGCTGCGGCGTCGAGGGAACGATCGGCGGACGCCGCTACCGCGTGGGCCGCCCCGGATGGGTGGGCGCGCTCCACGGCGCGGCACTGCCCGCGGCGGCGGCAACGGTCGCCGCCGATGCGATGCCGGTGGCGCTCGCGGACGAATCGGGCTGGCTCGCATGGTTCGTCTTCGGCGACGCCGTGCGGCCGTCCGCCGCGCCCGCCGTCGCCGCGCTGCGGGAGATGGGTGTCGCGTTGTCGCTCGTCTCGGGCGACCGGCCCGAGACCGTCGCCGAGGTCGCGCGCGCGCTGGGCATCGACGATTTCCTGGGCGGCGCCACGCCCGAGGACAAGCGCGCATTCATCGCCTGCCGCCAGGGCGAGGGCGCGGTCGTGGCCATGGTCGGCGACGGCATCAACGACGCGCCGGCGCTGGCGCAGGCCGACGTGTCGCTGTCGCTGGGGAGCGCTGCCGCGCTGACGCAGTGGACCGCGGCGGTGGTGGTGCTGGGCGACGACCTCGCCCGCGTCACCGGGGCGGTCGGCATCGCGCGCCGGGCCTACCGGATCATGCGCGAGAACCTCGCCTGGGCCTTCGCCTACAATATCGTCGCCATTCCCCTCGCCGCGACCGGCCACCTGACGCCGCTGGCGGCGGCGATCGGCATGTCGGCGTCGTCGCTGCTGGTCGTGGGCAACGCGATGCGCCTGCTGCGCGCGGGTCCGGGCAACGCGCCGGGAACCGCAGCACCATCCCGGGGCGCCGCGCGCGCCGCCGGCCATCCCAGCTAAGCGCTGCCGATGGACATCCTCTACCTGCTGATCCCGCTCTCCGTCGTCCTGGCGTTCCTGATCGGCGCGGCGTTCTGGTGGTCCGTGAAAAGCGGGCAGTTCGACGACCTCGAGGGCCCCGCGCACCGGATTCTGAACGACGACGACTCCCCCGTTTGATTTGCATCAATTACCCAAACGGGTTCAGCCGCTAGCATTGCACCCGGGGAAGTTGTGGGGCCGTCGCCCACGAATCGAAACGAAGCGAGGGAGCGAATCGCATGAGCAATAGTCTGGCGTCGACATCGGGCGGCGCAACGCGGGCGGATGCGCGCGCGGCACCGACGTTCAACTACAAGGTCGTGCGGCAGTTCGCGCTGATGACCGTGGTCTGGGGAATCGTCGGGATGCTGGTCGGCGTGATCATCGCGGCCCAGCTGCTGTGGCCCGATCTCACCTACGGCATCTCCTGGCTGTCCTACGGCCGGCTGCGCCCCCTCCACACCAACGCGGTGGTCTTCGCATTCGGCGGCTGCGCGCTGTTCGCGAGCTCGTACTACGTCGTCCAGCGCACCTGCCAGGCGCGCCTGTTCGCCGGCCCGCTGGCCGGCTTCACGTTCTGGGGCTGGAACCTCGTCATCGTGCTGGCCGCGGTCACGCTGCCGCTGGGGTTCACGAGCGGCAAGGAGTACGCCGAGCTGGAATGGCCGATCGACCTGCTGATCGCCGTCGTCTGGGTGTCGTACGCGATCGTGTTCTTCGGCACGATCGTGAAGCGCAAGACGCCGCACATCTACGTCGCCAACTGGTTCTTCGGCGCGTTCATCCTGACGGTGGCGATCCTTCACATCGTCAACAGCGCCGAGATGCCGGTGTCGTTCTGGCCGATGAAGTCGTACTCGGCCTACGCGGGCGTGCAGGACGCGATGGTCCAGTGGTGGTACGGCCACAACGCCGTCGGCTTCTTCCTCACCGCCGGCTTCCTCGGGATCATGTACTACTTCGTGCCGAAGCAGGCCGGGCGCCCGATCTACTCGTACCGGCTGTCGGTCGTCCACTTCTGGGCGCTGATCTTCACCTACATGTGGGCCGGCCCGCACCACCTACACTACACCGCGCTGCCCGACTGGACGCAGTCGATCGGGATGCTGTTCTCGCTGATCCTGCTGGCGCCGTCCTGGGGCGGGATGATCAACGGGATCATGACGCTGTCGGGGGCGTGGCACAAGCTGCGCGAGGACCCGATCCTCAAGTTCCTGATCGTGTCGCTGTCGTTCTACGGCATGTCGACGTTCGAGGGCCCGATGATGTCGATCAAGACGGTCAACGCGCTGTCGCACTACACCGACTGGACCGTCGGCCACGTGCACTCGGGCGCGCTGGGCTGGGTGGCGTTCATTTCGATCGGCGCGATGTACTACCTGATCCCGCGGATGTTCGCCAAGACCGAGATGTGGTCGATCCGACTCATCACCGTGCACTTCTGGGTCGCGACGATCGGCGTGGTGCTCTACATCGCGGCGATGTGGATCGCCGGCGTGATGCAGGGCCTGATGTGGCGCGCCACCAACCCCGACGGGACGCTGACCTACGCGTTCGTCGAAGGGGTCAAAGCGACCTACCCGTTCTACGCGATCCGGCTGCTGGGCGGCACGCTGTTCCTGGGCGGCATGCTGATCATGGCCTACAACACCATCCGGACGGTGGTTGGAGCCCAGGCGGTCGATGCGCCGATCCCGCTGGGCGATGCCCATGCGTCCGCCCACGCGTGAACCGACGAGACCGATGATGAAATTCAACCAAGAAATGATCGAAAGAAACATCGGCTGGATGATCGTGCTGATCATCCTGGTCGTCGCGGTGGGCGGCCTCGTGGAGATCGTCCCCCTCTACTTCCAGAAGTCGACCACGCAACCGGTGACCGGCGTGAAGCCGTACGCGCCGCTGCAACTCGCGGGCCGCGACGTCTACCTGCGCGAAGGCTGCTACAACTGCCATTCGCAGATGATCCGGCCGTTCCGCGCCGAGACCGAGCGCTACGGGCACTATTCGGTCGCCGGCGAGTCGGTCTACGACCACCCGTTCCAGTGGGGCAGCAAGCGCACCGGCCCCGATCTCGCGCGGGTCGGCGCCCGCTACTCCGACGACTGGCACCGCGTCCACCTCAACAACCCGCGCGACGTCGTGCCGGAATCGAACATGCCGGCCTACCCGTGGCTCGCCGCCGCGGCGCTCGTGCCCGACGACATCCAGCCCAAGATGCGCGCGCTGCGCCGGGTGGGCGTGCCCTACACCGACGCCGAGATCGCCGCGGCCCCCGAGGAACTCAAGGGCAAGACGGAGGAGGACGCGCTGATCGCCTACCTCCAGAACCTCGGCCTTGCGCTCCGCTACGTGAGATAAGCATGGAAATCTACTCGACACTGGCAAGCACCTTCACCGTGATCTCGTTCGCGCTGTTCATCGGCATCGTCCTCTGGGCCTGGAGCAGCCGCCGCCGCGAAGCCTTCGCGCAGGCGGCCATGGAACCCTTCGCGCTGCCCGACGAAGCGCCCGCCGCGACAACCAACCATCGTCCGGGAGCACGGGGATGAGCGATTTCACATCGAATTTCTGGCATTTCTACGTCGCCGGGCTGACGCTCGCCTCGATCCTCGCCTGCGCCCTGCTGCTCTACAAGCTGGGCAAGATGAAGGTGGCGCCGGCGCCGAAGGGCGCCAAGGACGGCGGCGTCGGCACGACCGGACACGTGTGGGACGAGGATCTCGCGGAGTACAACAACCCGCTGCCGCGCTGGTGGATGTGGCTGTTCTACATCACGATCGTCTTCGGACTGGTCTACCTGGTGCTGTATCCCGGCTTCGGCAAGGCGCCCGGCATCCTGGGCTGGACGTCGTCCGGCGCGTACCAGGCCGAGGTGAAGGACTTCAACGCGCAGGTCGCGCCGCTCTTCGCCAAGTACACGACGATGGACATCAAGCAGGTCGCGGCCGACCCGCAGGCGCGCGCGATGGGCGAGCGGCTGTTCCTCACCTACTGCTCGCAGTGCCACGGCTCCGACGCCGGCGGCGCCCGGGGCTTCCCGAACCTGCGCGACACCGACTGGCTGTACGGCGGCGAGCCGGAGATGATCCAGGCGAGCATCACCAACGGCCGCAACGGGATCATGCCCGCCTGGGCAGCGGTTCTGGGCGACGAAGGCGTCAAGAACGTCGTCAACTACGTGCGCAGCCTGTCCGGGCTGCCGGTCGACAGCCTTCGCGCGCAGACCGGCAAGCCGCTGTACATGACCAACTGCGTCGCCTGCCACGGCCCGGACGGCAAGGGCAACCAGTTGCTGGGCGCGCCCAACCTCACCGACCAGATCTGGCTGTGGGGCGGCTCGGTGCAGGCGGTAACGGAAACGATCGTCAAGGGCCACGGCACGCCGTCGACGATTTCGCGGATGCCCGCGCACAAGGACCTGCTCGACCCCGAGAAGATCCGCATGCTGACCGCCTACGTCTGGGGCCTGTCGAACGTCAAGCAGGCGGGTGCGCAGTAGCGCGGTGCGGACGGCCGCCGCGGCGACGCGGCGGCGCCGCGAACCCATGCCCGCGACGGCGGTCTGCTCCTCATGAACGGCCCGCCCCTGCGTCCCGTCGTCCCGATCACCCCGGTCCCACCGATCCCGGCGGCGGATGAAGTCGCGCTGTACGAGATCCGCAAGAAGATCTACCCGCGCGCGGTGCACGGCGCCTTCGCGCGGGCCCGGTGGGCGCTGGTCTTCCTCACCCAGCTCGTGTTCTACGGGCTGCCGTGGCTGTCGTGGAACGGCCGGCAGGCGGTGCTGTTCGACCTCGCCGAGCGCCGGTTCTTCATCTTCGGCGGCGTCTTCTGGCCGCAGGACGTCATCTACCTCACGGTGATCCTGATCCTGTCGGCGCTGTCGCTGTTCCTGTTCACCGCGATCGCGGGCCGGCTGTGGTGCGGCTACGCCTGCCCGCAGACCGTCTACACCGAGATCTTCCTGTGGATAGAGCGGAAGATCGAGGGTGAGCGCCTCGCCCGCATCCGGCTCGACGGCGCGCCGGCGTCGCTGGAAAAGTTCGTGATCAAGGCGCTGAAGCACACCGCGTGGCTCGCCGTCGCGGTGTGGACCGGCTACACGTTCGTCGGCTACTTCACCCCGATCACCGACCTCGGCATCCGCGCGATCACCTGGCGCCTCGGGCCATGGGAGACGTTCTGGATCACGTTCTACTCGTTCGCCACTTACGGCAACGCCGGCTTCATGCGCGAGCAGGTCTGCAAGTACATGTGCCCGTACGCGCGCTTCCAGAGCGTGATGTTCGACCGTGACACGCTCGTCATCACCTACGACGCCGCGCGTGGCGAGCCGCGCGGGTCGCGCCCGAAATCGGCCAACGCGAAGGAACGCGGCCTGGGCGACTGCGTCGACTGCGGAATCTGCGTGCAGGTCTGCCCGACGGGCATCGACATCCGGCGGGGCCTGCAGTACGAGTGCATCGGCTGCGCGGCCTGCATCGACGGCTGCGACCAGGTGATGGACAAGATGAATTACCCGCGCGGGCTCATCCGGTACACCACCGAGAACGCCCTCGCCAGGGGCGGCGACACAGGCGCGATGTGGCGCCGCGTGCTGCGGGTGCGCACGCTGATCTACGGCTCGATCCTGGTCGCCATCGCGACGACGGCCGGCGTGTCGCTGGCGCTGCGCAATCCGCTGAAAGTGGATATCCTGAGGGATCGGGGCGCGCTGGCGCGCGAGGCGTCGCCGGGCGTCGTCGAGAACGTATTCCGCGTCCAGATCATGAACACCGACGAGAAGCCGCGCACTTTCACCATCACCGCCTCCGGGCTGCCGGGGCTGTCCGTCGTCGGCATCCAGCAGCCGATCGCCGTAGGCCCGGCCGCGACGCGGATGGTCGGCCTGCGCCTGCAGGCGCCAGTCGACGCGCCGCAGGACGGCGCGACGCTCGCCCCCGGCACCCACAAGATCGAATTCACCATCCAGGCCGTCGAAGACAACAAGGTGACCCGCCATGAGCCATCAAGCTTCATTGTCCCGCGCTGACGCCGCCGGCCGCCGCTGGTACCAGGACCGCTGGCCGTGGTTCCTGATCGCCGGCCCGGCGCTGGTGGTCGTCGCGTCGTTCGTCACGCTCGGGCTTGCGATCAAGAGCAACGACGGCGTCGTGGCCGACGACTATTACAAGCTCGGGCTGGTCGTCAATCGCCGGATCGCCGAGAACGGACCCGACGTCCACGCCGATGCCGGCGCGATCATCAATGCGGAGGCCGACGGCAGGCTGCGCGTCCGGCTGGAGGGCTTCCTCGCGCCGCCCGCGCAGGTCCGGCTGGCCGTGAGCCCCACCGGCACGGGCCAGCACGAGACCGTGGTTGCCCTCGTGAGCGACGCCCCGGGCAGCTGGGTCGGCGTGCTGCCGCCGCAATCGCCGGGGCGCCACATCCTCCGCCTCGAGGCTGACAACTGGTCGCTGCCGATCACCACCGTCGCCGGCCGCATCACCGATGTCCGCCTGGGCGCCGCCGCCCAACGCCCATGATCGCCGGCGCCGCGACTCCCCCAACGTCTCCGACGCCAATGGTCGCCAACCGGACGCTCGGCATCATGCGGGTGATCTGGCCCGCCTTCCTGGTCGCCGGCGTGGCCGAAGCGGTGTTCTTCACGCTTTTCGACCCGATCGAGCTCCACTTCTTCGGCGCGCCGCTCGAATGGCCGCGTGAAGCGACCTACACGGTGGGCTTCTTCGGCTTCTGGGCGCTGGGGATCGCCTCGTCGGCGCTGACCGTGCTGCTGGAGCGCAGCGCGGAAGAGATCAACCGCTGCCCGCTGCCGGTCGCCGAGCGGCCCGACGGCTGCCCCAATCGCGGCGATGACTGCCTCGTCGACGGTTGCGGCCCGGGCGGCGAACCGCCGGGTCAGGGCCGCTGACCGGCGAGCTGCCGCAGCGCGGGCACGTCGAGCAGCGTGACCGCGCGACCCTGCACCTGCAGCAGTCCGTCGTGCTGCATGCGCGACAGCAGGCGACTGACCGTCTCGAGCTTGAGCCCAAGGTAGCTGCCGATTTCCTCCCGCGTCATCCGCAACATGAACTCGGTCGCCGAATAGCCATGCTGTTGGTACCGTTCCGACAGGTTGACCAGGAACACCGCGATTCGCTCGTCGGCGCGCATGCTGCCGAGCAGCAGCATCACGTGCTGGTCGCGCCCGATCTCGCGCGCCAGGAACCGGTGCAGGTTGTGCTGCAGCGAGGAAAAGCGCTGGGCGAGCCCCTCGAGCTCCTCGAAGGGCAATTCGCATACCTCCGTGTCTTCCAGCACCACCGCCTCGCAGCCGTGCCGCTCCGTGGCGATGCCTTCGAGGCCGATGATGTCGCCCAGCATGTGGAAGCCGGCGATCTGCTCGCGGCCGTCCTCGGAGAGCACCGTGGTCTTGCAGGAGCCGACGCGGATCGCGTACAGCGCCTTGAAAGGGTCGCCTGGCCGGTAGATCGTGCCGCCGCGCTTCACGCGCGTGCGCGTCGTCACCATCCGGTCGAGTTCCTCGAGCGCTCTGGCTTCGAGGCCCATCGAAAGGCACAGTTCCCGCACGGTGCAGTTGCCGCAGTGCCGCTTGAGATCGCGGATCGAGATCACGACGGCCGGCGGGCGCGGGTCGGAGAAATCTCTTTTACTGGAGCTGGTCATGTCGGCCATCCGTGGAGTGGGTTGCGGATACGCGCGCCGCGACGCCCCGAACGGCACGGGCCGGTTCGATCGCCGAGCATACCGGCATCGGGGTTGCGGCATCCGTGCGGCGGCGCACATACGACGGGGCGGCGCCTGTGAGCCTGGGACTTCTCGCCAGCGCGCTGCTCTTCGGGCTGGCCGGCGGACTGCACTGCCTGACGATGTGCGGCGGCTTCGTCGCCGCCATCGCCGCCCGCGACGCGCAGCGGCAACCGGCCCCGTCCGGGAGGCCGCTCCTGCCCGGTGCCGTGCTGGCGCGGCGCCAGCTTGTCTACCACGCCGGGCGCCTTTCAACCTACGCGCTGCTGGGGGCAGCATTCGGCGCCGCCGGCGGCACGGCAATGGGCGGCATCACGCTCTTGCCGCTGCAAAAGGGGCTCTATGTCGCCGCCAACGGCTTCCTGCTGCTGCTCGCGGCCAGCCTCGTCGTGCGCACCCCCGGCGTGGCTGCCCTGCAGCAGCTCGGGGCCCGGGCGTTCGCGACGGCGTTGCCGCGGCTGGGGCCGCTGCTGCGCGGCCGGGGCACCGCCGGCCAGCTTGGCCTGGGCCTCGTCTGGGGCCTCGTTCCGTGTGCGCTGGTCTACAGCGTGCTGCCGCTGGCGCTGTTTGCCGGCGGCGCCTGGCAGGGGGCGCTGGTGATGCTCGCCTTCGGGGCCGGGACGCTCCCGAACCTGCTCGTCGCCGGCGCCGTCCTCGACCGAATCCGGCGCCGGTTCGACGGCCGCGGCTGGCGGCTCGCCGTCGCGGCGGTACTGGTCGCGCTGGCGCTCGCCGGCATCTACCGGACGCTGTGGGTTCCCGCCGCGCTGGCGCACGGCCCGTTCTGCTTCGTGCCCTAGCGCGCGAGCAGGCGCCGTGCCGACTCGGGCGTCGCGATGTTTTCACCGAGCAGCGTGACGATCTTTGCCGCCCGCTCGACCAGCGCCGCGTTGCTGGGTGCCAGCACGCCCTGGTCGATGTACAGGTTGTCCTCGAGGCCGACGCGGACGTGGCCGCCCAGCATCACGGCCTGCGCCACCATCGGCATCTGCTGGCGCGAGATGCCGAACCCGGCCCACCGCGATCCGGCCGGCAACAGGTTGCGCATGTAGATCATCGTCTCCGGCGTCGCCGGGGCACCCCAGGGGATGCCGAGGCAGATCTGGAACAGCGCCGGCGCGGCGATGCAGCCTTCGGCCATCAGCTGCGTCGCGAGGCGGATGTGGCCGGGCTCGAACACCTCGAGTTCTGGCAGCACGCCCGTGGCGGCGATCGCCCGGCCCATGACGCGCAGGTGCGCCGGCGTGTTGAGGAAGCCGGTCTCGCCGAAGTTCATCGAGCCGACGTCGAGGCTGCAGATGTCGGGCAGCAGTTCCTGCACGTGCCGCAGGCGCTCCAGCGGCGGGATGAGCGTGGTGCCCGGGCCGCCGACCCGCGGGTCGGCGTCGCCCGGCACGTAGCGGGAGCCCGGGCCGGTCGTCAGGTTGATCAGCACCGGGGAGCCCGAGTCGCGTATCCGGGCCACGACCTCGCGGTACAGCGCCACGTCGAGGCTCGCCTTGCCGGTCTGCGGGTCGCGCACGTGGATGTGCGCGATCGCCGCGCCCGCCTTGCAGGCGTCGATCGCCGCCTGCGCGATCTGCGCCGGCGTGACCGGCACGCCGGGATGCTTGCCGACGGTGTCGGCGCCGCCGGTGACGGCGCAGTTGATGATCACGTCTCTTGCCATGGTGGACTCCTCGCGGGCCGCGTCGGGCGGCCGGATTGCATGGTCGGGAAAACTCAGGACAGGAAGGTCTCCTGCACGTACTGCGTATGGATGTCGCCCCGCCGGAAGTTCGGGTCCGCCAGCAGGCGCTGGTGGAACGGGATGGTGGTCTTCACGCCGTCGACGACGAGTTCGGACAGCGCGCCCTTCATCCGGGCAAGCGCCTCGTCGCGGTCACGGCCCCAGCAGATCACCTTGGCCAGCAGCGAGTCGTAGAACGGCGGCACCTCGTAGCCCGAGTAAAGGTGGCTGTCGACGCGCACGCCCGGCCCGCCCGGCGCGTGGTAGCGCGTGACGCGGCCCGGCGACGGCGCGAAGTTGCGGCCGGGGTCCTCGGCGTTGATGCGGCACTCGATCGCGTGCCCGGTGAGGCGAATATCGCGCTGCGCGATCCCCGCGCCGACGCCCGAGGCGATGCGGAGCTGCGCCTTGACGAGGTCGAACCCGGCGACCATCTCCGTGACCGGGTGCTCCACCTGGATCCGGGTGTTCATCTCCATGAAATAGAACTGGCCGCTCGCCTGGTCGAGGATGAACTCGATCGTGCCGGCGCCGGTATAGCCGACGTGCCGGCAGAGCTTGACCGCGGCGGCAGCGAGCCGCTCGCGCAGGTCGGTTGTCAGCGCCGGCGACGGGCTTTCCTCGACCAGCTTCTGGTTGCGCCGCTGCGCCGAGCAGTCGCGCTCGCCGAAATGGAGGACATCGGCGGCATCGCCCAGCACCTGGATCTCGATGTGGCGGACCCTCGTCAGGTATTTTTCCACGTAGATCGCGTCGTCGCCGAACGCGGATTTCGCCTCGCGCGCGGCATCGGCGAAGGCGCCCGCAAGCTCCGCCGCCTTCGTTACGACGCGCATGCCGCGCCCCCCGCCGCCGGCGGATGCCTTCAGCAGCACCGGGTAGCCGATCCGGTCCGCGACGATGCGCGCGTCGGCCGCGTCCTTCAGCGCCCCCTCGGAGCCCGGGGTCGTCGGCACGCCCGCCTCATGCGCCAGCCGGCGCGCCATGGCCTTGTCGCCCATCTGCCGGATCACGCCCGGCGTCGGCCCGATGAACACCAGCCCCGCGTCGCCGCACATCGCCGCGAAGGCGGCGTGCTCCGACAGGAACCCATAGCCGGGGTGGATGGCGTCGGCGCCCTGCGTGAGTGCCGCGCTGACGATGAACGGCGCGTTGAGGTAGCTCTCCGTCGAGCGCGCGCTGCCGATGCACACCCTGCGGTCGGCCATCCGAACCGGCAGCGCATCGCGGTCAGCCTCGGTGTACACGGCGACGGTCTCGATGCCGAGCTCGCGGCAGGCGCGAATGACGCGGAGCGCGATCTCGCCGCGGTTCGCGACGAGGACGCGCCGGATCGGCTTCGCCGCGGCGGCCCCGGCCACGCTCACGCGTCCGGCGCGATGACCGCGAGCACCTGGTTGAACTCCACCGGCTGCGAGTCCGCGACCAGCACGTGCGTGACGGTACCCGCGCGCCCGGCCGGGATCGAGTTCATCAGCTTCATCACCTCGATGATGCAGACGGTCGAATCGGCGGCGACGTGCTGGCCCACGGTGACGAACGGCTCGGCGCCCGGCTCGGGCGCGCGGTAGAACGTGCCGACCATCGGGGACCGGACCAGCACGGCGTCCGCAGGATACGGCGCCGCCTCCGCCGCCGGTTCCGCGGCGGGCGCCGTCGCCGCCGCGACCGCCGCTGCGGCGGCGACGGCTGGCACCGGTGCCGGCACTGCCGTCGCCGGTGCCGCCGGCGCGGCGAGCGCGCCGGTCTTCGACAGCTGCAGCTCCGTCGCGCCGTATTTCAGGCGGAAGTCGGTGATGTCGGGGGAAGCCTCGACCAGCCGGACGATGTCCAGCAGGTCGGCGTAGTCGAGTTCGTTGTCGGGCATGATAAGGGGCTCCAGGGTCTCCGTGCGGGCGTGGGGTGCCGGCGGGTCAGCGGGAAGAAGCCGGGCCGCCGATGTCGATTTCGAGGTCGCCGCGGCGGATGCTGACCCGCCCGGCGCGCGGCCGCTTCGCCAGCGCGCGGACAAGGTCGACGATCGACGAGCCGATCCGGTAGTCGGTGCGCATCGGCCCGGCGGCGCGCATGGCGTCGACGGCCGATCCGGGGAGCATGAAGCGCAGCAGCCGCTCCTCGTCGGACAGGCCGGGATACTTCCGGCGCAGCGCGTCGACCGCCGGCGCGGGTGTGGAGGGCTTGAGGGCGATCGTGCTCGAGCCGTTCGCGACGATGCGGTCGAGCACGTCCGGATCAACCGGCCCCAGCAGCTTGCCGTAGTAGCCCAGCGCATATTTCTTCACCTCGTTGGGCACGATCCGGTAGCGCTCGCCGTGCATCACATTCAGCACCGCCTGCGTGCCGACGAGCTGCGCGAACGGCGTGATCATGATCGGCCACGCGAGCTCGCGCCGGACCTGAGCGCACTCGTGCAGCAGTTCGTCGAACTTGTGGCCGATGCCGGCGTGCGCGAGCTGCGACTTGAAGTTGCTGAGCATCCCGCCGGGGAGCTGGTGCTCGTAGTGGAAGGCGTCGTACTCGACCGGCGCGCCGACGGGCAGGCCTTCGCGCCGGGCGACCGCGGCGAAGTGGCTGCCGACCGCGTCGACCAGCGCGTCGTCGACGTCGACCTGGTGGCCCATCCGGCGCAGGTTGCGCACGATCGTCTGCGTCGCCGGCTGCGCGGCGCCGTTGGCGAGCGGCTTGATCGACGTGTGGAGCAGGTCGACGCCCAGCTTCACGCTCTCGAGGTAGACGAGGGGCGCGAGGCCGGTGAGGCAGTGGCTGTGCAGCTCGAGCGGCACGGTCCCGATCGCCGCCTTGAGCGCGGGGATCAGGGTGCGCGCCCGGTCCACCGTGAGGAGCCCGCCGGCGTCCTTGATCATGATCGAGTCCACGTTGCAGCGGCGGATCAGCTCGGTCGCCGTGCGCACGAACAGCGCGTCGGAGTGGACCGGGCTCTCGCAGAACGAGAGGACGCCGAAGGTGCGGGCACCCAGCCGCTTGGCCTGGATCAGTCCGTCGGCGATGTTGTCCACGTCGTTCAGGCCGTCGAACGCCCCGATCAGCCGGAACCCGTTCGCGTGCAGGCGGTCGACCCACAGCTCGATGATGTCGTCGGCGAGGACGTCGAAGCTGATGATGTTCTTGCTGCGGATCAGCGAGCGGAACGGGGTGCGCCCGGCGCGCGCGTGGACGAGCCTCACGCGCTCCCACGGGTCCTCCTGCAGGTAGCGCACGCAGACGTCGAACTGGATCGTCCCCATCAGGTCGATCGAGCTGAAGCCCGCGCGGTCCATCCGCTCGATCACGGGCAGCATCTGCGCCGTCGTCATCCGCGTCGCCCACAGGCACTGGTGCGCGTCGCGCAGCGTCGTGTCGATGATGCCGATTTCCCTCATGCCCCGCCCTCCCTGCGGCATCGGCCGCGCCGCGCGGGGCGCGTGCCGCGTTCGTCCGCGTGTTCAGTGCTCATCGCCGCCCCCGTCCTGCTCCTCGCGCAGCAGCTTCCATATCCGCGTGCGCAGGTGGACGAACGACGCCGTGTCCATCACCTCCTCGATGTGCGGCAGCGCGTCCCAGGCCGCGCTCGCCCGGACCGCGCCGACGTCGAGGATCTCGCGGATGCGGCCGGGCCGGCGGGTCATCACGACGACGCGGTCGGCCAGGTAGACCGCCTCCTCGACCGAGTGGGTGATGAACAGCACGGTGCGCGGGTTGCTGCGCGAGATGCGGATCAGCTCCTCCTGCATCAGCACGCGCGTCTGCGCGTCGAGCGCGCCGAAGGGCTCGTCCATCAGCAGCACGCCGGGGTCGAGCGCGTAGCTGCGGGCGATGGCCACCCGCTGCTGCATCCCGCCGGACAGCTGGTGCGGATACGCCGCCTCGTAGCCCGACAACCCCATCAGCGCGATGTACCGCGCCACGACCGGATCGCGGTCGCGCGCCGGCACGCCGCGGCACTTGAGGCCGAAGCCGATGTTCTCGGCGACCGATTTCCACGGGAACAGCGCGAACGCCTGGAAGACGACGGCGCGGTCGGGGCCCGGCGCCGTGACCTCGACGTCGCCGACCCTCACCTGCCCGCCACTCGGGAACTCGAGGCCGGCGACCATCCGCAGCAATGTCGTCTTGCCGCAGCCCGACGGGCCCACGATGGCGACGAACTCCTTCTCGCGCACCTCGAGGTCGATGCCGACCAGCGCCTCGAACGCTTCGCCGCCGCGCACGAAGCTGCGGCTCACCTTGTCGAACACGATGCGGCTCATGGCGCTGCCCGTCCCCAGTTCTTCCGTATGCGCGTCTCGAACCCCCGCAGCGCGAGGTCGATCGCCACGCCGACGATGCCGATCGCGATCATCCCGGACATCACGATCGGCGTCGCGACGTTGAGCTGCCCCTGCACCATCATGTAGCCGACGCCGCTGCCGACGACGATCAGCTCGGCGCCGACGAGCGACTGCCAGCCGATGCCGGCGCTGACGCGCAGGCCCGCGAGTATCGACGGCAGCGAGGCGGGCAGCAGCACTTCGCGCACGATCCGCGGCCCGGATGCGCCCAGTGTGCGCGCCGCCTCTATCAGCCGGCGGTCGACGTACTTCGCGCCGCGGTACGCGTTGATGAGGCATGGCGGGAACGCGCCCGAGAAGATGATCAGCGTCGGCCCCCCGATGCCGGTACCGAACCAGAGCCCCGCGAACGGCACCCACGCGATGGGCGCGACAAAGCGCAGCGCCTCGAAGAAGGGGCTCACGACGTCGTCGAGCCAGCGGTACCAGCCCATCAGCAGGCCAAGCGGAATGCCGATGGCCGCGGCGAGCACGAAGCCGACCGCGAAGCGGCCGAGGCTCGCGCCGAGGTGACCCAGGAGCGTGTCGCCCGAGTACTTGCCGGCGGACAGTTCGGCCATCATCCGCGCCACCGCCAGCGGGCCCGGCAGGTAGGCCGGCGGGAACCAGCCGCTCACCGACAGCAGGTGCCACACCGCGAAGAAAGCGCCGACGCCGGCGACCGACAGCAGCGCGCGCTCGCGCCGCGAGGAGCGCGCGCGCTCGCTCATGCCAGCCATGGCAGCGCCCTCCGCTCGGTCCATTCGAGCCCGCGCGTCATCGCCGCGCCGAGGATTCCGACGCAGATCATCGCGAACAGGATCATTCCGGGATAGATGTCCAGCGCGGCGACGGACAGCACCTTGCCGAGGCCGCTGAACGCGCCGACCAGTTCGGCGGCGACGAGTGTCGTCCAAGCCGCCTGCAGCGACAGCCGCAGGCCGGTGAAGATCATCGGCAGCGCGCCCGGGAGCAGCACGTCGTAGACGCGCCACCAGGAGCGTGCCCCCAGCGTCTCTGCCGCCTCGATCAGCGTCGGGTCGATGTTGCGCACCCCGGCGTAGCTGTTGATGACCGAGGGCGCGAACGCGGCGACCCAGATCAGGAAGATCTTCGCGAGGTCGCCCAGCCCGAGCCACAGGATGGCGAGCGGGATCCACGCCAGAGGCGGTATCGGCCGGAGCAGCGAGAACACCGGTCCGGCCAGCGCGTCGAAGCGGCGGGACGCGCCCATGAGCAGTCCGAACGGAACCCCGGTGCCGACGGCGACGGCGAATCCGAGCAGCACCAGCCGGCAGCTGTGACCCACGTGCTGCAGCAGCGTGCCGCCCGCATAGCCCTGGCCGGTGGTGATCTGCACCGCCGCCCGCCACGCGTCGGTCGGCGTCGGAAAGCGCCCGCCGGTGACGAGGCCCAGCGCGCTGCATGCGAACCACGCGCCGATCGCGACGGCCAGCGCGGCGGCGCCGATCCGCAGCCGGCGCGACGGCCACCGGGAACGGGGCGCCACGGCACGCGTGGCGACGGGGCTCACGTGCGCGCGCTCCGGCCCGGACGGCGCGGGCACCGGCAGCCGGTGGCTGTCATGACGGGGTCCGCCGCGAGGCCGGGTCGTCGTGCGCGACGCGCGCGACGTCCTCGAGCAGCAGCAGCATCGCGGTGCAGTCCTCGTCCGCGCGCCCCCAGGACTTCGCCAGCGCGAACATCTCGCGCGCATAGCCGCCGAGTCCCAGCGGCGCGCCGACCGACGCGGCGAGATTCATCGCCAGGTGGATGTCCTTGTAGCCCATCCACAGCGGGAAATCCGGCGTGACGTCGCCCGCGAGCACCTTGCGCGGGTAGTTGGTCAGCAGCTGGCCGCGCCCGGCCGCGGTGTTCGAAAGCACTTTCACCACGGTGTCGCGATCGAGGCCCAGCTTGGCGCCGAACATCAGCGCCTCGCCGGTCAGCACCATGGTGACCATCGCCATGTAGTTGTTGACGAGCTTCAGCCGGATGCCGGTGCCGCGCGGGCCGACGTGGACGATGGTGTCGGCCATCGCCTCGAACGCGGGGCGCGCCGCGGCGAGATCGGCGGCGTCGGCACCGACCATCAGCAGCGCCCTGCCCTCCGCCGCCTCGCGCGGCGTGCGGCCCACCGGCGCGTCGATGCAGCGCAGCCCGAGCGCCGCGAGTTCCGCGGCGATGCGATCGGTCTCGATGGCGTCGCCGGTGCTCATCTCGACGACCAGCGCGCCGGGTGCCAGCGCGGAGGCGGCGCCTTCAGGGCCGAACAACGCTGCGCGCACGTGCGCGGAAGTGGGCAGCATCGTCATGACGATGCCGGCGCCGCGCGCCGCCGCCGCCGGAGAATCGGCGCGGCGGCAGTCGACGTCGGCGAAGCGCGCCATCGCCGCCGGCGCGGTGTCGTACACGGCCAGCGGAAAGCCGTGGCGGGCGAGGTTGCGCGCCATCCCGGTGCCCATGACGCCGAGCCCGATGAACGCGATGGCCGGCTTTTCAGTTGCCTGCATGACGACTCCAGAGACGTTCGAAGGCGGCCGCGATCGCCGCGGCGGACAGCCCGTACTTGTCGAACAGGTAGGGGGTCGATCCGCCCTCCCCGAAGGTGTCGTGGATGCCGACGCGCGCGAACCCCGTGCCGAGGCCCGATTCCGCCAGGACCTCGGCCACCGCGCTGCCGAGCCCGCCGACGATCGAATGGTTCTCCGCGGTGACCACGCAGCGCGTCTCGCGCGCGAACGCGAGCACGGCATCGGCGTCGAGCGGCTTGATCGTGTGCATGTCGACGACCGCGACCTGCCGGCCGCGGGCCGCGAGCGCCGTCGCCGCCGCCTGGGCGACGGCGACCATCGTGCCGCAGGCGAAGACCGCGCCGTCGCCGCCCTCGCGCAGCACGTCGGCGCGGCCGATGGTGAGCGCCCGCGGGGCGAAGTCCGGCGGCAGCGGTGCATCGGCGCGGCGCATCCGCAGGTAGACCGGCCCCGGATGTGCCGCCGCCGCGCGCACCGCGGCCCGGACCTGCTCCATCCCGGCGGGCTCGACGATCGTCATGCCCGGCAGCGCCCGCATCAGCGCGATGTCGTCGATCGCCTGGTGCGACACGCCCAGCAGCGTCGTCAGGCCGGGCAGGAAGCCAACGATCTTCACGTTCGCGCGCGGATACGCGACCTGCAGCGCGACCTGGTCGTAAGGCCGGCGCGTCGCGAACACCGCGAACGTGTGCGCGAACGGAATCTCGCCGCAGCGCGCCATGCCGCCGGCCGCGCCGATCATGTTGGCCTCGGCGATGCCGAAGTTGTGGTAGCGGTCCGGCAGCGTGTCGCGGAAGAGGTCGGTCTCCGTGGCGGGGGAAAGGTCCGCCCCCAGGCAAACGATGCGGGCGTCCTCGCGCGCCGCCTCGACCAGCGCCTCGCCGTAGACGCGCGGCACGGGGCCGCGCGACGTGAAGTCGCCGACCTTGATGTCCTCCGACGCGCTCACTGCGCCACCCCGGCCGCGTCGAGCTCCTGCAGCGCGCGCGCCGCGTCCGCCGCCGACAGCTTCATGTTGTGCCCGAACTGGCCTTCGAGAAAGGGGACGCCCTTGCCGACCAGCGTCCGCGCGATGACGACCGTCGGCCGGCCGCGGGTGGCGCGGGCCGTTGCGAACGCCGCCTGCAGCGCTGCGATGTCGTGGCCGTCGACGGCGATCGTCGCCCAGCCGAAGCTCGCCCACTTGTCGGCCACCGGCTCCTGCTTCAGCACGCGGTCGCTGTGGCCCTCGACCTGCATCGAGTTGAGGTCGACGATCACGCAGAGGTTGTCGACGCCCATGCTGCCTGCCGCCATCGCCGCCTCCCACACCTGGCCTTCCTGCATCTCGCCGTCGCCCAGCACCACGTACACCCGGTACGGCGCGCCCCGCCGCCGGCCGGCGAGCGCCATGCCGAGGCCGACGGACGGCCCCTGGCCCAGCGAGCCGAAGGTCGCCTCGACCACCGGACCGAGGCGCTCCGAGACGTTGACCTCGAGCGTGGAGCCGTCGCGGCAATAGGTGTCGAGCCCCTCGCGCGCGATGAGCCCGCGTGCCGCCAGCGCGGCGTGGAAGAGCGCCGAGTTGTGCGCCGTCGACAGCAGGAAGCGGTCGCGGTCCGGCCACGCCGGATCGGCGGCGTCGAGGCGAAGCTCGGAGAAGAGGAGCGTGGCGAACAGGTCGGCGGCGCCCAGCCCCTGCTGGACGTAGCCCTGCCCGAGCGCGCCGACCATGCGGACGACGTCGCGCCGGATGGCGTGGGCGCGGAGGGCGATGGCGCGCGGCTCGGACAACGGAGGGTCGGTCTGGGAGCGTGGCATGGGAGTCTCGGGTCAGTGGGGGATGCCCTGCAGTTCCATCCCCTCGTGGCGCGCCTGCGGGCTGTCCGCCGGCGGCGCCGTGGTGCCGCGGACGATCAGCTGCAGCTCGAACGGGACGTGCTCGGCCGGCGCCGCGGATCCCGGCGCATCCTTCTTCAGTGCGTCGAGCATCAGCGTCGCGGCGCGCTGGCCGATCTCGAACGCCGGCACGCGCAGCGTGGTGATGCCCGGCCAGCAGTGCTCTGCCATCTCGATGTCGTCGAAGCCGGTGATCGAGACGTCGCGGGGCACGCCGACGCCGCGCCAAAGGCACTCCTGCAGCGCGCCATAGGCGAGGATGTCGTTGCCGCACAGCACCGCTGTGGGCCGCACGGGGAGGCGCAGCAGCGCCGCCATCGCCGTGCGCGCCTCGGGCACCGTGTACGGCCGCTCGATGACGTGGGTCGCCGGCAGCGGAACGCCGCGGCGTGCCAGTGCCGTCCGGAAGCCCGCGACGCGGTCGGCGGCCCGGTCGTTGTCCGCGGTGATGCCCGCGATCACGCCGAAGCGCGTGTGGCCGATGTCGAGCAGGTAGTCGGCCGCCCGCGCGGCTGCGGCGGCGTTGTCCCAGCCCACCGTCGGCCAGGCGGCCTCGGGCTCGTCCACGCAGGTGGCGACGAACGGGATGCCCTTCGCCAGCAGCAGGCCGACGATCTCGGGGGTGCGCGACCGGCCGACCAGCAGCATCGCGTCGACGCCGCGCTCGATCAGCGCGCGGATCTCGGCCGCCTCGCGGGCCGGGCTGTAGTTGCTGCTGGCGAGCAGCAGCTGGAAGCCGTGGTCGTGGATCGTCTGCTGGACGCCGTCGACGACCCTGGCGAACAGGGCGCTGTCGACGGTCGGCACCACGGCGCCCATCGTGCGCGTCCGGCGCGATGCGAGCGACCGTGCCGCGCCGTGCGGCACGTACCCCGCCGCGGCGAGGATCGCCTCGACCCGCTCGCGCAATTCGGGTCGCACCAGCTCCGGGTGATTCAGCACGCGCGACATCGTCGCGGACGAGATCCCGCACTGGGCTGCGATCGACTTCAGCGTGACGCCGGAAGTTGCTGCGGAGGAAATCACGTCAGAAAGCGCTTTCAGGAAGTGGCACGGTGGCGAGATTACACGGCTCACTTCAGGGCGGCAAGAAAATCCCCGGCACGCCATCCCGGAGGCCCCTATGCCGCACTGCACAATGGTTCCGGGGCATTCCGCGTTTGACTTTCGCCGCCGGATCGCCGAACATTTTTCCTGAACGCGCTTTCACAAAATGCCCCAAACGGTATTCCGGATGCCTCGCTCGCGAGGCGTCGCGGGAATCTTTCAGGGGTCACCCCAAGCTCGAGGAGGAACCATGTCCGTCCCCCGCCGTTCGCTGCTGCGCGCGCTCGTCGCGCTCGTCGCCCTTCCGATCCTGTCCTCGACCGCGTCCGCGCAGGCCCCCGCGCCGATCCCGATCAAGGTGAGCTACCAGATCGCCTACTGGGCGCTCCCGATCTACATCGCCACCGAGAAGAACTGGTGGGCGGAGGCCGGCCTCAAGCCCGAATTCGTCGTCTACCCCGCCGGCGCGCAGCAGATCGCCGGTGCCGCTTCGAAGTCCTGGGACGTCGGCGGCACCGGCTCGCCGCCCGCGGTGCTGGGCTCGCAGCGCTACGAGATCCTGACCATCGGCATCACCAACGACGAATCCGCGACCAACGCGGTGATGGCGCGCAAGGACAAGGTCGCCGCGATCAAGGCAAACCCGGCGAAGGAGATCAAGGGCCAGCAGATCCTGCTCTCCCCGAACTCGACCGGCGAATACGCGACGATGGCCTGCCTGCAGAAATGGGGCGTCGCCCGCGCCGACGTGACGATCGTCCCGCTCGCCCCGGCGCAGCTCGTCTCCGCCTACTCCGGCGGCAACGGGCTGCTCGCCGGCACCTGGGCGCCCAACACCTACACGCTGAACGACCAGATGGGCGCCGAGGTGATCTGCAGCGGCAAGGATGCCGGCGCCACCGTGCCCGGCGCGCTGATCGCGCGCAAGGAATTCGCGAAGCAGAACCCCGAGGCGGCGGCGCGCTTCCTCGCCGTCTACCTGCGCGCGGTCTCGTACCAGAAGGCCAACAAGGCGGAATTCATGTCGTATCTCCGCAAGTTCTTCGAGGCCAACGGCATCAAGCTCAAGGACGCCTACCTCGCCAACGAGATGGAGCGCCCGATCTACCCGCTCGACGAGCAGCTGAAGCTCCTGTCGCGCGCCGGCGGCAAGTCGGTCGCCGATGCGTGGTTCGACGCGCTGGCGGGCTACCTGAAGAGCGTCGGCACCATCCAGGACGTGCCGGATCCGAAGACCTACATCACCGACGAGTACATGCTGCTGGTCGACAAGACGGCGCCGCTCAAGGCGTTCGCCAACCGCACCAACTGAACGCGCAACCCACGAGGCGCCGCGACCCATGGCCGAACGTTTCCTGAAACGCGCGGGGAAGACACCCGAGACCGAGACGGCCGCCGCGCGCGACGTCGTCGCCGCGATGCTGGCGGCGATCGAGGCCGGCGGCGAATCGGCCGTCCGCGACTATGCACTGAAGCTCGACCGGTGGGACGGCGACATCGTCGTCACGCCGGCCGAGATCGAGCGGCGGATCGCGACGATCCCCGCGGCGATCCGCCGCGACATCGACTTCGCGACCGCGCAGGTGCGTCGTTTCGCCGAGGCGCAGCGCGCGTCGGTGCGCGAATTCGAGGTCGAGGTGCATCCGGGGCTGGTCGCCGGGCAGCGGCTCATCCCCGTCAACGTCGCCGGCTGCTACGTGCCCACCGGCCGCTACGCGCACATCGCGTCGGCCTACATGAGCGTCGCCACCGCGAAGGCGGCCGGCGTGCCCATGGTGATCGCCTGCTCCACGCCGTTCCGCGGCGAAGGCATCCATCCGCAGGTGCTCTACGCGATGCACGTGGCCGGCGCCGACGTGATCCTGACGCTGGGCGGCGTGCAGGCGATCGCCGCGATGGCCTACGGGCTCTTCACCGGGCGGCCCGCCGACATCATCGTCGGGCCGGGCAACAAGTTCGTCGCCGAAGCCAAGCGGATGCTGTTCGGCAAGGTCGGCATCGACGTGTTCGCCGGCCCCTCGGAGGTCTGCGTGATCGCCGACGACAGCGCCGACCCGTACCTCGTCGCGTCGGACATCGTCGGGCAGGCCGAGCACGGCCACGAATCGCCAGCCTGGCTCATCTGCACCGACGAGGCGATCGCGCGGTCGGTGCTGGAGCAGGTGCCAGTGCTGATCGACCGGCTGCCGCCCACGGCGCGCGACGCCGCCGGCGCCGCATGGCGCGACTACGGCGAGGTCGTGGTCTGCGCCACGCGCGAGGAGGCCGCGCGCGTTTCCGACCGCTACGGGCCGGAGCATCTCGAGGTCCACTGCCGCGACCTCGACTGGTGGCTCGCCAGCCTCAGCTGCTACGGCTCGCTCTTCCTCGGCGAGGAGACCACCGTCGCCTACGGCGACAAGGTGAGCGGCCCGAACCACATCCTGCCGACGAAGGGCGCGGCGCGCTACAGCGGCGGCCTTTCGGTGCACAAGTTCATCAAGACGGTAACCTGGCAGCGGATGTCCCGCGAGGCCAACCGCCAGGCGGCGCAGGTGACCGCCCGCGTCTCCCGCCTCGAAGGCATGGAGGCGCACGCGCGCACCGCCGACGACCGGCTCGCGAAATATTTTCCCGGCGAAACGTTCGACAAGGGCACGCCGGTGGCGAGCTGACCGGCAATGGACGCGACCATCGCCCGCCTGTTCGACCTCGCCGGCCGCGTGGCACTGGTGACCGGCGGCAACTCGGGGATCGGCAACGCGATCGCCCGCGCGCTGGCCGGGGCGGGCGCGCGCGTCGTGCTCGTCGCGCGGCGGCAGGCCGAGCTCGACGCCGCCGTCGCCGACATGCGCCGCGCCGGCTACGAGGCATCCGCCGTGTCCTGCGATCTCGCCGACCGCGGCGCGATCGCCGCGCTTCCCGGTCGTGCGCGTGCCGCGTACGGCGACCCCGACATCCTCGTCAACGCGTCGGGCATCAACCCGCGCAAGCCATTCCCGGAGACGACCGACGCGCAGTGGGACGAGACGCTCGCGGTGAACCTGACCGCGCCGTTCCTGCTGACCCGCGCGCTGGCGCCCGCGATGCAGGCACGCGGCTGGGGCCGGATCGTCAACATCGCCTCGCTGCAGTCGGTGCGCGCGTTCGCCGACGGCGCGCCCTACGGCGCGTCGAAGGGCGGGCTGATGCAGCTGACCCGTGCAACCGCAGAATACTGGTCGCGGTTCGGCATCACCTGCAACGCGATCGCGCCGGGCTTCTTCGAGACCCCGCTGACCGCGCCGGTGTTCAGCGATCCGGTCCGCGCCGACGCGATGGCGAAGAAGACGATGATCGGTCGCAACGGCACGCTGCAGGACCTCTACGGCACCGCCGTCTTCCTCGCGAGCGACGCGTCGGCCTACATCACCGGCCAGACGCTGTTCGTGGACGGCGGCTTCACCGCCGGATGAACGGAGCGACGCTGCGATGAAGGCCCTCGTCTACACCGCCCCCAACGAAGTCACCTGGCGCGACGAGCCCGACCCGGTGCCCGCCGCCGGCGAGGAACTGCTCGCCATCGACGCCGTGGGCATCTGCGGCTCGGACATGCACGCGTTCCATGGCCACGATCCGCGGCGCAACCCGCCGCTGATCCTCGGCCACGAGCTGGCCGGGACGATCGTCGGCGGGCCGCGCAGCGGCACGCGCGTCACGGCCAATCCGCTGATCCACTGCGGCGCCTGCGACTATTGCGTCCAGGGCCGCGACAACCTGTGCAGCAACCGGACGATGGTCGGGATGACCCGCCCCGGCGCGTACGCCGAGCTGATGACGATCCCCGCGCGCAGCCTCGTCGACATCCCGCAGGACATGCCGGCGCGCACCGCCGCGCTGACCGAGCCGGCGGCCACCGCGCTGCACGCGATCGCGATGGCGCAGCGTGCGCTCCTCCGCCCGCTGCCCGAGGCGGCGACGCTGGTGATCGGCGGCGGCGCCGTCGGCCTTCTCGCCGCGCTGCTGCTGAAGAGCTACGGCGTGGCCGTCACGCTGGCCGAGACCAATCCGCTGCGCCGCGCATCGGCGGCGCGCCACGCCGACTGTGCCACGATCGACCCCGCCGCCGGAGAAGCGCCGCGCGAGAGCGGCTTCGACTTCGTCATCGACGCCGTCGGCGCGAAGGCGACGCGACACGCGGCACTCGCCGCGGTGCGCCCGGGCGGCGTCGTGCTGCACATCGGCCTGCAGGACTGGGCGAGCGAGATCGACATGCGCCGCCTGACGCTGGCGGAAATCACGCTGATCGGCACCTACACGTACACCACCGCCGACCTCCGGGCCACCGTCGCCGCGCTCCACCGCGGCGTGTTCGGCGACCTCGCGTGGGTCGAGGAGCGCGCCCTCGCCGACGGCGCGGCCGCGTTCGCCGATCTCGACCGCGGCCGCTCGGCCGCGGCGAAGATCCTCCTGCGACCGCACTGAGAACGCATCGCCGCCGCGAACGCCGCTCGCCTTGCCGGTTCCCGTCGTTGTCGTACCATTCGCACTGGCGCCGATCGTCGACCGGCCGTTGATCGCGCCAGGCGCGAAGCGGCCGCGCCCGCGAATTGCGGTCCCCTGCCCGCACCCCGCCCAATCGCAGCGATGGCATCGATGAAACCCGGCCCCAACGCCCCCTGCCCCTGCGGCAGCGGACGGAAATACAAGAAGTGCCACGGCGGCGCAGGCGCTGCCGCGTCCCGGGCCGCAAGCCCGGCGCCAGCGAGCGCCGACGGGTGGCTCGCGCGCGGCGCACAGCTTGAAGCGGCGCGCGAGCCGGCGCAGGCCGAACGCTGCTACCAGCAGGCGCTGGCCATCGAGCCCGCGTCGGCCGCCGCCTGGTTCGCGATGGGCAGGCTCGCCGAGCGAGCCGGTGACATCGCCACGGCGCAGCAATGCTTCCAGCAACTCGTCGCGCTGCACCCCGCGCACGCACCCGGGCACTTCGCGCTCGGCAACGTCCACGCACGGCAGTTCGACTTCGACCGCGCGCGAGCCGAATACCGGGCAGCGCTGGAGCACGACCCCACGCTGGTTGGCGTCTGGGGCAACCTGGGCAACATCGAGAAATACCTCGGCCGCTTCGCGTCCGCGCTCGACTGCTATCGCCGCGCCATCGAGCAGGAGACCGATCCGGCGCAGCAGGCACGGCTGCACAGCAACCTGCTGCTGGCGCTGCACTACGACGAGAGGCTGGACCACGACGCGCTCTGCGCCGCGCACCGCGACTGGGGCGAGCGCCATGCGCGAGCGCTCCACCCTTCCCCGGCGGCGTGGCCCAACGCCCGCGATGCCGCACGTCCGCTCCGGATCGGCTACGTATCGGCAAGCTTCGCCGACAACGAGATCATGGGCCACTTCCTGCAGAGCGTGCTGGCGCAGCACGACCGCGCCCGCCACTCCATCCGCCTGTACTCGTCGACGCGCGGCCCGGAGGCGGCGAAGGCGAACCTGCGGCGGCAGGCGGATGCGTGGATCGACATCGGCGCGCTGGACGACGCGGCGGCCGCCGCGCGAATCCGCGCCGACGCGATCGACATCCTCGTCGACCTCGACGGCCACAATCCCACCGGGCGCCCGCTGATCTTCGCGCGCAAGCCGGCGCCGATCCAGGTGGAGTGGCTCGACTGGTTCGACACCAGCGGGATGACGGCCATCGACTACGTGCTGACCGACCCGTACACCACGCCCGCCGGCAGCCTGCAGCGTTTCACCGAGACGGTGGTCCACTTGCCGCACTGCCGGCTCTGCTACACGCCGGTCGACCACGCGCCGCCGGTCGCGCCGCCGCCGCACCTCGCCGGCGCGCCGTTCACGTTCGGCTCGTTCAACCGGCAGGACAAGCTGTACCCGGCCCTGCTCTCCGTCTGGGCCGACATCCTGCACGCCGTGCCCGACGCCCGCCTGCTGCTGAAGAATCGCGCGCTGCAGATCGACGCCGTGCGCCGGCAAGTGGCAGCGACCTTCGACGGGTTCGGCATCGACGCCGGCCGACTGGTGCTGCGGGGCCCCACGCCCCATGCCGAGATGATGGCCGAGTATGCCGACATCGACATCGCGCTCGACACGTTTCCGTACAACGGCGGACTCACCACCTGCGAATGCCTGTGGATGGGCGTGCCGCTGGTCGCATTGGAAGCCGAGCGGATGATCGGCCGGCAGAGCGCGGCGATGCTGCGCCTCCTCGGGCAGGACGACTGGGTCGCCGGCGGGGTGGCGGACTACGTGCGCCTCGCGGTCGAGTGGAGCCGTCGCCGCGCCGAACTCGCCGACCTGCGCGCAGCGCTGCGTCCGCGGCTCGCGCAGTCGCCGATCTGCGACGCGCCGCGCTTCGCGCGCGACCTCGAGGCCGCGTACCGCGCGATGTGGGAGCGCTGGTGCGCGAGCGCGTAGCGCGGACGGTCGCGCCCCGGCGCGCGATCTACGCCGTGCCTTCGGGATCTCCCGCCGCGGCCTTGCGGAACTGCCGGAAATCGGGCTTGCGCTTGCCCATGAAAGCGGAGGTGCCTTCGAGCATCTCCGCCCCCCCCGCAAGGCGGAACATGGTCTGCTCGGCGTGGGCGAACGCCGGCGCCAGCATGTCCCACCAGACGTTCGACGAGACCTTGCTCAGTTCCAGGTAGGACGGGCTGCGGTCGAGCAGGTCCTCGCACCAGCGGTCGACCTCGGCGCGCAATTCGGCGTGCGGCACCACCTTGTTGATCCACCCCATCGCGAGGGCCTCGGACGCCTCGTACTGGCGGCACATGAAGCAGACCTCCTTCGCGCGCTTCTCGCCGATGTTCATCGCCAGCAGGTTGGTGCCGCCGAACACCGGCGAGCTGCCGACCTTCGGGCCCACCTGCCCGAACCGGGCGCGGTCCGAGGCAATGGCGAGATCGCAGGCGATGACGAGTTCGTTGCCGCCCCCGACCGCAAAGCCATTGACGGCGGCGATGACCGGCTGCCGCGCGCGGCGGATGGCCTGGAATACCGCCACCGATGTCCGGAACAACCGCCGCGCGCGCTCGAAGTCGAACTGCGCGAGGTCACCGAGGTAGCCTCCGCTGCAGAAGGCGCGGTCGCCGGCGCCGGTGAGGACGATCACGCCGATCCCCGCGTCCGCGTCCGCCGCCTCGAACGCCGTCACCAGCTCGACGCAGGTCCCATCGTCGAACGCGTTGTGGCGCTCGGGATGGTTGATCGTGATCCATGCCTTGCCGCCGCCCTGCTCGTACAGGATGTGTTCGAACTTCATCGTGCCTCCCCGGAAGATCGGATGCCAACGGCGCGGAGTATACGCACTTGGGCCGTGCGCGTTTGCAGCCCGGACGGCCGGCGCCGTGCGCGACGACCGCGGCTCCTGACTTCCTTGCTGCAGAGCAGCACATCACGTCTGTGATATCGTCGATCGGATGCCTGATGTACGCAAATCCGCGATTAGACTAGCCGCTGGTTTGCGCGCACGCTGAATGCGCCGCGATCCTGTTCGCGTTCCTCCATCCACCGCCGGCAGGTACTCTTGCGCTTCTGCTTCGACGCCCCCCCGTTGCCCTCGTCCGCCGCCGCCCTGCGCCGCACGGCGCGCGCACTCGTCGCGGAGGAACTCGCGGCGGGCCGGATCGTCCCGCACAACAGCTCGTGGATGGTCCACGACGCGGCGTTCACGCTGCGCTGCGCCGCGGCGGGCCTCGTCGGCCTGACGCTCCCGGAAATCTACGGCGGGCATGGGCGCACGGCGCTCGAGCGCTACGTCGTCTACGAGGAGCTGCTTGCGGCGGGCGCGCCGATGGGCGCCCACTGGATCGCCGACCGCCAGAGCGGCCCGCAGATACTGCGCCACGGCAGCGAAGCCGCCCGGCGCCTGCTGCTGCCGGCGATCGCCGCCGGGCGCTGCTGCATCGGCATCGGCATGAGCGAGGCCGATGCCGGCTCCGACCTCGCCGCGGTGCGGACTCGCGCCACCCGGGTCGACGGCGGCTGGCGGCTGTCCGGCGCCAAGCTGTGGACGTCGCACGGGCATCGCGCCGACTACGTGATCGTCCTCGCGCGGACGGAAGCCGCAGGCGCCAACCGCCATGCCGGCCTCACGCAGTTCCTCGTCGACACGCGATCCCCGGGTTTCGCGGCCAAGCCGATCGCCGACATCGCCGGCGGCAGCGACTTCAACGAGCTCGTGCTCGACGACGTCGTGATTCCCGACGCCTTCGTCATCGGCACGCCCGGCGACGGCTGGCAGCTCGTCACCGGCGAGCTCGCGTACGAACGGAGCGGGCCCGACCGCTTCCTCAGCACCTTCACGCTGCTCGTCGAGATGCTGCGTGCCCATGCGGACTCGCCCGGCGCTGATGCGCGCGTCCGGATCGGCCGCCTGATGGCGCACCTGGCCACGCTGCGCCGGATGTCGATGGCCGTGGCGGGCATGCTCGACCGCGGACTCGCGCCTGCGGTCGAGGCGGCGATCGTCAAGGACCTCGGTACCGCGTTCGAGCGCGAGATTCCCGAACTCGCGCGGCTCATCGCGCCCGTCGCTCCCGACCCGACGGCCGGCGACCGCTACGCGGCCTCGCTTGGCGCCGCGCTGCTCGCGGCGCCGTCGCTGACGCTGCGCGGCGGCACGCGCGAGATCCTGCGCGGCATCGTCGCGCGCGAGCTGGGGCTGCGATGAGCGACACCGGGACGATGCTGACCGACAGCGTCCGCCGCCTGCTGCTGCGGCACGCCGGCCTGCCCGCCGCGCACGGCTTCGAGGCGCGCACGCTGCCTGCCCCGCTGTGGTGCGACTGCGTCGAGGCCGGCTTCGCGCGTGCGCTGCGCTGCGACGACGCCGCGCCGGAAGAGGCGCCGGACGCGTCCGCCCGCGCCGCCGTGCGCAACGGCACCGCGATCCTGCGCGAATGCGCATATCACGCGGCGCCGATACCGCTCGCGGAGGCGATGCTGGCCAACTGGCTCGCCGACGCGGCGGGATGGCCCGCCGACGACGGCATCGCCACCGTCGCGCTGCTGCCCTGCGGCGGCGCCGTCGGCACGGCCGGCACCCGCCTCGAGCGCGTGCCATGGGGCGCCGCCGCCGATGCGGTCTACGCGCTCGCCGGCGATGGCGACGCGTGCCGTGTCGTGCGCCACGTCGCCCCGTGGCCTGCCGCCCTGCCCGGGATCAACCTCGCCGGCGAGCCCCGGGACACGCTCGTGTTCGAGGCGCCGGCGCTCGCCGCGGCGGCGGGCCGCGTCGACGCGCCGACCGCCTGGGCGCTGGGGGCGCTGCTGCGCTCGGCGCAGATGGTCGGCGCCATGGAGTGCACGCTGGACCTCGCGCTGGAGCATGCGCGCACTCGCGTCCAGTTCGGCCGGCCGATCGGCAGCTTCCAGGCGGTGCAGCAGATGCTCGCGCAGCAGGCGAACCACGTCGCGGCCGCCGCGGCGGCACTCGATCTCGCCGTCGACCGCTGGGCGACCGGCGACGCGATCCTCCACGCCGCCATCGCGAAATCGCGGACCGGGGAGGCGGCCGGCGTGGTCGCCGAGATCTCGCACCAGGTGCTGGCCGCGATGGGCTTCGCGCTGGAGCATCCGCTGCAGCGCGCGACGCGCCGGTTGTGGTCGTGGCGCGACGAGTTCGGCAACGAGGCCTACTGGAACGACCGCATCGGCGGCGCGTTCCTCGCGCTTCCCGCCGACGCGGTCTGGCCGGCGCTCGCGGACGGCACGCTCGCGGACGCAGCGCGATGAACGGCGTCGTCAAGTCGGCGGCGCGCGTGCTCGAGATCTTCGAGTACTTCGACGCGGTCCGCGCCGAGGCGACGGTGATGGAGATCGCCCGCGCGCTCGACTACCCGCAATCGAGCACCTCGGTGCTGGTGAAGAGCCTGGTCGACCTGGGCTACATCCAGCACGGCAGCCGGCACCGCAGCTACCGGCCCACGCCGCGCGTCACGCTGCTGGGCGCATGGATCGAGCCGATGGTGTCGCCCGACGGCAAGATTCTCGTATTGATGGACGAACTCGGCGCCGCGACCGGCGAGACCATCATCCTCGCCGCTGCCTACGCGTCGGCCGTGCGCTACATCCACGTCGTTCCCGGCACCGCCGCGATGCGCCTGCACGTCCCCGCCGGCACCATCCGTCCCTTCTTCGATTCGGGCGCGGGCCGGATGCTCATGTCGATGCAGGACGACGAGCGCGTGCGCGCGCTGGTGCTCGGGCACAACGCCCTGCTGCCGGCCGGGGCGCCGAAGCTGCAGCTCGCGGCCGTCCGCCGCGACCTCGCGACGATCCGCGCCGATGGCCATGCGGTATCGTTCGACAAGGTGACGGCGGGCGCGGGCATCGTCGCCGCGCCGCTGCCGGTCACGCCGGGCGGGCTGCCGCTGGTGGTGGGCATCGGCGGCCTGTCGCAGACCATACGCGCGAACGCGAACCGGTTCGCGGCGCTGATCCGGGCCGCGATCACCCGTCACTTCCAACCGGTGCCCGCCGCCCGCAGCCGCCCGCGCCACAGGAGAACGCATGCCCACTGACGATCCGATCCTGCTCGAAATCCGCGGCCGCGTGGCGATCGCGACGCTCAACCGGCCCGCATCGCGCAACGCGCTCGACGACGAGATGGTCGAGGCGCTGGTCGCGACCTGCGCGCGCGTTGACGCCGACCTCGGCATCAGCGCGCTGGTGCTGGCGGCGAACGGCCCGGCGTTCTGCGCCGGCGGCAACGTCAAGGACATGCATGCGCGCACCGGGATGTTCGGCGGGTCCGCCGCCGAGATGCGCCGCGCCTATCGCGCCGGCATCCAGCGCATACCGCTCGCGGTCCACGGCGTCGAGGTGCCGGTCATCGCGGCGGTCGGCGGGCCCGCCGTGGGCGCCGGCTTCGACCTCGCGCTGATGTGCGACATCCGGCTTGCCGCCGCCGAGGCGACGTTCGCCGAGAGCTTCATCCGCCTGGGCCTCGTCTCCGGCGACGGCGGTGCGTGGCTGCTGCAGCGCGTCGCCGGCGTGTCGCGGGCCTACCAGATGACGCTGACCGGCGACGCCATTTCGGCGGAGCAGGCGCTGCTGTGGGGAATCGTGTCGTCCGTCCATCCGGCGGATCGGCTGCTGCCCGAGGCGGTCGCGATCGCCGAGCGCATCGCGTCGCACCCGCCGCACTCGGTGCGCCTCAACAAGCGGATGCTGCGCGCCGCCGAGCGCACGACGCTGGCCGAAAGCCTCGAGACGGCCGCCGCGCTGCAGTCGATCGTCCAGCACACCGACGACCTGCGCGAGGGCGTTGCCGCCGCGATCGAGAAGCGCAAGCCCCGCTTCACGGGTCGCTGACGTCGCCGTCCCCATGCACCCGCTGCCCGCGTTCGAACTCGCCGCCGACTACGGCCGGTCGAAGGTCGTGTCGCTCGCCGACGCGATCCGGCAACACGTGCGGCCCGCGATGGCGCTGCACGTGTGCTGGTCCGACGCGCGCCCGAACGGCGCGCTGATGGAGATCGTGCGGCAATTCCGCGGCCGCGATCCGCGCTTCGTCCTCTCCGGCGTGGGATTCGCCAACAACCAGGTCGCGCTGGTCGCGGCGGGCCTTGTCCGCCGCCTCGTCACCGCCTATGCCGGCGAGAGCTATCCGGCCGGCGCCGTCAATCCGCTGTTCAAGCGCGCGATCGACCGCGGCGACATGGAGATCGAGAACTGGTCGCAGTGGACGCTCGTCGCGCGGCTCATGGCCGGCGCGCTGGGCGTCCCGTTCTTCCCGACGCGCTCCCTGGCCGGCAGCGCGCTCGCGCGCGAGCACGAAGGCACCGCGTACGCGCGCGTGGCAAGCCCGTTCGGGGGCGAGGAGACCGGCGTCGTCGCGCCGCTCGTCCCCGACCTCGCCCTGCTCCAGGGCGTGGCGGCCGATCGCAGCGGCAACGTCGTGATGGCGAGCCCCTACGGCGAAGGCGCGTGGGGCGCGCTGGCGGCGAGGCACGGCGTGATTGCCTGCGTCGAGAGGATCGTCTCGACTGACGAAATCCGCGCCCACAACACGCAGGTCCGCGTCCCCGGCCACGTCGTCGTCGCGGTCTGCGAGGTGCCCTACGGCTCGCATCCCTATGGGTCGTTCCCGGGCGCCTTCGATCCGGTCGACGGGTACATCGAGGACGCCGCGTTCATCGCCGACGTCGCCACCGCCTGCCGCAGCGACGAAGCCTTCGGCGCATGGCTGGACGAATGGGTGCTGGCGCCGGGCAGCCACGACGGCTATCTCGCGCGACTGGGGGCGCCGCGGCTGCGCTCGCTGACCGCCGACGCGGCGCCCGATCACTGGCGCAGCGAGATGCCCGCGTTGCGCGCGGCGGCTGCCTTCGCCGCCCCGACGGCCGAGGAAACGATGATCGTCGCGTCGGCCCGGCGCATCGCGCGGTCGGTGCGGCGAAGCGGGCACCAGACGCTCCTCGCCGGGATCGGCGCGTCGAACCTCGCGTGCTGGCTGGCCGAGCGCGAACTCTCGGCGTCGGGCGTCGAGGTCGCGCTGCTCTCCGAGATCGGCATCTGCGGCGCATCGCCGCGTCCCGGCGAACCGTTCGTCTTCTCCAACCGCAACCTCGCCACCGCGCGCTTTCTCACCGACGTGTCGATCTCGCTCGGCGCGCTCGTCTCGGGCCGGCACAACCGCTGCCTCGGGGCGATCGGCGCGGCGCTGATCGACCAGTCAGGCAACATCGGCAGCACCTGGGACAACGCGGGCGGCTTCATCGTCGGCTCCGGCGGCGCCAACGACATCGCATCGGCGGCGAGCGAAGTGCTGGTCACGATCCGCCATGGCGCCGCGCGGCTGGTTCGCCGCGTCGAGTCGGTGACGAGCCCCGGCCGCGCGGTGCGCACGATCGTCACCAGCCGCGCCGTGCTGGAACGCGACCACGGCGACG
Organism: Bordetella parapertussis; assembly: GCA_943331295.2. GTDB lineage: Bacteria > Pseudomonadota > Gammaproteobacteria > Burkholderiales > Casimicrobiaceae > CAIWHR01. Next base: position 1,569 of record CALQLA020000042.1, on the reverse strand, counting down.
CCCCGTTCCGGATCGTCGCGGTGCTGGACTGCGGCGCCGGCCCGGTCGCCGCGGCCGTGGCCGCCGCGCAGGCCGACTGCGGCTGGCCGCTGCAGGCCGCCGACCACGTCACCGTCGAGCCGCCGCCGACCGACGACGAACTCGCCACGCTGCGGATGTTCGATCCGCAGCGCACGTTTCTCGGCCGGCGCGCGAGCGCCGCCGCCGCGCCCTGAGCCGGAGCCGCCATGACGCCACTGACGTTCCGCGACATCACCCTCACCTACCCCGACCGGCGCGACTGGGTGCTGGGCGCGATCCTCGAGCGGCGCGCCGCGGAGGATCCGGACCGCCCGTACCTGCAATGGGAGGACTCGCCTGCGCTGTCGTTCGACGCGACCAACCGCGCGGTGAACCGGATCGCGCACGGCCTGGCGGCGGCCGGCGTGAAGCACGGCGACCGCGTGCTGCTGTTCATGCCCAACTGCCTCGATTTCGTGCTGGCCTGGTTCGCCCTCGCCAAGCTGGGCGCGGTCGAGGTCCCGGTCAACATCCACTATCGCGGCGCCTTCCTCACCCACGTCGCCAACAACTGCGGCGCGGCGATCGCGATCACGGATCCGTCGCTGCTGCCGGTCCTGGCCGATTGCGCGGGCGAGCTGGCGCACTTGAGGCAGGTGTACGTCACGGGCGCGGACCCGCTGCCCTCCGCGACGGCCAGGCCGCTGTCGATGGCGCCGTTCGGCGCGCTATCCACCGACGACGAGACGAACCCCGGCGTCGCCGTGGCCGCCACGGACATCGCGGCGATCCTCTTCACCTCCGGCACCACCGGCCCGTCGAAAGGCGTGCTGATGCCGCACGCGCAGTTCTACTTCTTCGCCGAGCAGGGGGCGAGCCTCGTGCGCCTGGGGCCCGACGACGTCTACATGAACTCGTTCCCGCTGTTCCACGGCAACGCGCAGTTCCTCACCACCTATCCCTGCCTCATCCGCGGCGCCCGCGCGGTGCTGTACGAGCGCTTCAGCGCCGGCGACTGGATCGACCGCATCCGCCGCAACGGCGTGACGGCGACGAACCTGCTCGGCGTGACGATGGACTTCATCTTCAAGCAGCCGGCGAAGCCGACCGACGGCGACAACCGGCTGCGCGTCATCTACGCGGTGCCCACCGCGCACAACATCCTTGCCGAATTCAAGGCGCGCTTCGGCATCGAGTCCTGCGTCGACGCGTTCGGGCAGACCGAGACCTGCCTGCCGCTGATGACGCCGTACGCAGGAGAGCGGCCGCCCGGCGCCGTCGGCGTGCTGGTCGAGGACTGGTACGAGATCCGGCTCGTCGACCCCGACACCGACGAGGACGTGCCCGACGGCGAGATGGGCGAACTGGTCGTCCGCCACAAGGTGCCGTGGACGCTGTGCGCGGGCTACAACGCCAATCCGGGGCTCTTCGCCGGTTTCATACGGTGATTTTCGTGGATAGGTGTGAGAACAGCATGGAAGGGACGTCAGGGGTATTGGTTTGGTAGATTTTGAGCTTTAGGTACTCGGTGTCGCGGAAGCCTCTGGCGCGTCGGCGCAATAGAGCGAT
>CALQLA020000041.1 GCA_943331295.2 Bordetella parapertussis | reverse complement strand
GCCTTCGCGCACCCGCTCCACCGCCATGAACCGGATTTCTTCCAGCGTCTTATGATCAAACGTTCTGCCGTCTCGTTTCACAAACAATCAGATCACCGCCGTCGTGGAAAGTTCCCGCATTGTCGCCTTAATTATCGACTGCTGAGTATTGGCTGCGCCGTGCGCGGGGCAGGGTTACGTCGCTGCTTTATCACCAGATCGACGGACCGGGCGACAGCGCGTTTCTCGCCCGCGGCGGCGCGCCGGTGACGGCTCCCGACGCGTTCCGGGCCGAAATGCGCTATCTGGTCGGCCGCGGCGCGCGCTTCTTCACCTTCGGGCAACTCGCGCGCGGCGAATTTCCCGGGGCCGACGAGATCGGGGTGGCGGTCTGCTTCGATGACTGTTTTCGCAACAATTACACCGTTGGACTCTCGATCCTTGAGGATCTGGGCGTCAGGGCGACGTTCTTCCAGTCGACGGCAATGGTCGACGCCGACGACCTCATCTGGGAACACCGCCTGTACTGGCACACGCGCGACGACGTACATGCGGCGGCGTTCAGGCAAGCGGCGCTGTCGGAGATCGGCGCCGATTCAGGGTTGCGGGCGCTTTCGGCGGATCAGCTCGTCGCGCATCTGCGCGAGTCGGTGGCGCCCGAAGTTTGCGAGCGGGTACTCGCCGCCGTCGACACCCGGTCGACGGACGCCGGCGAGTCGGCGGCAGTTGCGCAACGCCTGTATCCCACCGCGGATCATCTTCGGCACGCGCACTCGCTCGGTCACGAGATCGGCAGCCACGGTCATCGCCACTACAAGCGCGAGAACATCTCTGCCTCGCTGTTCGAGCACGAGCTGATGGTATCGTCCCGGTCGCTGCAGCGGATTCTCGGCGAACCCCCGGCGTCCTTCTCCTATCCGTTCGACAGCCACCTCCCGGCAGACGCCGACGTGTGCCGCCGTTATTTTTCATCGGCCGCCACCGTTGCAAAGAAGCGGATACAGCGGGATACCGACCGTATGTGGATGCCACGCTTCACGTGGCCCGGCCCGACCAGGAATGCATTCCGGCGCCGCCGCTGGTTGCTGACCGGAACGATCTGAACACCAAACGATGACCACCCTCCTCGGCATCAACGCCTTCCACGGCGACGCCTCCGCCTGCCTCGTCCGCGACGGCGAACTCATCGCCGCCGCCGAGGAAGAGCGGTTCCGCCGCATCAAGCACTGGGCGGGCTTTCCCGCCGAGGCGATCCGCTACTGCCTCGGCGAAGCCGGGCTCACGCTCGCCGCCGTCGACCACGTCGCCGTCAACCAGGACAGCAAGGCCAACCTCGGGAAGAAGATCGCCTTCACGCTGACCAAGCGGCCGGACCTCGGCCTCGTCCTCGACCGCATCCGCAACAAGCGCGAGCGGGATGGCATCGACGGGTACCTGGCGCGCGCGTTTCCCGGCGACGTCTTTCGCGGCCGGGTGCATGCGGTGGAGCACCACGTCGCGCACCTGTCGTCGGCGTTCCACGTGTCGCCGTTCCGCGATGCGGTCGCGGTGTCGGTCGACGGCTTCGGCGATTTCGCGAGCGCGGCCTGGGGCGTGGGGCACGGCACCGCGATCAGCGTCGACGATCGCGTCTACTTCCCGCATTCGCTCGGCATCTTCTACCAGGCGCTGACGCAGTGGCTCGGGTTCCCGAACTACGGCGACGAGTACAAGGTGATGGGCCTCGCTCCCTACGGGCAGCCGACGGCGCTGGACGCGATGCGCCGGATCGTGCGGCTGGAGGAGGGTGGCGGCTTCCGGCTCGCCCTCGACTATTTCCGCCACCACCGCGAGAAGATCGACTACGAGTGGGAGAACGGCTCGCCGACGGTGGGCAAGCTGTACGCGCCGGCGCTCGAAGACCTGCTCGGGCCCGCGCGCGCGTCCGACGCGCCGCTCACGCAGCGGCACCAGGACATCGCCCGCTCGGTGCAGGCGATGTACGAGGAGGCGTTCTTCCACCTGTTGAACGCGCTGCACGCGCGCCACGGACTCGACGCAGCCGTCATCGCCGGGGGCTGCGGCAACAATTCGGTCGCCAACGGCAAGATCACGATGCGCACGCCGTTTCGCGAGGTGTACGTGCACGCGGCAGCCGGCGACGCCGGAGGCGCGATCGGCGCGGCTTACGCGGTCTGGCACGGCGAGCTCGGCGGCGCGCGTGCGCCGGCTATGCGCCACGCGTACTGGGGCCCGCAGTTCGACGACGCGGCGATCGGCGCACTGCTGGACGTCCGGCGCGACGCGATCGCCGCCGCCGGCTGCAGCGTCGAGCACGTTGCGGACGAGGGCGACCTGTGCCGGCGCGCGGCGGCGGCCATCGCCGGCGGCCAGGTCGTCGGCTGGTTCCAGGGCCGGATGGAGTGGGGCCCGCGGGCGCTCGGCAATCGCTCGATCGTTTGCGATCCGCGTCGCGCCGACATGAAGGACGTCCTGAACCTCAAGATCAAGCGCCGCGAGTCGTTTCGGCCGTTTGCCCCCTCGATCCTGCGCGAAGCTGTTCCGGATTGGTTCGAGATCGACGGCGACGTGCCGTTCATGATGCAGGTGTACCCGATCCGCGTGGCGCAGCGGCCGCGGATCCCGGCGGTCACGCACGTCGATGGTTCCGGTCGGCTGCAGACGGTTACGCGCGAAACGAATTCCCGTTATTACGCGCTGATCGAGGCGTTTCGCGATCTCACTGGCGTGCCGATGGTGCTCAATACCTCGTTCAACGAGAACGAGCCGGTGGTCTGCCGACCCGAGGAGGCGCTCGATTGCTTCCTGCGCACGCGGATGGACGTCCTGGTGCTTGGCGACTGGATGGTCCGCCGCGGCCCGCAGCCGGCCGCGTGAAGCTGATCTTCGTCAATCGCTACTTCTTCCCCGATCACTCGGCGACGAGCCAGATCCTGAGCGACCTCGCCTTCCACCTCGCCAGCCAGCCTGGGCGTGAGGTGTGGGTGGTGACCTGCCGCCAGCGTTACGACGTGCCCGCAGAAGACTTGCCGGCGCGCGAGACGATCCGGGGTGTCCACGTGTGCCGGGTCTGGACGACGCGGTTCGGCCGTGGCGGGCTGCTCGGACGCGCGCTGGACTACCTGACCTTCTACCCGACCGCAGGCTGGGAGCTCCTGCGCCTGGCGCGACGGGGCGACGTATTGATTGCAAAAACCGATCCCCCACTCATCGCCGTGGTCGCCGGGGTCGTCGCCCGCTTGCGGCGGGCCAGTCTCGTGAACTGGGTGCAGGACGTCTTTCCCGAGGTGGCCGTTGCCCTTGGCTTGAAGCTGCCCTTCGCGGGCGTGGTGCGACGAGTTCGCAATGCCTCGCTGCGGTCGGCACAGGCGATCGTGGTAGTCGGGGCGCGCATGGCCGCGTGGGCACGGGCGCAGGGCGTACCCGAGGATCGCATCGTCATGATTTCCAATTGGGCTGACGGCAACGCGATTCGGCCGCTCGCGGTTGCCGATAACCCGCTGCGGCGGGAGTGGGGCCTCGACGGCAAGTTCGTCGTCGGCTATTCGGGGAATCTGGGACGAGCCCACGAGTTTTCGACGGTGATCGATGCGGCCGACCGGTTGCGGAGCGAGGCCGATGTCGTGTTTCTCTTCATCGGCGGGGGGCACGGCCTTGCCGCCGTAGAGGAGCAGGTGAAGGGGCGCCGACTGCCGAATGTGCGTTGCCTGCCCTACCAGCCCCGCGAATCGCTGGGCCTGAGCCTGGGCGTGCCGGATCTGCACTGGATCTCGCTGCGCCTTGAACTCGAGGGCTTGGTGGTGCCAAGCAAGGCCTACGGTGTATTGGCAGCGGGCCGCCCGGTGTTGATGGTGGGCGATCCCGATGGCGAGGTTGGCCGGCTGATCCGCGCGTGCGGATGCGGGGAGACGATCGAGATCGGGAACGACGCGGGGCTGGTCGAAGCGGTCCTGAGGCTGCGGCGGAATCCGCAGCTATGTGAACGTCTGGGAAGTCGGGCACGCGAGGCTTACGAAGCGAATTTCACCCCCGGACACGCATTTTCGGCCTGGGACCGGCTGCTCTCGAAAGTTGGCGTGCAGCGATGAATTGCGTCGAAATTGACCGCTGCGGTGATCCGGCAAATTTGGCGCATGGTTCCGTCTGTGCGACATCTGTTAAGATGTAAGCTTGATCGCAATGTTATTTCGGGAGGCGCCATGGTCACCAGCACGGCCGTGCCGGTCATCTCTACCCTGTGCCAGAACATGATTCGGCTGCTGCCCGCAAGCATGCAGCAGCCCCGGAGGCTTCTCCTGATCGCTTGCGCGACGTTTGCGCTGGCGCAGTCGCCGGTCTCGGCGCAGACATCTTCCACGTTGTCGCAGCCTGGCGGCTTGCCCGTGCAACCTGCCTCGGCTGACCTCGTGGGGATGCCCGTTGGGCGCACGGCCCCCGGCGCCGTGCGCATCGAACCGGTGGAGGAGGATTACCGGATCGGTTCGCAGGACCTGATCGAGGTCCAGGTCTTCGGGTTGCAGGACCTCAAGCGGGAAGTCCGCGTCAACGGCAAGGGGATGATCGGGTTGCCCTTGATCGGCGCGGTGCGCATCGCCGGTCTTACTACGACGGAGGCCGAGGCGATGATCGGCGGGCTCTATCGCAAAGGCTACCTGCAGGAGCCTGAGGTCTCGGTGTTCGTGAAAGAGTTCACCCGCCAACGGTTTACCGTCGAAGGCGGCATCGCCAAGCCAGGCATGTATCCGCTAAAGGGCCCCACGACGTTGATGCAGGGATTGGCGCTGGCCGGGGGGCAGGGAGGGCTGACCGACTTCAAGGACGTCACCCTGTTCCGGACTGAGGATGGCGAGCGGCGCGCAACCAAGCTCGATGTGGAGAAGATTCGCACCGCCGAGGCGCCGGACCCGCTGTTGCAGCCCGACGACTTGATCGTGGTCGCCCGCTCGCCCACGCGCGTATTCCTGCGCGATTCGGTGTTCAGCGATCTGATCGGGCTGTTCAACCCGTTCAATTACATTAACCGCCCGTAGGTTCAGTTCAGATGCCGGAAGAGGGGCGAAATTCGGATATGTCGGTATTGGCCCGCGGGTCGGGGTCGACCTCGACGGCGCTCCAGGCCCAGCGGAACACGGCGCTCTCGACGCTACTGTTTCCGACCGAGAGCGCACCGGCAACTGACGAGGACAAGGTTAACTTCCGCGATATCTGGCGCGTCGTCGTCAAGCGGAAGTGGTCGATCATCGCGATCTTTCTGATCGTGGTCATCGCATCGGCAGTCTGGACCTTGATGCAGGCGCCATTGTATCGAGCGGAGGTGACGATCAAGGTCGACAACGACATGTCCCGGGTCGTTCCGTTCCAGAGCGGGCTTGCCCTCGACACCGGGGACCAGGATTACTTCCAGACGCAGCTCGAGCTGCTGCGCAGCCGATTGATCGCCGAACGCGTGCTGGCACAGATGAAGGTGTTGCCTGCCGCGGTAACCGAGCTCGTGACACCGCGACGGCCGTGGTACGAGGAACTTTTCCGCAAAGAGGCCCCGACCAGCGCACCGGTATCGCTGGAAGAGGCCACCCGGGTGGCGAAGCGGGCAGCGGCGGACGGGTTTCGCAACAGCCTCGTCATTGCGCCGTTGCGGGGCACCAAGATGGCGAAGGTTAGTTACGTTTCGCCCAACCCCCGCCTTGCGGCGGACCTGCTGAACTCGCTCGCCAAGAATTTCGTCGAGCTCAACATCGAGCAGCGTTTCGGCTCCTCGACCTACGCCAAGAAGTACCTGGAGGAAAAGCTTGCCGAGACCCGGATCAAGCTCGAGACCAACGAGCGCGCGCTGATCGAGTTCCAGCGCGACAACGGCATCATCAACATCGACGAGCGGCAGACCGTGTTGTCTCAGTCCTTGGCCGAGTATTCCTCGGCCGTCAACAAGCTGGAGCAGGAACGGGCGAAGTCGGAGTCGCTGGTCAACCTGATCAGGACCAATCCGGAAGCGGCACCGCAGGCGCTGGAGAGCAGGTCGGTGCAGGCACTGAAGGAGCAGAAGGCAAAGCTGCAGGCCGAATATGCCGACCAGCTGAAGATCTACAAGCCCGCGTTTCCCAAGATGCAGCAGCTGAAAGCGCAGATCGAGGAGACCGAAAAAAGCATTGCGACCGAGGTTGACGCGGTCAAGATGTCGGTCGAAGCCTCGTACGAGGGCCTGCTGGCACAGCAGAAGGCGCTCAACGCCAAGCTCGAGCAGACCAAGAAGGACGTGCTCGACATCCAGAGCCGCAGCATTCAGTACAACATCCTGAAGCGCGACGTCGAAACCGACCGAACGATCTACAACACGCTGCTGACCCGAATGAACGAGGTGGGCGTGACGGCCGGGGAGGGGTCCAGCAATATCACCATCGTGGACACGGCCGAGGTGCCGCAGGCGCCGTTCGCGCCGAATCTGCGCCAGAACCTGATGATGGCGATGCTGATGGGTCTCTTCGCCGGAATAGCGCTCGCCTTCTTCCTCGAGTACCTCGACGACACGCTGCGCACGCCGGAAGACATGGAAAGGCTGACAAAATTGCCGGTGCTCGGCGTCATCCCCAAGACAGCCAAGCCGTCGGCAGGCACCGAAGGACGAGCGTTGGCGTGGTTGGCGCACAACGACATGCGCTCGTCGTTTTCGGAAGCCTACCGCTCAGTGCGCACGGCGCTGCAATTCGCGACCCGTGAAGGTGCGCCAAAGATTCTGGTTGTCACCAGCACGTCGAAGGGTGAAGGCAAGACGACGACGGCGATCTCGCTGGCGATCAACAGCGCGCACGCGGGGCGGCCTACGTTGCTGATCGACAGCGACCTGCGCCATCCGTTGGTCCACAAGTCCTTGGACGTCGACAATTCGCGCGGTCTTTCCAACTACCTTTCGAGCGACATTCCGGCGCTGGCTGTGGTGCGGACGACCCACATCCCCAACCTCTTCGTCATTCCCGCGGGGCCGCCGCCGCCGAACCCGGTCGAATTGCTGTCCGGCCCGAAGATGCTGTCGCTGCTCGGCCTGCTCAGCGAGCGATTCGCGGAGATCATCCTGGACGCCCCGCCGGTGCTGGGGCTTGCCGACGCCATCGTTCTCGGCGACCAGGCGGGGGCGGTGCTGTTCGTCGTGTCCTCGGGCACCACGCGCAAGGCGCACGTGCGGGCAGCCTTGAAGCGGCTGCGTCAGGCCAACGTCCACCCGCTCGGCGCGATCATGTCCAAGCTGGATTTGCGCGATGGCATGTATGGCTACGAGAGCGCCTATTACTATTACCGGAGCTCGGGCGACGTGCCGGCGCTCCCGGTAGAGCACGTGGCGTAAGCCGGTGCTTGGGGGCTTGGGCACCGGGATCGAGGAGACATGTCCGAAGCCGCGGCCGTCGGGTTGATTGCCGATTTGCTGCTGCGGTATTTCCGCGATCCGGGACGCTATCGGGCCCAGGCGCAGCACGCGGCGCGGGCGCTGGGCAATCTCGGTCCGGTGCTTCGGTTGGCATTGGGGCGCCCGGTCGATCTGGCCGAGGCCGCGCTGGCGGTGCCGGGGGACGCGGCAGAGTTGGAGCGCGCGGCGGCTTTCTTCGTCCGCCAGTGCTTCTTTCGCGACGACGCCACTCATTACGAGGTGCTGGGCCTCGCCCGCGACGCGTCCGGTGATGACTTGCGCAAGCACTTCCGGTTGCTGATGCAAATCGTGCATCCGGATCGGCACGCCGGTGACGACCATGCTGTCTGGCCCGAAAGCTTCGCCGCCCGCGCCAATCTCGCGCACTCGGTGCTGAAGCTGCCCGAGACGCGCGCTGTTTATGACCGGGAACTGGCAGCCGCGGCGCAAGTGCGCGAGCAGGCTGAACGCGGCCCTGCCGCACGATCCCGGCTGATACCGGTGCCCGTGCGTCAGCCGGTGTCGCGCAAAAGGGCGCCGCCGGGTCCCGTGTGGCCCGAATGGTTGACGGCCGGCGTGGGCGGCTTCGCCCGCGAGCATCCAGTCGTGATCGCAGGCGCGGGCATGGTGGTGCTGGCGATGCTCATGGCCACGCTGTTGTCAGGGCCGGAGCACCACGGGATCGCGGGCGTCGAATCGACCTACACCGGTATGCCGCAAGCGCAGCAGGAGGCGCCAAAGCCGGAACCGGCGGCTCGATCGGAGCCGATCGTGCTTCAAGGTGTGGCCGGCGCCGAGTCGCCGGCGGCCGAACCGGTGGCCGTTGCGGTCAGCGAGGCTCCGCGCCTGGAGGTTGCCGCGGTGGCGGTGCCGCCGGTGGGCGCACCCATCAAGTCAGTCGTAGCGCGCGGCGAGCCGCCCCCGATGGCGACCGTGCACGCGGTTCCCGCCGCGTTGCCGGCAGTGGCGACGAATCCAATCGTTGCCACCGCTGCCATCGCCACGGCGGCGCCGGCGGTTGCTGCGCCGCCCGAGGCGCCCGCAGTGCCGCGAGGCGATCCGCCAGTCGCGATGGAGGTGGAGGTGCTGATAGCCAGTTTCGTCTCGGCCTACGAAGGTGGTCGACTCGACACGATCGTCGGCCTGTTCGGCGACGATGGCCGGACCGACCGGCAACGCGGCCGCGCCGCCATTCGCGGCGAATACGACCAGCTGTTCCGCGACAGCGCGTGGCGCCGGATGCAGGTTTCACAGCTGGCCTGGAAGACCGTCGGGGATCACGCCGAGGCGCAGGGCGAGCTGATGCTCCGAATCGGTTGGCGCGACGGGCGCGAGGTCGAGCAGCGGGTCGCCGTCGACATGGATCTGGTGCGCCAAGGCGGCCGCATCGTCATTGCCCGACTCTCGCAGCAGCCGAAATGAATCCGATTGCGATGCCGCGGGCCGTGCTGCTGGGATTGGCGGGGTTGCTCGCGATCTTCCTTGGCTGGCGCGTGCTCGCTGCGGGCGAAGATGCGCTGCAGCGGCGGAAGGTACTCGCGGGCGAGATTTCGCTGGGGCCGGCGCTGGGTGCGTCGGGCGCCGATGCCGAATGGCGCCAGCGGTTCGCCCGCAACCCTGCGGAAGGGCGCGCGCTGGCCATGCTGGCGCTTGAGCTGGAGAGACAGGGGCAGCGCGAGCAGGCGGCGGTGGCGATGGGGGACGCGCTGCGGCTTTCGCCCGCTGACCTCGGAACGTTGCAGGAGGCCATCAGCTTCTACTTGCGAACAGGCGACGAGGCGAAGGCGCTCGCCGCATTGTGGCACGCGGCGGAGACCGTGCCGGTTCGCTACCAGTTTAGTCGCTGGGACTTGCTGCTTGCGGCATTGGACAGCGGGCGCCATCGCCACTTCTTCGACGACATAGCGCGCCGCAAGTCGCGGGTGTGGCCCGGCTTCTTCAAGCTCGCTTGCGAGGGCAGCGGTAACGTCGCGGCGCTGCGCGCTATGTTCGACGCACGCGTCAAGGCGGGCCTGGGGACGGCGGAGGAACGCGGCTGCGTGATCGATCGGTTGCAACGAGCAAATCTCTGGAGCGACGCCTATGTGTTGTGGGTGAATGGCCTCGCACCGGGCGAGCGCGAGCGTATCGGCCTCGTCTTCAACGGCAGCTTCGAGCTGCCGCTCTCCAATCGCGGCTTCGACTGGCGCATGCGAGCACAGGAGGGCGTTCAGGTCTCGACGGAATTTGCCGACGGTTCGGCCGAGCGGCAGGTCCTGCACGTCGCGTATGCGAGCGCTCTCTTTGCGGGGCCGCCCATCCATCAGTCGCTGCTGCTGACGCCCGGGCGCTATCGGTTTGATGCCCGCGCGCGCCTCAACCTCGAGTCTTGGCGCGGCCTGCAGTGGGCGTTGTATTGTCGCGACGAAGCGGGCCGCGAAACTGGCCAGCTGTTTGCGACCGATCGCCTGATCGGATTGTCTGATTGGAAAAAATTGCACAACGAATTCTCCGTTCCTGCCAATTGCCCAGTGCAAACGTTGCGGCTGGAGCTTGCACCGTCGAGAAGCGAGGCCAATTCGGCGGAAGAGGTCAGGGTGCGCCTCAAAGGAGACCTCTGGTTCGACGATCTGGTGGCGCGAAAGATTGACTGAGGGGAGGGTGATTGCTACCATGGGGTGGGACGTGGACTTTTTTGGTGCAGCGGTTCGTTTGGCGCAGCGGCTGGCCGCAGCGCGTCGGTCGCCCTAGCGCCTGCTCGTTGTCCCAGCAACGCAATCGCGCCGTCGATGCCCGCGCAAGAACCAGCCTCATCTCTGATCGGAAAGTTATCATGACCATTCGCATGCTCGCCGTCGTCCTTGGGTTCGGTGCGACGTTGTCTGCCGGCACGGTCATGGCCCAGCCGTCGGCTGCGCCGCGCACCGTTGCCAAGCTGACCAGCATCGTCGGCGGCGTCCTGGTGAGCCAGGCCGATGCGATGGCGGCGGCCACCGGCGAACAGCGACTGGCGCCCAGCACGCGGGTGATCACGACGGCGGGCGGCAGCGCGACGGTTGTCTACGACAAGGGCTGCGCGGTCCGCCTGCCGGAAAACAAGGCTTACGTCGTGCGCGAGCGCGGCGAATGCTCGACGGCGAAGGAGCCGTCGCTGGGCAAGGCGGCTGATTTCGCCGTGCTCGGCGGAACGGCAGTGATCAATGCCGGCGCGTCGGTGGTCACCGGCGAGGTCGGCGTCAGCCCCGGCGCCGGCGTGACCGGATTTCCGCCGGGCCGCGTGGTGAACGGGAGCCTCCACGCGGCAGACGAGGCCGCGAAGCAGGCGCAGACCGATGCGGGCAGGGCCTACGACGAACTCGCCGCCATGGAGTGCAATGTGGATCTCTCGGGGCAGAACCTCGGTGGACTCACGCTCACGCCCGGGGTGTATTGCGTCACCGGGGCGCCGGCGCGCCTGACCGGCGAGCTCGTACTCGACGCGCAGGGGGATCCTGGGGCGGCGTTCGTGTTCCAGATCGGCGCGGGATTGATCACCGATGCCGGATCGGTCGTCCGCGAGAAGAACGGGGAAGCGCCGGCGAGTGGCAACGGCAGTGGAAATGGCAAATCCACGGGCAATGGCAAGCCTGCGGGCAACGGCGGCGATGGCAGGAGCGGCGTGCGTCCGCTGTTGGGCAGCGTGTTCTGGCAGGTCGGGGGTTCGGCTTCACTCGGCAAGGAGAGCCGCTTCGTCGGCAACGTGATCGCGACCAGCCGCATCGACGTGGCGGTGGACAGCGAGGTATCGGGGAGGCTGCTGGCGCGGAGTGGCCAGGTCACGCTCGACAGGGATCGAATCGATCGCGGCGTGTACCCGCTAACTGGCGCCGCTGGCGCCGCTGGCGCCGCTGGAACCGCTGGAGCGCTTGGGGCAGCGGCTGGCGCTGGAGGGGCGGTTGCTGCGACGACCGTCGGCGGTGCCACCTGGGTCTTGATCGGGGCGGGAGCGCTGGCCATCGGCGCTGCCGCCAACGACTCCAACAAGCAAGGCCAAAACCCCACTCCCAACTGACCGGCCATCGAAACCAAAGCTCACGCCAGCGTGGAGCCTGCGGGCTCCACGTTTTTTTGGTCCTTCGCCGTCTTCCTGCTGGCTGCCCCGCTGTACAAGGCGGGCAACCGGCCGGTGCCGTTGCTGCTGCTCGAGCTGGCGGCGATCGCCTTCCTGTTCGTCACCCTCGCCCTGCGCCGTGAGCGGATCGAGTTGCCGCGTGCGCTGCTGTGGGCGATCGGTCTGCTGTTCTTCTACCCGCTGGTCCAACTGATTCCATTGCCGGAGGCGGTCTGGCGACTGCTGCCAGGGCACGGGCTCTACGCCGAACTGCTGGAACGGTTCGGCGCGCCGGACGGCGTTGGGATCTGGCGCCCGATCTCGATCCTGCCGTCATTGACCGAGTACGGCTGGCTGGCGCTGCTGCCGCCGCTGGCGTGCCTGCTCATCGGGGCTCGACTGCCCATGGAACGGGCGCGCACGCTGCTGCTGGCGATGGTCGTGCTGGCCGGGGGAGAAGCACTGCTCGGGCTGTTCCAGGTCGCGCCAGGCGGCGGCGGCGCGCTCTACTTCGGTAACGAAGAGCCGGGTCAGTACGCGGCGATCGGCACGTTCGTCAATCGCAGCCATCTCGCGGCGATGCTGGCGATGGTGCTGCCGGTGATCGTGGGCTTGCTCGTCTACAGCCTGCGCCCAGGGCTGCGGCGGGTGCAGCGCCCGCATCGCAAGCCCGGCTCGGAGGCGATTGCGCAGCGGGTGCTGCTGATCGCGGTCGCAGTGATGATTCTCCTCTGCCTGTTCTTCACGCGCTCGAGGGCGGGCATCGCCTCCAGCCTGATCGGCCTTGCTTGCTCGGGCATCGTGCTGGTGCGGGCGCGCGCCGCCAGCATTGGCGACACGCGCACGCGATTCGCGAGCTGGGTCGTGCTGAGCGTCGTGGCCATTTCGGTCCTGCTGGCGCTGGCGATCGGCATGGGGCCGGTGCTGGAAGGCTTCTCCTCGGTGAATCTGCGCGGCAGCGCCGACTTTCGCACGTCGATCTACGCGGCGACGTGGAACGCCGCGCTCCAGTTCCTGCCCTTCGGCAGCGGCTTGTCCACGTTCGCCGGCGTCTTTCCCCGCTACCAGGTCAACGATGCAGGCGGGTACATCGATCACGCGCACAACGATTATCTGCAGGCGCTGATGGAGATGGGGATCGTGGCCCCGGTGATCGTCGGCCTGCTGCTGTTCGCGTATCTGGCGCGGATGCGCGACTTGCTGTTCGCCGAGGGCGGACGCAGCTTCACGCTGCTGCAGGTCGGCGCGGGGCTGGGGATGCTGCCGGTGATCATACACAGCCTGTTCGAGTTTCCGCTGCACATGCCGGCGATCGCGATGTGGTTCGCGACCTTGGCCGGCATCATGTTCCGCCCGATGGTCGGGCCGAAGGAATCGTTCCCCGGCGAGCGGCACAAAAGCCGGCCATCCGGGGCGTCGCTCGGGACGCCGTCCCGGATCGAGCTGCCGCCGCTACCGGATCGGCCCACTTCCGCGCGATGATCGACCTTCACTGTCACCTGTTGCCGGGGATCGACGACGGCGCGAAGGACGAAGCGACGGCGCTGAAGATGGCACGGATTGCGGAGAAAGACGGGATCCAGATCGTTGCGTGCACGCCGCACATCTACCCGGGGCTCTACGAGAATGACACGGCCGGCATTCGGGCGCGGGTCGTGGCGTTGCAGGCCAGGTTCGACGACGCGGGGATCGCGCTCAAGCTGACTTTCGGCGCCGACGCGCACCTGACGCCGGAGCTCTTCGACCGCGTTCGTGCAGGCAGCGCGCCGACGCTGCACGGTGGGCGCTATTTCCTGCTCGAGCCCTCGCACCACTTCGCGCCGCCGAGGTTTGAGGCGTCGGTGTTCAACTTTATTGCCGCCGGCTACGTGCCGGTGCTCACGCATCCCGAGCGGCTGTCGTGGATCGAGGGACACTACGCCGTGTTCCGGTCGTTGTTCCGGAGCGGGGTTTGGCTGCAGGTGACCGCCGGCAGCCTGACTGGACGCTTCGGTTCCAACGCGCAGTACTGGGCAGAGCGGATGCTCGACGACGGCATGGTCCACCTGCTCGCAACCGATGCGCACGGCATCGAGCATCGGGCACCGTTGCTGGCCGAGGGCAGGCAGGCAGCCGCCAAGTGGGTCGGGGTCGACGAGGCAACGCGCTTGGTGGTCGACCGGCCGCTGGCGATCCTGGAGAATCGGCCGCCGCACGAGGTGGCGCCGGTGCCGGCGCAGCTCGCGCCCGAGCGGGTGTCGAAGCGGCAGGGTGTCTGGGCAAGGTTGATGGGGCGGTGGCCAGCGGCGAGCTGACCTATCAGTACAATGTCGAGGCTCTGACGTATTGCATGCCCGAGCGGCGGGGGCAATCCCGGCGCCGGTGGCGGACCACGAGGAAGGCTTCGAGGCCTACGCTTTGACGCCTGCGGCCTCCGCATTTGCTGGAACTGCTGGAACGGATTTCCGCGAAGATCGCGGCGCCGGTCTACACGCGCCTGCGAGTTGCGGTACCTTACGCATCATGTTTCCCAGATCGGACGAGGAACGCCTGCTGGCCCAGGTCCTGCGTGGCGAGCCGTTGGCTTGGCCGCCGCGGCAGGACGAGGACGTCGTCGTGCGGCGCCTGCTGGAGCTCTGCGAGCAGGATGGGCTGATCCCGCTGCTGCATCACCATCTGCGCGCTACGCCAGAATGGGCTGCCTGGCCGGCGGCCGTGCACGACAAGCTCGCGCGAGCCACGCGGATAGTCGCTGCGGTCGACATGCTGCGCGAGGTCGAGCTGGTCGCCGTTCTCGCCGCGCTCGCGGATGCCGGCGTCGAAGGACTGCTGCTCAAGGGAGCGGCCCTCGCCTACACGCATTATCGTGACCCGGCGCTGCGCTCGCGTTCGGACACCGACCTCCTCATCGCGGTTCGCGATCGCGCGGTGACCACCGCGACGCTTGAGGCCCTGGGCTACCGCCGCCCGAACGCCGTCAGCGGGAGGTTCGTCAGCTACGAGGAATACTTCACCAGGAGCATCGGGCAGCTCGACCACGTTGTCGATCTGCACTGGCAGGTGAACAACATGCCGGTGTTCGCGAATTCCCTCGCTTACGAGGAGATGCGGGCACGTGCCGTTGCTGTTCCGCAGCTCGGTCCGCACGCGCGGACGCTCTACCCGCCGCACGCCCTGCTCCTCGCGTGCATGCACCGCGCCGGCCATCGTGCCATCGACGGGCCGGAGGTTGAACGCCGGATCTGGCTCTACGACATCCACCTGCTCGCGACCGCCATGAGCGCGACGGAGTGGCGCGAGTTCATCGAGCAGTGCGTCGCGAAAGAGATGCGCGAGATCTGCATCGACGCGCTGGAAGCGGCACGGCACGCGTACGGCACCGCCTATCCCGCCGGCCTGTTCGAAGCGCTCTCCCACTCCGGGAAGCGGGAGCTCTCTGCCAACTTTCTGGAAGCGGACCAGAATGCCGCCCTCAGGCTCGCGCTGCGTGCGCTGCCGAAGTGGAGGGATCGCGCGGCCCTGATCAAGGAAATGCTCTTCCCTCCATCCGCATACGTGCTCGGCAAGTACGGCGTGCAGGGGCGCTGGCGGCTGCCGTGGCTCTATCTGCGGCGTGCGGTCGAAGGCGTACGCAAGCGGCGGCGACGCTGAGGCGGACTTGAGGCGAAGCCGTGGCGGAACCGAGGTTGGATTGAGGCAAAACTGAGGCGAAACCGATCCGGCCCCGGTTTCACTTACATCGGAATGTTGGCAACTTTCTGATGAACGGAAGGCAAGATGGGAAAGCAGGCGTTGCTGGCGCCACCGGCTACGAAAGGCGCGGGCCACGCAGGCACGGGGACAGGGCATCGTCCACGCGCCTCCGCTCATCCGGATGGACGAGATCGCTTGCCGCGCATCGCCGCTATGCTCGCTCGATGGTCAGTTATCGTCGCGCACTCGCTCCCGGTGGCAGGTACTTCTTCACGGTGACGCTCGCCGATCGCCGTGCGTCGCTGCTGACGGATCGCATCGATGCGCTGGGCATCGCGTTCCGAAAATGCCGCGCCGCGTATCCGTTCGAGACGATGGCCATCGTCGTGTTGCCGGAGCACCTGCATTGTGTTTGGGCATTACCGGAAGGCGACGCCGACTGCGCGCTGCGATGGAGCCTCATCAAGCGCGCGTTCACCCGCCGGCAATATCGCGAGGGGCCGACGTTGCCCGGGACGAAGACCAACCTCTGGCAATCCCGATATTGGGAACACCTGATCCGCGACGACGCCGACCTGAGGCGGCACGTCGACTACATCCACTACAACCCGGTGAAGCACGGCCATGCAACGCGACCGGCCGAATGGCCTCATTCGTCGTTTCGCAGGCATGTGCAGCGGGGATGGTTGCCCGGGGACTGGGGTAGCGGGGATGCGGGCGACGACGTCGATTGCGGCGAGCGCGCGGTGTGAGTCGCGATTCACCTTGCCCATCGCGGCGCTGCCCCGGGTTTCGCTCCGCTCCGCTCGATCCGGGCGACATCGTCTATCGGGTTGCGCCTGCCGCGCCATGCGAAGCGCCGTTCCAGCCACGCGTCGAGGGCGAGCTTGCCGGGCCCGTAGATCGCGATAAACACGCGGCCGACCTAGAGCCTGATCGCCGCGGCGAAGACCGACTGCAGCGGCACGGCCAGCGCCGCGATCCAGCCGTAGGCGCGAACCACGCGGTGGGCGAGCGGAAGCGACGTGCTGGCGGGAATCATCGGGGGGTCAGGGTTACGGCGCGACGCGGCGCTCGTCACGCGATGCCGGCAATCGCGCCGCCGGCGATCGCCCTCCGGAGCGCGGCGCCGAGGTCGAAATCCGGTGCGGCGTCCTGCGCGGCGGCAAGCGCGTCGCCCAGCGTGGCATCCCGGAACAGCGCGTCGAGGAAGGCGTGATCAGCGGCCGGCAGGCGGGTGAGCGTCACGCCGGAAGCCTCGCGGCAGACGAGCAGCCGGTCGCCCGGCAGGTCGAGGCTCACGTGGTCGTCGCCGTCGAACCCGGGCTGGTTGACCTGCCAGATCCGCAGCACGGGAAACGGCGAGGCGACGAGGCGGCAGGAGGGGTGGAGCGCCAGGCGCAGCGCCGGCAACCGCTCGGGCGGGGTCGCCGCCAATGCCTGCAGCACGGACTCGGGCGCGGTCGCGGCATCGGCGGCGCGCTGCGCCTCGTCCTGCGCCCATTCGAGCCGCGCGACGTCGGGGAGGTAGGCGAGGTGCGCGGCAGGCGCGTGGGCGGCGAGGAAAGCGGGAAACGCGTCGCCGTAGACATTGAGGTCGCCGCTTTCCGACGGCCGCGCGCGGACGAACGCATCGACGGCGGCGTTGAAGAACGGCAGGCCCACCAGCCGCGCGACCACCGGGTACGACGCGCGCAGCGCATTGCGGTAGTTCGCGAACACCGCGGTCCGGTAGATCGCGATGCGGTCCATCGCGCCGGCGCTCAACCCCGGCAGCGATGCGGCAAGCGCGCCGTCGGCCGCGAACAGGGCGTCGGCGAAGCCCTGCTGGATGTCACGCAGCGACGACATGGCTCGCGTCCAGGATCGCCTGCGCCGTCGCCGCCTCGGCCAGCAGCGTGGCCAGCGGCGGGATGTCGGTATCCCACTCGATCAGCGTCGGCCGCGGGCCGAAGCGCGCGATCGCGCGCCGGTAGAGCGCCCAGACGGGTGGTGCGACCGGCGCGCCGTGGGTGTCGATCAGGCAGTCGCCGCTGGCGTCGAAGCCGGCGAGGTGGATCTCGGCCACCGACGCGGGCGCGATGGCGGCGAGGTAGCGGTCGGCGTCGAAGCCGTGGTTGACGGCGTTGACGTGGATGTTGTTGACGTCGAGCAGCAGCCGGCAACCGGTGCGCGCGGCGACGGCGGCGACGAATTCCCACTCCGGAATCGTCGACGCGTCGAACTGCAGGTACGACGACACGTTCTCGACCAGCAGTTCGCGGCCGATCGCCTCCTGCACGGCGGCGACGCGCGCCGCCACGTGCGAGAGCGCCTCCTCGGTGTAGGGCAGCGGCAGCAGGTCGTTGAGGCTCCGGCCGCCGATGCCGCTCCAGCACAGGTGCTCGGAGACGAGCGCCGGCTCGGTGCGCGCGATCAGCCGCTTCAGCTTGGCAAGGTGGTCGCGATCGAGCGGGTCGGCGGAGCCGAGCGACATCCCGACGCCGTGCAGCGACAGCGGATAGTCGCGCCGCAGGCGGTCGAGCGCGGCGAGCGCAGGGCCGCCGTCGGCGTAGTAGTTTTCGCTGTGGACTTCGAGCCAGCCCACCGGCGGGCGGGTGGCGTCGACCTCGCGGACGTGCGGCGCCCGCAGGCCGATGCCGGCGGTGGCGGAAAGCACTGGCGGACGGGTCATCGGGTTGCTGTCGTTGTCGTAGCCCGGGTTTCGCTTGCGCTCGACCCGGGCTACGCGATACGGCTCAGGCCTTCGGCGCTGCGGTCTTGCCGCCGACCTTTTCGCAGGTGCCCTTGTCGACGTACTTCCACTCGGCCGGGTCCTTGTCCGCCTTGGCGCCCAGGCCGGCACAGGCGTGCTTGGCGGTGCCGCAGTCGTTCTGGCCGGCCTTGGCGATGCCGTAGCATTTTTCCTGGTCGGCCTTCGGGGTGGCCGGGCCGGCGAGCGCGCTGCCCGCGACGCCGATGGCGAGGAGTCCGGCGAGGGCGGCCTGGATCGTGGCTTGGGGGTTCATGGCGAAATCTCCTGACGGGGTGGAAGGGTGCGACAGGCGGAAGCGCCCGTCTGCTGCGACGGTCGTTTCCGAGTCGGAAATCTTACACGCCGGAAAAAATTTGGTGTAGCCCGCCGGGAGCGCGGGCGCCACCGCACGGCCCGGGCTTACCGAGTAAAATCGGACTCCGCCCCCGCCGGTCCCCCCATGCGCTTCACCATCGCCACCTACAACATCCACAAGGGTTTCTCGCACCTCAAGCGGCGGATGGTCATCCACGAGTTGCGCGACAAGCTGCACGGGCTCGATGCAGACATCATGTTCCTGCAGGAGGTGCAGGGAGTGCACGAGCAGCACGCCGGCCGCTACCACGACTGGCCCGTCAAGCCGCAGCACGAATTCATCGCCGACAAGGTCTGGCACGAGGTCGCGTACGGCAAGACCGCGGTCTACCGCCACGGCCACCACGGCAACGCGCTGCTGTCGCGGTTCCCGATAACCTCGGTCGAGAACCAGGACATCTCGGCGCACCAGTTCGAGAGCCGCGGACTGCTGCACTGCCTGCTCGACCTCGGCGACGGCGGGCCGCCGCTCCATTGCATCAACGTGCATCTCGGGCTGTTCGAGCGCGGCCGGACCTGGCAGATCCGGGCGCTGTGCGAGCGGATCCGCGCGACGGTGCCGCGCGACGATCCGCTGATCATCGCCGGCGACTTCAACGACTGGCGGCACCGCGCGAACCGGACGCTGGTCGAGCAGCTCGGCGTGGAGGAGGTGTTCGAGGCTGACCGCGGCCGTTCCGCGCGCACCTATCCGTCGGTGCTGCCGATGTTCCGGCTGGACCGCATCTACGCGCGCGGCCTCAAGGTGTCCGAGGCCCGCGTGCAGTTCGCCTTTCCCTGGGGGAGGCTGTCCGACCACGCGGCGCTGGGCGCGACCTTCGAGACGCCTTAAGCGCTGGCAATGAACCGCTTCATCCCGGGCAACCGCATCACCCTGCTGAGGAATGGCGTCGAGTACTTCCCGGCGCTGCTGGAGGCGATTGCCGCGGCGCGGCGCGAAATCTGGCTCGAGACCTACCTCTTTGCCGACGACACGATCGGACGCGCCGTCGCGGCGGCGCTGACCGGGGCCGCGGAGCGCGGCGTCACGGTGCGCGTGATGGTCGACGGCTGGGGCGCCAAGCATTTCCTTACCCCGGCGCTGGAGCGGGAGATCGTGGCGGGCGGCGTGCGGCTCCTCAAGTACCGGCCCGAGGTGGCTCCCTGGCAGTTCCGCTTCCATCGACTCCGCCGGCTGCACCGCAAGCTCGTCGTGGTCGACGGCGACGTGGCTTTCGTCGGCGGCATCAACATCATCGACGACATGAACACGCCGCGCCACAAGCCGCCGCGCGTCGACTTCGCGGTGCGCGTCGAGGGCGCGCTGCTGCCGTCGATCGAGCAGACGATGCAGCGCGTGTGGGCGATCAACGAGCTCGTGCAGTTCCAGGCCACCGAGGTGCCGCTGTTCCCGGATCCGCGCCCGGGACGGCGGGCCGGCACGCAGACGGCGAAGTTCTCGATCCGCGACAACCTGCGGCACCGCCGCGACATCGAGCGCGCGTACCTGGCCGCGATCCGCGTCGCCCGGCACGAGATCCTGATCGCGAATTCGTATTTCTTTCCCGGCATCCGCTTCCGGCGCGCCCTCATCGCCGCCGCCGGCCGCGGCGTGCGCGTGACCCTGCTGCTGCAGGCGCGGGTGGAGTACGTGCTGCTGCACTACGCGACGCGCGCGCTCTACGGCCAGCTCCTTGCGGCCGGCATCGCGATCCAGGAGTACCACCAGTCGTTCCTGCACGCGAAGGTCGCCGTCATCGACGGCAAGTGGTCGACCGTCGGCTCGTCGAACATCGATCCGTACAGCCTGCTGATGGCGCGCGAGGCGAACATCTTCGTCCGCGACATCGGCTTTGCCGGCGAGCTCCGCGAGGAGCTCACGGCGATGATCGCGGCCGGCTCGCGCCAGGTCGGACCGCGGTCTTGGGCCGACCGGTCGCGGTTCCACAAGGCGTTGAACTGGATCGCGTACGGCACCGTGCGGCTGGCGATGGGCATCATGGGCTACGGCCGCAACGAGTGGTTCCGCGGGCCCCGCGCGGTGCGCCCGGGCCACGGCGGCTCGAAGCCGCCGCCGCCCGAGGCGTAAACTCGCGCCACCATGCGCCATCACTCCTCGCCGCCATCTCCCGCGCCGCGCTCCGGCCGCAAGACCGACTGGCACGCCGTCGCCGCCCTGTTTCCGTACCTGTGGGCCTACAAGTATCGCGTCATCGCCGCGCTGTGCGCGCTGGTCGCCGCCAAGGTCGCCAACGTCGGCGTCCCGATCCTGCTGAAGCAGATCGTCGACAGCCTCGACCAGTCGAAGGCGATGCTCGTCGTGCCGCTGGCGCTCCTCGTCGGCTACGGCGCGCTGCGGCTGTCCACGACCGCGTTCACCGAGCTGCGCGAGTTCCTGTTCGCCAAGGTCACGCAGCGCTCGGTGCGCACGATCGCGCTGGACGTGTTCCGCCACCTGCACGCGCTGTCGCTGCGCTTCCACCTCGCCCGGCAGACGGGCGGCCTGTCGCGCGACATCGAGCGCGGCACGCGCGGCATATCGTCGCTGATCAGCTACACGCTGTTCTCGATCCTGCCCACACTCGTCGAGATCGGCCTCGTGTCGGCGATCCTGATCGCGCGCTACGACTGGACCTTCATCGCGATCACCGCCGGCGCGCTGTCGCTGTACATCGTGGTCACGGTGGTCATCACCGAGTGGCGCACCGGCTTCCGCCGCCACATGAACGAGCTCGACTCCCGCGCCAACTCGCGCGCGATCGACAGCCTGATCAACTACGAGACGGTCAAGTACTTCGGCAACGAGGCGTTCGAGGCGCGCCGCTACGACGAGAGCCTCCAGCGCTGGGAGACCGCCGCGGTCCGCAGCCAGACCTCGCTGACGCTGCTCAACGTGGTCCAGAGCGCCATCATCGCCTGCGCGGTGACGCTGATCATGTGGCGGGCGACGGTCGGCGTCGTCGCCGGCACGATGACCATCGGCGACCTCGTGCTCGTCAACGCGTTCATGATCCAGCTCTACATCCCGCTCAACTTCCTGGGTGTCCTCTACCGCGAGATCAAGCAGGCGCTGGCCGACATCGAGCGGATGTTCGAGCTGACGGCCGTCAACACCGAGGTCGCCGATGCGCCCGGCGCGCCGGCGCTGGTCGCGGGAGACGCCGAGGTCCGCTTCGAGCACGTCGATTTCTCGTACGAGCCGAACCGCCAGATCCTGTTCGACGTGAGCTTCGTGATTCCGCCGGGCAAGACCGTCGCCGTCGTCGGCCCCTCCGGCTCCGGCAAGTCGACGCTCGCGCGCCTGCTGTTCCGCTTCTACGACGTGGGCGCCGGCCGCATCACGATCAACGGGCAGGACATCCGCGTCGTGCAGCAGGCGACGGTGCGCGCGGCGATCGGCATCGTCCCGCAGGACACCGTGCTGTTCAACGACTCGATCGAGTACAACATGGCATACGGGCGGCCGGGGGCGTCGCACGCGGAGATCGTCGCCGCGGCGGAGCTCGCCCAGATCCACGAGTTCATCCGCTCGCTGCCGGAGGGCTACAAGACGCCGGTCGGCGAGCGCGGGCTGAAGCTGTCCGGCGGCGAGAAGCAGCGCGTGGCCATCGCGCGCGCGGTGCTGAAGGACCCCGGCATCCTGATCTTCGACGAGGCCACGAGCGCGCTCGACTCGCGCGCCGAGAAGGCGATCCAGGCGGAGTTGCGGCAGATCTCGCGCAACCGGACGACCCTCACGATTGCCCACCGGCTGTCGACGATCGTCGACGCCGACGAGATCCTAGTGCTCGACCAGGGCGTGATCGTCGAGCGCGGCACGCACCCCGCGCTGCTGGCGGCCGGCGGCGTCTATGCGCGGATGTGGCGGCTGCAGCAGGAGCACATGCACGATCGCGCGGATGCCGACGCCGACGACCAAACCCGCGTCCCCGCCTGATTGCCGTCCGCCCCGGGGATTGGCATTGCCCGAAGTCCCGTGCTATAAAGCTTGCTAGCTAATGCGCAACCTTATGAAACTCCGCCTTCTCCCTGTTTTTTTTGGCCTATCTGCATTTCTCGTCGCCGCGGCGACGTGGGCGCAGGATCCGGCCAGGCTCGACGCCAGCAAGCTGAAGCTCGCGTCGGCGAACGTGCTCGTCCTCGATGCGACGACCAAGCGGCCGATCTACTCGAAGGCGACCGACGACGTCACGCCGATCGCCTCGGTGACCAAGCTGATGACGGCGATGGTGACGCTCGACGCGAACCTGCCGCCGGACGAGATGATCGCGATCGCGATGGACGATTTCGACTATCTCCGCGGCTCGCACTCCCGGCTGCGGATGGGGGCCGAACTGCCCCGCCGCGAGATGCTGCGGCTGGCGCTGATGGCCTCCGAGAACCGCGCCGCGTCGAGCCTCTCCCGTCACTATCCCGGTGGCGCACCGGCGTTCATCACGGCGATGAACGCCAAGGCGCAGTCCCTCGGGATGACGCGGACGCGCTTTTCCGACCCCACCGGCCTCTCGGCGCAGAACGTGTCCACCGCGAGCGATCTCGCGACGCTCGTCGCCGCGGCGGCCGAATACCCGCAGATCCGCGAATTCAGCACGACGCAGAGCTACTTCGTCGAAATCCAGCCCACCGGCCAGCTCCTGGGGTTCAACAACACCAACGCGCTGGTGAAGAGTTCCGACTGGGACATCCAGGTGAGCAAGACCGGCTTCATCCGCGAGGCCGGCAAGTGCCTCGTGATGATGGCGACGATCTCCAGCCGGCCCGTCGTGATCGTGCTGCTCGACTCGCTCGGCCGCTACACCCGGATCGGCGACGCAATGCGCGTCAAGTACTGGCTCGAAACCGGCGAGGCGATGCCCGTGCGCACGGCAAAGGTCACCTCCAAGCCCACCAAGGCGACCGCGAAGAAGGCCGGGGTCAAGGGAACCTTCGCGCCGAAGGTCGCCCAGGTCACCACGGCGAACGGCAAGTCGGCCAAGCGCAAGGCCTGAACCCGGCACCTGCCCGACCGCCGGCCGCCGGGGTGCCCCGCGCGGCCGTTCTCGTTCTTGCCGGCGCGTTTATCATGCCGCCGGCGGCGTTCCCGCGTAAGCTTTGCGCGCTGCCGCTCGACCAACGGGGACTGCGCCGGGTACCGGATCACCCGGCCCCGGATGCGCAGCGAGACGCATTCGATCAATGCCAACATCGTGGAGTCCGTGATGAACCGACGTCGTTTTCTCACCCGCGCTGCCGGCGCCGCCGCCGGCGCCGCGTCATTGTCGGGCCTGCACGCCGCGGACGCGCCGCCGGCGCCGATCGTCAAGGTCGTGAAGACCGACGCCGAATGGAAGAAGCTGCTGACGCCCGCGGCGTACGACGTCCTGCGGCACGAAGGCACCGAATACCCGGGCACCAGTCCGCTCAACAACGAAAAGCGCAAGGGGACGTTCGTCTGCGCCGGCTGCGACCTGCTGCTGTTCGAATCGAAGACCAAGTACGACAGCGGCACCGGCTGGCCCAGCTTCTACGACTTCGTGAAGGGCGCGCTCGAGACCAAGGTCGACATGAAGCTGATGTTGCCGCGCACCGAGTACCACTGCGCGCGCTGCGGCGGCCATCAGGGGCATGTGTTCGACGACGGCCCGAAGCCCACGGGGCTGCGCTACTGCAACAACGGCGTCGCGCTGAAGTTCATCCCGGCCTGACCGGCCCCCGGTCTTCCGGTCGCTCCGAGGCGACTCCCGCGGCGCCCTGTCAGGCCGGCGGCCGCCTGCCGGCGTCCAGCATTTCCTTCGCGCTCGCACGGACGCGCGCGGTGATCGGGCCGGCCGCCAGCATCCGGGCGATCTCCTCGACCCGCGTCGCGCCCGACAGCGCCTCGACGCCAGCGCGAACGGCGTCGGCATCGCCGTGCTTCGTCACCCGGAAATTGGCGTCGGCGAACGCGGCGACCTGCGGCAGGTGGGTGACGCACAGCACCTGCCGCCGCGAGCCGAGCGACTGCATCAGCCGGCCGACGGTTGCCGCCACGGCGCCGCCGATGCCGGTGTCCACCTCGTCGAACACCAGCGTGGGCACGGCGCCCACTTCGCTCGTGACCACCGACAGTGCCAGCGCGATCCGCGACAGCTCGCCGCCCGACGCCACGCGGGCCAGCGGCCCCGGCGCCTGCTTCGGGTGGCTCGCCACCCGGAACTCGACCTGCTCGCGGCCGTAGCTCGCGGGCGCCGACAGCGGCGTCAGCGCGATCTCGAGGCACCCGCCGGCCATCGCCAGCGCCTGCATCGCCGCCGTCGTCCGCACCGCGAGCTCGTTCGCGGCGAACCGGCGCTTGTTCGTGAGGTCCTCCGCCAGCGCGTCGTACGCGGCCTGCGCCTCGGCGACGCGGCGACCCAGCGCGGCGACGTCGGCCGATTCGGCCAGCGCGGCGAGCTGCGCGGCGGTTTCGGCGGCGAGTTCCGGCAGCGCCTCGGGCCGCACCCGGAACCGGCGCGCGGCATCGTGGATCGCGGTCAGCCGCTCCTCGATGCGCGCGAGTTCGCGGGGATCGAGCTCGAGCTTCTGCCGGTAGCTCCGGAGCTCGCGCGCGGCCTCGGCCAGCTGGATGCGCGCGGGCTCCAGCAGGAGGACCACCTCGCGCAGCGCCGGATCGACCGCGGCGCCGGCCTCGAGCCGCGCGATGATCGCCGACAGCCGGCGGTTCAGCGCGGCGTCGCTTTCGGTGAGCTCGTCCTCGCTGGCGGCGGCGGCCTCCAGCAGCGATGCCGCGTGCGCGAGCCGCGCCTGCGACTGCGTCAGCGCGGCCCATTCGTCGGCGGTGACGGCGAGCGCGGCGAGCTCCTCGCTGCGTGCCGCGAGTGTCTCGCGCAGCGCGGTGTCGACCAGCGCGGCACGTTCGGCGGCCTCGCGCCGCTCGACGGCGGCGCGCCACGAACGCCAGGCGGCGGCGACCTCGCGCGCCAGCGTCGAGAAGCCGCCGAACGCGTCGACCAGGTCGCGCTGCGCGTCCGGCGCGGCGAGCGCCTGGTGCGCGTGCTGGCCGTGCAGGTCGACGAGCATCGCGCCGACCTCGGTCAGTTGGGCGAGGGTGGCGGGGCGGCCGTTGATCCAGGCTCGGCTCCTGCCCTGCGCGTCCAGCGTGCGGCGCACCAGCAGCTCGCCGGCGCCGTTGCCGGCGGCAAGGCCCTGCTCCAGCAGCCAGGCGGCGACCTCTGGCCGGTCGTCGACGGCGAACGCCGCGGCGAGCTCCGCGCGGTCGGCGCCGGGGCGCAGCTGCCGCTGCTCGAACCGGTCGCCCAAGAGCAGCGCGAGCGCGTCGAGCAGGATCGACTTGCCGGCGCCGGTTTCCCCGGTCAGGACCGTGAAGCCCCGGTCGAGCTCGAGATCGAGGGCTTCGACGACGACAAAATTGCGGATCGACAGGAGTTGCAGCATGCGCCGGTCACTGGGTTCCCAGTCGTTCGGGCATCGTGCCCCAGTGCAGCTTCTCGCGCAGCATCGCGAAGTGATCGTGGTCCTCGGGGTGGAGCAGGCGCACGGGGAACGCGGCGCGGCGGACGGTCACCCGCGCGCCTTCCTCGAACGGGAAGTGGGCCTGGCCGTCGCAGTGGACCGCGGCGTCGCGTCCGCGCTTCAGCGTGACCGCGATGGCGGCGGAATCGCTGACCGCGATCGGGCGGTTGGACAGCGCGTGCGGCGCGACGGGGACGAGCAGCACCGCCGCGACCTGCGGATGCACGATCGGCCCCTGCGCCGACAGCGCGTAGGCGGTCGAGCCGGTGGGCGTGGCGACGATCAGCCCGTCGGCGCGCATCGTGTAGACGAAGCCGCCGTCGATCTCGACGGTGAGGTCGATCATGCCGCCGACGTGGCCGCGACTCGCGACGACCTCGTTCAGCGCCAGCGCGGTGTCCTCGCTGCCGTCGACGTGCCGCACCCGCGCTTCGAGCAGCGTGCGCCGCTCCTCGGTGTAGCGGCCGTCGAGGATCGCCGCCAGTGCGGCTTCCATCTTCGCCAGCGGGATGTCGGTGAGGAAGCCCAGGCGCCCCCGGTTGATGCCGATCAGCGGCACGTCGTACGGCGCCAGCTGGCGGGCGATCGACAGCATCGTGCCGTCGCCACCGACCACGATGGCGACGTCGGCGTCGGCCGCGAGCGTCTCGGCGGCGGCGGTCGGGTAGCCGGGCAGCGGCGTGACCCGCGCCGTCTCGGCGTCGAGCACCACGCGGTGGCCGCGCCCGGCGAGGAATGCCGCCAGCCGGGCCAGGGGCTCCGCGAGGCCGGGCGTGGCGTAGCGACCGATCAGTGCCACGCGGCGAAACAGGGGCAGGGTCATGGGCGCCGTGCGCGAGGCGGGAGTGGACATGGCCCCGATTAAAGCACAGCCGCTGTCGGGGCCAAAGCCGCCCCGCATCGGCCGGTCAGGCGACCCCGTCCGTCTGTCCCCGGTTTACCGCGGTTTCGCGTTCGCGCAGTAGAATGCAGGCCTATGCTGGACCACCGAGCCCAATACCTGCTGAAGTCGCTGATCGAGCGCTACATCGCCGACGGTCAGCCGGTTGGCTCACGCGTGCTGTCCAAGCAGGCCGGCCTCGAGCTGTCGCCGGCGACGATCCGGAACGTGATGGCGGACCTCGAGGAAATGGGCTTCATCGCCAGCCCGCACACCTCCGCCGGGCGCATCCCCACGCCCAAGGGCTACCGCTTCTTCGTCGACAGCCTGATGGTCGTGAAACCGCTCGACGACGCCGAGATCCACCGGCTCGAAGGCGAATTCACCGCCGATCGCCCGCAGCAGCTCGTCAATGCTGCGGCCTCGCTCGTGTCGCAGCTCACGCAGTTCGCCGGCGTCGTCGTGACGCCGAAGCGGCGCGAGCCGTCGTTCCGCCACCTCGAGTTCCTGCGGCTGTCGGAGCGGCGCGTGCTGCTCATCATCGTCACGCCGGAAGGCGACGTGCAGAACCGGATCCTGCACACCGACCGGCCCTACTCGCAGGCGCAGCTGATCGAGGCGACCAACTTCTTCAACCAGCACTACGCCGGCCAGCCGTTCGCCTCGCTGCGCTCGCTGCTGACCGAGGAGCTCACGTCGCTGCGCGAGGACATCGTCGGCCTGATGGCGGCCGCGGTCGAGGTCGGCGGCGAGGCGCTGCACGGCGGCGAGGCGCTGGTGGTCACCGGCGAGAAGAACCTGCTCAACGCCGGCGACCTCGCGTCGAACATGGGGCGGCTGCGCCGGCTGTTCGACCTGTTCGAGCAGAAGACGTCGCTGCTGCACCTGCTCGACGCGTCGCAGAAGGCGCAGGGCGTCCAGCTCTACATCGGCGACGAGTCCGGCCTCGTGCCGTTGGACGAGTGCAGCGTCGTCACCGCGTCGTACGAAGTCGACGGGCAGGTGATCGGCACGCTGGGGGTCATCGGCCCGACCCGGATGGCCTACGAGCGCGTGATCCCGATCGTCGACATCACGGCCAGGCTCCTCTCCAACGCGTTGACCGCCCAGCTCAATGAAGTCTGAGCCGGCGGGCGAAGGCGAGGCGAACGCGCAGCTGATCGCCGCGTTCTATGCGGCGCTCGGGCGTCGCGACGCCGACGCGATGCTCGCGTGCTACG
This sequence comes from Bordetella parapertussis, assembly GCA_943331295.2. GTDB lineage: Bacteria > Pseudomonadota > Gammaproteobacteria > Burkholderiales > Casimicrobiaceae > CAIWHR01. The sequence continues at coordinate 15,900 of CALQLA020000041.1, read as the reverse complement.
CGCCCGGCCACTGAACGAACCCCCGGTCCGCGCACCCGCGGGCCCGGCTCTCCCCGGTCACCTATGCCCACCGTTCGTCCCGAACCGCCGTTCGCCCACGACCAGCCCACCCGGGCCGGCGTGCTGCTGATCAACCTCGGAACGCCGGACGCGCCCACCGCCCCGGCGGTCCGGCGCTACCTGTCGCAATTCCTGTCCGATCACCGCGTGGTCGAGATTCCGCGGCTCGTCTGGATGCTGATCCTCCACGGGATCGTGCTGCGGGTCCGGCCGGCCAAGTCGGCGCAGAAGTACGCGGCGATCTGGGGCGAGGGCGGCTCGCCGCTGCTCGTGCACAGCATGAAGCAGGCGTCGCTGCTGCAGGGTGCGCTGGGCGAACGGCTGAAGGCCCTCGGGCTGCCGTCGGACTACGCGCCGGTCGAACTCGGCATGCGCTACGGGAATCCCGGCATCCGCGGCGCGCTCGACCGGCTGCGGGAGCAGGGATGCCGTCACATCGTGGTCGTGCCGCTCTATCCGCAGTACTCAGGCAGCACGACGGCATCGTCGATGGACGCCGTCTACCGCTATGCGCTGGAGGCCCGGCGGATGCCGGCGCTGCGGGCGATCGACTGCTTCCACGACGATCCCGGCTACATCCGGGCGCTGGCGGCGGTGGTCAACGACGATTGGACGAAGCACGGCCGCCCCGACATGCTCGTGCTGAGCTTCCACGGCCTGCCGCGCCGGCTGCTGGAACTGGGCGACCCCTACCACTGCCACTGCCACAAGACGGCGCGGCTGCTCGCCGAGGAACTGGGCCTCGCCGCTGACCAGTACACGGTGACGTTCCAGTCGCGCTTCGGCAAGGCGGAATGGCTGCAGCCGTACACGGCGGAAACGCTGCGGACGCTGGGCAAGGCCGGCACCGGGCGGGTCGACGTCTTCTGTCCGGGCTTCGTCGGCGATTGCCTCGAGACGCTGGAGGAAATCGGCATGGAGGGGAAGGAGTCCTTCCTTGCGGCCGGAGGAAAGGCATTCCACCTGATCCCCTGCCTCAACGAGCATCCGGCGTGGATCGCCGCGCTCACCGACCTCGTGCTCAACGAGCTCCGGGGCTGGCCGCCGCCCCCCGACGACGCGGAGCGCTCGGCCACGCTCGCCCGTGCGAACGCGCTGGGGGCGCAGCGGTAGCGCGGAATACGCGCCGGAGCCGACTGCGGCGCCTGCCGGTTCGTTCGTAACTCCTTGATTATGATTGTAATAATGACTCGCTTCGGCGGCGTGCGAAAACCTTTCGCCGCACCGGTTGAAACGCGCGCGAATGACCCCATTGTCGAAATGTATTGCCTGAAACGTCAGCCGTACGTCGATCCGGAGCCGCAATGAGCATGTTCAACAATCCGAAATCGCCGCCGGGCGCCCGCGAGGCGCCGCCGCCGGCGATGTCCCCCGACCACGCGTCGGCGGAGCACATCCCCGATCGGGCCCCTGCCGATCCCGCCCCCGACATCACCTCGCTCCTCAAGAAGGCGGAGGACGAGGCCGCCGAACTGAAGGACGCCTGGCTGCGCGCCCGCGCCGACGTCGAGAACGTCCGCAAGCAGGGCGCGAACGACGTGGCCCGCGCCTACAAGTACGCGATCGAGAAGTTCGCCGAGGACCTGCTGCCGGTCCGCGACGCGCTCGAGACGGCGCTCGCCACCGGCAACGCGGCGCCGGAAGCGCTCCGGGCCGGCGTCGAGTTGACGCTGAAGCAGCTTTCCAGCGCGTTCGACAAGGCGCAGATCAAGGAGATTTCCCCGGCCGGCGCGAAGTTCGATCCGCACCAGCACCAGGCGATGGCGATGGTCGACAGCGACCAGCCTGCCAACACCGTCGTCACCGTCTTCCAGAAGGGCTACCAGCTGAACGACCGCGTGATGCGGCCGGCGCTGGTCGCCGTGGCCAAGGCGAAGGAAAGCCCTGCGTAATCAGGTGCCCGCGCGCTTGAAATGAGCGCTTCCGGCGGCATCTACAACAACAAGCGAGCCGCAGCACGACAGGCGCCGCGGCGGATTCCGGGTTTTCTCCGGCCGCCATCTGCCGTTGCGGTGCAGACATCCAGCACACCAGAGGGGAACAGGACATGGGCAAGATCATCGGCATCGACCTCGGCACGACCAACAGCTGCGTCGCCATCATGGAAGGCGGCGTGCCCAAGGTCATCGAGAACTCCGAAGGCGGGCGCACGACGCCTTCGGTCGTCGCCTACCAGGATGACGGCGAAATCCTCGTCGGCGCGCCCGCGAAGCGGCAGGCGGTCACCAACGCCAAGAACACCGTGTTCGCGGTGAAGCGGCTGATCGGCCGCCGGTTCGAGGAGAAGGAAGTCCAGAAGGACATCGACCTGATGCCCTACAGCATCGTCAAGCACGACAACGGCGACGCCTGGGTTTCGATCCGCGGCAAGAAGATCGCCCCGTCGCAGGTCTCGGCCGAGATCCTGCGCAAGATGAAGAAGACCGCCGAGGACTACCTCGGCGAGGAAGTCACCGAGGCCGTGATCACGGTGCCGGCCTACTTCAACGACTCGCAGCGCCAGGCGACCAAGGACGCCGGCCGCATCGCGGGCCTCGACGTGAAGCGGATCATCAACGAGCCCACGGCGGCCGCGCTCGCGTTCGGCATGGACAAGAAGGAAGGCGACCGCAAGATCGCGGTCTACGACCTGGGCGGCGGCACCTTCGACATCTCGATCATCGAGATCGCCGAGATCGAGGGCGAGCACCAGTTCGAGGTGCTCTCGACCAATGGCGACACGTTCCTGGGCGGCGAGGACTTCGACCAGCGCCTCATCGACTACGTCGTCACCGAGTTCAAGAAGGACCAGGGCGTCGACCTCAAGAACGACGTGCTGGCACTGCAGCGGCTGAAGGAATCGGCCGAGAAGGCGAAGATCGAGCTGTCGTCGTCGCAGCAGACCGAGATCAACCTGCCCTACATCACGGCCGACCAGAACGGCCCGAAGCACCTGTCGCTGAAGATCACCCGCGCCAAGTTCGAGTCGCTGGTCGAGGACCTGATCGAGCGCACGATCGAGCCGTGCCGGATCGCCATCAAGGACGCCGGCGTCAAGCTGACCGACATCGGCGACGTCATCCTCGTCGGCGGCATGACGCGGATGCCGAAGGTGCAGGAAAAGGTGAAGGAATTCTTCGGTCGCGAGCCGCGCAAGGACGTGAACCCCGACGAGGCCGTGGCCGTCGGCGCCGCGATCCAGGGCGGCGTGCTGAAGGGCGACGTCAAGGACGTGCTGCTGCTCGACGTGACCCCGCTGTCGCTGGGGATCGAGACGCTGGGCGGCGTGATGACCAAGCTGATCCAGAAGAACACGACGATCCCGACCAAGGCGCAGCAGACGTTCTCGACCGCCGACGACAACCAGGGCGCGGTGACGATCCACGTGCTGCAGGGCGAGCGCGACGTGGCTTCCGGCAACAAGAGCCTCGGCCAGTTCAACCTCGAAGGCATCCCGCCGGCGCCGCGCGGCATGCCGCAGATCGAGGTGACGTTCGACATCGACGCCAACGGCATCCTGCACGTGTCGGCCAAGGACAAGGCGACCGGCAAGGAAAACACGATCAAGATCAAGGCGAGTTCCGGCCTGTCCGAAGCCGAGATCCAGAAGATGGTGAAGGACGCCGAGGAACACGCCGACGACGACAAGAAGATGCTCGAGGTCGTGCAGGCGCGCAACGCGCTCGACACCTTGCTGCACAGCGTGCAGAAGTCCGTCGCGGAGTACGGCGACAAGGTCGGCGCCGACGAAAAGGCGAAGATCGAGGCCGCGGTGAAGGAAGCCGAGGAACTGCTGAAGCAGAAGGACGCCGGCAAGGAAGCGCTGGAAGCGAAGACCGAGGCGCTGTCGAAAGCCGCGCAGAAGCTGGGGGAGATGATGTACGCCGAGGCGCAGGCGGCCGCCGGCGCGGCGGGCGGGCCTGGCGGCGGCGGTGCCGGGGCCGAGGGCGGCGCGGGCGGCGGGAAGCACGACGAGAAGGTCGTCGATGCCGAGTACACCGAAGTGAAGGACAAGAAGTAACGGCGGTTCGAGAGCCGAAGGTCGTACCCGGCCCGTAGCCCGGGTTGAGCGACAGCGAAACCCGGGGCCACCGTCGCGACGGCAGGGCCCCGGGTTTCGCTTGCGCTCAACCCGGGCTGCGGTGTTCAGAAATCCAGTGGCGAGAGACATGTCAAAGAAACGCGACTACTACACGGTGCTTGGCGTCCCCCGCGACGCATCCGACGAGGACATCAAGAAGTCCTATCGGACGCTCGCGATGAAGCACCATCCGGACCGCGCGCCCGACGACAAGGGCGCCGAGGAGAAATTCAAGGAGGCGAAGGAGGCCTACGAGATTCTCTCCGATGCGAAGAAGCGCGCCGCCTACGACCAGTTCGGGCACGCGGGCGTGGACCCCGCAGCCGGCTTCGGCGGCGCGGGCGCCGCGGGCGCGCAGGGCTTCGGCGGCTTTTCCGACGCGTTCGGCGACATCTTCGGCGACATCTTCGGCGCCCAGCGCGGCGGGCGCGGCAACGGCGTCTACCGCGGCGCCGACCTGCGCTACAACCTCGAGCTGGGCCTCGAGGACGCGGCGCGCGGCACCGAGGCCAAGATCCGCATCCCGGCGATGGAGGAGTGCGGGACGTGCCACGGCAGCGGCGCCAAGGCCGGCACCAAGCCGAAGGAATGCCCGAGCTGCCACGGCCGCGGCGAGGTGCGCGTCGCGCAGGGCTTCTTCTCGATCCAGCAGACGTGCCCGACCTGCCACGGCACGGGCAAGATCATCCCCGACCCCTGCGTGACCTGCCAGGGCGCCGGCCGGGTCAAGAAATCCAAGACGCTGTCGGTGAAGATTCCCGCGGGCGTCGACCAGGACGACCGCATCCGGCTCACCGGGGAAGGCGAAGCGGGCATGAACGGCGGCCCGCCGGGCGACCTGTACGTCGTCGTCAACCTGAAGCCGCATTCGGTGTTCCAGCGCGAGGGGGCGGACCTGCACTGCGAAATGCCGATCGGCTTCGCGACGGCGACACTGGGCGGCGAGATCGAGATCCCGACCCTCGACGGCCACGCGAAGATCAAGATTCCCGCCGAGACGCAGACGGGGCAGGTGTTCCGGCTGCGCGGCAAGGGCATCAAGCAGGTGCGCGGCTCGCATCACGGCGACCTCTTCTGCCACGTCGCGATCGAGACGCCGGTCAACCTGACGTCGCGGCAGAAGGAACTGCTGCGCGAGTTCGAGGCGATCAGCGACAAGGACCCCGGCGCCCACAACCCGCGCGCCAAGTCGTTCATGGACAAGGTGCGGGAGTTCTTCGCCCCGTGACGGGCGGCCCCGGGGCGCGCGGTTCGGTTTACCATTCGAGTCATATCCCGCACCGTCCAAGGAGTCACACCGTGCTTGCCCGTATCGCCGTCGCAGTCCTCGCGTCCTGCCTCTCCGTTGCCGCCGTCGCCCAGGTCAAGATCGGCCTGATGGTGTCGGCCACGGGGCCCACCAGCGCCATCGGCGTGCCGCAGAAGAACACCGGCGACATCCTGCCGAAGAAGATCGGCGACGTCACCGTCGAGTACATCCAGTACGACGACGGCGGCGACACGACGCGCGCCGTGCAGAACGTCAAGAAGCTGATCCAGGAGCAGAACATCGACGCGCTGGTCGGCCCGTCGACCACGCCGAACGCCCTCGCGATCCTCGACTTCATCGCCGAAAGTAAGGTGCCGCTGCTCGCCACCGTCGGCACGCAGAGCGTCGTCGAGCCGCTGGACGCGAAGAAGCGCTGGGTGTTCAAGACCACGCAGAACGACGACCTGATCGCCGCGGCGCTGGTGAAGCACATGGTGAAGACGGGCGTGAAGACGTTCGGCTTCATCGGCTTCAAGGATCCCTACGGCGAGAACTGGTACAAGGTGTTTGCGCCGATGGCCGAGAAGGCGGGCATCAAGCTCGTCGCGACCGAGTACTACCTGCGCACCGACCCCAGCGTCACCGGCCAGACGCTGAAGCTGATCTCGGCGAAGCCCGACGTCATCCTGATCGCCGGCGTCGGCGGCCCGGCCGTGCTGCCGCAGACGACGCTGCGCGACCAGGGCTACAAGGGCGTCATCTACCAGACGCACGGTGTCGCCACCGACGACTTCATCCGCCTCGGCAAGGAGAAGGTCGAGGGCACCGTGCTGGCCGCGGGCCCGATGCTGGTGATCGACGAGATCGCGGATTCGAACCCGATCAAGAAGGTCGCGCTGAACTACATCGGCAGCTACGAGAAGCAGTTCGGCCAGAGGCCCGCGACGTTCGGCGCGAACACCTGGGACTCCGGCATCATCCTGCAGCGCGCCATTCCCGTCGCGCTCAAGGCGGGCAAGCCCGGCACCGAGGCGTTCCGCTCGGCGCTGCGCGACGCGATCGAGCAGGAGCGCGAGGTCATCGGCTGCCAGGGTGTATTCAACATGTCGCCGACCAACCACAACGGCATGGACGACCGCGCGCGGGTGCTGGTGGTGGTCCGCGACGGCAAGTTCCGGCTGCTGCCGGAGTAAGCGGCACCGCGGTGACGTCGACCGCCGGCCGCGCGGACCCGGCGGCGCGCTCCGGCGCACCGGTGACCGGCGTGCTGCTCGCGGCCGGTCGCGGCCTGCGCTTCGGCGGTGGCAAGCTGCTCGCCCGCCTGGCCGGCGGCGAGCTGGTCGGCGTGGCGGCCTGCCGGCAGCTCGTGGCGGTAATCCCCGCCGTGATCGCGGTCGTGCGTCCGGGCGACGACGAACTGGCCGCGGCGCTGGCGGGAGCCGGTGCCCGCGTCGTGTCCTGCCCGGAGGCCGATGCCGGCATGGGCGCCAGCCTCGCCTGCGGCGTACGGGCCGCGATCGCCGCGCGCGGCTGGATCGTCGCGCTGGCCGACATGCCCTGGATCCGCGTGGAAACGATCGCCGCCGTCGCGGCGGCGGTCGGCGCCGGCGCGACGCTCGCGGCGCCGTTCCATGGCGGCGTGCGGGGCCATCCGGTGGGATTCGGGGCTGCGTGCGGACCGGCGCTCGCCGCGCTCGCCGACGATTTCGGAGCCCGCTCGCTCGTCGCCGCGCATGCCGGCGCACTGCTGCGCATCGACGTCGACGATCCGGGCGTGCTCCGCGACGTCGACACCCCGCGCGATCTCGCGTGACCGCGGACGCGTAGTCCGGGTTGAACGAACGTGAAACCCGTGGCCCGTGCCATGGGCACCATCCCCCCGGCACGCCGGCGGTCGGTTCGACGGCTACGCGCCGAGCCCCGTGTGCCGGTCGACGTCGAGCAGGTGGTCGGCCTGCAGCCGCCACCACGCGCGAAGCTGCGCGGGCTCGAGCGGGCGCGAGATCAGGTAGCCCTGGGCCTCGTCGCAGCCGAAGCGCTTGAGATAGTTGTACTGCTCGTCGGTCTCGACGCCCTCGGCGATCACGCGCAGGCCGAGAGCATGCGACAGCGCGATGATGGCCTGCGTGATCGTGCCGTCGCTCGGGTTCTGGCCGAGGCCGCGGACGAACCGCTGGTCGACCTTCACGCTGTGGATCGGCAGCCGGGCGAGGTAGGACAGGCTCGAGTAGCCGGTGCCGAAGTCGTCGACGGTGATCGACACGCCCATCTCCTTCAGCTTGACCAGCGTGGCCACCGCCTTCTCGGGGTGCGTGATGATCACGCTCTCCGTGATCTCGAGGTCGAGCGACGACGGCGGCAGCCCGGACGCGCGAAGCGCGTCCTCTACGATCGTCAGCCAGCGGTCGTGCTGCAGTTGCTGCACCGACAGGTTGACGGAGAGCCGCATGTGCATGTCTTCCTGGCGCCAGAGCATCACCTGCCGGCAGGCGTCGCGCAGCGCGCGCGCACCCAGCGCCTGGATCATCCCCGACTCCTCGGCGACGGGGATGAACTTGGCCGGCGCGATGACGCCGCGCGCGGGATCGCGCCAGCGCAGCAGCGCCTCGACGCCGCGCGCGCCGCCGCCCTTCATCTCCACCTGCGGCTGGTAGACGAGGAAGAACTCGTTCTCGATCATGCCGCGCCGCATGTCGGTTTCGAGCTGCAGCCGCGCCTGCACCCGCGCGTTCATGTCCGAGGTGTAGAAGCGGTAGGCGTTGCGCCCCGAGTCCTTCGCCGCGTACATCGCCGTGTCGGCCTGCTTGATGAGGCTCACCGGGTCGTCGGCATCGAGCGGGTACATCGACACGCCGATCGAGCAGGTGAGCGTGGGCATCTGGTCGGACAGCCTGAACGGCGCCAGCAGCGATTCGCGCACCCGCGACAGCACCGTCACCGTCTCGAACGTGACGTTGGCGGGGTCTAGGCCGGGCAGGATGATCACGAACTCGTCGCCGCCCAGCCGCGCGATGATGTCGGACTCGCGGACCGCCCCGGACAGCCGCTGCGCGATCGCCTGCAGCAGCAGGTCGCCCGAGTCGTGGCCCAGCGTGTCGTTGATCCGCTTGAAGTGGTCGAAGTCGAGGAAGAGGCACGCGACGTGGTTGCCGTCGCGCCGGGCCTGGGCGAGGATCTGCCCCAGCTGCTGGTTGAGCAGCGAGCGGTTGGGCAGCCCGGTCAGGATGTCGTGCTGCGCGAGGCGGTAGGCCTGGGCGGTGGCGACCTCCAGCTCCTTCGTCCGCTGTGCGACCTTGTCCTCGAGCGTGCGCTGGTACGAGGCGACCTCGCCCTGCGCCTCGCGCAGGCGCCGCGTCATGTGGTTGAACGTGTGCGTGAGGAGGCCCAGCTCGTCGGTCGAGCGCGGCGGCACGTAGACGTCGAGCTTGCCGGAGCCGACGGACTTCGCTGCGCGCATCAGCTGCCGCATCGGCGCGACCAGCCGGCGCGTCAGCAGCAGCGTGGCGACGATGGCGGCGAGCAGCATCAGCCCCACCACGGTCGACGCGCCGATGAGTTCGTTGCGGAAGTTCGCGCTGGTGCGACCCGACGGGATGCCGAGGCGAACGTAGAAGGGCCGCCCCGCCCCTCCGGTCGCCGCGCCGGGCGAGCGCGCGGTCACCTCGACGTAGCGCTGGCCGAGGATCGTCACGTCGGGCTTGTCGGCCCGGCCGGCGACCCCGGCCGGCGCGGGCAGCGTCGCATTGGCGAGCCCCGGCGCGAACCGCCGCTCGGCGAGCACCTTGCGCCCCGCATTCTCGACGGTCGCATAGGCGATCCGGGGGTTGGCGGCAAGCGCGTCCAGCACCCGGTCGAGTCGCGCCGTGTCGGCCACGGCGCCGTCGGGATCGACGACCGCCGCCAGCGTGGCCGCGATCGCCGCGCCGTGCAGGCGCAGGTCCTCGTCCTCGTCGTACCACTGACGGGTGAAGTAGAACGCGGAGATCGCGATCACCGTCAGCACGATCAGGCCCACCGTCAGCACGTTGAGCTTGGTCAGCAGCCCGATCCGGATCGGCGGCAGGTTGAGCGTGGCGAGCGAGTCGGCCGCCAGCGGCGTCAGGAATTTTCGCAGCTTCTTCATCGCTGAGCCGGCGCCGCCTCCCTGTGGTCGTTGCGCGGGTTCACTGCGGTGCGCCCGTCAGTGGGCCCGGGGCGGCAGGATGCGCTCGATCGCGGCGATCGCGACCGCGGACAGCAGGAAGGTCACGTGGATCACGGTCTGCCAGAGCATCTGCTTCTCCGACAGCGAGCCCGCCCGGATGAAGGTGGTCAGCAAGTGGATCGACGAGATGCCGATGATGGCGGTGGCGAGCTTGACCTTCAGGATCGCGGCGTTGACGTGGGACAGCCACTCGGGCTTGTCCGGATGGTCCTCGAGGTCGAGCCGGGAGATGAAGGTCTCGTAGCCGCCGATGATGACCATGATCAGCAGGTTGGAGATCATGACGACGTCGATCAGCCCCAGCACGATCAGCATGGTGTCGACTTCGGTCAGCGAGTGGTCGAACACCCTGGCGGTGAGGTGCAGGAGCTCCACCATGAACTGGTAGACGTACACCGCCTGCGCGACGATGAGGCCCAGGTACAGCGGCAGCTGGAGCCAGCGGCTGAAGAAGATGAGGCGGGGCAGGGGGCGCAGGCGCGACTTGGGGGCGGAGGACTGCATCGGTGCAGAGGCGGGGACTTGACCAGGATCATGAAGTCTAGCATTTGCCCCGCTGTACGCGGGCGGCGCGTTGCGCGGGTGGCGGCCGGTTGGTTAGACTCCGGTAGCAGGCATCCGTCCCCCGTCAATAACGAGCAGGCGCGCCGTCGACGCGCCCCGAACGTCCCCTGAGGAGGCAGCAAATGTCCAACATCGAGTCGGTGTCCCACGAAACCCGCGTGTTCGATCCGCCGGCAGCTTTCGCGGCGCAGGCGAACCTGTCGCGAGCCGAGTACGACCGGCTGAACGCGAGCGCCGCGGCCGACTACCCCGGGTACTGGGCGAAGCTGGCACGCGAGCAGCTGCTCTGGCACAAGCCGTTCACGCGCTCGCTCGACGAGTCGAACGCGCCGTTCTACAAGTGGTTCGAGGACGGCGAGCTCAACGTCTCGTACAACTGCCTCGAGCGCAACCTGCAGAACGGCAACGCCGGCAAGGTCGCGATCATCTTCGAGGCCGACGACGGCGCGGTCGTCAAGGTCACGTACCAGGAGCTCTACCACCTCGTCTGCCGCTTCGCCAACGGGCTGAAGTCGCTCGGCATCGGCCGCGGCGACCGCGTGGTGATCTACATGCCGATGTCGGTCGAAGGCGTGGTCGCGATGCAGGCCTGCGCCCGCATCGGCGCCACCCACTCGGTCGTCTTCGGCGGCTTTTCCGCCAAGTCGCTGCACGAGCGGGTGCTCGACGCCGGCGCGATCGCCGTCATCACCGCCGACCAGCAGGTCCGCGGCGGCAAGAACCTGCCGCTGAAGGCGATCGTCGACGAGGCGCTCGCGCTGGGCGGCTGCGAGGCCGTCCGCAACGTGATCGTCTACCGCCGCACCGGCAACGACGTGGGCTTTTCCGCCCCGCGCGACGTCTGGATGCACGAGCTCTCCGCGAGCCAGCCCGACACCTGCGAGCCGGAATGGGTCGGCGCCGAGCACCCGCTCTTCATCCTGTTCACGTCGGGCTCCACCGGCAAGCCGAAGGGCGTGCAGCACAGCTCGGCCGGCTACCTGCTGTGGACGATGCTGACGATGCGCTGGACGTTCGACATCAAGCCCACGGACGTGTTCTGGTGCACCGCCGACATCGGCTGGGTCACCGGCCACAGCTACATCGCCTACGGCCCGCTCGCGGTCGGCGCGACGGAGATCGTGTTCGAAGGCGTGCCGACGTACCCGGACTCGGGACGCTTCTGGTCGACCATCGCCAAGCACAAGGTGTCGATCTTCTACACGGCGCCCACGGCGATCCGGTCGCTGATCAAGGCCTGCGGCAACGCGCCGGCGACGGCGCCCGCCAACTACGACCTGTCGAGCCTGCGGCTCATGGGCTCGGTCGGCGAGCCGATCAACCCCGAGGCCTGGATGTGGTACTACAACGAGGTCGGCGGCGGGCGCTGCCCGATCGTCGATACCTTCTGGCAGACCGAGACGGGCGGCCACATGATCACGCCGGTGCCCGGCGTCACGCCGCTCGTTCCCGGGTCGTGCACGCTGCCGCTGCCGGGCATCATGGCGGCGATCGTCGACGAAACCGGCCACGACGTGCCCAACGGGCAGGGCGGGATCCTCGTCGTCAAGCGGCCGTGGCCCGCGATGCTGCGGACGATCTGGGGCGATCCCGATCGCTACCAGAAGTCGTATTTCCCGGAAGACCTGGGCGGCAGGCTCTACCTCGCCGGCGACGGCGCGGTGCGCGACAAGACCACCGGCTACTTCACGATCATGGGCCGCATCGACGACGTGCTGAACGTCTCCGGGCACCGGATGGGGACGATGGAAATCGAGTCCGCGCTGGTCGCCAATCCGCTGGTCGCCGAGGCCGCGGTCGTCGGCCGTCCCGACGACATGACCGGCGAGGCCGTCTGCGCGTTCGTCGTGCTGAAGCAGCCGCGGCCGAGCGGCGCGGAAGCCGACCGCATCGCGAAGGTGCTGCGCGACTGGGTGGCGAAGGAGATCGGCCCGATCGCCAAGCCGAAGGACATCCGCTTCGGCGAGAACCTGCCGAAGACCCGCTCGGGCAAGATCATGCGGCGGCTGCTGCGTTCGCTCGCCAAGGACGAGACGATCACGCAGGACGTCTCCACGCTCGAGAATCCGGCGATCCTGGACCAGTTGAAGCAGGTGAACTGACCCCGGGGGCGGGGCGCGGCTTCCGCGTCCCGCCCGCGGCTTCCCGCCCCGCCGCGAAAGTCCTCTGGACACATCGAAAGTCCGGAGGCTATGATTTGCCGGTTTTAACGTACACTTGGCACGGACCGCGTAACAGCGTTCCGGGCAGGAAGTGCAGCGTGGCCGGATTCCTATTGGCTTCGCGCACGTTGATCTGGAACCGGGCGCCGTCGCGGCGGGGCAACCCCGCCGCGCAGACGGATAGACCCCTGCAGTCGAGCAGATCGCAGGACAGACCATACTTGGAGGAGGAGTTTCATGGCCACTGCAGCGCAGGCAGCAACACCGACGGCGGCGGAACGCCCGGTGTCGAAGGCGGAGGAGCGGCGAGTCATTTTCGCGTCTTCGCTCGGTACGGTTTTCGAGTGGTACGACTTCTACCTCTACGCCACGCTGGCGCCGTTCTTCGCGGCGCTGTTCTTTCCCAAGGGCAATGACACCGCGGCGCTGCTGTCGGCGTTCGCGACCTATGCGGCCGGGTTCCTGATCCGCCCGTTCGGCGCGCTGGTGTTCGGGCGCATCGGCGACCTCGTCGGCCGCAAGTACACGTTCCTGGTGACGATCATCGTGATGGGCGCGTCGACGTTCGCGGTCGGCCTGCTGCCGACGTACGCGGCGATCGGCTGGGGCGCGCCGGTGCTGCTGGTTTCGCTGCGGCTGCTGCAGGGCCTCGCGCTGGGCGGCGAGTACGGCGGCGCCGCGACCTACGTCGCGGAACATGCGCCGGACGACAGCCGCGGCTACGCGACGAGCTGGATCCAGACCACGGCCACGCTGGGCTTCTTCCTCGCCCTGCTCGTGATCGGCGTTTCCCGCGTCTACATGGACGTCAAGGACTTCGCCGAATGGGGCTGGCGCATTCCGTTCCTGATCTCGCTCATCCTGCTCATTTTCTCGGTCTACATCCGGCTCAAGCTGAACGAGTCGCCGGTGTTCCAGCGGATGAAGGCCGAAGGCAAGGGCTCGAAGGCGCCGCTGACCGACAGCTTCCTGCGCTACCCGAACAACAAGTACGTGCTGCTGGCGCTGCTGGGCGCAACCGCCGGGCAGGGCGTCGTCTGGTACACGGGGCAGTTCTACGCGCTCTTCTTCCTCACGCTGACGCTGAAGGTGGACTACCTCACCGCGTACACGCTGATCGGCCTGGCGCTGCTGCTCGGCACGCCGTTCTTCGTCTTCTTCGGCTGGCTCTCCGACCGGATCGGCCGGCTGAAGATCATCATGGCCGGCTGCCTCATCGCCGCGGTCACGTATTTCCCGCTGTTCCAGGGCCTCACGCACTACGTGAACCCGGCGCTGGAGTCGTTCGCGCTGAAGACGCCCATCGCGATCACCGGCACCGACTGCAAGTTCCACCTGTTCGTCGGCCCGTGGAGCAAGTTCAGCGAATGCGACCGCGCGCGCGACTTCATGACCAAGCAGGGCCTGTCGTTCCAGTCGATCGCAGGCGCGCCGGGGTCGGCGGTGGTGATCAAGATCGGCGATACGGTGCTCGAAGGCTGGGACGAGAAGAAGACGGCCGAGGCCCTGAAGGCGGCCGGCTATCCGGGCGCGCCCGACAAGACCAAGATCAACTACCCGATGACGATGCTGATCCTGTTCATCATGCTGATCTACGTCACGATGGTCTACGGTCCGATCGCGGCGTTCCTGGTGGAAATGTTCCCGACCAACATACGGTACACGTCGATGTCGTTGCCATACCACATCGGCAACGGCTGGTTCGGCGGCATGCTCCCTCTGACCGCGACGGCGATGGTGGCCGCGACCGGCGACATCTACTACGGCCTCTGGTATCCGATCGTCGTGGCCGTGATATCGCTGGTGATCGGCACGCTGTTCCTCAAGGAAACGCTCGGCACGAAGCTGCACTGACGGGGCGCGGCGCCGGCCGCGCTCCCGCCCCTGCGCCCTGCCAAGCCGCGGCGGCGGTATGCCGCCTCCGCGGCCGATGCAGCGAAAGCCCCTCACCGAAAGGCGGAGGGGCTTTTTTCTGGCTCGGCCGGCGCCGTCCTCGTTACAATGCGGGCGAGCCGACCGCGCGGAAGAGCCTCGGGGCCCGCCGCGATGATGCGGCGCCGGCAGCGTGCCGGCAGCCGGGCGCCTCAGGGCGGAGGAGGAGAGCAGTGGCAGACAGCATCCGTTACGCCAAGACGCCGAAGGGAACCGACGAGATCGGCAACCGGCGCAACAACCTGCGCGGCAAGATGCGCACGATGCTGATCCTGATCGACCCGCGCAAGAGCACCGACGAGTTGCGCGACCAGGCGTCGAAGCTCGGCGTGCCGCCGAATTTCCTGGAAACGCTGGTCCACGACGGCTACATCGCGCCCGCCGGGGGCGCGGCGCTGCCGGCGGAGGCCGCGGGCATCCCGCTGCCCGACGCGCCGCCCGCGGTCGACGAGTTCGCACGGTTTCGCGAAGCCAAGACGTTCATGAACGAATCGGTGGTCAACGCGCTGGGCATCCGCGCCTTCGTGTTCACGCTTCGGTTGGAGCGCTGCGCCAATCGGGCCGACCTCGCTGCCCTGTTTCCCGACTACGAGAAGGCGATCCGCAAGGCGTCGGGGGAGGTCGATGCCCAGGTGCTGACGACGCACCTGCGCGCGCTGCTGGCGTGAGCGCAGGCCACGCGCTTCGCGCGGGCCGGCGTCAGGCGGGCGGCGGGGCGGTTTCGGCGAACGACGTGCGCTTCGCCAACTTCTCCGCGTGGCGCAGCAGGTTCGGATAGTCGTCGCGCCAGGCGATGTCCGGGTGCCTCAGGTCGAGGTAGCCCAGCACGCAGCCGGCCGCGATGTCGGCCAGCGTGTACGATTCGCCGCTGCACCACCCGCGATCGCCGAGTTCGCGCGCCGCTTCGGCGAGTCCCAGCGTCACCTTCTTCATCTGGCGCGCGATCCAATCCGGGTTCTGCTGGCGTGCCGCGCGCCGCTTCTCGGTTGCGGTCGCGACGGCGGCATCGCAGATCCCGTCGGCCAGCGCCTCCCACCGGCGGACCGCGATCCGCTGCCGCGAGGGTTCCGGGATCAGCCGGCTCACCGGGCTCACCGTGTCGAGATACTCGACGATCACGCGCGAATCGAACAGCGTCGAGCCGTCGTCCAGCACCAGGACGGGAATCTTGCCGAGCGGGTTGAAGTCCGAGATCGTGTTGTCCGCCGCCGCCGGCGACTGCACGACCAGCGTGTATTCGATCTTCTTTTCCGCAAGCGCGATCCGCACCTTGCGCGCATACGGGCTGGTCAGCGAGGCAATGAGTTTCATCGATTCGAGGGTGGCGGGGCGTGGAAATTCGGGGTGCCCGCACGGCCCGGCGGGGGGCGGTGTGGACGGCGCGGAGTATAGCACCGGCCCGCGGCGCCGAGCGCGGTTGGCCCGGCCGCGGTCCGGGCCGCGGACGCCCCCATGCTAAACTCAAAATCCTCCGTTGTTGCGTCCTGCGAGAGATTCCCCGTGCCCCCAGAACCCGATTCCGGCATCGGCGCCCTCACGGCGCTGACCGCATTGTCACCGCTCGACGGCCGCTATGCAGCGAAGGTCGCGCCGCTGCGCAGCCACTTCAGCGAGTTCGGGCTGATCCGGGCGCGCGTCCGCATCGAGATCGAGTGGCTGCTTGCGCTCG
>CALQLA020000040.1 GCA_943331295.2 Bordetella parapertussis | reverse complement strand
GCCGGCGGCGCGCTGGCGACGGGCAAGGCGCGCGACGGGCCGCAGGGCTGGGCCGCCGCGCTTGCCGCCGCGCGGCCCGTGCCGGTCGCGGCGTGCGCGGCGCACATCGCGGCCAACCCGGACGCGCTGGTCCTCGACGTGGGAACGAGCCGCGCCTTTCGCCGCGGGCACCTGCCCGGCGCGGCCTGGCTGCCGCGCGGCTGGCTCGCGGCGCGCATCGACGCGCTGGCCGGCACGCGTGATCGACCGCTCGTCGTCAGCTGCGAGGACGGCATGCAGGGCGTCTACGCCGGTGCGCAGCTCCGTGCGCTGGGCTACACCGCCGTCACCGTGCTCGACGGCGGCAAGCGCGCGTGGTCGGCGGCGGGAATGCCGCTGGCGACGGCCGCGCTGCCGCCGCAGGACGACGAACTGATACCGCCCTACAAGCAGGGCGAGCAGGCGATGCGCGACTACATCGCCTGGGAAGTGCTGCTGGTCGACCCGGCAGCCGCCTGAACATTCCCGGACCAAGGAACGACCGTGAACTTCGATTTCAGCAAGGCGCAGCAGGAGGTCTACGAGCTCGTCGGCTACCTCGCCCGCGAGCACTTCGCCGCGCGGGCGGCGGCGAGCGACCGCGACCGCACGCTGCCGCTCGCCAACCTCCGGGACTTCTTCGCCAACGGCCTCCTCGGCCTCACGATCGCGCAGGAGCGCGGCGGCCTCGGCAGCGGCGTGATGGGCAGGGACCCCGCGCTGTACCTGCTCGCGATCGAGCAGACGGCGCGCGTCGACCTGTCGACCGCGCACTGCCTGCACATCCACCTGCACGCGACGCACCTCATCGACCAGGTCGGCACCGACGCCCAGCGCGCCGCGCTGCTTCGCCCCGTGATCGAGCGCGGCGCGCTGGTCGGCGCCGTCGGCAGCGAGCCGGGCCGGACCGCGCGCGGCATCTACGCGTTCGCCACGTCGGCGCAGCCGTTGCGGGACGGCGTGGTCCTGAACGGCCGCAAGAACTACGCGACGCTCGCCGAGGTGGCGGATTTCATGATCGTGTTCGCGACGCTGAAGGGGCACCCGCCCGGCGGCGGCCACATCGGCGTCGCGGTGCCCGCGGGGACGCCGGGCTGCGCGATCGTGCCCGACACCTGGAACCCGGTCGGCATGCGCGCCGCGGTGAGCCCCGACCTCTCGCTCGACAACTGCTACGTCGACGGCGGCCTCGTGCTGGGCGAGCCGGGCACCTACCCGCGCGAGCGCTGGCAGGCGCGCCACTACCTGTCGCTCTCGGCGCAGTACCTCGGCGCCTGCGAGGGAATCTTCGACTTCCTCACGGCGTACCTGCCGCAGCGCGGCACCGCCGGCGAGTCCTACACGCAGCTGCGGCTGGGCGAGATCCGCGCGCTGATCGACGCCGCGCGCTGGCTCATCTACCGCGCGGCGTGGCTGTGGGCGCAGGGCGACCTGCAGCAGGCGGAACTCTTCTCGCTGGTGGCGAAGCACCACGCGACGCGCAACGCCGCCGAGGTGATGGACAAGGCCGCGCAGATCGCCGGCTCGCACGCGCTGATGGAGACGGAGCCGCTGGCGCGGATGATGCGGGACCTGCGCATCCACACGCTGCACTCGAACCTCGACAAGACCGCGGCGACGATCGGCAAGTACCACCTCGGCCAGGACTTCGACACGACGGATCGGCTGTGATTGCTTCCGCGACCGTGCGTCCGGCCGGCCGGCGCGCTCCCTAGGAAAACCCCTTGACCGCAGAACTCGACTCCCGCCGGTTTCGCGACGCGATGCGCCGCTTCGCCACCGGCGTCACCATCATCACCACGGTCGCGCCGGACGGAACCCCGATCGGGCTGACCGCGAACTCGTTCAACTCGGTGTCGCTGTCGCCGCCGCTGGTGCTGTGGAGCCTCAACCGCCATTCGCGGAGCCTGCCGGTCTTCCAGCAGGTTGCGCACTACGGGATCAGCGTCCTGTGCGCGGACCAGATCGAGCTCGCGCAGCGGTTCGCGGCGCCGGTCGACGATCGCTTCGAGGGCGTGGCGTGGCACCGGAGCCGGTCCGGCGTGCCGATGTTCGAGGGCTGCGTGGCCTGGTTCGACTGCGCCAGCGCGTTCCAGCACGACGGCGGCGACCACGTGATCTTCGTCGGGCAGGTGGTCGACTTCGGGCACGGCGACCGCGTCCCGCTGCTCTACGCGGGCGGCAACTACGGCGTGCCCGCGCCGCACCCGGCGCTGGCCCGCTGAGCCGTCAGCCCCAGGGCGAGTCGAGCGCGTTGAGCTTCTTCTCCATCGCGCGGACTTCCTTCAGCAGCATCTGCGCGAGCTCCTCGCGGCGGGGGCCGGCGAAGCGCGCCGAGATGCCGGCGATGCTCATCGCGGCGTAGGGCAGGCCCTCGCGCGGGCGCAGCGCCACGCCGATCGCGGCGATGCCGGGCAGCACGTCCTCGTCGTTGATCGCGTAGCCGGCCGCGCGCGACATGCGTATCGCGTTCTGCAGCCGCTCGGTCGTCAGGCGCCCGAACGCGCCGAACCGCGGCGAGTTGAGGCTGATCACGCGCTCCATCTCGCCCGGGGGCAGCGCCATCAGCAGCGAAAGGCCGCCCGCGCCGACGCCCAGCGGCCGCCGCACGCCGATGTCGAGCGTCCGCGCCTTGATCTGGAAGCTGCCCTCGAAGCGGTCGAGGCACACCGAATCCTGGCCGCTCTTCACCAGCAGGAACACCGAGTCGCCCGATTTCTCGGCCAGCCGCTGCAGCCCGGGCTGGCAGAGCTCGCGCAGCGTGAAGTGCGGCGACGCGGCGAGCCCCAGCTCGTAGACGAGGTGGCCGAGGCGATAGGTCCGCGTGTCGGGGTCCTGCATGATCATCCCCTGCGCCATCAGCCCCTTCACGATCCGGTGCGCGGTCGGGCGCTCGAGCCCCATGGCGCCGGCGATGTCGACGAGGCGCAGGCCATACTGGCCCTTGGTCGCGAGCTCGCGCAGGATCGAGATCGCGCGATGGACGCTCTGCGTGCCCCACGGGTGCACCGCGCGCGGCGGCGCGGCGCGGCCGGGCACCGCAGACTTGGCGCGCGCGGCGCGGCTGCCCTCGGTGGTGGCGGCTTTCTGTCGGGAAGGCGGGGTCATCGGAGTCGCGGTACGAGTCGGCGCTCGCTGCGGCAGCAATTTTACGTCGAACCGCGGGTTTGCGCGCTGCGGTGCAGGAGTAAATCAGCGCTGCCGGGGCCACCGCCCGACGCTGCCGGCAGGACAGGCGCCCGCCTGCGGGGGGCGTTTTCGGGTACACTCCCGGGTTCTCCACGGGCATCCCGCGCGGCTTGCCGCCGGGCGCCCCGCGACCCGAATCGCGCCACCCGGTCCACGAAGGCCCGGTGCACGCAATCCCATCAACGCATACGAGGAGGTCTCCATGGCAGAACGTTCACGCACCCGCCGCAACACTCTCGAGCGCCGCTGTCTCGGCAAGGCCTACAAGCGCCTGTTCGCGGGCTCGTCGAAGGGCATTTTCAAGATGCTCGAGAAGATCAAGAAGGCTTGATTGCCTGCTGCGGCGACATCGTCGCCGATCCGTTCCGAAGGGCCGCCTCGCGCGGCCCTTCGCTTTTGGCGGTCGCACGGGCGGAATCGGGTATACTCCTGCCCGATCCCCGAGGAGCGTTGCAACAGCCGCGCAGGCTGCCAGGCTCGGGGGTTTCCAAATTCGCAACCGCGCTCGTTGAACCGTGATTCGCACACGGGTTCACGAGCGTGTTCTTGTCCGGGACGCTCGTCCCCGTTCGTGCGGTCACCAACGATGGAGTGACCGATGAACGCCGCTACCGATACCAAGAACTTCACCGATTTCCACGTCGCCGACCTGGCGCTCGCGGACTGGGGCCGCAAGGAAATCCAGATCGCCGAGACCGAGATGCCGGGGCTGATGGCGATCCGCGACGAATTCGCGCCGGAGCAGCCGCTGCGCGGCGCCCGCGTCGCGGGCTCGCTGCACATGACGATCCAGACCGCCGTGCTGATCGAGACGCTGCAGGCGCTGGGCGCCGAGGTGCGCTGGGCCTCGTGCAACATCTACTCGACGCAGGACCACGCCGCCGCCGCGATCGCGGTCCGCGGCACGCCCGTCTACGCGGTCAAGGGCGAGACGCTGGCCGAGTACTGGGAGTACACGCACCGGATCTTCGAGTGGCCGACCGACAAGGGCGGCGTCGCCGGCCCGAACATGATCCTCGACGATGGCGGCGACGCGACGCTGCTCGTCCACCTCGGCACCACCGCCGAGCAGGACCCGTCGTGCATCGCGCACCCGACCAACGAAGAGGAAACCGCGCTGTTCGACTCGATCCGCGCGCGCCTCGCGAAGGACCCGACGTTCTATTCGCGGACCAAGGCCGCCATCAAGGGCGTGACCGAGGAGACGACCACGGGCGTCAAGCGGCTCTACGAGATGCACAAGGAAGGCCGCCTGGACTTCCCGGCGATCAACGTCAACGACTCGGTCACCAAGAGCAAGTTCGACAACCTCTACGGCTGCCGCGAGTCGCTGGTCGATGCCATCAAGCGCGCGACCGACGTGATGGTCGCGGGCAAGGTGGCGCTGGTCGCCGGCTACGGCGACGTCGGCAAGGGCTCGGCGCAGGCGTTGCGCGCGCTGTCCGCGCAGGTCTGGATCACCGAGGTCGACCCGATCTGCGCGCTGCAGGCGGCGATGGAGGGCTATCGCGTCGTCACGATGGACTACGCCTGCGACAAGGCCGACATCTTCGTCACCGCCACCGGCAACATCGACATCATCACGCACGACCACATGGCGCGGATGAAGAACAACGCCATCGTCTGCAACATCGGCCACTTCGACAACGAGATCGACGTCGCCGGGCTGAAGCAGTACAAGTGGGACAACATCAAGCCGCAGGTCGACCACGTGATCTTCCCCGACGGCAAGCGGATCATCCTGCTGGCCGAAGGACGGCTCGTGAACCTCGGCTGCGGCACGGGCCACCCGTCGTACGTGATGAGCTCGTCGTTCGCCAACCAGGTGATGGCGCAGATCGAGCTCTGGACCGACGTGCGCAAGCAGGGCGGGGCCTACCCGATCGGCGTCTACGTGCTGCCCAAGCATCTCGACGAAAAGGTCGCGCGGCTGCAGCTCTCCAAGCTGGGCGCGACGCTGACGCCGCTGTCGGAGAAGCAGGCGCGCTACATCGGCGTTACCACCAGCGGCCCGTACAAGCCGGACACCTACCGGTATTGACGCGGGCTCGACCCGGGTTGCGCGGATGTGCGACCCGGGACGATCGGCGAGACAGCCGACGGGTGACAACGCGGCGGCAGCCCCGGGTTTCGCCTTGCTCGACCCGGGCTACGGCATTGCGGATGTTTGACGAACGGAGATTGAGATGCGCATTGCGGTGATGGGCGCCGGCGGCGTCGGCGGTTATTTCGGCGCGAAGCTCGCCGCGGGGGGCCACGACGTCGCCTTCGTGGCGCGCGGCCGGCATCTCGACGCCATGCGGGAGCGCGGGCTCGTCGTGAAGAGCGCGACCGGCGACGTGCATCTCGCGCGGCCGGCGGTCGTCGCCGACCCGGCGGAACTCCCGCCGGCGGACGTGGTGCTGTTCGCGGTCAAGCTGTGGGACACGGAGGATGCGGCCGCGCTGCTGCGCCCGGTCGTCGCGCGCGGCGCCGTCATCGTGCCGTTCCAGAACGGCGTCGAGAGCATCGATCGCGTCGCCGCGGTGGTTGGCGCGGAGCACGTGATGGGGGGCGTGGCCTACATCGCCGGCACCATCGTCGAGCCGGGCGTGGTCGGCCACACGGGAACGATGGCGCGGCTGCGCTTCGGCGCCGTCCGGCCCGCGCAGCAGCCGGTCGCGGACGCCCTGGCCGCCGCCTGCCAGGGCGCCGGCATCGACGGCGTCGCGGTGCCCGACATCGTGCGCACGATCTGGGAAAAGTTCGTCTTCCTGGCGGCATTCTCGGGACTTACCAGCGTCGCGCGCCGGCCCATCGGCGTGCTGCGCGACGACCCCGACATCCGCCCCGTGTTCGAGGCCGCGATGCGCGAAGTCTGGGCGGTCGGGCGCGCGCGGGGCATCGCGCTCGCCGACGACTTCATCGCGCAGCAGATGAAGTTCGCCGCCGGCCTGCCGGCCGAGATGGCGTCGTCGATGCAGAACGACCTCGCCGCCGGCAACCGGCTCGAGGCGCCGTGGCTCTGCGGCGCCGTCGCGCGGATGGCGAAGGAGGCCGGGCAGCAGGCGCCGGTCAACGCCACGCTCTATGCCGCGCTGAAGCCGCACCTCGCCGGGCGCGGCTGAAGGGCCCCGCGATGACAACCGCCGCCCGCCGCCAGCTCAGCCTCGAGTTCTTTCCGCCGCGCACGGCCGAGGGCATCGAGAAGCTCCGGTCCACGCGCCGCCAGTTCGCGCCGCTCAAGCCCGACTTCTGCTCGGTCACCTTCGGCGCGGGCGGCTCGACGCGCGAAGGCACGCTGTCCACGGTGCTCGATTTCCGCGCCGACGGCATGGAGGCCGCGCCGCACCTGTCGTGCGTGGGCGGCACGCGGGCGTCGCTCTCCGAGATCCTCGCCGAATACCGGAGCCACGGCATCCGGCATCTCGTCGCGCTGCGCGGCGACCTGCCGTCCGGCGTCGGCGAGGCCGGTGATTTCCGCTACGCGAGCGAGCTGGTCGAGTTCATCCGCAAGGAGACGGGAGACTGGTTCCACGTCGACGTTGCCGCCTACCCCGAGTACCACCCGCAGGCGAGGAGCCCGCGGGACGACCTCGCGGCGTTCCGGCGCAAGATCGACGCGGGCGCCGATTCGGCGATCACGCAGTTCTTCTTCAATCCGGACGCGTACTGGCATTTCGTCGATGCCTGCGGCGCCGTCGGCATCGACGTGCCCATCGTCCCCGGCATCATGCCGATCGCGAGCTTCTCGAAGCTGGCGCGCTTTTCCGACGCCTGCGGCGCCGAGATCCCGCGCTGGATCCGCCGCAAGCTCGAGAGCTACGGCGACGATGCCGACTCGATCCGGGCGTTCGGGCTGGATGTGGTCACCGCGATGTGCCAGGAACTGCTCGCGCGCGGCGCGCCGGGCCTCCATTTCTACACGCTGAACAACGCGTCGCTGACGACGGCGATCTGGCGGCGGCTGGACCTCTGAACCCAGGCGCCGCGCCGCGTCACCGGCGTGTCGCGCTGTCGCGTCGTTGCGTACTTGCGTAGCCCGGTGTCGAGCGTCAGCGAAACCCGGGTGAGCCAGGCGGGCCCTATGGCGCCCCGGGCGTGAACGAGAGCAGCTCCAGCACCGCGTGCTGGCTGCGGAGCACGCTGACGCCGTCGTTCGCCGAGCCCTTCTCCAGGTACTGCGCTTCCTTTTCCTCGCGGACCATCCCGCGCACCGCGGGCGCATACGCGACGAGGTAGTTGGACTCGGTCGGCCAGCGCCAGAATTCCTCGTCGTCGAGACGCGCCTGCACGCGCATCTCGATCGCGTCGAACATCCCGGCAGGCGTGGTCACGGTCGTCCAGCCGCTCACGCGCACGTAGCGGTTGAATACGCCTTCCTTGCCCGTCTGCTCGTTGAAGTTGGCGATATGCTGGTTCCACGCCTTGCCCGGCAGCAGCGGGTAGTCGAAGCGCTTCATCGGCGTCGCGAAGCGGCGCGTTTCGTTGTCGAAGACCGCGCCGACCAGCACCAGCCCCGGCGCCGGCCATGTCTCCATGCGGGAGTTGTCCACGGTGGGGCCCTTCTGCACGACGCGCACCCGGATGCCGTCGGCGCCGATAGCGACGACTTCGCGCGTCTCCTCCCACCGGACCGGCGACCGGAATCCGTCCTGCGCGCGATAAACCCAGCGGTCGCCCACGCGAAACACCGGCGCCTCGACCACGGGCCCGCCGCTGCCGGGGGAGTCGAGGCTCATGCAGCCGGCCAGCGCGACCAGGGTGCACAGCGCGAGCAGCAGCGCGGGCAATGCCGCCGGCGCGCGGCGCGCCGGAAATCGTTGTCGTGTCATGTTGCCTCCGTGGCCCGTCAACCGGCCCGAAACGCATCGACGTTGAGGCCGATCACGCCGATCACGATCAGCGCCATGCTGCCGATCTTGAGCGCCGTGACGGGCTCCCTGAACCAGCCGAAGCCGATGAGCGCGATCAGCGCGGTGCCGACGCCCGACCAGATCGCGTATGAAACGCTCATGTCGATGCGCTTGACCGCGATGGTCATCAGCGCGAACGACAGGCCGTAGAACACGAACAGCAGCACCGAAGGCACGACCCGGGTGAAGCCGTGCGACAGCTTCATCGACGTGGTGCCGGCGACCTCCAGCAGGATCGCGCCGGCGAGGCAAAGCCAGTGCAGCATGGCGACTCCGGGACGGGTGCGCGCCGCGTCAGCGCGCGGTGACGATTTCGAGTTCGGCGTCGTCGAACCAGGCGGTGCCGGCGCCCTGCAGCGTGACGCCAACGCGCACCTTGCTGGTGGAGGGCGGAATCGCGAGCGTGATGGTGTAGCGCTGCCAGTCGCGGCTTCCCTTCACTTCGGCGCCGGCCATGAACTCGTACGCCGCGATGGCGCCCCCGCGGTCGGCGATGATGAACAGCGCGGCGCCGCCGTCGCTCGTGTCCCGGGTCTTCAGCCACCCGGAAAAGCGCACGGTCTTGCCGGAGAATGGCGCCCCCGGCAGGTCCTGCGCAAGCGATCCGTAGGGCTGGGTCCCGATGTTGACGATGCGCATGCTGCGCGCACCGCCATGGGCGACCGCGGGATCGACGACGAAGTCGTAGGACTTCTCGCCGGCGTGCTGGTACATGTACCAGCCGTCGACGTCGCTGAACTCGCCGGGCTTGTCCGACTCGAACCCGGGATTGACGAGCAGGCTGCGGACGCCCGCGGGCGCGGCATTGGCCGGTGCCGCGACGCGGTCGCCGGCTGCCGGCGGCGCCGCGCAGCCCAGCGCGACGATGGCGAGCGACGCCAGCAGGAGCTGCCGGAGATACGGGGTGGCGCGCTTCATGGGCAGCGGGCGGGGATCGAACGGGCGACGGTCACGCGCGCGAAGCTCACGCATCACCGTCGGTCACTGCACCCTTGCTCGCCGTCGACACGAGGCGCGCGTACTTCGCGAGCACGCCGCGGGTGTAGCGGGGCGGCGGCGCCTTCCACTTCGCGCGCCGCGCGGCGAGCACGTCGTCGGCGACGTTGAGTTGCAGCGTCAGCGTATGCGCGTCGATGGTGATGGCGTCGCCTTCCTCGATCAGCGCGATGTTGCCGCCGCGGGCCGCTTCCGGCGCGACGTGGCCGACCACCATGCCGAACGTGCCGCCGGAGAAGCGGCCGTCGGTGATGAGGCCCACGTCTTCGGCGTGGCCCTGCCCGACGAGCGCGGACGTGGGCGAGAGCATCTCGCGCATGCCGGGCCCCCCGACGGGGCCTTCGTAGCGGAT
Source organism: Bordetella parapertussis (assembly GCA_943331295.2). GTDB lineage: Bacteria > Pseudomonadota > Gammaproteobacteria > Burkholderiales > Casimicrobiaceae > CAIWHR01. Next base: position 37,524 of record CALQLA020000040.1, on the reverse strand, counting down.
CACCACGACGTCGCCGGAGTTGATCGCATTGGCCATGATCGCCTCCATCGCCGCGGGCTCCGAATCGAACACCCGCGCCGGGCCCGTGATCGCCGGGTTCTTGAGGCCCGTGATCTTGGCGACGCAGCCCTCGGGCGCGAGGTTGCCGCGCAGGATCGCGAGGTGGCCCTGCGCGTACATCGGGTTCGACCACGGGCGGATCACGTCCTGGTCGGCGCGCGGCGTGTCCGGCACGTCGCGCAGCGTCTCGGCGATCGTCTCGCCGGTGATCGTCATGCAGTCGCCGTGCAGCAGGCCGTTGACCAGCAGCATCTTCATCACCTGCGGGATGCCGCCGGCGCGGTGGAGGTCGGTCGCCACGTAGCGGCCCGACGGCTTCAGGTCGCACAGCACCGGCACGCGCCGGCGGATGCGCTCGAAGTCGTCGATCGTCCATTCGACGCCGGCCGAGTGGGCGATGGCGAGGAAGTGCAGCACTGCGTTGGTCGAGCCGCCGACGGCCATCACGACGCTGATGGCGTTCTCGATCGAGCGGCGGGTGACGATCTGCCGCGGCAGGATCTGCTTCTCGATCGCGCGCACCAGCACCTCGCCCGACTTCGCGGCGCTGTCGGCCTTGTCCGCGTCGGGATTGGCCATCGTCGACGAGTAGGGCAGGCTCATCCCGAGCGCCTCGAACGCGGACGACATCGTGTTCGCCGTGAACATGCCGCCGCAGGCGCCGGTGCCCGGCAGCGCGCAGCGCTCGATGCCGTCGAAGTCCTCCTTCGACATCTTGCCCGCGTTGTACTGGCCGACCGCCTCGAACGGGCTGACGACGGTGAGGTCGCGGCCCTTGTAGTGGCCCGGCTTGATCGTGCCGCCGTAGACGTAGATCGCGGGGATGTTCATCCGCAGGATGGCCATCATCCCGCCGGGCATGTTCTTGTCGCAGCCGCCGATGACGAGAACACCGTCCATGCTCTGGCTCATCGTCGCCGTCTCGATGGCGTCGGCGATCACCTCGCGCGAGACCAGCGAGTACTTCATTCCCTCGGTGCCCATGCTGATGCCGTCGGTCACCGTGATGACACCGAACGTCTGCGGCATGCCGCCGGCGGCGCGGATGGAGGCATCGGCGCGGTCCACGAGGTGCTGCAGCCCCGCGTTGCAGGGGTTCATCGTGCTGTGGCCGTTGGCGATGCCGATGATGGGCTTCTCGAAGTCGCCGTCCCCGAAGCCGACCGCGCGCAGCATCGAGCGATTCGGCGAGCGGGCGATGCCCTGGGTGATGATCTGCGAGCGGCGGTTGTTCGACATGCTGGAGACTCCTTGGGCGGGATGGGGCCCGGTCCGGCGACCGGCGCCCCCGGGGCGGATGCCTGTCGCGGCAGGGGTGCGGCGCGGGCTCTCGTATAATCGCTGGTCCGGATTTTAACGCACGTCGACGCCGCGGACCTCTCCCCCATGCTGGTTCATCCGCAATTCGATCCGATCGCCGTGCAGCTCGGGCCGCTCGCGATCCGCTGGTACGGCCTCATGTACCTCGTCGGGTTCGTGCTGTTCATCGTCCTCGGCAAGCTCCGCGCGCGCCGGAACCTCCTCACCGGCTGGCACCCGCGCGACGTCGACGACATGCTGTTCTATGGCGTGATCGGCGTGATACTCGGCGGGCGCCTCGGCTACGTGATCTTCTACAAGCCGCTGTATTACCTCGGGCACCCGGTCGAGATCCTGCAGCTCTGGCACGGCGGCATGAGCTTCCACGGCGGCTTTCTCGGCGTGCTGGTCGCGATGTGGGTGTTCGCGCGGCGCCGCGACAAGCGGTGGCTCGAGGTCACCGACTTCATCGCGCCGCTGGTGCCGCTCGGCCTGGCGGCGGGGCGGCTCGGCAATTTCATCAACGGCGAGCTCTGGGGGCGGCCGACCGACGGGCCGTGGGCGATGGTGTTCCCGCAGGTCGACGCGACGCCGCGGCACCCGTCCCAGCTCTACCAGTTCGGACTGGAGGGCTTGCTGCTGTTCGCGCTGCTGTGGCTCTACACGCAGCGGCGGCGACCGGTCGGCGCGGCGTCGGGGCTGTTCCTCGTGGGCTACGGCGCCTGCCGCTTCATCGCCGAATACGCGCGCGAGCCGGACAGCTTCCTCGGCGTGCTGGCATTCGGGTTGTCGATGGGGCAGTGGCTGTCGCTGCCGATGGTCGTCGCGGGTGTCGCGATGATGGCGTGGGCCTACCGTCACGCCGCCAAGCCGGAACCGACCGTCAGGCAGGACCGGTATTGACCGTCGCGGCCGGTTTTCGAATCGGGGGACAAGACCCCGTTTCGCCGGGACGAAAACGGGGCCTGTCCCCGCTTGCGCCCGGCCCGCCCGGATTTCGCTTACTCAACCCGGGCTGCCGAAGCGGCGGGAGTCAGTCCAGCCGGCGGTACTGCCCGTCGAGCGGGGCGCGGCTGGCGCGTCCCGCGGTGGCGGCCGGGGAAGCGACGCTGCGCTCGCCGATATTGAGCGGAAGCGCCAGCAGCACCAGCGCGATGATGTCGCTGATCACGCCGGGAAGGAGCAGCAGCAGCCCGGCAAGGACCTTGCGCCCGCTGTCGAGCAGCCCGCGCAGCATGGAGTCGTCGCCGTGCATCGCGGCGATCGTCCGCGCGCGGAACGCCAACCGCTCGTTGCGCAACAGCAGGAAGCCGGCAACGACGGGCAGTCCCAGCCAGAGCCACACGGGAATGTGCGTCCACCGCGCGATCGTCAGCGTCGCGTACAGGTCGAGCAGGGGAAAGCCCAGTATAATCATCAGGTACACGAACCGCATGGAGGCTCCTTGCCGCGCGCGGCGATCCTGGTGCTGACCCATCTGCCGGATCCCGGAGCGGCCCGGGTGTTGGCCCGGGAACGGGTCGAGGGGCGGCAGGCGGCTTGCGTCAGCGTCGGCGCATCGGTGGAGTCACTGTATCACTGGCGCGGAGAAATCGAAATGGCGCCGGAAGTCCCCCGACGATCAAGACGTGCGTCGACCGCTATGCCGCGGTCGAGGCCGCGATCCTGAAGTCGCATCCGTACGAACTTCCGGAGATCGTTGCGGTCCCCATAAGCCATGGCCACTCTCCGTACCTCGCCTGGATCGACGGCGGAACCCGCCCGCCCGCCTGCCGCGACGCCTAGCCGCGTCCGCCGCCTGCCGCCTGCCGCCCTGATGTCCGTGCTGCTCGTGGCGGCTGCCCTCGGCGCGCCGGTGGTTCCGGCGCAGCAGCCGAAACTGCTCGAGGCGGAACGCGCGTTCGCATTCAGCGCCCGCGCGCTCGACGCCGCCACCGTCGAGGCGCGGTTCGCCGTGGCCGACGGCTACTACCTCTACCGCGACAAGTTGAAGTTCAGCGCGATGCCGGGTTCGCTGGCGCGCGCATCCGACCTCCCGCCCGGCGTGGTCAAGCGCGACGAGTTCTTCGGCGAGGTGGCGACCTACCGCGGCGAGGTGGTCGTCCGCCTGCCGCTGGCGGCGGCCGCTCCCGGTACCACGGTGACCATCGTCGCCGAGTCGCAGGGTTGCGCCGACGCCGGCGTCTGTTATCCGCCGCAAATCCAGAAGATCGCCCTGGCGCTGCCGGCCACGGGCGCGGGTCCCGGCCCCGTGGTCGAGGCGTCGCCGGCCAGGAAAGGGTGGTTCAAATGATGGACAGCACCAATTCGGGGCGCGATATTGGACGCCTTGGCGAGCGCATGCAGCGGGCGGATTCCCGATGGCGATGACGCGTCGCGGCATGTTGGCGGGGCTGGCGGCTGCCGGCATCGCGGCGCTTGGCGGCGGTGTCTATTACGGACTCCACCGGCGCGGTGCCGTTGCCGGTGGCGGCGAAAGCGCGTCGACGCTGCTCGCGCTGTCGCTGCCGGACACCGAAGGCAAGGACCAGTCGCTCGGGCAATGGCGCGGCAAGCTCCTGATCGTGAATTTCTGGGCGACTTGGTGCGTGCCCTGCCGCGAGGAGATGCCCACGTTCGTCCGCGCCCAGTCCGAATTCGGTGCCCGGGGGCTGCAATTCGTCGGCGTCGCGGTCGACGATGCCGTCAAGGTCAAGCGTTTCGCGACCGAGATCGACCTCAATTATCCCGCCCTGGTCGGCGGCTACGGCGCGATGGAGTTGTCGCGAACGCTCGGCAACCGGCTGATGGCGTTGCCGTTCACGGTGGTTGTCGCGCGCGATGGAACGGTGGCATTGACGCAGCTAGGTCCGCTCAAAGCCGACCAACTGCGGTCAATTATCGGCAAATTGATCTAAGTTCTTCCTGCGTTGCGCCAGGCACTTGCTTGGGGCCGTCCCCCTTCGCGCCGGATCTGTCAAGCTACGCGATCGCTGGACAAACTGCCGGCTTCTGCGGCAAACTCCCGGCACTTGAAACCGCAAGGGAGGCTTTGCCGTCAATGCCAGCCACCCCGAATACCGTTCCAATTCCCTCCGCCCCGGCCCACTTGCGCCGGTCTCTCCCGTCGACTCGATGCCGTGCCGCATGCCGGCGAAAGGGGTGACCCGGTGGATTTGCGCAAGCTGAAGACGCTGATCGAGCTCGTCGAGTCGTCGGGCATCGGCGAACTCGAAATCCAGGAAGGCGAGGAGCGGGTGCGCATCACGCGCGCCGTCGCCGCGCCCGTGCACGCCGCGCCGGCGGCGCTGCAGGTCCACGCCGTCGCACCCGCGGCCGGCGCGCCGCCCTCCGCCGAACCGCCGCCCGGACCCGGGCCGACCGAAGGCCATCTCGTCAAGAGCCCGATGGTGGGCACGTTCTACCGCGCCGCCTCGCCGGGCAGCAAGGCGTTCGTCGAGGTCGGCGACAGCGTGCAGGTCGGCGACCCGCTGTGCATCATCGAGGCGATGAAGCTGATGAACGAGATCGAGTCCGACAAGGCCGGCGTCGTCAAGCAGATCCTCGCCGAGAACGGCCAGCCGGTCGAATTCGGCCAGCCGCTGGTGATCATCGACTGACGCGGCACCCGCCGCCGCGTTCCGCGCCGGCGGCCCCAAGCCGGCGCGTCCCGACCGTCCCCGACTCCGAAGCCGCCCCGCGTGCCCGCCAAGAACCCCAACCAGCTGTTCGAGAAGATCCTGATCGCCAACCGCGGCGAGATCGCGCTGCGCATCCAGCGCGCGTGCCGGGAGTTGGGGATCAAGACGGTGATGGTGCATTCCGAGGCCGACCGCGACGCCAAGTACGTCCGGCTGGCGGACGAGTCGGTCTGCATCGGTCCCGCCGCGTCGGCGCAGAGCTACCTCAACATCCCCGCGATCATCGCGGCGGCCGAGGTGACCGACGCGCAGGCGATCCATCCCGGCTATGGATTCCTGTCCGAGAACGCCGACTTCGCGGAAAAGGTCGAGCGCTCGGGTTTCGTCTTCATCGGGCCGCGGCCCGACACGATCCGGCTGATGGGCGACAAGGTGAGCGCCAAGGCGGCGATGGTGAAGGCCGGCGTCCCGTGCGTCCCCGGGTCGGAGGGCGCGCTGCCCGAGGACCCGAAGGAAGTCGTCCGGATGGCCCGGGTCACCGGCTACCCCGTGATCATCAAGGCCGCCGGCGGCGGCGGCGGACGCGGGATGCGCGTCGTCCACACCGAGGCGGCGCTGCCGTCGGCGGTGTCCTTGACGCGCAACGAGGCGCAGGCGGCGTTCGGCAACCCGACCGTGTACATGGAGAAATTCCTCACCACGCCGCGCCACATCGAGATCCAGGTGCTGGCCGACGAGTACAAGAACGCGGTCTACCTGTTCGAGCGCGACTGCTCGATGCAGCGGCGGCACCAGAAGATCATCGAGGAGGCGCCGGCGCCCGGCATCCCCGCCCGCGCGCTGGCGCGCATCGGCGAGCGCTGCGCCGAGGCCTGCCGCAAGATCGGCTACCGCGGCGCGGGCACGTTCGAGTTCCTGTACGAGAACGAGGAATTCTTCTTCATCGAGATGAACACGCGGGTGCAGGTCGAGCACCCGGTCACCGAGCTCATCACCGGCGTCGACATCGTGCAGGAGCAGATCCGCGTCGCGGCCGGGCAGAAGCTGCGCTTCCGGCAGCGCGACGTGGTGCGCCGCGGCCACGCGATCGAATGCCGGATCAACGCCGAGGATCCGTACACCTTCGTGCCCTCGCCGGGCAAGATCACGTCGTACCACGCGCCGGGCGGACCGGGCATCCGCGTCGATTCGCACGTCTACCAGAACTACTTCGTGCCGCCCTACTACGACTCGATGATCGGCAAGGTCATCGCGTACGGCGACACGCGCGAGCAGGCGATCGCCCGGATGCGCGTCGCGCTGTCCGAGATGATCGTCGAAGGCATCAAGACCAACATCCCGCTGCACCAGGAGCTGCTGCTCGACGACAAGTTCCTGCGCGGGGGCACGTCGATCCACTACCTCGAGGAACGGCTCGCGAAGCGCAAGCAGGCCGCCTGACCGCTTCAGGCCCGCGGCCGCGAGCCGCCGGCGCCGCGATCGACATTGCCCCGAAATCCGCCGAAGACGGCGCAGGGAACCCGCCCTTGACCTCCCAGCTGGCCACGCCGTTTACCTATATCGCGCTGCATTTCGACACCACCGCGGCGGATGCCGACGCCTGGTCCGACGCCCTGCTCGCCGCCGGCGCGTTGTCGGTGGACGTCGCCGACCCTGCCGCCGGAACCGACGCCGAAACGCCGCTGTACGGGGAACCCGGCGAGCCGTCCGACGGCCGCTGGCCCGTCAACCGGCTCACCACGCTGTTCGCCGCCGGGACCGACACCGATGCGGTGCTGGCGGCCGCCGCGGAGGATCTCGGGCAGGCCGTGCCGCTGCACGAGACTTTCCCGGTGCCCGAGCAGGACTGGGTGCGCGCCACGCAGGCGCAGTTCGCGCCGATCGAGGTGGCGCCGCGGCTGTGGATCGTGCCGTCCTGGTGCGCGCCGCCCGACCCCGGCGCGCTGAACCTCACGCTCGACCCCGGCCTCGCATTCGGGACCGGGTCGCATCCGACCACGCGCCTGTGCCTCGCGTGGCTTGCCGCCGAAGTGAAGGGCGGGGAGCGCGTGCTCGACTACGGCTGCGGTTCCGGCATCCTCGCCATCGCCGCGATGCGGCTCGGCGCGGGCGCGGCGGTCGGCATCGACGTCGATCCGCAGGCTATCTTCGCCAGCCGCGACAACGCGCGGCGCAACGGCGTGGAGGCGACGTTCGCGCTGCCCGACGCCGGCGCGCCGCCGCCGGCCGCCGGATTCGACGTGGTCGTCGCGAACATCCTCGCCAACCCGCTGGTGCTGCTCGCCCCGCTCCTGGCAGGACAGGCGAAGCCCGGCGGCCGGATCGTGCTGTCCGGGATTCTCGCGCCCCAGGCAGCGTGGGTCGCCGAGGCCTACGCGCCGTGGTTTACCATAGGCACAAGGGAGCGTGACGGCGACTGGGTGGCGTTGGCCGGAACGCGCCGCGCCGGCGGTGCGGCGCCCTGAACCGCCGCTCCCCCGACCCTGCCCGATCCTCAGGCGCTTTGCGCGATGGCCGACGAACAATTCACCCGCTGCCCGAGTTGCCGCACCGTGTTCCGTGTGACGGCCGCGCAACTCGAGATGCGCGCGGGGCAGGTCCGCTGCGGTCATTGCCGCACGGTGTTCGACGGCGTCGCCCATCTGGTGTCGCTGGCGCCCTTGGCCCCCGCCGCCGACGACGACGAATTCGATGAATCGCTGCTGAGCCGGCCGACGATGACGCTGCGGCGGGCGCAGGCGCTCGACCCGCCGCCTCCGGCCGCGGCCGATGACAGGATCGAGCCGACGTTCGGTGCGCAGGAGCCCCGGCCCGAGCCCCCGCCGGCACCCGAGCCGGCAGCCTCGCCCGCTCCGGCCAAGCCCGCCTACGACCCGCGCGAGGCCTACTGGCGGACGATGGCGCTCTTCTATGGCGTGGGCGTGCCGCTGCTCGCGCTCCTCCTCATCGGGCAGGCGGCCTTCCATTTCCGTGACGCGATCGCGGCCCGTTGGCCGGCGGCGGCGCCGGCGCTCGCGCGCGCCTGCGCGCTGGCCGGGTGTCGCGTCGGGGCCCCGCAGGATATCGTGGAGCTCGCGATCACGGCGTCCGACCTGCAGGCCGATCTCGCGCACAAGGGGCTGCTGATCCTCACCGCGACGCTGCGCAACCGGTCGGCGATGACCGTCGCCTATCCGCACATCGAGCTGACGCTGACCGACGCGTCGGACCAGGTGGTGGTCCGGCGGGCGCTTGCACCTTCCGACTACGCGGGTGGCACGGCCGATCTCGCTGCCGGCATCCCGGGCAACGCCGAGGTGGCCGTGAAGCTCTTCATCGACGCCAGCGCGACCACGCAGGCCGGCTACCGCCTGTACCTCTTCTACGTCTGATCCCGCCCCGATGCCCCGTGCCGGGAAGGACGCGCGCTATGCAATAATGGTGCAGTCCGGATCGGCGAATGGGACTGCGGCGAAGGTTTGTGCCTGTTTGGTGCAAAAAGACATCGCGCGAACCAGAACAGTGCGTTGTCGACGCTCCCGCCGACGTGCCGCCGCCGCCGCCCCATGCCGCATCAAGGGTTTTTGCCCTTTTTCGCATGGCATGGTTCTGGCTTCTGCCTTCCGGCTACCTTAAGCAACGCAACACGCGTTTCCCTTCATGCCTTCTCAGGAGATCCTCATGACCACCCCCGCCGACGTGCTCAAGATGCTCAAAGACAAGGAGGTCAAGTTCGTCGACCTCCGCTTCACTGACACGCGTGGCAAGGAGCAGCACGTCTCGGTGCCCACCAAGCAGTTCGACATGAGCAAGTTCGAAGGGGGCCACGCGTTCGACGGCTCGTCGATCGCCGGCTGGAAGGGCATCCAGGCCTCCGACATGCTGCTGATGCCGGATGCCGGCTCGGCCTACATCGATCCGTTCACCGACGAGATCACGCTCAACATCAGCTGCGACGTCGTCGAGCCGTCGGACGGCAAGGGCTACGAGCGCGACCCGCGCTCGCTGGCGAAGCGCGCCGAGGCCTACCTCAAGTCGTCCGGCATCGGCGACACCGCGTACTTCGGGCCCGAGCCCGAGTTCTTCATCTTCGACGCGGTCGAATGGTCGGTCGACATGTCGGGCAGCTACTGCAAGGTGTTCTCGAGCGAAGCGGCGTGGTCGACGGCCGAGAAGTTCGAGGGCGGCAACATGGGCCACCGGCCCACGGTCAAGGGCGGCTACTTCCCGGTCCCGCCGGTCGATTCGCTGCAGGACATCCGCTCGGCGATGTGCCTCGCGCTGGAGCAGATGGGCGTCGAAGTCGAAGTGCACCACCACGAGGTCGCGAACGCCGGCCAGTGCGAGATCGGCACCAAGTTCGAGTCGCTGGTGAAGCGCGCCGACTGGATCCAGGTGATGAAGTACGCGATCCACAACACCGCGCACGCCTACGGCAAGACGGCCACGTTCATGCCGAAGCCCATCGTCGGCGACAACGGTTCCGGCATGCACGTCCACCAGTCGGTCTGGAAGGGCGGCAAGAACCTGTTCGCCGGCGACGGCTACGCGGGGCTGTCCGAGATGGCGCTGTACTACATCGGCGGCATCATCAAGCACGCGAAGGCGCTCAACGCGATCACGAATCCGGGCACCAATTCGTACAAGCGGCTCGTTCCCGGCTTCGAGGCGCCGATCAACCTCGCCTACTCGGCGCGCAACCGCTCCGCCGCCATCCGCATCCCGTACGTGCCGAACCCGAAGGGCCGGCGCATCGAAGTGCGCTTCCCCGATCCCACGGCCAACCCGTACCTCGCCTTCGCGGCGATGCTGATGGCCGGTCTCGACGGCATCCAGAACAAGATCCATCCGGGCGACCCGATGGACAAGAACCTGTACGACCTGGAGCCGGAAGAGGCAGCGAAGGTCCCGCACCCCTGCGCGTCGCTCGACGAAGCGCTCGACCACCTCGACCGCGACCGCGAGTTCCTGACCCGCGGCGGCGTGTTCACCAACGACATGCTCGACGGCTACATCGCGCTCAAGATGGAGGAAGTCACGCGCTTCCGCATGACCACGCACCCGGTCGAGTACGACATGTACTTCAGCCTGTAGAAATCGCAGCCGGTGTATAAGGGAAGGGGCGGGCCGCAGGGTCCGCCCCTTTTGTCATCCGCGCCGTGATTTCCTACACTTCCGCCGTATGCCGCTGCCGCCTCCTTCCCGTCCGTCCCGCCGCGCCGGCTTCCGCGCGCCCGGCGCCGGGCGGCCCCGGGCGCTGCCCGCCGCGGCCGCGGCGCTCCTCGTCTTCGCCGTCGCCGGCCCCGCGCGCGCCGACATCTGCAAGTACAGCGACGCCGAGGGCAACATCTACTACTCCAACGTGGCGCCGGAGAAAGGCTGGAAGAAGCTCGGCTGCGCGGGCGCCGACGGGGGCTCGATCACTCCCGCGCCGGCGGCGAAGGGATCGTCCGCGCGCGCATCGTCGTCGCCGACGCCGCCGGGCTTCCCCAAGGTCGACGTGGAGACGCAGCGCGGCCGCGACGACGTGCGCCGCAAGGTCCTCGCCGAGGAGCTTGCGACCGAGGAGAAGCTGCTGGTCGAAGCGCGCGCCTCGTATGCCGACGGCGCGCCCCCCCCGCTGCCCGAGGAGCGCGCCGATGCCGAGAAATACCGCGTGCGCATCGCCAAGCTGCGGCAGGGCGTCTCGATACACGAGAAGAACGTCGAGGCGCTGAAGAAGGAGCTTGCTTCGGTCAGGTGAACGGGCGGCGGTGCGCGCGAACGCGCACCCCGTCGCGGCCGTGCCGCAGGCTTCCCGCGCTCCGCCTGCACCTCAGGCGCGGATATTGCTAAGGATAGTGCCAACGCCATGCGTCGGCACCCGCCGGTCGGCATCCCTCGACCCCACCCCCTGTGCGCCCACCGCCCACCCTGACGATGCACGACTCACAGCACGCCGACGGCCCCGACGGCCCCGACGCCTATGCCGGTCTCGAGCTGCTCGCGACCGCGGTGCTGCTGCTCGACCCGGGGCTGACGATCCGCCACGCGAACGCGGCGGCGGAGAACCTGTTCGAGATCTCGAAGAAGCAGATCGTAGGCCGCACGCCGACCGACATCTTCGGCGACGCCTCGGCCCTTCTCGGCGCCATCGATCGCGCCGTGCGCCGCGGCGCCTCGTACACCGAGCAGGAACTCGAGCTCGGCATCGTCGGCAAGCCCAGGCTCCACCTCACCTGCTCGGTGTCGCCGATCGACGTTCCGGGCGCGTCGCTGCTGCTCGAGTTCCGCCACATCGACCAGCAGCGCAAGATCGCGCGCGAGGAACGCCTGATGGAGCAGCAGCAGGCGAACCGCGAGCTGATCCGGAGCCTCGCCCACGAGATCAAGAACCCGCTGGGCGGCATCCGCGGCGCCGCGCAGCTGCTCGAGCGCGAGCTCGACCGGCCGCAGCTGATCGAGTACACGCAGGTGATCATCGGCGAGGCCGACCGCCTGCGCTCGCTCGTCAACCGCCTGCTGACGCCGCATCGGCTGCCGACCTACCGGCGCACGAACATCCACGAGATCCTGGTCTACGTGCAGGGCGTGGTGCGCGCCGAATTCCCGCAGGTCTCGTTCGTCTCCGATTTCGACGCCAGCCTGCCGGAATTCGAGGCCGACGCCGAGCAGCTCACGCAGGCGGTTCTCAACATCGTGCGCAACGCTGCGCAGGCCGTCGTCGGGATGACCGCGGGTCCGGAAGTCCGGCTGATCACGCGCATCGCGCGCGGCGTCACGCTCGCGCGCCGTCGCCATCGCCTGGCGCTCGCGCTGTCGATCGCCGACAACGGCCCGGGCGTCCCCGAGTCGCTGCGCGACCGCATCTTCTTCCCGCTGGTCTCGGGCCGCACGGGCGGCAGCGGGCTCGGGCTCACGATCGCGCAGACGTTCGTCGCCCAGCACAACGGGACGATCGAGTGCGACAGCGTTCCCGGCAAGACCGTGTTCACGATTCTGCTCCCGCTGGAATTCGGGCGGGCCGGCGCGTAAATTGGGCAGACAAGGCATGTACGCATACGACTATGAATCCCCGAGCGGCAACGCAATGAAACCTGTCTGGATCGTCGACGACGACCGCTCCATCCGCTGGGTGCTGGAGAAGGCGCTCGCGCGCGAGGGCATCCCCTACAAGACGTTCGCGTCGGCCTACGAGGTGCTGCAGGCGCTCGCCGTGAGCCAGCCGCAGGTGCTCGTCTCCGACATCCGGATGCCCGGCGAGTCGGGACTGGTGCTCCTCAGCAAGGTGAAGGAGCGCTACCCGCACCTGCCGGTCATCATCATGACCGCCTACTCCGACCTGGACAGCGCGGTGGCCGCGTTCCAGGGCGGCGCGTTCGAATACCTGCCGAAGCCCTTCGACGTCGACCACGCGCTGGCACTGATCCGCCGCGCCACCGCCGAGACGCCCGCCGTCGTGCCGGCCGCCGCCGCGGCGGCCGAGGAAACGCCCGAGATGCTGGGCCAGGCGCCCGCGATGCAGGAGGTCTTTCGCGCGATCGGTCGCCTGTCGCAGGCGAACGTCACCGTGCTCATCACCGGCGAGTCCGGCACCGGCAAGGAGCTCGTCGCGCGTGCGCTGCACCGGCACAGCATGCGGGCCGCGGGGCCGTTCGTCGCGATCAACACCGCCGCGATCCCGAAGGACCTGCTCGAGTCGGAGCTCTTCGGCCACGAGCGCGGCGCCTTCACCGGCGCGCAGGCGGCGCGGCGCGGCCGCTTCGAGCAGGCCGAGGGCGGCACGCTGTTCCTCGACGAGATCGGCGACATGCCGTCCGACCTGCAGGTGCGGCTGCTGCGCGTGCTGTCCGACGGCGAGTATTACCGCGTCGGCGGCCATGCGCCGCTGAAGGCCAACGTGCGCATCATCGCGGCGACGCACCAGAACCTCGAGGAGCGCGTGCGGCAGGGCCTCTTCCGCGAGGACCTGATGCACCGGCTGAACGTGGTCCGCCTGCGGCTGCCGCCGCTCTCCGAGCGGCAGGAGGACATCGCCCCGCTCACCCGGCATTTCCTGCAGAAGAGCGCGCGCGAGCTCGCCGTCGAGCCCAAGATCATGTCCGAGGGTGCGCTCAAGGTGCTGATGGCGTTCCCGTTCCCGGGCAACGTGCGGCAGCTGGAGAACATCTGCAACTGGCTCACCGTGATGGCCCCGGGGCAGCGGATCGACGTCTCCGACCTGCCGCCCGAGTTGCGCGAGCCCGCGGCCGGCGGCGATCGGGGCAGTGCCCGCGAAGGCGCCTCCGACTGGCAGCAGGCGCTCGACGGCGAACTCGCGCGCGCGCTCGCCGCCGGCGAGCGCCAGGTCGGCAACCGCCTCGAAAAGCAGTTCGAGCGGACGCTGATCCTGCGCGCGCTCGCGCACACCGGCGGCCACCGGATGGAAGCCGCGCAGTGGCTGGGCTGGGGCCGCAACACGCTGACGCGCAAGATCCAGGAGCTGGGCCTCGAGCCCGAGCTGCGCAAGGGCGGCGACCCCGCGCGCTCCTGAACGACCGCGCGCGCTACGTGGTGATCTCGGCGATCACCGGCGCGTGGTCGGACGGCTTCTCGCCCTTGCGCGCATTGCGGTCGATCGTGCAGCGGGTGCAGCGGGCCGCGAGCGGCGGCGACACCAGCACGTGGTCGATGCGCAGCCCGCGGTTCTTCGGGAACGCGAGCTGCCGGTAGTCCCACCAGCTGTACGTCTTCGGCGGCTGGTCGAAGAGCCGGAACGCATCGACCAGGCCCAGCGCGATCCAGTCGCGGAACACGGCACGCTCGGGCTCCGTGCAGAGCACCTGGCCCGCCCACGACGCCGGGTCGTGCACGTCGCGGTCCTCGGGCGCGATGTTGAAGTCGCCGGCGACCACGAGCTGCGGATGGCGCGCTATCTCGGCGCGCAGGAAGGCCGACGCCGCGCGGCACCAGGCGAGCTTGTACTGGTACTTGTCGGAATCGACCGACTGCCCGTTCGGAACGTAGAAGCAGACGACGCGGATGCCGGCGATGGTCGCCGCGATGACGCGCTTCTGCGGGTCGTCGAAATCGGGCAGCGCCGTGACCACGTCGGCGGCGGTGCCGGCGCCGTCCTTCACCAGCAGCGCAACGCCGTTGTAGGTCCGCTGCCCGGCATAGGCCGCCGCGTAGCCGGCGGCGGCGAGCTCGTCGCGCGGGAAACGCGGGTCGTCGAGCTTGGTCTCCTGCAGGCACAGGACGTCGGGCTGCGCCTCCGGCAGCCAGTCGAGCAGCCGCGGCAGCCGCACGTTGAGCGAGTTGACGTTCCAGGTGGCGATCTTCAAGGCGGGTGGGGTCCTCGGCCGGCTCGGCCCGTCATGCGTCGCGCGACGGCCGCGGGGCCGTCAGTTCTTCGGATAGCCGTTGGCTTCCGCCGCGGCTGCGGGCTTGGCGGGCGGGGCAGGCGCGGCGGGCGCCGCCTTGCCGGCGTCCGCCGCGGGCTTCGGCGTGGCGATGCGCGACGCCGGCGCCTTCGGGTAGCCGGCGTCGTCGAGGAGCGCCTGCCAGATGGTGTCCGAGAAGCCCTTGCTGATCAGCTTGTCGCCGGCCTGCAGCACCGGCACCTGCATGTCGCCGGTGATCTGCTTCAGCTTCGCGGCGCCCGCGGAATCCTTCACGTCGACGCGGGAGAAAGGCACGCCGCGCCGGTTGAGCAGGCCCTCGGCGCGGTCGCAGGTCTCGCCGCAGTCGAACGTGTACAGCGTGACCGGGTTGCGGCTCTGCGCGCGCTGCGCGGCGGTCGACAGCTTGTCGGTCTCGATGTAGTTCTGGTTGAGCTTCTTCTCTTCGACGTTCTTCGCGTTCGCCGGCGGCAGGTGGTCGGAGTAGATGATCTGGCCGCTGCCGTCGAGATAGCGGTAGATCGTCGGGTTCTGCGCCGACGCGGCCGTGCCGAGCAGTCCGGCGGCGACGCCGCATGCGAGCGCGAGGCGAAGGTGTACGCGTGGCATGGATTCTCCGTCAGGCGGGGACGACCATTCCATTATGCCGCAGAAGCGCGTCGAGCTGCGGCGGCCGGCCGCGGAACGCAATGAACGACTCCATCGCCGGCCGGCTGCCGCCGCGGGCGAGCACCTCGCTGCGGAAGCGGCTGCCGACGGCTTCCGACAGCACGCCGTGCTCCTCGAACAGGCCGAACGCGTCGGCGGACAGCACCTCCGCCCACTTGTAGCTGTAATAGCCGGCCGCATAGCCGCCGGCGAAGATGTGCGCGAACGACTGCAGCGAGCGGTCGTAGTCGGCGCGGGGAACCACCGCGACCTCGCGCCGCACGGCCTCGGCCAGCGCCTGCGGCGACGGCGCGTCGTCGCGCGCGGTCCATCCCGCGTGCAGCAGCATGTCGAACAGCGCGAACTCGAGCTGCCGCACCGTCTGCATGCCGCTCTGGAAGTTCTTCGCGGCGAGAAGCTTGTCGAACAGCGCAGGCGGCAGCGGGGCCCCGCTGTCCACGTGCGCGCTCATCTCGCGCGCGACATCCCACTCCCAGCAGAAGTTCTCCATGATCTGGCTGGGGAGCTCGACGGCGTCCCACTCGACACCCTGGATGCCCGAGATGCCGGCGACCTCGACCTCGGTCAGCATCTGGTGCAGGCCGTGGCCGAACTCGTGGAAGATCGTGATCACTTCGTCGTGGGTGAACGTCGCGGGCTTGCCGCCGACCGGCGGCGACAGGTTGCAGGTGAGGTAGGCGACCGGATGCTGGAGGCGCGCGCCGTCGCGCCGGCGGTTGATCGCGGCGTCCATCCACGCGCCGCCCTGCTTGCCTTCGCGCGCGTACATGTCGAGGTAGAACTGGCCGACGAGCGCGCCGCCGCCGTCGACGATGTCGAACACGCGCACCGTCGGGTGCCACGTCGCCGCCGTCGTCTCGCGGATCGCGAGGCCGTAGATGGTCTCGACGACGTGGAACAGGCCCGAGAGCACCCGGTGCTCGGGAAAGTACTGGCGGACCTCCTGCTCCGAGAAGGCGTAGCGGGCGGCCTTCAGCTTCTCCGACGCATAGGCGACGTCCCAGGGCTCGAATCCGGCGAGCCCCAGCGCATCCTTGGCGAACGCCGCGAGCTCCGCGTAGTCGCGCTCGGCGAACGGCTTGGCGCGCCGCGCGAGGTCGCGCAGGAACCCCAGCACTTCGTCGGCGTCGGTGGCCATCTTGGGCACCAGCGAGACGGCGGCGTAGTGCGGGTAGCCGAGGAGTTCCGCGGCCTCGTGCCGCAGCGCCAGGATGCGCGCGATCACCGGCGTGTTGTCCCACTCGGGGTTGCCGGAGAGATCGGACGCGCGCGTCGCGTAGGCGCGGTGCAGCGTGGCGCGCAGCGCGCGGTTCTCCGCGTACTGCATCACCGGCAGGAAGCACGGCATCCGCAGCGTGAGCTTCCAGCCCGCGCGGCTGTCGGCCGCCGCCGCGTTGCGCGCCTCGGCCAGCACGTCCGCCGGCACGCCGGCGAGTTCCGCCTCGCCGTCGATCACGAGCGACCACGCGTTGGTGGCGTCGAGGACGTTGTCGTCGAACTTCGACGTCAGTTGCGCGAGCTCCTCCTTCAGCGCCTTGAAGCGTGCCTTGGCGTCGGGGGCGAGCTCGGCCCCGCCCAGCCGGAAGTCGCGCAGCTCGTTGGCGATGACCTTCCGCCGCGGCGCGTCCAGCGCCGCGAAGCCCTCTCCCGCCGCCAGCGCGCGGTAGCGCGCGAACAGGCGCTCGTCCTGGCCCACGTCGGCGTAGAAGGCCGAGATGGCCGGCAGGCTCGCGTTGTAGGCATCGCGCAGCGCCGGCGTGCTGACGACGGCGTTGAGGTGGCCGACGGTGCCCCACGCGCGCTGGATGCGGTCGAACGCGGCGTCGAGCGGCAGGGCCACGGTCTCCCACGTGGCGGGCCGGGTGTCGGTCGCGACGGTGTCGACGGTCGCGCGGGCATTGGCGAGCAGCGTGTCGATGGCTGGCGCGACGTGCTCCGGCCGGATGGCGTCGAAGCGCGGCAGGCCGGAAAAATCGAGCAGCGGGTTGGGAGTCATCGGGAAGTCATCCTGGAGAGTCGCCGGACGCGGTCCGGAGCGTGTTGTCGAGGCGGGCGAGATCGGCGGGCGTGCCCACGTTGGCCCAGGGCCCGTCGTAGCGTTCGCCGGTGGCGAGCCCCCGGCCGATCCAGCCGGAGAGCAGCGGAGCGAGTTTGAGCTTCACGCCGCGCGGAAGTTCGCCGAACAGCGCCGTGTCGTAGACGCCGATGTTGCCGTAGGTGAGGCGCGCGTCGCCCGCGAGCGCGAGCGATCCGCGCGGGCCGGCGGCGAGCGCGTAATCGCCGGCCGGATGGTACGGCGGGTTGGATACCATGACGAGGTGCACGCGCGCGGCCGACGGGTCGGCCGCCATCGCGTCCATCCGCGGGAGGAGCGTCGCGTAGTCGAACGCGCTCCAGATGTCGGCGCTGACGACCAGCGCGGGGCCGGGCGGCAGGAGCGGCAGCGCTGTCGCGATGCCGCCCGCCGTTTCCAGCGCCACCGGCTCCACCGACCAGAGGAGCTTCACGCCGAGCGCGCTGCCGTCGCCCAGCCGGTCGGTGAACTGCGGCGCGAGGTGCGCGACGTTGACGACGATCCGGTCGAAGCCGGCGCGCGCGAGGGCCTCGATCTGGCGGACGATGAGCGCCTTGCCGCCGGCTTCGAGCAGCGGCTTCGGCGTGGCGTCCGACAGCGGGCGCATCCGCTCGCCGCGACCCGCCGCGAGTATCATCGCGCCGCGCATCGGCCGGCTCAGAACGTGTACCCGATCGCGGGCGTCCTGCCGTCGACCTCGTCCAGCAGCTTCGCGAGCGGCCCGAGCGCGCGATAGCGGCTGCACGCGCCGCGCAGGTAGCGCAGCACCCGCGGCATGTCGTCGACGTAGCCCGTCTTGCCGTCGCGATGACAGAGCCGCGCGAAGATGCCCAGCACCTTGAGCTGCCGCTGCACGCCCATCCACTCGAAGTCGCGCCAGAACTCGCCGAAGTCCGCGGCGACGGGAAGCCCCGCGTCGCGCGCCCGCTCCCAGTAGCGCGCGGCCCAGTCGATCTGCCGCGCCTCGTCCCACTCGACGTACGCGTCGCGCAGCAGCGAGACGAGGTCGTAGGTGATCGGGCCGAACACCGCGTCCTGGAAATCGAGGACGCCCGGGTTGGGCGCGGTGACCATCAGGTTGCGCGAATGGTAGTCGCGGTGCACGAACACGCGCGGCTGCGCGAGATTGTTCGCGACGACGAGCGTGAACGCGTCGGCGAGCGTCTTCGCCTGCGCGGGCGCGAGGGTGACGCCGAGGTGCCGCGCGAGATACCAGTCGGGAAAGAGGTCGAGCTCGCGCCGCAGCAGTGCCTCGTCGTAGGGCGGCAGCACGTCCGCGCGCGACGCGCGCTGCCAGGCGACCAGCGCGTCGATCGCATCGGAGTAGAGCCGCGGGGCGGTGTCCGCGTCGAGCGCGGCGAGATAGGTGCGGTCGCCCAGGTCGGTGAGCAGCAGGAACCCCTGCGCGAGATCCGACGCGAGGATTTCCGGCGCATGCACGCCGGCCGCGCCGAGCAGCGCCGCGATCGCGACGAACGGCGCGCTGTTCTCCTTCGCCGGCGGTGCGTCCATCGCGATGACCGTGCGCCGGCCGCCGGCCGTCGGCACGGCGCCGGCGAGGCTGAGCCGGAAATAGCGGCGGAAGCTCGCGTCGGCCGAGGCCGGGGCGAGCGCGAAATCGCGCGTGCCGAGCGTGGCCGCGGCCCAGGCTTCGAGCGCTTCGAGGCGGGCGTCGCCGGCCGGCGACGGCGCCGCGGCCGGGGGCGTCGGCGCGGGCGCGCCCGCTGGCGGTGGACTCCCGTCGGGTTGCACGGTCATGGCGGCTCCGAAAGGGGCAGGACTCGTCTTGGGGAGGCGAGCCGGGCGGGGGCCCGACGAGGGCCGCGCCGACCGGCGCGCGGGGCTCGCGCGACGCGGGGACGGGCGCGTCCGGCGAGGCAAGCTAGAATGGCGCATTTTAGCATTTCCTCGCCGCGCCTCCCCCTGATGCCGCCACGCCGTCTTTCCCCTGCAGTCGCCGCCGCCGCGTGCGTCGCGATGCTGGCCGTGCTGGCACCCGCGACGGTCCTCGCGGCGGATGCCCCGGCTGCGCCCGCTGCCGCCGCGGACGTCCCGCTGCCGTCGCTCAAGTTCGCCCCGGAACTGCAGTCGCCGACGTCGCGGCCAGCGCCCGGCGCGACGCCGGTCGCGCCCCGCCCGCCGGGCCAGGGCGCGGCGCCCCCGCTCAAGTTCGCGCCGTTCGGCGCCGGCGGGGGCGGGCTGTTCGTGCGCGCCGACGAGCTGGGGGGCGTGGCCGACCGCTACGTGCAGGCGAGCGGCAAGGTCGAGTTGAGAAGCCGCGGCGAGACGGTGCTCGCCGACTGGCTGCAGTACGAGTACGAGACCGACGAGATCTGGGGCCGCGGCAACGTGCTGCTCCGGAAGGGCATCGACTGGATCGCCGGGCCCGAGGCGCGCTTCAAGCGCGACGCCGAGACCGGCTACTTCACGTCGCCGAAGTTCTACGTCGGCGAGAACGGCGGCCGCGGCGACGCCTCCGAGATCAAGTTCGTCGGGCCCGACCGCTACGACGTCTACGACACGCGCTACACCACCTGCGTCGCGCCGAACGAGGACTGGTTCATCCGCACCGACCTGCTCGAGATCGACAAGGCGCGGATGGTCGGCACCGGCCACAACGCGATCATCCATTTCCTCGGCGTCCCGGTCGCCTACTCGCCGTGGATCGAGTTCCCGCTGTCGAACGAGCGCAAGAGCGGCTTCCTCACGCCGACGCTGGGGTCCTCGGCGCTGCGCGGCTTCGACTTCTCGCTGCCGTACTACTTCAACCTGGCGCCCAACTACGACGCGACGGTGACGCCGCGGCTGATGACCAAGCGCGGGCTGCAGATCGGGACGCAGGCGCGCTACCTGTTCGACAACGCGTCGGGCTCGATCGAGGCCGACGACCTGCCGAACGACCGCGTCACGGGCACCAACCGCTACGCGCTGTCGTGGAAGCATTTCCAGAACCTGGGCTTCGTCCTGCCCGGCCTGACCGCGGGCCTCAACCTCAACAAGGTCTCCGACGACACCTATTTCTCCGACCTCGCCGACCGCGTCTCGTTCACGTCGCTGACCACGCTGCCGCGCGAAGGCTTCGTGTCGTACGTGACCGGCCCCTGGCAGTTCCGGGCGACAGCGCAGACGTTCCAGACGCTGCAGGATCCGAACCAGCCGGTGGTCCCGCCGTACAACCGGGTGCCGCAGATCCTGGGCTCGCTGCAGGAGGTCGACTGGATGGGGCTCACGTGGGCCGGCGTCGGCGAATACGCGGATTTCCGCCAGCCGACGCTGACCACCGGCCAGCGCGCCTACCTGTATCCGACGGTCGCGTGGAACCGGCAGGGCTCCTACTGGTCCTTCACGGCGAAGACCGGTGCCCACCTGCGCGCCTACGACTTGAACGAGGTCCGGCCCGACGTTTCCAGCACGCAGAACTACGCGATCCCGGTGTCGTCGGTGGATGCGAGCCTCGTGTTCGAGCGCGACCTCAACCTGCTCGGCCGCAGTGTCGTCCAGACGCTGGAGCCGCGGGCGTTCTACGCCTACGTCCCCTACAGGAACCAGAACGCGGCGCCGGTGTTCGACACGGCGCTCGACGACTTCAACTTCGGCCAGCTCTTCAGCACCAACCGCTATCTCGGCAACGACCGGATCGCGGATTCCAACCAGCTCACGCTCGCGCTGTCGTCGCGGATCATCGACAGCGAGACCGGCGTCGAGCGGCTGCGCGTGGCGGTCGGCCAGCGCTTCTACTTCCAGGACCAGCAGGTGGTGCTCAACGAGTCGCCGCGTTCCGCCGCCACGTCCGACGTGCTGCTGGGCTTCGAGGGCAAGCTGTCCGATGCCTGGTCGATCATCGGCCTGTGGCAGTACAACTTCGACTCGTCGCAGACCGAGAACGTGAACGCCGGCGCGCGCTGGACGCCGTCCCCCGGCCGCGCGCTGAGCGTCAGCTACACCTATTCCAGCAAGTACGCGAACCCGCTGGCCCCGCAGAACCAGCTGAACCAGTTCGACCTGTCCGGCCAGTGGCCGGTCGGTGCCAACTGGACGCTCCTCGGTCGCTGGAACTACTCGCTGCTCGACCACAAGACGCTGGAGGGGGTGGCGGGCGTCGAGTACAATGCCGGGTGCTGGGTGCTGCGCCTCGTCGGCCAGCGGCTGACGACCACGACGCAGACGACCACGAACTCGGCGTACCTGCAGGTCGAGTTGAACGGCCTCGCACGGTTCGGCACCAGTCCTCTCGATCTCCTGCGCCGCAGCGTCCCCGGCTACATCAAGACGAACGACCCCACGTTGTCGCCGCGCGACCGCGGCGACGTCTACCCAGAATTCTGAGGTTCCCAGCGTGACTGCCCAGATCCGATTTCCCGGCCGTGCACTCCTGCGGGCCGCCGCGGGGGCCCTCGCAGCCCTCGCTTTTGCCGCCGCGGCTCAGGCCCCGACGCCTGCGCCCGCCACCGGGCCCCGGCCCGGCGCGACGCGTCCCGCGCCGCCGCCCTTGTCGAACGCGAAGATCGTGACCCTCGACCGCGTCGTCGCCGTCGTCAACGACGAGGCGGTCACGCAGTACGACCTCGACGAGCAGAAGCGCACCGTCACCACGCAGATGAAGGCGCAGAACGTCACGCCGCCGCCCGCCGACGTGCTCGACAAGCAGCTGCTGGAGCGGATCATCACCGAGCGCGCGCTGATGCAGTACGCGAAGGAGACGGGGGTGCGCGTCGACGACGTCCAGGTGGAGCGCACGATCGCCCGCGTCGCGCAGGAGAACAAGATGACGGGGGACCAGTTCCGCAAGGCTGTCGAGCGCGAAGGCATCTCCTACGCCAAGTATCGCGAGGACATCCGCAGCGAGATCATGGTGCAGCGGCTGCGCGACCGCGAGGTCGAAAGCAAGATCTCGGTCTCCGACGCCGAGGTCGACAACTTCCTCGCCACGATGAAGACGCAGACCGGTGGCGAGACCGAGTACCGGCTGGCGCACATCCTGGTGACGGTGCCCGAGCAGGCGTCGCCCGAGCAGATCGACGTCCGCCGCCGCCGCGCCGAGGAGGCGTTGAAGCAGATCCAGGGCGGCACCGATTTCGCGCAAGTCGCCGCCGGCTTCTCCGACGCGCCCGACGCGCTGAAGGGGGGCGACCTCGGCTGGCGAGCCCCGGCCCGGCTGCCCACCGTCTTCAGCGAGCCGGTGCGCTCGATGAAGCCCGGCGAAGTCTCGCCGGTGTTGCGGTCGCCGACCGGATTCCACATCGTCAAGGTCGAGGAGATACGCAGCCGCAACGAGCCCACGGTGGTGGAGCAGACGCGCGCGCGCCACATCCTGGTCAAGGTCAACGAGGTCACGTCGGAGAGCGACGGCAAGATCAAGATCGAGCGGATCAAGGACCGCCTCGACAGCGGCGCGAATTTCGAGGAGCAGGCGAAGTTGAACTCCGAGGACGCCAGCGCCTCCAAGGGGGGCGATCTGGGCTGGATCTCGCCGGGGGACACCGTTCCCGACTTCGAGCAGGCGATGAACAAGCTGAAGCCGGGCGAGATGTCCGGGCCGGTCCGGACGTCGTTCGGCTGGCACCTGATACAGGTCAGCGGGCGCAGGACACAGGACGTCACCTCGGAGCGGCAGCGCGAGCAGGCGCGGCAGGCGATGCGCCAGCGCAAGTCCGAGGAGGCGTTCCAGGAGTGGGTGCGGCAGATCCGCGACCGCGCCTACGTCGAGATCAAGGTTGATGAAAAGTGATGTGACTCCCGGGCGCCGCCGCGCGCCGCGCAGGATGACGAAAGCGGGGCTTCCCGGCCGCAGCGCCGGGTTCCTCGGGTGGCTGGCGCTGGCGGCGGCCATGTCGGTGCAGGCCCAGATGTCCGTCCCGCCGGCCACCTATCCGCCGGCGCTGGTGCGCAAGGACGCGCCGGCCGCGACGTTCGTGCTGTCCCGCCACGCGCCCGCCCGCGCCATCGTCCTCGCCCCCCCCACGGCGGCGGAAGCCGCTGCCCCGAAGTCCCGGTCCGCCGCCCCGCGCTCCGATTCGCCCCGCCGCAACAAGGGCGGCCGGCTTGCCGTCGGCTTCGCCCGGACCGTGCCTCCCGCGCAGTCCGTCGTGGCGCTCTCGGCGCTGCCGTGGCAGCGGGCTGCCGACGGCACGCGCGCGGCGCAGCTCACCCTCGCTTCGCCCACCGCGGCCGCCGTGCGCCTGGCCGTCATGCTGCGCGATGCGCCGCCCGGTCTCACCGTCCGGTTCCAGGGGTCCGACCCCGGCGCGCAGGTGTTCGGTCCCTACACCGCGGCCGAGATCGCCGGCGCGGCCCCGTACTGGTCGCCGGTGCTCGAAGGCGACACCGCGACGCTCGAGATCTCGCTGCCGGATGGCACGAGTGCAGACGCTGCGGAACTCGCGCTGCCGCAGGTCTCGCACCTCGTCGCCGCGGGCCGCTCGCTGCGCGCATTCGACAGCAACATCGGCACCGCGGGCGCGTGCGAGGTGGACATCGCCTGCCTCGCTCCGGTCCAGCAGCAGGAGCTCGCGTCCGCGACCAACGCCGTGGCGCGGATGCTGGTCACGATCAGCGGCGTCACGTATCTGTGCTCCGGCACCCTGCTCAACGACTCGGTGAACTCGCTGACGCCGTGGTACCTGACCGCCGACCACTGCCTCGAGGACACCGACGACCCCGCCGTCGGGCGCGGCACCGCCGCCGCCTCGGCCGGCTCGATCAACACCTACTGGTTCTACCAGGCCGCCGCCTGCGGCAGCGTCGCGGTGCCGAACTACGTCGTCCTGGCGGGCGGCGCCCGCCTCCTCGCGCGGAGCGTCGACTTCGACTGGGCGCTGGTCCAGTTGAACGCCCCGGCGCCCAAGGGCACCACCTTCGCCGCGTGGAGCGCCGACGGTCCGCTTGCGGCCGGCACGCCGGCGGACGCGATCCACCATCCTAGCGGCGACCTCAAGAAGTGGAGCGAGGGCAAGGTGCTGGGCTACCGGACGTTCGGCGACAACAGCAGCTACATCGAGATGACGTGGACGCGCGGCGTCACCGAGCCGGGCAGCAGCGGCAGCGGACTCTTCACGCGCAACGCCGCCGCCGGCTGGTACGAAGTGCGCGGCACGCTGACGGGCGGCGCGTCGGCGTGCGACCTGCAGTCGGGTACCGACTACTACGGCCGCTTCGACATCGCGTTCCCGCTGGTCGCGCAGTACCTCGCGCCGAACGCGGCAAACCCCGGCCGGACGACGCCGGTCGTCGAGTACTACAACGCGGCGCAGGACAGCTACTTCATCACCGTCGACCCGTTCGAGATCGCGGGTCGCGACAACGGCGTCCCGGCCGGCTGGGTCCGCACCGGCTACCGCTTCCTCGCCTATACCGATCCCGCCGTCGCGCCGGCCGCGGCGCGCCCCGTCTGCCGGCTGTATGCGCCGCCGCCCTACGGCGACACGCGCTTCCACTCGGCCTCGGCGGGGGAGTGCGCGGCGATGCTCGCCGACCCGGCGCAGCACTGGATCCGGGAAAGCGACGCGGCGTTCTACATCGAGGTTCCCTCCGCCGCCACCGGCGCCTGCCCCGCGACGACGCGTCCCGTCTACCGGTTCGCCGACAACGCGTCGCCGCAGCGCCGGCGCTACACCGCCGAAGTCGACCTGCGCGACGCGATCCTTAGCGACGGCGGCTGGACGCAGGAAGGCACGGGACCGGCGCCCGCGCGCGCCGCGATGTGCGCGCCGACGACCGGCCCGGTGGCGCCCGCGGCGGCCGGCGCCAACTACGAGGGCCTGTGGTGGAACGCGCCCGGCGGTTCCGAGTCGGGCTGGGGCATCAATTTCGCGCACCAGGGCGACACGCTGTTCGCCACCTGGTACACGTTCGACGTCGACGGCGCGCCGCTGTGGATGGTCGTCGCCGCGCCGAAGACCGCGTCCGGCAGCTACTCGGGCACGCTCTATCGCGGCACCGGCCCGGCGTTCAGCGCGGTGTCGTTCGACCCGGCGAAGGTGGCCGGCGTGCCGGCCGGCACCGCGACGTTCTCGTTCAGCGATCCGGACAAGGGCACGTTCGCCTACAACGTCGGCGGCACCGCGCAGGTCAAGAGCATCACCCGCCAGGTGTTCGCGACGCCGGTGCCCACCTGCACATGGGGCGGCACGACGGACCTGTCGCTCGCGACCAACTACCAGGGCATCTGGTGGAACGCGCCCGCGGGATCGGAATCCGGGTGGGGGGTGAACCTCACCCACCAGGGCAACACGATCTTCGCGACCTGGTTCACGTTCGCCGCCAACGGGCGGCCGCTGTGGCTCGCGGCGACCGCGGTGCCGACCGGCGCCGGCACCTACGCCGGGATGCTCTACACCGGCACCGGCCCGCCGTTCAACGCGGTGCCGTTCGATCCGGCGAAGGTGGTCGGCAAGCCGGTGGGCGAACTCAGGCTGGCATTCGCCGACGGCAACCACGCGACCTTCGCGTACACGGTCGACGGCATTTCGCAGTCGAAGTCGATCACGCGCGAGATCTTCGCCGCACCCGGCACCGTCTGCCGCTGACGCCCGGCGGGCTCACCCCGGCGCGCGCGGATAGAGCGCGACGCGCCGGACCCGCGCGTGGCGCGTGCCGGGAGCGAAGTCCAGCGTGACGCGGATCTCTCCCGCGATCGCGCGTTCGCTGCGCCAGCCGGCGGGCCACGCCAGCGGCACCGCGTAGCCCGGCGCCTCGCGTCGCGTCGCGCTTCCGGCGGCCGCGGGCGCGATGGCGGTCCATGCCGCGTCGCCGTCGCGGCGCGCCTCCACCCGGATCGCCGTCGGGCGCGCATCATCGTTCACGCCGACGAACAGCGTCTCGATGCTCGCCGCGCGCAGCACCTGGCCTGGCGGCGACGCCAGCGTGACGCTGCCGTCGAAGGCGAGATCGACGTGGCCAGCGCCCGCGACGAGCGTGCCGCCCTCTACGGTCCAGCCGTCGGCGTCGGCGTGCCGCGGCGAGCCGAACGTCCACAGCCGCGCGCCGCGCGGCAGGTCCGCATGCTCGACCAGGAAGTCGCGCATCGCGTCCTCGCCCGGCGTGTTGCGCCACGACGTGAACGGCACGTAGCCGGGCTGGTCGCGGAACAGGCCGTTCGAGCCGTTCCACGCCATCACCGAAATCCGGCTGCCGTCGAAATTGAAGAGGTCGCGGAACGTGTGGTACGACTGCGCGTACGTCGGCCGCTCGTCCGGGTGCTTCAGGTCGGTCGCGTTGTATTCGACGATGCCCCAGCCCGGGTCCAGCCGCGCCAGCGTGGCGAACAGGCTGTGCCCGTCGGGCATCGTGTGATGGTTCTCGGCGGCCGGGCCGTACAGGATCGTGCCCAGCCGCCCCTGCCGCGGAATCGCGCCCTCGATCGACACGCCGGCCGAGTCGTAGTCGGGGCTGCCGCCGACGATGTGGACCGACACCGGCCGGTTGCCGGGGTCGGGCGCGATGAACGCCTGCGCCGACAGGATCGCGTCGCGCGGAATGCCCGTCGCCGCCACCCATGCGGAGAGTTCGTCGTAGTGGAGCGCGATCACGTGCTTCCGGAAGCTGTCCCATTCCACGTGCCAGGGGTCCTCCCAGAACGGCAGCGCGCCCGGCGGGACGGGCGCCTTCTTCAGCCCCGGAAACACGCGCGGCGGGTCGACCTCGTCCCAGCGCTTCCAGGATTTCCGCGCCAGCCGGTTCACGTCGGCGAGCGACAGCGGCTTCGCGCGGCGGTACGAAGAGAGGTCCGGCACGCCGGGCGGGGATGAGCCCGCGTAGGGGCCGCTGCCTGCGAGCCAGTGCCGGAACTGCTTCAGCATTCCCGGGTTGTAGTCGTACCAGCGGCCGTCGCCGACGAACGGGTTCATGTAGGTGTCGGCGTCGAGCACGACCCCGGCGAAGAGGTCCGGGTGCTCGCGGGCGAACGCGGCGACGACCGTCGCGGCGGCCTGCAGGTTGCGCCGCTTGTAGTGCCGCACGCGGCTCGCGTAGACGTTGTAGGTGAGGCTGCGCGCCAGTTCCGGCGAGTGCGTGGAGCCGGGCAGGTTGCGCAGGTAGTCGTCGGCCAGCACCTCGTTGTCCTGCGTCCACTGGCAGTTGGCGCGGTTGGCCTCGAGGTGGTCGTTGATGTCCCACTCGGGCGTGTCGCAGGTCGAGTCGGCCCAGATGCCGCCGTTGAGGATGAACTGCACGGGAACCTGCCGGTCGATCGCGTGCCGGATCACGCCGTGCAGCGTGTCGTCGGCAATCGCGCGGTCGCGGCACTTGCGCGACAGGTCGAAATCGGGATCGAACACCCAGTCGCCGCCGGCGCCGCGCGTGGTGCGCAGGTAGAGGATCGGCACCGCCATCCCGACCTGCATCGTCCGCGACAGGTAAGGCAGGTACGTGGTCCCGATGCCGTCGGCGCCGCCGGCACCGACGCCGGACGTCATCATCAGGAACCGCAGCGGCGGGGAGGCGAGTGCCGGGCGCTCGTCCAGCAGCGCCCGCCAGCGCGTCATCGCGGCGCCGCCCACCAGCGTCCTGCGGCCGAGGACCGTCTCGGCGCCGTCCTTCGCGACGACGACGATCAGCGCCGTCTGCTGCGCCGCGAGGTCGCCGGCCTGTTCCACCGCGAAGTCGCCGCTGAATTCGAAGCCGGCGGCTGCGCTGTCGGGGTAACCGGGGTTCACCGCGGCGACGTCGGGCCGGGCGATGCCGATCTTCGCCGGGTAGCGGCGGTCGCCGATGCGAATCTCCACCGCGCGCACGCCGGCGCGGGACAGCGCCCAGCCGCTGGTCGCGAACGCGGTGCCGGCGATGGTGTCGGCGACCGGGCTGTCGATCCAGCCGATCGCGGGCGCGGCGGTGGTGGCAGCGGCCGTTGCCGGCGGGCGCTGGTAGTGCGCGGGATAGCGAAAGCCGAACGCGACGACCGCGGCGGCGACGGCCACGAGCGCGATGAGGCGCACCGCGGCGTGGCCCGCCTCGCGCCGGCGACCCGGGGGAACGGGTTCGCCGGCGGCGTTGCGGCAATGGGGAGGGGGCGGGAAGGGCACGGGAGGACGCACGGCGGGGCTACACGCGCATTGTAGAGGAGCGTCGCCGCGGGAGGCCGCGCAACCTGGCGGCACGCCACCCTTCTGTCGCCCGGGTTGAGCGAAAGCGAAACCCGGGTGGGCGTAACAGGGGGCACGAATGCCCCCGGGTTTCGCTGGCGCTCAACCCGGGCTACGGCCCGCGCCGCATTCGCATCGGGCTTGCCTAAGGCGTCGACCTGCCGCGTCCGGCGCGCGCGGACTTGCGGCTGTCGCGGGATCGAATCGCGTCCGGACCCGCGGTCTCAGCCAGCGACCTGGCGGCACGCCGCAGCGCCGGCAGGCAGTCCTGCCCTTTCTTCAGCGTCATTCGCGGCGCCGGGCCGTGCAGCGCGACGGCGGTGTAGATCCGCCCGTCGCGGTCGGGTACCGGGACGGCGATGCAGACGGAGCCTTCGAGGTACTCGCCGATGTCGGCGCCCACGCCCTCGGCGCGCACCTTGCGCAGCGTCTTCTCCAGCGCGTCGACGCTGGTGACCGTGCGCGGCGTGTAGCGCTTCAGCGGGCCCGGTCCCAGCGCCCGGCGCAACTCGGCCGGCGTCATCTGCGCCAGGAACAGCTTGCCGCTCGCGGTGCAGTGCAGCGGCACGCGCGAGCCGCTCTCCATGTGCAATCGCACCGGCGACGAGGTCTCCACGCGCTCGAGGTACACGACTTCGTTGCCGTCCAGCATCGTGAAGTTGCAGGTCTCGCCGGTCTCCTCCACCAGCCGGGCGAGGATCGACTGCCGCCATTCGCGCGCGGGCGAATGCATCTGCACCTGCAGCGCGATGCCCGACAGTCGCGGGCCGACGCAGTAGCGCTTGCCCAGCGATTCCCGCGCCACGATGCCGCCGGCCGCCAGCAGGCCGAGGATTCGGAACACGGTGGGCTTCGGCAGCAGGGAGAGCTTCGTCAGCTCGTCGAGGCTGACGGGGACGCCGGCGTTCGCGATCAGCTCGACCAGCGCAAACGCGCGCAGCGTCGACGAAGGCGGCAGGGAGGAAGTGCCTTGCATTGCGACAGGATTCCGCTGAGTGAAATTTTCCATTTCATTATTGCAATCGGATTGCGCCCGTGCAAGCATTCGCGGCTGGACCCCGGCGGCAGCGGCCTACGGCCGCGCATCCGCCCGGGCGCAACGGATTCGGGAGACGACAATGAGCACGGCTAGTGGGCAAGGGCAGGGGAACGCGGGCGGTGCGGTGGCGGGACGGCACAAGATGACCACGTCGGAGGCGTTCGTCGAGACGCTGGTGGCCAACGGCGTGAAGGATGTCTTCGGCATCGTCGGCTCGGCGTACATGGACGCGCTCGACCTGTTTCCGCTGGCGGGCATCCGCTTCATCTCGGTCGCGCACGAGCAGGGCGGCGGCCACATGGCCGACGGCTATTCGCGGGTGTCGGGGCGCCACGGCGTGTGCATCGCGCAGAACGGCCCCGGCGTCACCAATTTCGTGACCTCCACCGCCGCCGCCTACTGGGCGCATTCGCCGGTGGTGGTGATCACGCCGGAGACCGGCACCGGGACGATCGGCCTGGGCGGGTTCCAGGAGACCGAGCAGCTGCCCATCTTCTCGAAGATCACCAAGTTCCAGTCGCACGTGAACAACCGCGCGCGGATGGCCGAGCTGACCGCGCGCGCGTTCGACCGCGCGCACCTGGAACTCGGGCCGACGCAGTTGAACATCCCGCGCGACTTCTTCTACGGCGACATCGAGTGCGAGATCCCGCGGCCGATGGTGATCGAGCGCGGCGCCGGCGGCGAGGGCAGCCTCGACGCCGCGGCGGAACTGCTCGCATCCGCGCAGTTCCCGGTGATCCTGTGCGGCGGCGGCGTGGTGATGGCCAACGGCGGCGCGGAAGCCGTCGCGCTCGCCGAGCTGCTGCAGGCGCCGGTGTGCAACAGCTACCTGCATAACGACTCGTTCCCGGCGGGGCATCCGCTGTGGTGCGGGCCGCTGGGCTACCAGGGCTCGAAGGCGGCGATGAAGCTGATCGCCAAGGCCGACGTGGTGCTGGCGCTGGGCACGCGGCTCGGGCCGTTCGGGACGCTGCCGCAGCACGGGCTCGACTACTGGCCCAAGGGCGCGAAGATCATCCAGGTCGACGCCGACGCCAAGATGCTGGGGCTCGTGAAGTCGATCTCGGTGGGCATCTGCGGCGACGCCAAGGCGGCGGCGCGGGCGCTCACCGCGCGGCTCGCGGGCCGCGCGCTCGCCTGCCACGCCAATCGCGACGCGCGGCTCGCGACGGTGAAGGCCGAGAAGGGCGCGTGGGAAAGCGAGCTCGACGCGTGGGGCGCCGAGAAGGACCCGTGGTCGATCGAGGTGGCCAAGGAATCCGCGTACATGCATCCGCGGCAGATGCTGCGCGAGCTGGAGCGCGCGATGCCCGCGCGGGCGATGGTGTCGACCGACATCGGCAACATCTGCTCGGTGTCGAACTCGTACCTGCGCTTCGCCGAGCCGCGGTCGATGTTCGCGGCGATGAGCTTCGGCAACTGCGGCTATGCGTTCCCCACGATCGTCGGCGCCAAGGTCGCCGCGCCCGACCGGCCCGCCATCGCGTACGTCGGCGACGGCGCGTGGGGCATGAGCTTCGGCGAGCTGCAGACCTGCGTGCGCGAGAACATCCCGGTGACCGCCGTGGTGTTCAACAACGGGCAGTGGGGCGCCGAGAAGAAGAATCACGTCGACTTCTACGAGAACCGCTTCGTCGGGGTCAACCTTGACAAGCAGCCGTCCTGGGCGGGCGTGGCGCGCGCGATGGGTGCGGAAGGGCTCACCATCGACAAGCTGTCCGATGTCGGTCCGGCGCTGCGCGCGGCGGCGAAGGCGCAGGCCGACGGCAAGACGACGGTGCTGGAGATGATGGTGACGCGCGAGCTGGGCGATCCGTTCCGCCGCGACGCGCTGTCGCTGCCGGTGCGCCACCTCGCCAAGTACCAGTCGACGGCGGCGAAGCGCTGAGTTCTTCCTGGGGGCAGCCGGTACGATTCGCGCCGTCGTCGCATCCGCGCAGTCTTCAGCCGAGCGCCGCCGCCAGCACGCGGATGCAATGCACCGCCTCGCGGCGCCCGCTGCCGCGGGTGCCGTCGGCGATCTGGTGCCGGCAGCTCGTGCCGTCGGCGACGATCAGCGTGTCGGCCGCCGCCGCGCGCACGGCCGGCAGCAAGGCAACCTCGGCCATCTGCATCGACACGTCGTAGTGCGCGGCCTCGTAGCCGAAGCTGCCCGCCATGCCGCAGCAGCTCGACTCGACGACGTCGACGGCGAGCCCGGGCACCAGCGCCAGCACCTCGCGCACGGCACCGAAGGCGTCGAACGCCTTCTGGTGGCAATGGCCGTGCAGCAGCGCGCGCTTCTGCGGCAGAGCCTTGAGCGGCAGCCCGAGGCGTCCGCCGCGATGCTCGGCGGCGAGGAACTCCTCGACCAGGAACGACCGGGCGGCCAGCTTCCGCGCGGCTTCGCCCAGTCCCATCACCAGGAACTCGTCGCGCAGCGACAGGAGGCACGACGGCTCGAGGCCGACGATCGCGGCGCCGCGCGCGACGTGCGGCGCGAGGGCGGCGACGACGCGGCGCGCCTCCGCCTTCGCCTCGTCGATCCGGCCCGCCGCGAGGAACGTCCGCCCGCAGCAGAGCGGCCGGCCGGCATCGGCGTCGCCCGCCGCCGCGCGCGCGACGTGCACGCGATAGCCGCCGGCGGAGAGCACGGCGACGGCATCGCGCGCGTTTTCCGGTTCGAAGTAGTTGGTGAACGTGTCGACGAACAGCACGACGTCGGCATCGTCGGGCGCGTGGGGGACGTCGGCGCCGTTGCCGGACAGGAACGCGTCGCCGCGCCATGCGGGAAGCGTGCGCTGCGCGGACAGGCCGAGGAAGCGCTCGCTCGCGCGCGCCGCGCCGGGCAGCGTGTCGCGCAGGTTCGCGAGCCACGGCACGCGCGCGGCCCACGGCGCCCACCGCGGCAGCCATGCGATCAACCGGTCGGCGAGCGGCAGCCCGTGCACGCGCTGCCACTGGTGCCGGGCCTCGATCTTCATCTTCGCCATGTCGACGCCGGTCGGGCACTCGCGGCGGCAGCCCTTGCAGCTCACGCACAGTTCGAGCGCCGCGCGCACCGGCTCCGAGGCGAGCGCGCCGGCGCCCAATTGCCCGGACAGCGCGAGGCGCAGCGTGTTGGCCCGCCCGCGCGTGAGATGCTGCTCGTCGCGCGTGACGCGAAAGCTGGGACACATCGTGCCGGCGTCGAACTTGCGGCAGTGGCCGTTGTTGTTGCACATGTCGACGGCCTTGGCGAGGCCGCCCGCCGGGTCGCCGCCGGCACCCTCGGCGCCGAAGGTTCCCGCGACCACGTCGTGCGCAACGTTCCACGCCGACCAGTCGAGCGCCGGCGCGAGCGGCGCCGGCAGGCGGTCCGGGCGCAGGCGGAACAGGCTCGCGTCGTCCATCTTCGTCCCGCGGACGATCTTGCCGGGGTTCATCAGCCCGGCGGGGTCGAACAGGTCCTTGACCTCCTCGAACGCGCGGGTGAGGCGCGGGCCGAACTGCCAGCCCACCCATTCGCTGCGCACCAGCCCGTCGCCGTGCTCGCCCGAGAACGCGCCCTTGTACTCGCGCACCATCGCGCCCGCCTCCTCGGCGATCGCGCGCATCTTCGCGGCGCCGTCGCGGCGCATGTCGAGGATGGGGCGCACGTGCAGCGTGCCCACCGACGCGTGCGCGTACCACGTGCCGCGCGTGCCGTGCCTGGCGAACACTTCCGTCAGGCGGTCGACGTAGTCGGCGAGGTGCTCGAGCGGGACCGCGCAGTCCTCGATGAACGACACCGGCTTGCCGTCGCCCTTCATGCTCATCATGATGTTGAGGCCGGCCTTCCGCACCTCCCACAGCGCCTTTTGCGCGCCGGCGTCGGTCATCTGCACCACGCTGCCCGGCAAGCCCAGGTCGCCCATCAGCGCGACGAGATCGGCGAGCCGCGCCACGGGCGCCTCCCTTGCCTCACCGGCGAACTCGACCAGCAGGATCGCCTGCGGTTCGCCGGTCAGCGCGCGGTCGATCACCGGCCGGAACGACGGATTCCCGCGCGCGAGGTCGATCATCGTCCGGTCGACCAACTCGACCGCGGTGGGACCGAGGCCGACGATGTGCCGCGTGCATTCCATCGCGCGGTAGAGCGTCGGGAAGCTGACCACGCCCAGCGTCCGGTGCCGCGGCAGCGGGGCCAATTGCAGCACGAGCTGCCGGGTCCACGCCAGCGTGCCCTCGCTGCCCACCAGCAGGTGCGCAAGGTTCACCGCCCCGTCGGCGGTGTAGGGCCGCTCGCTCTGCGGTGCGTAGATGTCGATGTTGTAGCCGCCGACCCGGCGCATCACCTTCGGCACGGCCCGCGCGATCTCGTCGCGCTCGCGCTCGCCGATCGCGCCCAGCGCGGCGACCAGTCCGCGGATGCGCGACGGCGAGGTGTCCATCGCCGCCAGCGGGCCGAAGCGCGCCTCGGTGCCGTCGGCGAGGATGGCGTCGATCGCCAGCACGTTGTGCACCATGTTGCCGTAGGCGATCGACCGCGAGCCGCACGAGTTGTTGCCGGCCATGCCGCCCAGCGTGGCCTGCGCCGACGTGCTGACGTCGACCGGGAACCACAGGCCGAGCGGGCGCAGCGCCGCGTTGAGCGTGTCGAGCACGAGGCCGGGCTCCACCGTCGCCGTCATCGCGTCGCGGTCGACCGCGACGATGGCGTCGAGATGCCGGCACTGGTCGATCACCAGCGCCGCGCCGACCGTCTGGCCGCACTGCGAGCTGCCGGCGCCGCGCGGCAGCACGGGCACCCCGAGTTCGCCGCAGAGGGCGAGCGCGGCGCGCACGTCGTCGACGGTCTTCGGCACCAGCACGCCGACCGGCTCGACCTGGTAGATCGACGCGTCGGTGGAATACCGGCCGCGCGACGCGGCGTCGAACAGCACCTCGCCCCCGACGGCGCGGCGCAACCGCGTCGCGAGCTCGCCGCGGGCGCGCGGGTGGAAGGCGACAGGCTGCGGGGAGCGTGCGTTCATCGGGTCGGTATCATCGCGGCTGTCGCGGCAAGCGCCTGGGGGAAGCCCCATTGTAGAGGATGCCGGGCGCCGTTCCGGCCGCGTCGCGGACGCGCCCCGGCGCCGTGCGACAATGCCGGCGAAACACGATCCCGCCGGCGTCGCAACCGCAGGTCAACGTACGAAAGATGCCCATCATGATCCCGCTCAATCACCGCCCGTCGGGCCGCCACTTCCTCCAGATTCCGGGCCCGACCAACGTGCCGGACCGCGTGCTGCGCGCCATCGACAACGGCAGCATCGACCATCGCGGCCCCGAGTTCGCGGTGCTGACGCGAACGGTGCTCGCCGGCATCAAGCAGGTGTTCCGGACCGAGAGCCACGTCGTGATCTACGCGGCCTCCGGCACCGGTGCCTGGGAGGCCGCGCTGGTCAACACGCTGTCGCCCGGCGACCGCGTGCTGATGGTCGAGACGGGGCAGTTCGCGACGATGTGGAAGAAGATGGCCGACCGCCTGGGCCTCGCGGTCGAGTTCCTCCCCGGCGACTGGCGCCATGGCGTCGACGCGGCGCTGCTCGAGGCGCATCTTCGCGCCGATGCGGCGCACGCGATCAAGGCGATCTGCGTCGTCCACACGGAAACGTCGACCGGCGTCACCAGCCGCATCCCCGACGTGCGGCAGGCGATCGATCGCGCCGGGCATCCCGGCCTGCTGATGGTCGACACGATCTCGTCGCTCGGCTCCACCGACTACCGGCACGACGAGTGGCGCGTCGACGTCACCGTGGCGGGCTCGCAGAAAGGGCTGATGCTGCCGCCCGGCCTGTCGTTCAACGCGATCAGCGCGCAGGCGCTCGCCGCGACGAAGACTGCGCGGATGCCGCGCTCGTACTGGGACTGGAACGAGATGATCGCGATGAACGCGACCGGCTACTTTCCGTTCACGCCGGCGACCAACCTGCTCTACGGCCTTGCCGAGGCGCTGGAAATGCTCGCTGCCGAGGGGCTCGACAACGTCTACGCCCGTCACCACCGGCTGGCCGAGGCGACGCGGCGCGCGGTGCGCGGCTGGGGACTCGAGATCCTGTGCGCCGACCCGGCGCTCTACAGCTCGGCGGTGACCGGCGTGATCATGCCCGAGGGCCACAGCGCCGACGCGTTCCGCCGGATCGTGCTGGACAACTTCGACATGTCGCTGGGTGCCGGCCTCGGTAAGGTGGCGGGCAAGGTTTTCCGGATCGGCCACCTCGGCTGGTTCAACGAACTGATGCTGTGCGGCACGCTCGCCGGCGTCGAGATGGGGCTCGCCGTCGCCGGCGTGCCGCACCGCAAGGGCGGCGCGCAGGCGGCAATGGACTATCTCGGAGAGACCGCAGCGGCGACGCCGGCCCGATTGCAG
This sequence comes from Bordetella parapertussis, assembly GCA_943331295.2. GTDB lineage: Bacteria > Pseudomonadota > Gammaproteobacteria > Burkholderiales > Casimicrobiaceae > CAIWHR01. The sequence continues at coordinate 1,992 of CALQLA020000040.1, read as the reverse complement.
GCGGCGTGATGCGCGCCCTGTCGCATCCCCCCGGGTTGCGCCGATGACCAACCCGCCACCGGATCTCGACCGCATCGTCCGCGACACGCTGGCGCACTACGAGCAGCGCGCCGATGAATTCTGGGCCGGCACCCGCGATCACGACGTGCGGCAGAACATCGAGACGCTCCTCGCGCACATCGACGCGCCGCCGCCGTTCGCGATCCTGGATTTCGGCTGCGGGCCTGGCCGCGACCTCAGGACGTTCGCGGCGCTGGGACATGACGCGGTGGGCGTCGAGGGCGCGCCGAGCTTCGCCGCGATGGCCCGCGCCCACAGCGGCTGCGAAGTCTGGCAGCAGGATTTCCTGCGGCTCGACCTGCCGGCCGTGCGCTTCGACGGCGTGTTTGCCAACGCGTCGCTGTTCCACGTTCCCGGGCAGGAGCTTCCGCGCGTGCTGCGCGAGCTCCGCGCAACGCTGAAGCCGCGCGGCGTGCTGTTCAGCTCGAATCCGCGCGGCCGCAACGAGGAAGGGTGGAACCGGGGCCGCTACGGCGCGTACCACGACATCGCGGCGTGGCGTCGCTACCTGACCGATGCGGGATTCGAGGAGCTCACCCACTACTACCGTCCGCCCGGCGTGCCGGTGCAGGAGCAGTTGTGGCTCGCGAGCGCCTGGCGGCGTATCGACGCGTGACGGGGGGCCGGCGCCGCTGATCCCGGCAAGTCCGGGACCGGCCGCCGTTGCCGCCGGATGCCGCCGCGCCGGATCTCGCCCGTTTGCGCCCGCTCGCGCCTGTTCGCGCTTATTCGCGCTTATTCGCGCTTATTCGCGCTTATTCGCGCTTATTCGCGCTTATTCGCGCTTATTCGCGCTTATTCGCGCTTATTCGTTCTGGTAGACGTAGGGCGTTTGCGCGACCCGGCCCTTGTCCATGACTTCGCGGTCGGCCAAGTCCCGCGGCCGCTTGTCCCACCAGATCGCGCGTCCCTTGCGCTGCTCCTGCGCGAGCTCGGGCTTGTCCTGCATCAGGCCGCGGATGAACCGCGTGTGGTCGGACTCGTAGTTACGGGCGGGGAGCATCAGGTCGATCAGTTTCATGGGCGTTCCGGGAGCGGCAATTTTGCACTGGGGAGATTTTACCGGGGATTCTGCCGCCCGGGCGGCCCCCCGGGCCCGCGACGGCGAATCGACCGCCCCCGGGACGCCATCCGCAAGGCAACGGGGGCATGTCCTGAAGAAATATTGATCCTGATCAGAGTTGTGCCCTGCGGCGACGCTATCGTTGGCATTCGGGTATCCGACAATGCTTATCCGGCGGCAGGAAGGGTGGAGCCGTCGGGAGGCGACACCATGCGCCGGCGTTGCTGTTGCGGGGCGATCGGTCCCGGGACCGCGCGGCCGTCGAATCGATACCAGGTGAGGCGGATGTACAGTCAGACGATCAGGACGGTGATGGAGCTGTCGAAGCTCGTTACGGCGACGCCGGACACGACCGTCCGCGCCGCCGCCAGGCTGATGGCGAAGCGCAAGGTCAGCGCGGTCATGGTGGTCGAGGGCGAGCGTCTCGTCGGCGTCTTCACCGAGCGCGACGCCGTCGTCCGGGTGCTGGCGCGTGGGCGCGATGCGGAAACGAGCCGCCTCGCCGAGGTGATGACCTCCGAGGTCAAGACGATCGAGCCCGAGCAGTCGTTCGGCTACGCGCTGCTCCTGATGCACGAGAACGGCTTCCGCCACCTGCCCGTGGTAGAGGGCGACCGGCTCGTCGGCGTGGCGTCCGCCCGCGCTGCGCTGAATCCCGACCTGGAAGAGTTCACTGCCGAGGCGGAGCGACGCAAGTACTACTCGCGCGTGCGGCGCTAGCCTGAAGTTCCATTTTCAGGAATGCGCGTTTATCCTTCAGCATCATAGCTTTACCTGGATCTGAGCTGTTGCTGTGCTGGCTACAAAGCGATGGCGTGCAGCAGTTCCATGGCACGGGCCTGTTTTGGATTGACGGTGGTCACGATGTC
>CALQLA020000039.1 GCA_943331295.2 Bordetella parapertussis | reverse complement strand
GGGTTCACGACGGGGTGGCAGTCGTGGGTGCAGTTGGAGAGCTTCTCGGCTTGGCATAACGTGCCGTTCGCGACCAAGGAAAACGGCTTCGCCGGCAACGATCCCAAGCTCGTGTTCAACGGCCCGCTGCAGGTCAAGCACATCAGCAACATGCAGGACTGGGCGAAGAAAGGCTACTTCACGTATGCCGGCCGCAAGAACGAGCCCGAGGCGAAGTTCTTCAGCGGCGAGTGCGCGATGCTGTCGTCGTCGTCGGCGGCCTACGGCACGATCAAGCAGAACGCCAAGTTCAAGTTCACCGTGTCGCCGCTGCCGTACTATGCCGACGTCACCGGCGCGCCGCAGAACACGATCATCGGCGGCGCCTCGCTGTGGGTGATGGGCGGCAAGTCGAAGGCCGAGTACAAGGCCGTCGCCAAGTTCTTCAAGTTCCTGTCCGAGCCCGAGCGGCAGGCGGTGTGGCACCAGACCACCGGCTACCTGCCGATCACGCTCGAAGCCTACGAGCTCACGAAGAAGTCGGGCTTCTACGACAAGAACCCCGGCACCGACGTCTCGGTCAAGCAGATGGTCGTCAAGACGACCGACAAGTCGCGCGGCGTCCGGCTCGGCAACTTCGTGCAGATCCGCGACATCATCGACGAGGAACTCGAGAACGTCTGGAGCGGCAAGAAGTCCGCGAAGGAAGGGCTCGACGCCGCCGTCGCGCGGGGCGACGAGCAGATCGCCAAGTTCGCCAAGACCGCCAGGGAGTGACGCCGGCCTAGCGCGCCTCCCGGCGCGATCGTCATGGCGGTCGAGAAGCGCGTACGGTTCCGGTCGAGCTGGCTGCCGTACGCGCTCATCGCGCCGCAGATGGCGGTGACGCTGGTGTTCTTCTTCTGGCCCGCTGGCCAGGCGCTGTACCAGTCGCTCTACATCGAGAACGCGTTCGGCGGCGACCTCCAGTTCGTCGGCCTCGACAACTTCCGCGAGCTGTTCCACGACGAGCACTACCTCGCCTCGTTCAGGGTCACGGCGTTCTTCTCGGCGGCGGTGGCCGTGCTCGGGCTCGCGATCTCGCTCGTCCTCGCCGTGTTCGCCGACCGCGTGGTGCGCGGCGCTGCCGTCTACAAGACGCTGCTGATCTGGCCCTACGCGGTGGCGCCCGCCATTGCCGCGGTGCTGTGGATGTTCCTGCTCAACCCGACACTGGGGATCGTGGCGTACTGGCTCACCCGGAGCGGCGTCGAATGGAACTACGTGCTCAACGGCGGGCAGGCGATGCTGCTCATCATCACCGCCGCGGTGTGGAAGCAGGTGAGCTACAACTTCCTCTTCTTCCTGGCCGGCCTGCAGGCGATACCGAAGTCGCTGCTCGAGGCGGCCGCGATCGACGGTGCGGGGCCCGTGCGGCGGTTCGCGACGATCGTGTTCCCGCTGCTCTCGCCGACGACGTTCTTCCTGCTCGTGGTCAACATCAACTACGCCTTCATCGAGACCTTCGCGATCGTCGACGCCGCGACGTCCGGCGGGCCCGGCCAGTCGACCGAGATCCTCGTCTACAAGCTCTACAAGGACGGCTTCAAGGGGCTGGACCTCGGCGGGTCGGCGGCGCAGTCGGTGATCATGATCCTGATCCTGGTGACGCTAACCGTCGTGCAGTTCCGGTACGTCGAGCGCAAGGTCCAGTATTGATGATCGAGAACCGACCGCTGCTGACCGCAGTCTCGCACCTCGTCCTGGTGCTGGGCGTGCTGCTGGTCGCGTTCCCCGTCTACGTCACCTTCGTCGCGTCGACGCACACGCCCGAGGAGGTGCTCGCGGCGCCGATGTCGATGCTCCCCGGCACCCGCCTGGTCGAGAACTACGCGGCGGTCCTCGCGCACGGCTCGGGCGAGTCGACGGCGGCGGTGGGGCGGATGATGTTCAACAGCCTGGTCAGCGCGCTGGTGATCGCGATCGGCAAGATCGCCATCTCGCTGCTCTCGGCGTTCGCCGTCGTCTACTTCCGCTTCCCGCTGCGCACGCTGTGCTTCTGGATGATCTTCGTCACGCTGATGCTGCCGGTCGAGGTGCGCATCCTGCCCACGTACAAGGTCGTCTCCGACCTCGGGATGCTCGACACCTACGCCGGGCTGACCGTGCCGCTGATCGCCTCGGCCACCGCCACGTTCCTGTTCCGGCAGTTCTTCCTCACGATTCCCGAGGAGCTGGCCGAGGCGGCGCGGATCGACGGGGCCGGCCCGATGCGCTTCTTCTGGGACGTGGTGGTGCCGCTGTCGCGGCCCAACATCGCCGCGCTCTTCGTGATCCTCTTCATCTACGGCTGGAACCAGTACCTGTGGCCGCTGCTGGTGACCACACAGGAGGAGATGTACACGACGGTCATCGGCATCAAGCGGATGATCTCGGGCGGCGACGCCGCCACCGACTGGAACCTGGTGATGGCCACGGCGATGCTGGCGATGCTGCCGCCGGTGGCGGTGGTGATCCTGACCCAGAAGTGGTTCGTCAAGGGACTCGTCGACAGTGAGAAATGAAACCCCGGCGGGGGCCGTCCCCGATGTGGAGGAACTAGCAAAGTGGCGAAGGTAGGTCTTCACGGCGTCCGCAAGTCCTACGGCGCGACCGCCGTCATCCACGGCATCGACATGGCCGTCGCCGACGGCGAGTTCATCGTCATCGTCGGGCCCTCCGGCTGCGGCAAGTCCACGCTGCTGCGGATGGTGGCGGGGCTCGAGGCGATCACCGCCGGCGAGATCGTCATCGGCGACCGCGTCGTCAACGCCCTCGAGCCGAAGGACCGCGACATCGCGATGGTGTTCCAGAACTATGCGCTTTACCCGCACATGAGCGTGTTCGACAACATGGCCTACGGGCTCAAGATCCGCGGCTTCGCGAAGCCCGACATCCTCGCTCGCGTCAACAAGGCGGCGGAGATCCTCGAACTCGGCCCGCTGCTCCAGCGCAAGCCCGGCCAGCTCTCCGGCGGCCAGCGGCAGCGCGTGGCGATGGGCCGCGCCATCGTGCGCGAGCCGGCCGTGTTCCTGTTCGACGAGCCGCTGTCGAACCTCGACGCCAAGCTCCGCGTGCAGATGCGCTTCGAGATCCAGAAGCTGCACCGCCGGCTGTCGACGACCAGCCTGTATGTCACCCACGACCAGGTCGAGGCGATGACGCTCGCCCAGCGAATGATCGTGATGAACGCCGGGCGCGCCGAGCAGATCGGCACGCCGATGGAGGTGTACGCCAACCCGGCGACGCAGTTCGTCGCCGGGTTCATCGGTTCGCCCGCGATGAACTTCATTCCGGGCCGCGGCGCCGGCGACGGCGCGGTCGCGCTCGACGGCGGCGGCGCCGCGCGGTTCGCCAACGGCACGGCCATCGCCGGTCGCGCGATCACCGTCGGCATCCGGCCCGAGCACCTCGTCCCCTGCGCCGCCGCCGACGCCGTGCTGTCGGGCACCGTCGAGCTGGTCGAGCAGCTGGGGGCCGATTCGCTGGTGCACGTCGCGCACGGCGGCCGGCTCCTGATCTCCCGCGTGCCGCATGGCGTGCATCCTGCGTCCGGCTCGCAGTTCCACGCCGCCGCCGACCCGGCGCACGTCTTCCTCTTCGCCGCCGATACCGGCGCACGGATCAACTGACCATGGCCGAGACCCTTCCCCACGACTGGCCCTACGCGCGCCTCGTCGCCCACCGCGGCGCGGGCCTCGTCGCCCCAGAGAACACGCTGACCGCGATGCGGGTCGGTCATGCGCACGGCTACCGGATGGTCGAGTTCGACGTCAAGCTGGCGGCCGACAACGTCTCGTTCCTGCTCCACGACTCGACGCTGGAGCGCACGACCAGCGGCCGCGGTCGGGCCGATGCGCTCCCGTGGCGCGAGCTGTCTCGGCTCGATGCCGGCGGCTGGCATTCGGCCAAGTACGCCGGCGAGCCGCTGCCCACGCTCGCATCGATCGCGCGCTGGGCACGCGCGCACGGCGTGCAGTGCAACGTCGAGATCAAGCCGACCGAAGGGCGCGAGCGCGAGACCGGCGCCGCCGTCGCGCTCGACGTCAACACGCTGTGGCGCGATGCCGGCGTGCAGCCCCTGCTGTCGTCGTTCTCGGAAGAGGCGCTCGACGCGGCGCGCTCGGCCGTGCCGTCGCTGCCGCGCGCGCTGCTGGTCGAGGCGCTGCCCGTCGACTGGCTCGCCCGGCTCCGGCGCCTGGGCTGCGTGGCGCTCGACGCCGACCACGCGCTGCTGACGGCCCCGGTGGTGCGGGCCGCGCACGAGGCCGGCTATCGCGTGCTGGCCTGGACCGTGAACGACGCGGCGCGGGTCGCGGAACTGGCCGGCTGGGGCGTGGACGGGATCATCACCGACGCCATCGACCGGATCGGCGCCGATTCGCTGCCGCCCGCGCCGCCGCTGCCGCGCTGACGCCGGCCAAAGATCAGGCCGCGCTCCCCACCGGCCGCTTGACCGCGGTCTCGTCGATCGGCAGGTTGAGCAGGCCGGCGACGATGCCGAGCGCGATGCACAGCATCCACACGACGTCGTAGCTTCCCGTCTGGTCGAACAGCCGGCCGCCCAGCCACGCGCCCAGGAAGCTGCCGATCTGGTGGCTGAAGAACGTAAACCCGGCGAGCATCGCGAGGTAGCGCACGCCGAACAGCTGCGCGACGAGGCTGTTGGTCGGCGGCACGGTGGAGAGCCACAGCAGGCCCATCGCCATCGCGAACGCGTACACGGACAGCGGGGACAGCGGCGCCAGGTAGAACGCCGCGATCACGACGCTGCGGCCGAAATAGATGGTGGTCAGGATGTAGCGCTTCGGGACCCGGCTGCCGAGCCAGCCGGCGGAGTAGGTGCCGATGATGTTGAAGAGCCCGATCAGCGCCAGCGCGGTGACCGCGACGTGCGGCGCGAGACCGCGGTCGGCGAGGTACGCCGGCAGGTGCACGCCGATGAACACCACCTGGAAGCCGCAGACGAAGAAGCCGATGGTCAGCAGCATGTAGCCCTTGTGCGACAAGGCCTCCTGCATCGCCTGCGCGGCCGATTGCGCGAAGGCGTGCGCGTGCGAGGCGCGGCGCTCGACCAGCGCGACGGCGAGCGGGATCATGAAGAGGCCGAGGCAGGACAGGATCAGCAGCGCGCTGTGCCAGCCCACGCTGCCCAGCAGCCATTGCGTGAGCGGCAGGACCGCGAACTGGCCGAACGACCCGGCCGCCGCCGAAATCCCCAGCACCATGCTGCGCTTTTCCGGCGGGTAAGCGCGGCCCAGCACGCCGGCAATCACGCTGAACGTGACGCCGGACAGCCCGATGCCGACGAGGAGGCCGGCGGACAGGATCAGCGTCGTCGGCGTCGACGCGTACGACATGCACGCGAGCCCCACCGCGTACAGCAGCGCGCCGCTGGCGGCGACGCGGCCAGTGCCGTACTTGTCGGCGAGCATGCCGGCAAACGGCTGCGTCGCGCCCCAGGTCAGGTTCTGCACGGCCATCGCCAGCGCGAACGTCTCGCGGCCGAAGTGCAGGTCGGCGCTCATCGGCTGCAGGAAGAGGCCGAAGCCGTGCCGGATGCCCATCGCCAGCGTGATGATGATCCCGCCGCAGACGAGGACGACGGCGGGCGTGCGCCAGTGAGGTTGGGCAGCGGTGGTCGACAAGGTCGTTCTCCGGATCGGGTTCAGGCGTGGGTTGGGGCGGCGGGGCCTAGGCGCGGTGAGCGCCGGGGGTGGGGTGCAGGCTCTCGAGGTCGTGCAGCACCGCGATCAGCGCGTCGAGCTTCTTCGGGCCCAGCCGTGCCGCGACGCGGGCCTGCGCCTCCGCCCAGCGCGGTTCGGCCGCGGCGAGCGCCGCTCGGCCGCGGCGCGTGATCGCGGCCTCGCGGGTGCGCGCGTCGCGTCCCGGGGCGATCGTCACCAGGCCGCGCTCCACCAGCGGGTCGAGGTTGCGCGACAGCGCGGTGCGATCGACCAGCTGCGCGGCGGCGAGCTCGGTGATGCGCTGCGGTCCCGCGTTCGCCAGCCGGCGCAGCAGCGAGAACTGGGTGACGCGCAGCCCCGCCGGCGCCATCACGTCGTCGTAGAGCTGCGTCAGCGAGCGCGCGGCGCGGCGCAGGCGACCGCAGGCGCAGGGCGTGGTGGGAGGGACAGTGGCCATGGCGCAGGCAACGGGAAAGCGGGCATATGCACGCAAATCGGAGCATATACACGTTTTCTGCGGGCTTCAACCCTGCCGCGCGCACGGTCATCGGCGCGCGCGCCGTCGTCGCGCAACCCGGGCTACGCCGTGCTGCGGCTGGCCAGCATCGCCCGGAATACGGCTTCCAGGTCGCGCGTGAATTCCGCCACCGCCATCAGCGGCGACGCCGCGAGGCGCGGGCGCAGCGTGCGCCGCAGTTCGGCGCGCCGCGCGGGGTCGTTGGCGAGTGCCTGCGTCAGCGCGAGGTATTGGTCCCGGTTGCGTGCGACCAGTTCCGGCATCCCGAGCGTGCGCAGGATGCTGGCGCCGCTGCGGCTGATGCCGCGGCCGCCTTCGAGGGCGACCAGCGGCACGCCCATCCAGAGGATGTCGAGCGTCGTCGTGCCGCCGTTGTAGGGAATCGTGTCGAGCGCGATGTCGACGGCGCTGATGGCGGCGAAGTAGTCGCCGATGGCAAGCCGCGGGAGCAGGGTGATCCGGCTTGCGTCGACGCCGCGCGCCTGCATCCGCCCGCTGAAGGCGGCGGCGGTGCGCTCGGTACGGACGTCGAGCACGTGCAGCCGGGCGGCGGGCAGCCGGCGCAGGACCTCGCACCAGAGGTCGAGGCATGCGTCCGACAGCTTCGGGTACTGGTTGAACGAGCCGAACACGATCCGCGGCGGATCCTGCCGCGGCGGGACCGGCACGACCGGAATGTCGTAGACCGGCTGGTAGCACCACTGGCTGTGCGGCATCCGGACGAGGCGCTCGGTGTGCAGGCGCTCCGTCGTGCCGGGCGGGTCGGTGTGGCGGTCGCAGATCCGGAAATCCATCGCCGGCACGCCGGTCGTGTTGAGGTAGCCCAGCCACGACGCCTGCACCGGCGCGCTGCGCCGGCCGAAGAGCGCGAGGCGCGACAGCCCGGTGTGGCCCGACAGGTCGACGAGGACGTCGATCCCATCGTCGATGATCAATTGCCGCGCCGCGTCGTCGTCGAGATCGGCAATGACGCGCCACCGGTCGGCGAGCGAGCGGATCTCGCGGGTGATCCGGTCTTCCTTCCGGCTGTTCGAATAGCAGAAGATCTCGAAGCCGGCGCGGTCGTGGTGCGCCAGCACCGGCCGCAGGAACAGCGCGACCGGATGTTCCTTGAAGTCGCCCGACACGTAGCCGACGCGGATGCGCCCGCCCGGCGCGACAGGGCGGGGCGGCACCGGCGCGGCTGCAGTGGTGGAACCGAAGTGCGGGCCGTAGCGGACGTGTTCGGCAAAGATCGTCGCCGCGTCGAGGTCGTCGCGCAGGTTGAGCGCGAACAGGAGCCCCGAATAGGCTTCGTCCCGCGCAGGGTCGGCGGCGATCGCGCGGCGGTACAGCGCATCGGCGTCGCGCAGCCACCCTGTCTGCGCCCGCGAATTGGCCAGGGCCCCGAGCGCGCCGGCAAAGCCTGGGTCGGCCGCGAGCGCCTGCTCGAACGCCGCCTCGGCCTCGTCCCACTGCCGCCGGTCGTTCAGCAGCAGCCCCAGGTTGTGAGCGGCGCCGGAGTGGCGCGGATTGCGCGCGAGCGCGGCGCGCAGGACGGCTTCGGCCTCCTCGCCGCGGCCTTCGGCGTCCAGCACGTTGGCGAGCGCGACGGAGGCGTCGGTCATGTCCGGGTCGCCGGCGAGCGCGGCGCGGAACGATGCTTCGGCGGCCGCGGCCTCGCCCCGCTTGCGGTGCAGGTTGCCGAGGTTGAAGCGTGCGGGCGCGAAACCGGGGTCCAGCGCCAGCGCCTGCCCGAACGCGGCCGCCGCCGCGTCGAAGTCGCGCATCGCCATCAGCGCGTTGCCCACGTTGAGGTGCGCGCGGGGAAGCGCAGGCGCCGCGGCGACGGCGGCGCGATAGTCGCGGAGCGCGCCCTCGAGATCGCCGCGGTCCTCGCGGGCGTTGCCGGCGGCAAGCAGCGACAGCGCCTGCGCGGGGTCCGTCCCCATCCTATTCCGGCCTGCAGGCGCGCAAGGCAACGCTCACCGCGCCCAGTCCTTCGAGCGCGCGATGGCCTTGTCCCAGCCGGCGCGCAGTTCCGCCTGCCGGTCGCCCGCCATTGCCGGTTCGAACACGCGGTCGACCTGGCGGTTGGCGCCGACGTCGGCGGCGTCCTTCCAGTAGCCGACGGCGAGGCCGGCCAGGTAGCCGGCGCCGAGCGCCGTCGTCTCCAGCACCTTCGGGCGCACCACGGGCACGCCCAGCACGTCGGCCTGGAACTGCATCAGGAGGTCGTTGGCCGCTGCGCCGCCGTCCACGCGCAGTTCGGCGAGCCGGATGCCGGCATCCCGCTCCATTGCGGCGAGCACGTCGGCGCTCTGCAGCGCGATCGCTTCCAGCGCCGCGCGCGCGATGTGGCCCGACGTGGTGCCGCGGGTCAGGCCGAAGATGCCGCCCCGCGCGTAGGCGTCCCAGTGCGGCGCGCCCAGCCCCGTGAATGCCGGCACGAGGTAGACGCCGCCGTTGTCGGGCACGCTGGCAGCGAGGCGCTCGACCTCGGCCGCGCTGCGGATGATCTTCAGCCCGTCGCGCAGCCACTGCACGACGGCGCCGCCGATGAACACGCTGCCTTCCAGCGCGTACTGGAGGCCGGCCGGCGCGGGCAGCTTCCAGGCGACGGTGGTGAGGAGGTTGTTGGCGCTGGAAACCGCGTCGCCGCCGGTGTTCATCAGCAGGAAGCAGCCGGTGCCGTAGGTGTTCTTGGCGAGCCCGGGCGCGTGGCAGGCCTGGCCGAACAGCGCCGCCTGCTGGTCGCCGGCGATTCCCGCGATCGGCACGTCGATGCCGTCGATCGCCGCCGTCGCGCAGACGCCGGACGACGCGACGATCCGCGGCAGCACGGCCCGCGGCACGTCGAGCAGCGCCAGCAGTTCGTCGTCCCAGTCGCCGCGATGGATGTCGAACAGCAGCGTGCGGCCGGCATTCGACGGGTCGGTGACGTGGGCACCGCCGCCGGTCAGGTTCCAGACGAGCCAGCTGTCGATCGTGCCGAAGGCGAGCTCGCCGGCTTCCGCCCGGGCGCGGGCGCCGGGAACGTTGTCCAGCAGCCACGCGAGCTTCGTGCCGGAGAAATAGGCGTCGAGCACGAGGCCGGTGCGGGCGGCGAACAGCGGCGCCAGGCCGGCGGCGCGCAGCGCGTCGCACTTGGGGGCGGTGCGGCGGTCCTGCCATACGATCGCGTTGCCCACCGGCCGGCCCGTGGCCCGTTCCCAGAGCACCGTGGTTTCGCGCTGGTTGGTGATCCCGATCGCGGCGATGTCGCGGGCGGAAAGCTGCGCCTTGGCCAGTACCTCGTGCAGCACGCCCGATTGCGTGGCCCAGATCTCGGTCGGATCGTGCTCCACCCATCCGGGCTGAGGGAAGATCTGCCGGAATTCCCGCTGCGCCGTTGCCCGGACGGTGCCGGCGTGATCGAAGATCAGGGCCCGGGAGCTCGTGGTGCCCTGGTCGAGGGCGAGAATGAAGGACATCGGCGTGCCTCGTTGGCGGTCGCGTTGGTTGCGGCTCGGGTTCCCGCAGCATAGAATCCGTTGCTGCCCGCGTTCGGGCAACGGTCCCCATTCTAGCCAACATTCCCCCGGGCGACCGGTCGCCCCGCCGCTGCCTCCTACCCGACGCCAAAACGCCCCCCGCAAGTCCCGATGCCGCTTGCCACCCGCACCGTTCCCCGCCAACGCCTGCACACGCGCAGCATCCGCTATGAAGGCTGGCTGCGCGAGGACGGGCTGTTCGACATCGAGGCGCACCTCGTCGACACCAAGGACCAGGACTACCCGCTGGCGAGCGGCGTGCGCCCGGCGGGCGCGCCCGTGCACGAGATGCGCGCGCGGCTCACCATCGACCGGCACCTCGGCATCCGCGCGATCGAGACCAGCATCGACGGCATGCCCTACCCGGGCGGCTGCGACAGCACCGGGCCGGACTACGGCGCGCTGGTCGGCGCCAACCTGATGCACGACTTCCGCAGGCGGCTGTTCGAGCTCGTCGGCGGCGTGCGCGGCTGCACGCACCTGACCGAGCTGATCGCCTTCCTGCCGACCGCGGCGCTGCAGACCCTCGCGGGGCTCGTGCGCGACGTTGAGCCCGACGGCCCCAAGCCGTTCCAGCTGGGCCGCTGCCACGCCCTCGCCACCGGCACCGAGACCGTCCGCCGTTACTATCCCAAGTGGTATCGCGGCGCGGCCTAGACCCAAAGCCTAGAAGCCGCCCGCGAGCCGCACCCACGCAACCGATTCATCCGACCGCATCCAGGAGCACCGGTGAAAATCCACGAGTACCAGGGCAAGGAAATCTTTCGCAGCTACGGCGTGCCTACGCCCCGCGGCATTCCCGCGTTCAGCGTCGACGAGGCGGTCAAGGCCGCCGAGGCGCTCGGCGGCCCCGTCTGGGTCGTCAAGGCGCAGATCCACGCGGGCGGGCGCGGCAAGGGCGGCGGCGTCAAGCTCGCGCGCTCGCTCGCCGAGGTGAAGACGCTCGCCGGCGAGATCCTCGGCATGCAGCTCGTCACGCACCAGACCGGACCCGCCGGCCAGAAGGTCCGGCGCCTGCTGATCGAGGAGGGCGCCGACATCCGCCGCGAGCTCTACGTCGGCATGGTCGTCGACCGCGGGACGCAGCGGGTGTGCCTGATGGCCAGCGCCGAGGGCGGCATGGACATCGAGGAAGTCGCCGCGAAGACGCCCGAGAAGATCCACAAGCTGTTCATCGATCCGGCCCAGGGGCTCACCGCCGCCGACGCCGACGACGTCGCACGCAAGATCGGCGTGCCGGAGGCGAGCGTCGCGCAGGCGCGCGCCGTGCTGCAGGGCCTCTACGACGCCTTCGACGAGACCGACGCCTCGCTGGCGGAGATCAACCCGCTGATCGTCGCCGGCGACGGCCGCGTGATCGCGCTCGACGCGAAGCTCAACTTCGACGCCAACGCGCTGTTCCGCCACGCCGACATCGTCGAGATGCGCGACCTCGACGAGGAAGACCCGGCCGAGATCGAGGCGTCCAAGTTCGACCTGTCCTACATCTCGCTCGACGGCAACATCGGCTGCCTCGTCAACGGCGCGGGCCTCGCGATGGCGACGATGGACACGATCAAGCTCTACGGCGGCTCGCCGGCCAACTTTCTCGACGTCGGCGGCGGCGCCACCGCCGAGAAGGTGACCGAAGCCTTCAAGATCATGCTGAAGAGCCCGGGCCTCAAGGCCATCCTCGTCAACATCTTCGGCGGCATCATGAAGTGCGACACCATCGCCGAGGGCGTGGTCGCCGCGTCGAAGGCGGTATCGCTGTCCGTGCCGCTGGTGGTGCGGATGAAGGGCACCAACGAGGTTCTCGGCCGGAAGATCCTCGCCGACTCGGGGCTGCCGATCATCACGGCCAACAACATGGCGGAGGCGGCAGAACGCGTCGTCGCCGCAGCCAACAAGGCTTAAGCGCCGCGCCGCGCGGCGGCCGCTTTGGCCCCGCGTCCGATGCCGGTCGCCGGCAATGCTACGTAAGGGACATTCATGTCGATTCTGGTCAACAGTAACACCAAGGTCATCACCCAGGGCATCACCGGCAAGACGGGGCAGTTTCACACCCGCATGTGCCGCGAGTATGCAAACGGGAAGAATTGCTTCGTCGCCGGGGTGAACCCGAAGAAGGCGGGCGAGGATTTCGAGGGTATTCCCATCTACGGGTCGGTCCGCGCCGCCAAGGAGGCGACGGGCGCCACGGTCAGCGTGATCTACGTGCCGCCGCCGTTCGCCGCCGCCGCGATCGACGAGGCGGTGGATGCCGACCTCGACCTCGTCATCTGCATCACCGAGGGCATCCCGGTGCGCGACATGATCCGCACGCGCCAGCGCATGCAGGGCAAGCGCACGCTGCTGCTCGGGCCGAATTGCCCCGGCGTCATCACGCCGGACGAGATCAAGATCGGCATCATGCCGGGCCACATCCACAAGCAGGGCCGCATCGGCGTGGTGTCGCGCTCGGGCACGCTGACCTACGAGGCCGTCGGCCAGCTGACGGAGCTGGGGCTCGGCCAGTCGACCGCGGTCGGCATCGGCGGCGATCCCGTGAACGGCCTCAAGCATCTCGACATCCTGCGCATGTTCAACGATGATCCGGGCACGGATGCGGTGGTGATGATCGGCGAGATCGGCGGCAACGACGAGGAAACCGCCGCGTACTGGGTGCGCGACAACATGAAGAAGCCGGTCGTCGGCTTCATCGCCGGCGTCACCGCGCCGCCCGGGAAGCGCATGGGCCACGCCGGCGCCATCGTGTCGGGCGGCAAGGGCACCGCGCAGGAGAAGCTGGCCGTCATGGACGGCTGCGGCATCAGGGTCACGAAAAATCCCGCGGAGATGGGATCGCTGCTGAAGTCGGTGCTCTGACCGCCGACCGGCGCGACGACAACCAGGGGGAGGAGGTCAATTGGAGTTCGGGACACCGCAATTCTGGGTTGCGGCGATGGAAATCATCGTCATCAACATCCTGTTGTCGGGCGACAACGCGGTGGTGATCGCGCTCGCCTGCCGCAACCTGCCGGCCAAGCAGCGGGCGCAGGGCGTGCTGTGGGGCGTGGTCGGCGCGGTCGTGCTGCGGATCATCCTCACGTTCTTCGCCGTCAGCCTGCTGCGCCTGCCCTACCTGCAGCTCGTCGGTGCCGCGCTCCTCGTCTACATCGGCATCGGCCTCATCGCCGAGGACGGCGATGACGAGCACGAGATCGAGGCCAGCGACCGCCTCTTCGCCGCGGTCAAGACCGTCATCGTCGCCGACCTCGTGATGAGCGTCGACAACGTGATCGGCGTGGCCGGCGCGGCGAAGGGCAGCCTGTCGCTGCTGGTGTTCGGCCTCGTCGTCAGCATCCCGCTGGTGGTGCTGGGCAGCCAGCTGATCATGGGCCTGATCCAGCGCTTCCCGATGCTGGTGATCGCCGGCGGCGGGCTGCTCGGCTACATCGCGGGCGAGATCGCCATCGCGGACACCGCGGTCAAGCCGTGGATCGACGCCAACGCGCCGATGCTGCACTACCTGGCGCCGGCGGCGGGCATTCTCATCGTGATCGGCGTCGGCTGGGCGCTGACGCAGCGCCGCCGGCGCAACGCAAAGGACTGACCCGGACGTGAACGAGCCCGTGCCGCTCGACGTCGTTGGCCTCACCCATCCCGGCATGGTGCGCTCGCACAACGAGGACGCCATGTTCGTGGATGGCGCCGCGGGCCTCGCCGTGCTCGCCGACGGCATGGGCGGTTACAACGCGGGCGAGGTCGCCAGCGGCATCGCGGTCGACGTCATCAGCCGGAACATGCTGCCCCAGCTCATGTCGCGCCGCGACCTCACCAAGATCGACAGCTCCGGCGGACTCTCGCACGCGGCGCTGCTGCTGCAGCAGCAGATCGCCGCCGCCAACCGGGCGATCTTCGACGCCGCCGCCACGCGTCCCGAGTGCGCCGGCATGGGGACGACGATCGTCGCCGGCGTATTCTGCGGCACCCGCGCCAGCATCGGCCACGTCGGCGATTCGCGCTGCTACCGGCTGCGCGGGCACAAGTTCGAGCAGCTGACGCGCGACCACTCGCTGCTGCAGGAGCAGATCGACAGCGGCATGCTGACGCCGGAGCGCGCGAAGTATTCGCTCAACAAGAACCTCGTCACGCGCGCGCTGGGCGTCGAGGAGACCGCCCCCGCCGACATCGTCGAGTATCGCGTCGAGGCCGACGACATCTACCTGCTGTGCTCGGACGGACTGACCGACATGGTCGACGCCGACGTGATCGGCGCCATCCTGGCCGACGGGCGCACCGACCTGCCGGCCGCGGTGGTGGCGATGGTCGACCTCGCCAATCGCAACGGCGGGCGCGACAACATCTCGGTGATCCTGGTCCACATTCCCGAAGGCTACCTGCCCGCGTCGGGCTGGGTGCAGCGCTGGCTCGCCAAGCGGGACGGCTGATGACCACGATGGGCAAGCTCGTGCTGTTCCTTGCCGACGGGACGACGCTGGACATCCCGTTCGACAAGGCGCGGCTGTCGGTCGGCCGCCGCAACAGCAATGACGTCTGCCTGCCGTATCCGCCGGTCAGTGGCGAGCACACGATCTTCGTCATCGTTCCCACCGGTGTCGTCGTCGAGGACCTCGGCAGCACCAACGGCACGCTGGTGAACGGCAAGCGCGTGTCGCGCTACTTCCTCCACGACCGCGACAAGATCGAGATCGGCCGCCAGAAGCTCGTCTACCTCAAGGACGTCAACGATACCGTCGTGCCCGCCGCCGCGAAGCCGGAAGTGGTTGTCCGGGCAAAGGCGGGCACCGAAACGGTCGGCACCGAGCCGCCGCCGGCGCTGCCGATGATCGAGATGCCCGTCGGCCGTCCGTCGCGGCCGGCGGCGCAGTCCATGCCGGAACCGTCAGGCCCGGCGATGCCGGCGCTGCCGCAGGTGGGCTTGCTCGCCCTCGGCATCACCGGCGCCGAAGCGGCAGCCGGGGTCTTCGGGCCGGGCGCCGCCAACGGGTTGGCCCCGTCGTCGGCGCCGGCCCCGGAGCTTGCCGCGCCGCCGGCGCCCCCCGCGCCGGTCGTTTCGGGGCCGCATCTGCGGGTGACGAGCGGACCGAACGCGGGACGCGTGCTGATGCTGTCCGGCGACGAGATGCTGGTCGGCCGCGTCGGCCGCGGCGTCGCCGCCGTGCGGCGCGACGGCGACGGCTTCGTGCTCGCCCACGTCGAAGGGGACGTGCCGGCGCAGGTCAACGGCGTGCCGGCATCGGCCGCCGGTCTCCCTCTTGCCGCCGGCGACGTGATCGGCGTGGCGGGGGCGCGGATCGAGTTCTCCGTCCTGCCCGCGCCGATGGCGGCCTGAACCGCCGGCAAAGGCGTTCCGGGTGACGCTTGGCGTCATGGTCGTCCGCGTGTTTGGTCACTGGCAATCGGGCGTGATCGATCGCGGCGCAACAGATCGCGCCACGCCGCACCGTCGACCGGACGAGCGGTGAGGTAAATATTCATAAAAAACATTGGCTTATAGGCTTTGTGCGAATAGTGACCGCGCCGACGCCATAGTGGCACGACGCTTGCTCAGGTGTTCCTGCACCGCCAAGGCGTCGGGAATCAGGGTCAGTTGTTCAACCATCCAGAGGATTGCACATCATGAAGCGCGTTCAACAAGGCTTTACTCTCATCGAACTGATGATCGTCGTAGCGATCGTCGGTATCCTCGCAGCCATCGCGCTGCCCGCGTACCAGGACTATGTTGTCCGCTCGAAGATGTCGGAAGCCGTCGCGGCCATCGCGGCGTGCAAGACGTCCGTCAGCGAATACGCGTCGACGAAGGGCTCGTTCCCGGCGTCCACGACGGCGTCGGGCTGCAGCACGACCGTCACCCAGTACACGGCATCGCTCACCGCGGTCGCTGGCGTGATCGTCGCCACGTCGCAGAACACCGGCGGCTCCGCCGAATGCACGCTGACGCTGAGCCCGGTCGGCACGGCCAGCGCCATCACCGGCTGGACCGGCACGTTCGGCGCCTGCCCGTCCAAGTACGTGCCGTCGAACTTCCGTTAATCGCTGTCCGTCCCGCACAGGCTTGGCAACCCAGCCGAGCCTGTGTATTATTAGGACGTTGTCATAACTTTTTTGGGGAGAATGTCATGAAGCAACTGCAGAAAGGCTTTACGCTCATCGAACTCATGATCGTCGTAGCGATCGTGGGCATCCTGGCGGCGATCGCGCTGCCGGCGTACCAGGACTACGTGGTCCGTTCCAAGATGGCTGAAGCCGTCGCTGCGCTTGCCGCATGCAAGACGTCCATCAGCGAATACGCGTCGACCAAGAGCAGCTTCCCGGCCGATGCGACCGCGTCGGGGTGCAACACCGCCGCGTCGCAGTACGTGGCATCGCTGGACGTCGGAGCCGGCACGGGCGCGATCATCGCGACGTCGCAGAACACCGGCGGTACCGCCGAATGCACGTTGACACTGACCCCGGTGGGTACCGCCAGCGCGATCACCGGCTGGACCGGCACGTTCGGCGTCTGCCCGTCCAAGTACGTGCCGTCGAATTTCCGCTAAGCCGTCCTCGGGAAATTCCGAAGCGCGAAGGGCCGCCGAGCAGGCGGCCCTTTTCTTATCCACCGTCGCTGCGCCCCTAAACGCATGTCGTTCCTGCGCAAGATCTTCGGCAAGGCAGGCACCTCCACCGCCGGACAGCCTGCCGCCGGCGCGACGCCTGACACGCGGTTGCTCGACGACGTTGTCGCGAGCAACGCGGCCGGCCGGTTCGGCGATTCGCTCGCCCGGCTGGACGACGCGCTGGCGGCGTCGCCCGCGGATTCGGAGTTCCTGTTCGCGCGCGCATCGACGCTGCTGGCCTGGGGTCGCCTGCACGAGGCGCGAGCCGCTTACGCGCAGATCGTCGCCATGGGGGCGGCGCGGCCGGGCATCCGCCTGCAACTGGGCTGGCTGCATCTCGGCGCGGGCGCCGCGGCTGCGGCCGAAGCCTCGATGCGGGAGGAGATCGCTGCCGACCCCGCCAGCGCCGACGCGCACGCGGCGCTTGCGATCGTGCTGCGCGAGTCGGGCCGCCTCGACGCAGCGGTGGCGGCGTGCGCAGCCGCGCTCGGGGTCGCGCCCGATCATTTCGTCGCCCGCACCTGTCTCGGCGAGTGCCGGATCCTGCAGGGCGATCCGGTCGCCGCCGAGGCGGAACTCCGGCGCGCCGTCGCCATCGACCCGAAGAGTGCCCGTGCCTGGAAGACGCTCGGCGTCGCGCTGCGGCCGCAGGACCGGCAGGCCGAGGCACTGGCGGCGTTCGAGACGGCGGAGCGCCTGGGACGGGAGACCGGCGACGACGACGGCTTCTTCATCCTGGCGGTGCAGCGCTACAGCATGGGCGAGTTCGACCGGGGGCTCGACCTGCTCGAGCGCAACCTGCGGCGGGTGCCGTCGCCGCCGGCCCTGCGTTCGTATGCGGACCTGCTGCTGGCAGCCGGGCGCTTTGCCGAAGGCTGGAACCACTACGAAGCCCGCTGGCTGCACGCGCCGCTGCTCGGCATCCGGCAGCCCGGCGCGCCGACGTGGACGGGGCAGGACCTGGCGGGCAGGACGATCCTGTTGCGCGTCGAGCAGGGCTTCGGTGACACGATCCAGTTCCTGCGCTATGCGCCGCACCTGAAGGCGCTGGGCGCCACCGTGCTGCTGGAGTCGTTCTCGGACCTCGCCCCTGACTTCGCCGGCGTCGACCGCATCGTGCCGCGCGGCGCGAGCGTCGAGGTGGACTACGTCGCGTACCTGCTGAGCCTGCCGCGGGTGTTCGGCACCGAACTCGATTCGATCCCCGCGGCGGTGCCGTACGTGCAGGCCGGTGCCGCGCACATCGCGAAATGGAAGGGCAGGATCGCATCGGGTCCGAAGCTGAACGTGGGCCTGGTGTGGTCGGGCAATCCGCGGCATCCGGTGAATCGCGAGCGGTCGATCGCGCTCGCCGACCTGCTGCCGGTGCTGCGCCTGCCGGGTGTCGCCTGGCATTCGCTGCAGAAGGGGCCCGCGGCCGCGCAGCTCGCCGAGCTGCCCGCAGACGTGACGGTGGCCGACCTGGGCGCCGAGTTCGACGACTTCTCCGACACGGCCGCGGCGATCGACTGCCTCGACTTCGTGCTGACCGTCGATACGTCTGTCGCCCATCTCGCCGGCGCGCTGGGCAAGCCGGTGTGGCTGCTGCTGGCGTACGTTGCCGACTGGCGCTGGCTGATGGATCGCGACGACAACCCGTGGTACCCGACGGTGCGCCTCTTCCGGCAGCCGGCGCCGGGCGACTGGACCACGGTGGTGGGAAGGCTCACGGAGGCGTTGGCGGCACTGGTCGAAACCGGGTCGCCGCCGGTGCCGCTGCCCGCGCGGACGGCGCCCTCGCCCGCGTTGGTCCCGCGCCTCGTCGGCGGCCAGCGCGCGGGCCATCGCGCGGGATTGTCCGCGGCCACCGAGGCGCGCGCCGGCATCCTGCAGTTCCTGCCCGACGACGCTGAAGTCGGCACGTCGCTCGACTGGTACGGCGAATACCTGCAGCCGCAGGTCGACCTGCTTTGCCGGCTCGTGCGCCCCGGCGCCATCCTGCTGGAGGCGGGTGCCGGCATCGGCGCGCACGCGCTGCCGCTCGCCGCCGCGGCCGGACCGTCGGGACACGTGTTCCTCTACGAACCCGATCCGCTGCAGCGCCGGATCCTGCAGCAGAACCTCGGTGCAAACCGCATCGCCAACGCGACCGTGATGCGGCGGCCGCTGGGTGCCGCGGCCGATGCCGAGGTCGACTCGATCGACGCGCTGCGGCTGCAGCATCTCCAATGGCTGAAGACCGGCGCGAACGTTGCGGCGCTAGACGTGCTCGCCGGCGCCAACGAGACGCTGTGGCGGCTGCGCCCGTGGCTCTTGATGGCGGCGCGCGACGACGACGCCGTGGCGGCGGAGGTCGCCGTCGCGAAGTCGTACAGCTACCGCTGCTGGCGGATGACCACGCCGCTCTTCGATCCGCGCAACTTCAATCGCCGCGGCGACGACATCTTCGCCGGCCGCGCCGCGCTCGCGGTGATCGCGTTCCCCGAGGAGCTCCGGATCGACGTAGCACTCGACGGGTGTGTCGAGCTATCATAAGCCGTCACTTCCCTCACGACCGACGACGCCAAGGACCATGCCGAGCCTATTCGACACCAGCGAACTGGAAGCCTTCGCGACCGAGCTCGCCACGGACCTGACACGCCGCTTTCCGCCCGCGTCCGAGGCGCGCACGGATCCCGGCGCCAAGAACCAGCTCAAGGTCATCCTCGACGGCCTGGGCGCGCGGGCGCGGCTCTACAACGAAGAGAAGAAGCTCGGCATCTACAAGAAGGCGAAGCTCGGCAACGTGTTCCGCTGGAAGCTGACCGAGCAGGGCTACACGGACGACTTCGCCGACAAGGCCTCCCGCGAAATCGTCACCTGGCTCGCCGTCAAGTAATCGCGGTTCCGCGCCTACCGCCCCGTGCTGCCGAAGCCGCCGCCGGCGCGTTCGCTGGCCGCGAAATCGTCGACGACGGTGAACGTCGCCTGCACCACGGGCACGATCACGAGCTGCGCCAGGCGGTCGAGCGGCTGCAGCGTGAACGCGGTGTCGCCGCGGTTCCAGCAGCTCACCATCAGCGGGCCCTGGTAGTCCGAATCGATCAGCCCGACGAGGTTGCCCAGCACGATGCCGTGCTTGTGGCCGAGGCCCGAGCGCGGCAGGATGATCGCCGCCAGCCCGGGGTCCGCGACGTGGATCGACACGCCGGTCGGGATCAGCTCGGTCCGGCCCGGCGCGATCGTCAGCGGCGCGTCGATGCAGGCGCGCAGGTCCATCCCGGCCGAGCCCGGCGTCGCATAGGCGGGCAGGTGCGCGCGGATGCGCTCGTCGAGAACCTTGAGGTCGATGTTGGCGGTGGTCATGATGGAAGAGCCTTGGCGCATCGGCTTGTCCGCTTGTCACGGGGCCGACGATATGGGAGATTCGACAGGACGACGCACGAAGTTTACACATTCGCGCCGGGCACGCCGCGGCCATCGCGGCATCGCGCGCCGGTGCGCACGTTCGACCCGCCTCCATGCTGAAGTCGCTGTTCAAGAAGCGCAGCCTGCGCGACACCTCGTCCGCCGTCGACGAGAATGCACGCCTGAAGGCGCTGACCGCCGAGGCCGATTCGCTGGCGCAGTCCGGCGACGCCGCCGGCGCCCGCGCGCGTTACGAGGATGTGCTGCGCGCCGACCCCGGCGACCTGTACGCGACCTACCAGCTCGCCACGCTGCTGCACGAGCAGGGCGCGCTCGACGCGGCGCGGCAGGTCTGCGACGACGGGCTCGCCCGCGCGCCCGAGCAGCTCGGGTTGCGCTTTCGCCGCGCCACCATCAGCAAGGCGGGCGGCGACTACTACGGCGCGCTCAACGACCTGCTGCGCATCCGCGAGGCCGATCCCGCCTTCCCCGACATCGATACGCTGCTGGGCGACATCTACTATTTCCTGGGCCGCGGCCCGGCGGCGGTGGCCGCCTTCGACCGGGCCATTGCCCGCAATCCCGACGCCACGTCGATCCAGAGCGACCGGCTGTTCCTGCTCAACTTCTTCAAGCTGCAGGACCGCGCGGCGCTGTTCGAGGAGCACAGGAAGTGGGGCGCGCTGCACGAGGCGCGGCTGCGGCCCCTGCGGCGCCCGTGGGACAACGACCGCGATCCCGACCGCAGGCTGCGCGTGGGGTACGTGTCGGCCGACCTGCGCCAGCACGCCGTCGCGTTCTTCATCGAAGGCGTGCTGCGCGAGCACGACCGGAACGACCTCGAGGTTCACTGCTTCGACGTCTCGCCGTTCCCCGAGGACCACGTCACCGTGCGGCTGCGGCAGTACGTCGATGCGTGGCATCGGGTGGGTGCGCTCGACGACGACGCGATTGCGGCGTTGATTCGTTCGGAGCGGATCGACGTGCTGGTGGATCTCTCGGGGCACACCGCGCACAACCGGCTGCTGGTTTTTGCGCGGAAGCCGGCGCCGGTGCAGGTCAGCTGGTTCGGGTACATGAACACGACGGGGCTGACGGCGATGGACTATCGGATCACGGACGGGTATCTGGATCCGCCGGGCGAAGCAGACAGCTTCTATACTGAAACATTGGTGCGCATGGCTGGAATGGCATGCTTCACGCCGGCACCCGAAAGTCCGCCCATTTCGCCGCTACCTGCATTGACGGCCGGCGTATTCACATTCGCTTCAGTGAACCAGTGGACCAAGGTGACCGGAGAGGTTAAGGATGTCTGGGCCGCGATCTTGCGCGAATCGCCGGGTTTCCGGCTTCTGATCGTAGCCAAGGGCGCGGAGAACCCTCGGCTGCGGGACGAAATTGTCCGGGAGTTCGTCGACCGAGGCGCAACTGCGGCACAGATTGCCGTATTTTCGACCCGGCCGTTGGGCGACTTCCTTCGACTTTATGAGCAGATTGACGTCGTGTTGGACCCTTTTCCTTATGGAGGTGGCACGACCAGCCTGCATACCGTGTGGATGGGGGTGCCGATAGTCACTCTCGAAGGCGAATCAGAACTGTCGCGTGCCTGCGCCGGCATCGTCCGCGTGTTGGAACTTCATGACTTCGTTGCGGCCTCGGCCGAGGAGTATCGCAGGATCGCTGTCGGCTTCGGGAATGCCCCGGCGGCGGTCGCAGCGATCCGGCAGTCGCTGCGAGAGAGAATGGGTCGCTCAACGTTGACCGATGCGTCTGCAGTCGCACGAAACCTCGCGAGCAACTACCGATCCATCTGGCATAAATATTGCGCCGGTGAGAAAATAGCCTAGGTGTGGGGGGTTTCCTTCGCCTTTCTATTGATTTTGGTGGAAGCGGCTCGACCCCACCGGCACCAATGATCGACGGCACGCGGGGTGTTCCCGGGCTCGTGGGGCATTCCGGGAGTGCCGAACAGGAGCCTTAAACCTCATGGACCAGCAAGTGGATCAACTCACGACATTCATCGACAATTTCAACACTGCCGTCGATTTCCAGGATCCCGTGGATGTCGTGCCGGAGACGCGGCTTGCCGACCTGCCAGAATGGGACTCGCTCGCGGCTCTGGGTGTCATCGTGATGTTCGACATGGAGTACAGCATCACGATCACCGGCGCCGACCTGAAGAACTGCGAAACGATCAAGGATCTCTACGCGCTGATTGCCGCGAAGAAGGCCTAGCGCCATGGCGCAGGCGGTCCTCGGCAACATCCGGTTTGCCGGCCTGACGAGCTGCGTGCCGAAGAACGTCGTCTCGAACCTGGATTGCGCCCCCGACAAGCTGCTGGAGCGGGAGCGCCTCGTCCGCAACATCGGCATCCAGACGCGGCGCGTATGCGCCACCGGCCAGGTTTTCTCCGATCTCGCGCTCGTCGCCGCGGAGGAACTGATCAAGGGTCTCGGCTGGAAGAAGGACGAAATCGACGCGCTGCTGGTGGTCACGCAGTCGCCGGACTATCCGATCCCGGCCACGGCGATCATCATGCAGGATCGCCTCGGGCTGCCCCGCTCGACGCTCGCGTTCGACGTCAACCTCGGCTGTTCCGGCTACCCCTACGGGTTGTTCGTGCTCGGCAGCATGATGTCGGCGGGACGCATCCGGAAAGGGATCGCGCTGATCGGCGACCGGTCCTCGAACCCGACGTCCCTCGACAACGGCCTGCTGTCGCTGTTCAGCGATGCCGCCACCGCGACGGCCCTCGTATTCGACGAGACGGCGCCGAAGATGTACTTCGATTTCGGCAGCGACGGCAGCGGCTACAAGGCCATCATCATTCCCGCCGGCGCGCAGCGGGTGCCGATGCAGCCGCATCACCTGGAACGACTGCCCGGTGAAGACGGCATTGTCCGCAAGGGCACCGACGTGATCTTGGACGGTCCCGCGATCCTCAACTTCTCGATTCGCGAGGTCCCGCCCGCGGTGACGGCGCTCGTGAAGTCCACGCCGTACTCGTTCGACGACATCGACTATTTCGTCTTTCATCAGGCGAACCGGATGATCAACGAAACGATCCGTAAGAAGCTGGGCCTGCCGGAAGCCAAGGTGCCGAGTTCGCTGCGCGACTTCGGCAACACCAGTTCCGCGTCCGTGCCGATGACGATCACCGTGCGCATGCGCGAAGCGCTCGCGTCCGGCCCGAAGCGCCTCCTGATGAGCGGGTTCGGCGTCGGGCTTTCGTGGGCGTCGTGCGTCGTGGAACTCGACCGGCCGTACCTTCCCGAACTGATCGAGTTGTGAACCCGGACCCGTTCTCGCTTGCCGGAAAACGGGTCCTGGTGACGGGAGCATCCTCCGGCATCGGGCGCGAGATTGCCATCCGGTGCGCGGCGCAGGGCGCCGCGGTGGTGCTTACGGGGCGCGATGTTGGGCGGCTTGCCGAGACTCGTGACGGAATGGACGGAACGGACCACGTCCAGATTCCTGCCGAACTCACCGAGGCCGACTCGCGTAGTGCACTCGCCGAAGCTGCAGGCGTGCTTAACGGACTCGTTCATTGCGCGGGTACCGCCAGCGTCCGGCTGTTTCGCCAGATCGACCAGAAGTTCATCGACGACGATTTCGGGATCAATTTCGATGCGCCGATGCTGCTGACCCAACGCCTGCTTGCGCGTCGGCAGATTGCGCAGGGCGGCTCGATCGTGTTTGTAGGTTCCGTCGCGGCCCACATCGGGACGAAGGCATCGAGCGTGTATTCGGCAAGCAAGGCGGCGTTGATCCCGGCAGGGCGCGCATTGGCGCTCGAGGTGGGATCCAAGCAGCAGATCCGCGTCAACTATGTTTCGTCGACCTATGTCGAGACGCCGATGGTCAGCCGACTGCGCGACCAGGGAATGAGCGACGATCCGTCGCTCGATCCGCCGCTCGGTCGCGGGACGCCGCGTGACGTCGCCGATGGCGTGGTGTTCATGCTCGCCGATGCATCGCGTTGGATCACGCGTTCGACGCTGCGCATCGACGGCGGCCTTACCTGCCAGATCAGTTCGCAATGAGCGCGACGCATCGGCAATCGCCCTACTCGATCGCGGGGAAGCGCATCCTCGTCACCGGAGCGTCATCCGGATTGGGCAGGCAGACCGCGATCGCGTGTGCACGTGCCGGCGCAACGATGGTGATCTGCGGACGCCATGCGGATCGACTGCAGGCCACGTTTTCTGAGTTGCGGGGCACCGAACATGCGATGGTGCGTGGCGATCTTGCAGATGACGCGGCCATTGCGGAGACAGTCGAGGCGGCAGGCAAGGTCGATGGCGTCGTTCATTTCGTCGGCATCTCGGTCCCGATGCCGGTGCGGATGATTTCACGCGAATACCTGGAGCGCGTCTTCGGGGCGAACTATTTCGCGCCAATGCTGCTGACTCAGCGCCTCTTGGCCAAGGGGCGCGTCAACAAGGGCGGTTCGATACTCTTCCTGTCATCGACCGCCGCATTCCGCGGCGTCCACGGAATGGGGGTCTACTCGGGCACGAAGGCCGCGCTGGTGGCCACAACGCGATGCCTCGCGCTTGAGACGGCGAAGCACGGTATTCGCGTGAACTGCCTCGCGCCGGACCTCATCGAGACGCCGTTGCTCGAAGGATCGGGTACGCTGGTGTCGACGGGTGAATGGCTGGAGCAGCAGCGGAAGATCCACCCGTTGGGGCTCGGAACGCCCGACGACGTGGCGAGTACCGCGATCTACTTTCTTTCGGATGCCAGTCGTTGGGTGACTGGAACGACGCTCATCATGGATGGCGGGATCACGCACTGACCGGTCGACCACGCAAGGCCGCGGCCGCAAGGCGCGCAGTGCCGCATGGATGAGATCGAACGTGCGTCGGCGGCGGCAGGAACAGGGCAAGGGACTCAATGAAACAACTGGTCATCATCGGTGCCGGCGGCTTCGGACGGGAAGTCCTCATGATGGCCATCGATAACCCGGACAATGGGTTGTACTGGCGGGTAAAGGGATTCCTCGACAGTCGCAAGGACATCCTGAAGGCATTCGCGTCCCGTGCGGAAACGATGCCGGATGCGATGGCGTTCACGCAGCAGGAGCGCGACCGCTATCGGCGGGATTTCCCCATTCTCGATGATCCGCTGACGTATGAACCCGAGCCCAACGACGTTTTCATTTGTGCGCTCGGAGCGCCGGCCGATCGCCGCCGTTACGCTGTACCGATTCTTGAACAAGGCGGCGAGTTCATTCGTCTAGTGCATCCTCTGACCGCGGTTTCGAGATTTGCAGCCATTGGCACCGGAAGCATCATTGGCCCCTACGCGAGCCTGTCTCCCGACTCGCGCATTGGCAAGTTTGTCAGCGTGAGCAGCTACACGGCACTGGGGCATGATGTCGTCGTGGGCGACTGGACGGAAATCGGAGGTCATTGCCTGATCGCGGGTGGGGTGGTGATCGGAGAGGCGGTGCGCATCCATCCGGGCGCAGTGCTGACGGCCCGCGTCCGGATTGGCGACGGGGCAGTAGTGGCAGCGGGTAGCGTCGTTTTCGGTAACGTTCCTCCCGGAGTTACCGTCCTGGGGAATCCGGCACGTCGCTTCAACTGGAAGGAATGATCGAATTTGCACAGAGGAAGGCTGCAGAGCGGCACCCCCCTTGAGTGGGATGCTACCGGGAAGAATCAAGTTCGGCTGTCTGGATTCAAACGCTCATATACTTGGTATCGCTCTTCTTGGCTCTTCTTAATTCAACGGATTCTCTAGGTGTCGAGCTTTTCTGCAACCGCGTCTTCCCCTGTCGCCATGGAAACTTGCATTGCTACTTCGCCGGAGCACTATCGGGACCCCGCCATTTTTGAGGCCGAGCGGGCAGGCATGTTTTCCCGATCCTGGACGTTCGTCGGGCTTGCGAACGAATTGCCCAAGCCAAACGACTACGTACGAGTCCCCGTCGCAGGCCGCGATGTCATCCTGCAGAACTGCGGCGGCCAATTGCGGGCCTTCGTCAATAGTTGCAGTCACCGGCATGCCCGCATCCACGAAGAACCGTGTGGGAACCGGAAGCTGATCTGCCCTTATCACGGTTGGACGTACAACGACGAAGGGATCCCGACCGGGATTCCCAAGCGCGAGAACTTTCCTGAGGTTTGCGCGAATCCGGCCCAATTTGCACTGCGGCAACTGGAGGTCAAGTGCGCAGGTGCTTTCATATTCGCGCGTATGCTTCCTGACGGACCTCCGCTTGAAGCCTATCTCGGAGACAGCAGGCAGTTCCTGATCAAGGCGGGGGCCGGGCTGGACGTCTGCATCGAACAGTTCCGAGGCACGGTCGATGCAAACTGGAAGGTCGTCATCGAGAATTCGCTCGAGGGCTACCACGTGCCGATGGTTCATCGGGAGACCCTTGGCGCCATCAACCAGTTCAGCCTACGCGACGACGAGATAGTCGATTACCTGCCCGAGGACGATGGGCATTCCTACATGATCAACAGTGCGAATCCAGAATGGCTTCGTCGATGGAAGCGTTTCGAAGGAGCTCTTGGCGAGTCTCGATTCAAGTTCGACCACTACGTCCACCAGCTCATCTTCCCGAACCTTACCGTCACTTCATTCCTGGGCTACAGCTTTCACATTCAGTGCTTCCGGCCGGTTTCGGTCGGACAGACGGAGGTGCACTCGAGGATCTATTCTGTACGAAGCGAAGGCCAGACGGAGGAGGGCGCACGGATCATGCGCACCGTCTATGATGAAGGAAAGCGGTTTACGCGGGCGGTCTTTGCGGAGGACCAGAGGGTCTGCAACCTGACGTACGAGGGGCTTCAGGATGCGGACCACCGCGCGGTTCTCGCTGACCATCTGGAGAAGCGGATCGCGCATTTCCAGCGCTTCTACCTCAAGGCGTTGGATTGAGGACCTGTTGGTTCCGGCGTCGTCTCCTGTCCACCGGTGAGCTAATTTCCTCGCGATCTCAACCTGATGCTCTCTATTCTGGGTTCCCGGCATTACACCAGCTCTGAGATAGTGGAGCAGGAGCGTGCCCACATATTCCGTCGGCTCTGGATTCTTGCCGGGTTTCGCACCTTGCTGGCAAAGCCGGATGCCTTCCTGACGCGGACCATCGGTGGGGTTCCGGTCGTGGTCCAGAACTGCGGCGGCGAACTGCGCGCCTTCGTGAATCAATGCGCGCATCGACAGGCGCCCCTGCAACTGGAAGACTATGGCCATCGCCGGCTCGCATGTCCGTACCACGGTTGGGTGTACGACCACGAGGGCCGTGTAAAGGGAATTCCGGGTTGCGACGAAAATTACGGTTTTCCGGCAGAGACGATTCGGGAGCTTGGCCTGAGGCGGGTCGCGCTTCGCTGCGTCGGCAATCTCGTATTCGTGAATGTGCACGCTAACCCGTTGCCCATCGAGTCGCAATTCCACGCCCAATACCTCCAACGCATCGAGGAGGTATCCCAATACATCGATTCCGAGGCGATCTTCGCCAAGTTCCGTGGACGCTACAATTGGAAGCTCAATTTCGAGAATGTGCTCGACTATAACCACGTCCCTTACATGCACGCCTCGACTTTCGCGCAGATGATTCCCACGTTGCGTACCGACCCAGGGCGGGTACGTACACGCAGCCTGCCACCTCCTCCGGACATCGATATCAGCGGCGACATCCGCGATCTCAGCTACGAGACGCAGTCCGCGTTCGACTTCCCCATCTGGTCCTGGCACGACCGGATCGAGCGCTTTTCTGACGCGAACACCTATTACAATTTCTTCATCTATCCCAACGTAAATTTCATTTCGCTTGCCGCGACAACCTTCCTGACACAACAGTTCAGTCCTGTAAATGCCGGTGAGACTGAAGTTGCACTGACGATGACGACCGCGCGGAAGCGAAAGAAGCTGCCTGCATCCCCCGCCATCCTGTGGAGCCATCTGAAGAGCGAAAAACGGGTTATCAATGAGGACATCGTCGTGCTGGAAGCGTTGCAGCGAGGCCTGTTCGATGGCGGGCTGCCGGCCTTTCACGGCAGCTGCGAAACACGTCTTCGCGCGATGGCGAAAGTGTATCGACACCTTCTTGATGACGGCTGTTCATGACCCACTCCAGGCTGGTCATCATCGGCGATGGACTGGTTGCGCGACAGGCACTATCGATCGCTGCGTTCATCGCTCCGGCGCCGGAGGTGCGCGCTGAAGTGCTCACGCCGGAGCAGATCTGGCGAACCGATCTCGAATTCCTGAACAGTGATACTCCGACGTGTACCGAGGTTTTCGCAGCCATTGGGCTGGAAGCCCTCAACTATGCACGCTTCGACCTGTGGGCCAAGGTTCGGCTCGCCGGCTTCCGATGTGCCCGCCTGGTTCATCCCGCCGCGACAATCGATCCGACAGCCCACGTTGGCGGCAACTGCCTGGTCGGTGCGCACGTCAGCATCGGTCCCGATGTTCGCATCGGGGAAGGCTGCATCCTTAACTCGGGCGCACGGATAGAGGCAGGCACGGTGATCGGGTCGTTCTGCTGGATCGGCGCCAATGCGACGCTTGGCGGGGATACAAAGGTCGGGGCACATACCGTGTTCGGCGCTGGCGTGCATATCGCCAGCGGCATGACAGTCGGCGCGCATTGCGAGGTTACTCTCCCGGGAAGTTATGATCAGCCGCTCGCGGAGGGCACGTTCGCCTCCCGGTGGTTCGCCTCGCCCCCGCGCATCTACAGGGGTTAATGGCGTGGTGGGATGTCACGCGTAGATCTCGCTCTCTCGGCTGATCACAGTCTAGTACGGGAAAGCTTCCCGCGTGGGCGAGGGGCGAACACGCGAATAGGTGACATTGTGAACGCAGTAGCGACAGTTCGTGACGCCGTCGCGCATTTCTCTAGGGAGTTGCTGACCAGGAGCGGATCATGAGTGGCTGGGATGAGTCCGATTGAGGCTCCTAAAGCGCGTGATGCCTATGACCACCGAGTGGGCGTGAGGGCATCATGGTCATTTGGCCCTGCGAGGCTGCCACGGAGACGGGGCATTAACGCGACGATCCGACTGCCAGATTAGCGGCCGAGTGGAAAAGTGGTTGTCACGTGTCAGGAAGGTTTGACCGATCAGCCGCATCACCGAGAGAACATACATGACTGAACCGGTACAGTCCGTGACCCAAAGTCAGCATCGCGAGGCAATAAAATGGTCGCGATTCGCAAATCCGAAGCTGTGGCCCATCGGCGTACTTGACTCACTTTGGGTTGCCGCCCTTACGCTGATCGTCTGTCTATTCTTCTTTCGGCTGATTGACTTAAGTTTTTCCCTTGTGCCCGATCGGATCTTTAGCGACGGTATCGGAACTGCGGACGTTGGCCCATTCAGCAAGAATAAAGCCACCGGAGTGGGCTACTTCCCGGAATTGGCAAAGTCCTTCCTCAAGGGGCATCTGTATCTTGATCGGGAATATAACCCCTCGTTGCTCACGCATCCCAATCCCTATGGTGTGGACGCGTATGAAAAAGGGATCGTTATCGCAGATGCCGCACTATATAAGGATCGGTACTACATCTACTACGGGCCTGTTCCCGTTTTGCTGATGTATCTCCCATTTCATGCAATAACCGGCCTTTTTCCGTCGGACGCCCTGATCATACTAGTCCTTGCCGCTTGCTACGCAACGATGGTTGCTGTAATCCTCCGCCGCACGTCGGGCCCCCGTGACTGGCGGTTGCTGCCCGCATTTTGCCTGCTCTTCGCCAATCCGGTCATGCTAAAGAGCCTTGTCGACATCCCGACCATGCATGGCGTTTCGAGGGTGCTCGCAGGTACGTGCGTTGTGACTTCCGCATACTTTCTTCTGATTCTGCAATCGCGAATCCAGATACCCAACTGTCCTAATGGGTCACTAGGAACCTCCCTTCATATTCCGGCCTTGGTGGCTTCCGTCTTCGCGTGCTTGGCAATCGCCACTAGAGTTACCGCATTTCCAGATCTGCTTGGGCTAATGGCGATGTTCGCGATCTTGGTGTGGCAGTCGCGGAGAAAAATCGCCGCAGGGGCACTGGCGCTTTCAATGGTCTTCCTGGTTCCGATCGTCGCGACAGTGGTCGGGATTGGAATATACAACTACCAACGATTCGACAATGCTATGGAGTTTGGCGTTCGATATCTCACGCTTGGTTCTGATTTTCTTCATGGTGGGTCCGTCGTTCGCCCTCCGCATGACATCGTTATGGCAGTGTATAACGTCGGCTACAAGGTCTACGAGTATTTTCTACTGCTGCCAAATTTCGAATCAGCAACTGCAATGTCAATACGATACGACACCCGAAGCCCATTCATCTTCGGGGCATATACAGAGGGTGCCATAGGCCTGCTCGCGTGGGCGCCGATCTTGTTGTTCGTTCCCGGGGCGATCTGGCTGGCCTTAAATGCCCCTGTGCGCGATGGTTCAAGTCGGTTCGCGAAGCCCTTTCTCCTACTAGGCGCACTGCAATTCGGCGCGAGTTTCTTTCTGATAAGTAGCATCCCGCTTACGGCATACCATTATTGTCTTGAAATGCTGCCCCGCCTGTCACTGGTTCTCGCGGGACTCATGCTGTGTAATTCACGCCAGTTCATGGCCAGCAAGGACGCGCCATTCCGAACGCTTGCGCTTGTCTCCACCGTCATGTTTTCTACAAGTGGCGTTGCGAACATGCACCTTTTCTGATGGGCGGTGCCCGGATAAGATACGTTGGGAGAGACTGTGAGTGATAGTCCAGTTGGACTGAGGGTACGCGGCTTCGAAGGCGTCCCGGGCCACAGGCGGGTAAGGAAAATGCCGCTCAGGGACGGCACGACAACGTTCGCAATCATGCTCGGGGTTTCTTGGCTCGGCGCCAAGTAGCAGATGCCAGAAGCTACTCCGTCGATGTTCGGTCTCTCCCCAAAGATTGTGCCCGATGCCATGCTGTTCGATGTGGACGGGACTCTGTACGATCAGTCCTTCGTCCGAAGGCGCATGCTGCTCCGGATGCTTGCGCATGCGTCGATACAACCGCTCGATGCGCTTCGCACGGTGCGGATTCTATGCGCATATCGTTTGGCACAGGAGCGAGTTCGTTATGCAGACGATTCCGGGAGCCTCGCGCAATTGTCGTTGGCTTGCGAGATGTGCGGCGTAAGCCCCGATCGCGCCAAGTTTGCGGTTGCATATTGGATGGAGCAACGTCCGTTGGATTTGATTGGACGTTCCATGCGGCCGGGCTTGCTTGAATTGCTGCAACTCTGCAGACGGAGGGGGATCGCGATTGGCGCCGTTTCTGACTATGCTGCAGAGCAGAAGTTAGTGGCGCTGGGAATTCGCCAGTATTTCGGAGCCATCATTTCTCCGTTTGAGACGCCGGCCATTCGATTCAAGCCTGCGCCCGATGGAATACTAAGTGCGCTTGATAGGTTAGGTGTTGAGCCAACGGCCGCTCTCTATGTCGGAGATCGACAGGACGTCGATTCGGAGGCTGCGCGACGTGCGGGGGTTTCCGTGGTCATCGTCAATGGCCAACCCGATACAGACAGCCCCGGAACTGTCAGGAATTTCTTGCAATTGAGGACATGCCTTGGGTTGGGCCCACAATTGATGGAACCTAGTAATGAGTAGCGGCAACGCGGGCCGACGGTCCCGCCTCGGCATCTACGCATCTCTCGCGAGACCAGACCACTGGGTCAAGAACATCTTTGTCCTGCCCGGTGTGGTGCTTCCCTTCAGCGTATTGCCCGTGTCCGTTGATCAAGCTTTGGTTTGGCGATTGGTCCTAGGCACTATCGCCGTCTGCCTCATCGCTTCGAGCAACTATGTGATAAACGAGATATTGGATGCGCCGTACGACCGCCTGCATCCGGTAAAGCGGGCCCGGCCGATCCCCAGTGGCTTGGTGACGATCAGGATCGCCTATGCCGAGTGGGTCGCGCTGATGGTTGCCGGTATGGCACTTGCGCTTATGGTATCCAGCAACTTTGCGACGGTGATGGCTGCACTTTGGGGGATGGGTTGCATCTACAATATCCGTCCGTTTCGCTCTAAGGACATTGTCTATCTCGATGTTCTTTCGGAGGCAATCAATAACCCGATTAGGATGTTGGCCGGCTGGTACATGGTGACAGATGCGTTGATACCTACTCTATCGCTGCTGCTAGCCTACTGGATGGTCGGATGCTATTTCATGGCACTTAAGCGGTTCAGTGAGTATCGTGGATTTACCGATCGGAAGCAGGCAATCGCCTATCGACTTTCATTTCGATACTATACGGAGCGTTCGCTACTCACCTCCGTAATGTTCTACGCGGCGGCATCGATGCTCTTTCTTGGGGCATTCATTGCGAGATATCGGATTGAACTTGTGTTGGCGTTCCCGCTACTCGCCTTTGTGATGGCCGTGTATCTTGATCTCGCTTTCGAGGCGCACAGCGCGGTCCAACATCCAGAGAAGCTATATAGGCAGACGCTGCTAACTTCATCTGTGGCGGGTTGTGTACTTGGCATGTTATTGCTCTTATTCATCGATATTCCGCCATTTCAGAGATGGTTCGCCCCACTGACACCGCTGCACACCGGGCAAGAAGGTCATCTGTAATTGAATGGTAGCCAACCAAGTGGAAGTGTGCAGACTCTGCGGTTGTAACCGAGTGGCTCCGTGGAAGAGCAGGAACTTGGAACGCTCTCTAGTTCCGGAAGATCTTCAGATTACGGACAGTCGATATGGGGTTACGCTAAGTCTTCTGCAGTGTCTCCGTTGTGAATTCATATTTGCCGCCAATGAAGAAACGCATGAATTGACCAGACTCTATACACAATTGGAGGATAGGTCTTACGAAGACGGAGCGGAGAATCGTTCGCTTCAGATGCGATGGTTGCTTGGGAAGCTTCAGAAGTCATGTCCTGACGCCAGGACACTTCTTGACATCGGAGCGGGTACGGGCCTGTTGGTGCGTGAAGCAGTGAGCAGTGGATACGAGGCGATGGGCATCGAACCTAGTAGATGGCTAAGCCAGATCGGTCGCCAGTCGGGACTGAACATATTGAATGGGACGCTTCCCTGTTTGGAGTTGGAGGGCAAGGCATTCGATGTCGTCTGCTTGATCGATGTCATTGAACACGTGCAAGATCCCGTCGGGTTGCTTAGGTCCTGCATTACATTGGTGTCTGCAAATGGTGTCCTCGTCGTGGTGACCCCAGATATCGGAAGCGTGGTCGCGCGCGCGTTGGGAAAGCGCTGGTGGCATCTACGCTTGGCTCATGTGGGCTATTTCAATAAGAAGAATATGACGCTCGCGCTCAGTAGGTCAGGTTTTCAGGCAGTCGACTCTTTCAGAGCGAAGTGGTTCTTCCCAATAGACTATGTAATGGATCGACTTGCCTTTTACTTGCCTGTGGGTGGCTTAGTGAGCGTACTCAAGCGGTTTCCTCGTATTGGTTCTCGCATTGTCGTACTTGATACGCGTGACTCGATGGTCATCATCGCTAACCGGGCTGGTGGGTAGGTGCGCGACGCGAGTGTGGGTACCTCACTAGGCAAGTACAACGCAGGGCGTCGGCAATCGTCGAATCGGCGCGTGCCGCACGCAGGGGCACGAGCCGTGAATGCTGACTCCCGCGACTGCCGACACCTGTGGGCACCGAGCCACCGAATCGCGGGGCGATCGCGCCGGCGCTGGCGCGCATCGACTCCGATCATTGGTACTCCAGGGCGCATCTGGTTCGCGAGTGGGGCGGCCGCCCTGCTGCCCTTTTCCAGCGCGATGGCTAACGCCTACTCTAGATCGTGACGATGAGTACCGCCACTGGCGAAATCGATTGTCCGCGGCGCCCGTGGGAACTGCCGCCCTGCGTGCCGGGGCAGGTCCCCGGCGGTCGTTCCCTACTATGGCCGTGACCATGCCGCTGTCCGCGGTCACCTGTCGAGCGATCGACTATCGCTCATACGCATGGCACGATCGTTATCCTGTCTCCAATCGCCGCATCCGTGATCGACCACTCGTACTGCTCGGCCCGCGTGCTCACTTTGGCGCCATCTATGGGCCGAAGATCGTGCAAGGGTGCTGCAATGTCGTCGCCGTCGTGGACGATCATGGCCACTGTGCGGCAGTGCACGGCGTCGAGCGCTGGACATCCGACCAGTTCCGCGCGCGTGCGCCGGCGATCGCCGGCCTGGCTGCCGTGGACCTCTCGGGCAGCCTGATGGCACAGGCGATCTTCGGCCGGCTCCTGCAGGATGTCGGCATCGAGCGGATCGACCTCGTCGCCGTGCTCGCCGAACTGGACCTGCCCGCGGTCTACCAGACGCCGGCCGACATGCGCGAACGCACGATCCAGCGGCAGGAAGAATGGGGAGCGTTCCGCGACGCGCTGGGCGACGACTACAGCCGGCGCACCCTCGATTCGATCCTCCTGCTTCGCCTCAACTACGACCGCATGGCCCTTCGCGATATCTTGACCAGTCCGGAAGACGAGTATTTTTCGGCGTACCCATCGGGCGCCACGTTCCGACTCCGGAGCGACGAGATCGTCTGCGACGCCGGCGCGTACATTGGTGATACCGCGTGCAAAGTCCTCGCGGCAACCGGGGGAGCGTTCCGCGCCATCCACGCGTTCGAACCCGACGGCAAGAGCTTCGGCCGACTGGTCGCAAGGCCTGCGTTGAATGTGAAAGGCGTCGTCGCCCACCACTCGGCGCTGGGGGATTACACCGGAATGATTCGTTTTCAGGCGACCGGCGCGATGGGTTCGCACGTCGACGAGGCCGGCGGAAATTCCGGTGACACCCCGGTGACCCGACTGGATGATGCGCTTGAGGAGGTCAGCTTCATCAAGATGGACCTCGAGGGCTTCGAGCAGCGCGCCCTTCGCGGCGCCGCGCGGTTGATCCGGGAGTGCCGTCCGCGCATGGCCATCACCGGCTACCACTTCGCCGATGATCTGCTGGACCTCTGGAAGCTGCTCGGCGAGTTGGCGCCGGACTATACGCTGCGGCTGCGCCACCACTCGACCTTTTACTACGATTCGATCATCTACGCCGAGCATCACGCCGGCAACGATCGGCAGGACCGCGACGCCGCTTTCTGAGGCACAATGAGCGGCGAACGCTCACCTTCTGTAACTGTGCGCGATGCTCCCAGAACCCGTTTCGATCCGCGTCCCGCTGATGGTCCCCGAGCTGCCCAAGCTCGCGGCGATTGCGCCGTATCTGGAGCGCATCGACGCCAATCACTGGTACTCCAACTTCGGCCCCCTGGTCCGCGAGCTGGAAGCCCGCCTTGCCGCGACCTTCGTGCAAGGCGGCGAGCCTGCCCCCCATGTCGTCACGATGAGCACCGCCACCGCCGGCATCGAGCTCGCGCTGCGCGCGCTTGAGCTGCCCCCCGGCGCCCCGGTGCTGGTCCCTGCACTGACGTTCGTTGCAACGGCTGTTGCGGTATTGTCCGCCGGGCTCACCCCGATCGTCGCCGACGTCGATCCCAAGTCCTGGCTCCTCACCCCCGAGATCGCGACTGAGGCACTGCGGCACGAAGCGATCAGGGCCGTTGTTCCGGTCGTGACGTTCGGCTGCCCGCAGGACGCGCGCGGTTGGGACGACTTCCACGAACGCACCGGCGTGCCGGTTGTGATCGACGCCGCGGCGGGCTTCGGCAACCAGGAAGACCCGGGGCCCACCTGCGCGGTATTCAGCCTCCACGCGACCAAGCCCCTGGCGGCCGGCGAGGGCGGGTTCGTGGTCACGCGCTCGCCCGAATTCGCCGCGGCCATGCGGCAACTGTCGAACTTCGGCATCAACCTCACCGATCCGACAGTGCAGATCGGAACGACGACGATGGTCGGCACCAACTCGAAGCTGTCCGAGTACCACGCGGCCGTCGCGCTCGCGAGCCTCGACCAGTGGCCGGAGAATTCCGCGCGCCGGCGCGCCCTCTTTCACGACTATTCGGCGGCGATCCGCGGCGTGCCCGGGCTTGCGACGCAGTGGCAGGCCATGCCGGATGCGGCGGTGCGCAGCGTCTTCTGCTTCCTGCTGGCTTCGGAGTCGGTGCGCAATCGGGCCGAGCAGAGCCTTGTCTCGGCGGGCATCGCCACGCGACGCTGGTACCTGCCGACGATCAACAACCACCGCGCATTCCAGCACATCGCGCACCTGCCCGTGCCGGTGGCCGACGAGATCGGGCGGCGGCTGATCGGGGTGCCGTTCTCGATCGGCCTCGATGCGGTGGCGCAGGCGGAAGTTGTCGCCGCGCTGGCGGCCGCAGTCTGACGCGCGAGCTACGCCAGCCTCCGCGCAATCTCCCCCACCAGCCGTCTCGCCAGCGCGAGCTTGTCCATCCGCGGCAGCGGGTGCGCGCCGGCGTCGTCCAGCAGCGTCACCTCGTTGTCGTCGCTGCCCAGCGCGTCCTGCGCCCGGTTGGCGATCAGCAGCGGCAGCTTCTTGCGGCGGCGCTTTTCCTCGGCGTGGCGCAGGACGTCGTGGCTCTCCGCGGCAAAGCCCACGCAGAACGGCGCGCCGGGGCGCGCGGCGACGGCGGCGAGGATGTCGACGGTGGGCTTCAGCGCCAGGGTCAGCGGCCCGCCGTCCTTCT
Organism: Bordetella parapertussis; assembly: GCA_943331295.2. Taxonomy (GTDB): domain Bacteria; phylum Pseudomonadota; class Gammaproteobacteria; order Burkholderiales; family Casimicrobiaceae; genus CAIWHR01. The sequence continues at coordinate 12,866 of CALQLA020000039.1, read as the reverse complement.
TGAGCTTGCGCTCGGAGGGCTGCTCCGGCGTGTAGTCGGCGACCGCCGCGACGGCGATGAAGACGTCGCAGGTGCCATCGATCAGCGCGGCATCGACCGCGGCGGCCATCTCGGCGGCGCTCTTCACCTGCACTCGGGTCACGCCCGGTGGCGCGGCCAGCGCGGTCGGCCCGCTCACCAGCGTGACGGTGGCGCCGGCCTCGGCCGCGGCCTGCGCGAGCGCGTAGCCCATCTTGCCCGAGCTTGAGTTGGTGATGCCGCGCACCGGGTCGATCGCCTCGAACGTCGGCCCTGCGGTCAGCAGCACGCGCTTGCCGGCGAGCACGCGCGGCTGTCGCGCCGCGAGCAGCGCGGCGAGGATCGCCTCGGGCTCCAGCATGCGGCCGGCACCGGTTTCGCCGCAGGCCTGCTCGCCGCTGTCAGGGCCCAGCACGCTTACGCCGTCCGCGCGCAGCTGCGCGACGTTGCGCTGCGTCGCGGCGTTGGCCCACATCTGCCGGTTCATCGCCGGGGCGACGTAGAGCGGGCAGTCGCGGGCGCTGCACATCGTGGAGAGCAGGTCGTCGGCGTGGCCGTTGGCGAGCTTGGCGAGGAAATCCGCCGACGCGGGCGCCACCACCAGGAGGTCGGCGCCGCGCGTCAGGTCGATGTGGCCCATGCCGTTGTCGACGCCGGTGGCCCACAGGTCGGTCTGCACCGGGCGGCCGGAGAGCGCCTGCATCGTCATCGGCGTGATGAACTGGCACGCGGCAGCCGTCATCACGACGTCGACCCGGACGCCGGCCTTGACGAACAGTCGCACGAGCTCGGCCGCCTTGTACGCGGCGATGCCGCCGGTGAGTCCCAGCACGATCCGGGTCAGCGGTTGCGATTCCGTTGTCAATTGCGCATCCCTATGGCAGATTGGTGACCGGGACAGCCGTTTCCGGCGGCGCCGGTTGCCGCGCAGGTTTCGCGCGTCTGCGGGCATTTGCGCGCAGGCACGTTCTCGTTGTGTCGACGCGCGCAGTTTACACCTCCCGAATCGTCGCTGCTCCCGGCGGCGACCTCTGATGAAACACACCTCGCTTTCCCCTTTCTCATTCCCGGCGCAATGCTGAAGTTCCTGTTCGGGAAGAAGCCGGCCATCGACGTCGCCGCGACGTTCCGGGAGGCGGGCGCGCTGCACGACCAGGGCCGGCTGGTCGAGGCCGAGCCGCTCTGTCGCGCCGTGATCGACGCGCAGCCCGGTCACTTCGATGCGCGCCACCTGCTCGGCGTGATCCGGCTCCAGCAGGGCCGGCACGAGGAGGCGGCGGCTCTCATCGCCGAGGCGCTGAAGGTGAAGCCCGGCGTTCCCGAGGCGCTGTCGAACCGGGGGCTCGCGCTGCTCAGCCTGCATCGCCTCGACGAGGCGTTGCAGTGCTACGACGACGCGCTGGCGCTGCGGCCCGGCTACACCGATGCGCTGTTCAACCGCGGCATCGTGCAGGGCGCGCTGGGCTGGCACGACGCGGCGCTGGCGAGCTTCGACGCCGCGATCGCGCAGCGCCCCGGATTCGTTGCCGCGCACGTGCGGCGCGGCGACACGCTGCAGGCCCTCGGCCGCCACGCCGAGGCGATCGCCGGCTACGACCGCGCGCTCGCGCTCGACCCGGCCGCAACGGACGTGCACAACAACCGCGGCGTGGCCGCACACGCGCTCGGTCGGTACGGCGACGCGGTGGCGTCGTACGATCGCGCGCTGGCGACCCGGCCGGCGTTCCCCGAGGCCCTGAACAACCGCGGCAACGCGCTGGCGGCGCAGGGCCGCCACGACGTGGCCATCGCGAGCTACGACGCCGCGCTGGCGCTCCGGCCGGACTACGCGGATGCGCTGGGCAATCGCGGCAATGCGCTGGCGGCGCAAGGCTGCCACGACGAGGCCATCCTCGCCTACGACGCGGCGCTGGGTCTCGCCGGCGGCAACGCCAGGAACTACTACAACCGCGGCAACGCGCTGCACGCGCTCGGCCGCGACGACGAGGCCGTGGTCGACTACGCCGAGGCGCTGCGGCTCGACCCGGGCTACGTCGAGGCCCTCAACAACCGCGGCCTCGCGCTGCATGCACTGGGCCGTACGGAAGCGGCGCTCGCCGATTACGACCGCGCGCTGGCGCTGCGTCCCGGCTTCGTGGCGGCGCAGCGCAACCGCGGGCTGGCGCTGCGCGAACTCGGCCGCCGCGAGGAGGCGCAGGCGTCGCTGGAAGCGGTGGTGGCTGCCGACCCGGATTTCCCCTACGCGGCCGGCGATCTCGCTTTCACGCGGGCGCTGCTGTGCGATTGGCGCGACTATGCGCGCACGCTTTCCGACCTCGCCGCGGGTGTGGCGGCCGGCAAGCCCGTCATCGTGCCGTTCTCGTTCCTCGGCATGACCGGCGATCCCGCGTTGCAGCGGCAGTGCGCCGAGATCCACGCGCGCGGCGAGTTCGCCGCTGTCCCGCGCGCGGGCTGGAACCGGCAGCGCTATCCGCACGACCGGATCCGGGTCGCGTACCTGTCCGCGGATTTTCGCGACCATCCGGTGGCGTCGCTGATCGTCGAGCTGATCGAGCGGCACGACCGGCATCGGTTCGAGGTGCTGGCACTCTCGCTCGGGCCCGACGAGGAGGGCGCGCTGCGGTCGCGGCTGGTGGCGGCGTTCGACCGGTTCATCCCGCTCGAGAATCGCAGCGACGCGGATGCGGCGGCGCTGATCGGCGAGCTCGAAGTCGACATCCTGGTCGACCTGATGGGATACACGCGCGGCTCGCGGCCCGGCATCCTCGCCCGCCATCCGGCGCCGGTGCAGGCGAGTTGGCTGGGCTTCCCCGGCACGTTGGGCACGGACTGCATCGACTACCTTCTCGGCGACGGCATCGTGACGCCCGCGGCGGCGGCGGCCCGCTATGCGGAACACGTCGTCGCGTTGCCGGATTCGTACATGGTGATCGATACCACGCGGGGCCCGGGCGAGGGTATGCGCACGCGCGCCGAGGCGGGGCTGTCGGTGGCCGGCATCGTCTTCTGCTGCTTCAACAATCCGTACAAGATCACCCCGCCGCTGTGGGACATCTGGATGCGGCTCCTGCACGCGGTCGAAGGCAGCGTGCTGTGGCTGCGCGACGAAGGCGAGGCGGTGGGCCGCAATCTCCACGCCGAGGCCGAGGCGCGCGGCGTCGATCCGGTGCGGATCGTTCTCGCGCCGCGCGTGTCCTATCCCGAGTATGTCGCCCGCTTCCGCCTTGCCGACCTGTTCCTCGATTCGCTGCCGTCGAATGCGCACACCACGGCGAGCGACGCGCTGTGGGCCGGCCTGCCGGTGCTCACTGCGCTCGGCACGACGTTCGCCGGGCGCGTGGGGGCGAGCCTGCTGCACGCGGCCGGGTTGCCCGAAATGATCGCGGCCGACCTGCGCGACTACGAGGATCGCGCGCTGCAGTTGGCGCGGCAGCCGGCGCTCCTCGCGGCGAGCCGGGACAGGCTCGCGCGCAACCGCGCCACGGCGCCGCTGTTCGACACCGACCGCTTCCGCCGGCACATCGAGGCCGCCTATGCGACGATGATGGAATGCCATCTCGCCGGCGCCGAGCCGTGCGCCTTCGCCGTGCCGCGCAGCGATCACTAGAGCACGGGCCATCGACCTCTTTCCACCCGACTGCACCTCCCGCTACGCCCCCGATGTCCAACGTCAACCAACTTCTCCAGCAGGCGATCGGCCTGCACCAGCAGGGCCGGCTTGCCGATGCCGAGCCCGTCTACCGCGCGGTGCTGAATGCGCAGCCGGACAACTTCGACGGCCGCCACCTGCTCGGCGTGCTGCGCTTGCAGCAGGGCCGGCACGAGGAGGCAGTCGCGCTCATCGGGCGCGCGCTGCGCGCGCGGCCGAACGCCCCCGAGGCGCTGGCCAACGCCGGCCTCGCGCTGCAGGCGCTGGGGCGCCACGACGAGGCCATCGCCAGCTACGACCGTGCGGTCGCGCTGAAGCCCGATTTCGCCGATGCCCTCTTCAACCGCGGCAATGCACTCGGCGCGCTCGGTCGATACGCCGATGCGGTCGCCAGCTACGACCGTGCGATCGCGCTGCGACCGACGTTCGCCGCGGCGCTCGCCAATCGCGGCAATGCGTTGCAACTGCTGCGGCGGCCCGCCGAGGCGATCGCCAGCTACGACGCGGCGCTCGCTCTGCGAGCCGATCGTGCGGATGTCCTCAACAACCGCGGCAACGCGTACGCCGAGCTGCACCGGCACCGCGAGGCGCTCGCCGACTATGATCGCGCGCTGGCGCAGGAACACCGCTCTCCCGACGCCCACACCAACCGCGGCAACGCGCTCGCCGCGCTGGGTTACCACGCCGAGGCGCTGCGCTGCCACGACCGCGCGCTGGCGCTCGCCTCCGATCATCCGGCCGCGCACTACAACCGCGGCATCGCGCTCAATGCGCTGCGACGCAACGAGGAGGCCGTCGCCGCATACGACCGCGCGATTGCGCTGGGTGCCGATGCCGCGTCCGCGCTGCACAACCGGGGCATCGCGCTCACGCAGCTCGAGCGTCACGACGAGGCCGGCGCGAGCTACGACCGCGCGCTCGCGATCGATCCCGGGTCGAAATACCTGCCTGGCGACGTGGCGCACGCCCGGGCGCACCTGTGCGACTGGACCGACCGCGACGCTCTGGTGGCGCGCATCGTCGCGGGCGTTGCCGCGCAGCAGCCCGTCTGCGCGCCGTTCGCGTTCCTCAGCCTGACCGACGACCCCGCGGCGCAGCGCGCGTGCGCGGAAGTCTTCGTTCGCGACACCGCGGTCGCGCCCGGGCGAGCACTGTGGAACGGCGAGCGCTACGCGCACGACCGCATCCGTGTCGCGTACCTGTCGGCGGACTACTACAGCCACGCCACGGCCTACCTGACGGCGCGGCTGTTCGAACTGCACGATCGCGAGCGCTTTGCGATCCATGGCATCTCGTTCGGCCCCGACGATCGCAGCGAGATGCGCGCGCGGCTCTCCGCCGGCTTCGACCGCTTCATCGACGTGCGCGACAGGAGCGATGCCGACGTCGCGGCGCTGCTGCGCGAGCTGGAGATCGACATCGCGGTCGATTTGAAGGGCTACACGAAGGATTCGCGGCCGGGCATCCTGCTGCGCCGTCCGGCGCCGATCCAGGTCAGCTACCTGGGCTATCCGGGAACGATGGGGGCGGGCTTCATCGACTACGTGCTCGGCGATCCGTTCGTGATTCCCGCGGCCGATCGGATGCACTACCGGGAGGCGGTCGTGCATCTTCGCGGCTGCTACCAGGTGAACGACGCGACGCGCGCGATCGCGGCGCGCACGCCGACACGCGCCGAGGCCGGGCTGCCCGAGGCCAGGTTCGTCTACTGCTGCTTCAACAACAGCTACAAGATCACGCCGGCGGTGTTCGACACCTGGATGCGGCTCTTGCGACAGGTCGACGGCGCGGTGCTGTGGCTGCTCGCGGGCGACCCGGCGGCCGAGCGCAACCTGCGGCGCGAGGCCGGGGAGCACGGCATTGATCCGGCGCGGCTGGTGTTCGCGCCGCGGATGCCGTTGGCGGAGCATCTGGCACGGCACCGGCTGGCGGATCTGTTCGTCGATACGCTGCCGTACAACGCGCATACCACGGCGAGCGACGCGCTGTGGTCCGGCCTGCCGGTGCTGACCTGCGTGGGGCGGAGCTTCGCGTCGCGGGTGGCGGGCAGCCTGCTCCATGCGGTCGGGCTGCCCGAGCTCGTCACGGATGATGCCGCCGCCTACGAGGCGCTGGCGCTCGAGCTTGCGCGCGATCCGGCGCGGCTCGCGGACTTCCGCGCGCGGCTCGCGCGCGACCGGCTCGCGCTGCCGCTCTTCGACACCGACGGCTTCCGCCGGCAGGTCGAGGCGGCGTACACCACGATGGTCGAGCGGCATAGGCGCGGCGAGCCTCCCGCGGCGTTTGCCGTCGCCGACGCCGCGCACTGACGACGCCGCTTGGCGCACCGTCGTCCATGCGACGGATACGGCGTTGGCCAACCGCCGCCTAGACTTCCGTCGACGGTCGTCCGCGGGCATCGCAACCGCATGCCGGCGCCGGGCACCGTCGCAACGACGGAGGCAACATGGATGCACAGCACGCAGGTGTCGAGGTGTGCACGGCCGGCGCCGGTGGCGCGACGCGAGGCGCCACGTTGGCCGACGAGCGGCCACGCGAGCGCATGCTCCGGCAGGGCGCCGCGGTCCTGTCCAACGCCGAGCTGCTCGCGCTGCTGCTGCGCACGGGCATCGCCGGCTGCAGCGCGCTCGACCTCGCGCGCGAGTTGCTGGTGCGCTTCGGCGGGCTCGCGGGGCTCCTCGGGGCCACGGTTCCGCAGGTGGCCGCGCAGCGCGGGCTGGGGCCGGCCAAGGCGGCGGAACTCGCCGCCGCGGTGGAGCTCGTGCGGCGCTCGCTGGTCGAGCAGGCGACGGTTGGCGACGCACTCACGTCGCCGCAGGCGGTGCGCGACTACCTGCGCCTCACGCTGCGCGCCCGGCCTTACGAGGTGTTCATGGGCATCTTCCTCGACAGCCAGAACCGGCTGCTGGCTGCCGAGGAGATGTTCCGCGGCACGCTGGCGCAGACCAGCGTCTACCCGCGCGAAGTGGTCAAGACCGCGCTGGAAAAGAACGCCGCGGCGGTCATCTTTGCCCATAACCACCCGTCCGGCATCGCCGAGCCCAGCCGGGCGGACGAACTCCTCACCCAGGCGCTGAAGCAGGCGCTGGCGCTGGTGGACATCCGCACGCTCGACCATTTCGTCGTCGGCGGCAGCGGGCTCGTTTCGTTCGCCGAGCGTGGGCTGCTGTGACGGCGGGCCGGCGCCGCGGCCCGGCGTCGCCCACGCCACCGTACCGCCACGGCAGCAGTTGTAGGCGGTCGTTTTCCTTACTATACTGTATATCGTAAGGAATTGAGGGCGAGATGGATACGACGTCAACACTGACCAGCAAGGGGCAAACCACCATCCCGAAGGCGATTCGCGATCGGCTGGGCATGCAGCCGGGCGACCGGATGACGTTCACGCTCATGGCGGACGGCACCGTGCTCGTGCGACTGAAGAGGAAGACCGTGGCCGACCTCGCCGGCTTGCTGCACCGGAAGGGCCGCAAGGCGGTCCCGGTCGAGGACATGTCGCGCTGATGCTGGGGCTCGACACCAACGTGCTTGTGCGCTACCTGGTCCGCGACGACGAGTCGCAGTTCGAGCGCGCGCGGCACCTGTTCCGGGAGGCCGCGGCAGCCGACGAAGGCCTGTTCGTGAGCCTCCTGGTGCTGCAGGAAACGGAGTGGGTGTTGCGCAGTCGCTATCGCCTGCCGAAGGCCGACGTCATCGCGACGGTTTCCGCGCTGCTGGAAACGATGGAGATCGCGTTCGAGGACGAACCCGCGGTCGAGGAGGCGCTGTTCCTCTGGAAGGACAGCGGCGCCGGGTTTTCCGATTGCCTGATCGGCGCGCACAACCGGCGGGTCGGCTGCCGCGCGACTGCGACCTTCGTCGCCCGTGCGGCGTCGCTCGACGCGTTCGTCGGCGTGGCGTAACCGGCGCTCGCCGCGGGCTGCGGCATGTGGCTTGAACCCCGCCCGAAATCCGGGTTATAATGCTCGACTTCGCTCAGCCCGGCCGGGATTCCGGCCGCACACCAAAGTTCGACAAGGAAAGAGCCATGGCTCGTGTCTGCCAAGTTACCGGTAAAGCCCCGATGGTGGGCAACAACGTCTCGCACGCGAACAACCGGACCAAGCGCCGCTTCCTCCCCAACCTGCAGAATCGCCGGTTCTGGGTCGAAGGCGAGAACCGCTGGGTGCGCCTGCGCCTCACCAATGCCGGACTGCGCGTCATCGACAAGAACGGCATCGAGTCCGTCCTGGCCGACCTCCGCGCCCGCGGTGAGCACGTCTGACGCCTGCAGCAGGTACATCTGACGTTTGCCATTGCCGCGATTCACTAGGAACCCATCATGCGCGAAAAGATCAAGCTCGAATCGACGGCCGGCACCGGCCACTTCTACACGACGTCCAAGAACAAGAAGCTGATGCCCGAGAAGATGGAGATCAAGAAGTTCGATCCCGTCGCGCGCAAGCACGTCGCGTACAAGGAAACGAAGCTCAAGTAAGCGTTCGCTTTCCCGGGTAGCCCCCAACAAAATGCCCGCCGATCGGCGGGCTTTTTGCTTTGGCAGTTCCCGCTTTCGCCGATCCCGCCCGCGGGCGGGACCGGCGAGGGCGTTCAGCCGTAGCGCTTCAGCTGCATCGAGAACTGCGCCAGGGGCGCAATGCCCGAGGCTTCGGCACGGCGGCACCAGTCCTGCAGCCGCGAGACGAGCTGCTCCGTCGATTCGGTCGAGCGCTCCCACAGCGCGGAGAGCTCCTCGCGCATCGCGTAAATCGTGTGCAGCGCCTTGCTGTGCTCGCGCACCTGCGCGAGCTTCGCGCGGTCGGTCTCGGCCAGCGCGCCGGCGTTGTCGACGAAGAGCCAGGACTTCAGGCGGCCCGCGGTGGGGATGTCGGCGTGCTGGGTTCCGCGCTGGCGCAGCTGCGCGAGCTCGGCGGCGCAGGCTGCCTTCAGCGACCGGGCGTAGCTCGTCGCCACGGCGTAGCGGTTGGCGATGACCGCCTGGAGCGTCGTCGCGTCGGGCACGGCCTTGCCCTGCGCCCGCACCTTGAGCTTCGGCGCGACCTTGCGCACCGTGGCGAGGCCGCAGGTCTCGAGGATCCGGATATACATCCAGCCGATGTCGAACTCGAACCACTGCGACGACAGCTTGGCCGACGAGCCGTAGGCGTGGTGGTTGTTGTGCAGCTCCTCGCCGCCGATGATGATGCCCCAGGGCACCACGTTGCGCGACGCGTCGGCGCAGGCGAAGTTGCGGTAGCCCCAGTAATGGCCGATGCCGTTGATGATGCCGGCCGCCGTGATCGGGATCCATGCCATCTGGAGCGCCCAGATCGTGGCGCCGATAGGCCCGAACAGCACCAGGTTCAGCACCAGCATCAGGCCGACGCCTTCCCACGAGTAGCGCGTGTAGAGGTTGCGCTCCATCCAGTCGTCCGGCGTGCCCTGGCCGTATTTCTCGATCGTTTCGAGGTTCCGCGACTCGGCGCGATACAGTTCCGTGCCTTCCAGCAGCACTTTCCTGATGCCGCGCGTCTGCGGGCTATGCGGATCCTCGGCGGTTTCGCACTTCGCGTGATGCTTGCGGTGGATCGCCACCCATTCCTTGGTCACCATGCCGGTCGTGAGCCAGAGCCAGAACCGGAAGAAGTGGCTGGCGATCGGGTGGAGGTCGAGCGCGCGATGCGCCTGGGCGCGGTGCAGGAAGATCGTGACGCAGGCGATCGTGATCTGCGTGAATACGACGCCGATGACGACGTAGCCCCACCACGGCATGGGCAAGAGACCGTGCGCGGCGAAGGCGAGTAGATCAGAGGGCATGGACATCCTTGTGGGAATGGAACAGTCGCGTGTGGTTGACGCAGCGCGCGATTATAACCTACCCGGATGGGGACGGCCGCCGGTAAGGCTTGCAGGGGTAATTCCCAGTGAAATCAAGCCCCTCGGCCCGGGGCCGGGGGGCTCGTGGCAACGTTTCCGGGCGGCGCGGCGGGGGAGGGCACCGTCCGCGCGGGAAGCGCGCCCGATGCCGGCACGGGCGCCGGGAGCGCCGGGACGTCGCCGCCGCCGCCGTCGGCGACGCGGAATGCGCGCTGCATCACGGGAATCCGGATGTTGTTGGCCTTGAACGACGTCCAGATGCGCCGGTTGATGGCGCTGCGCAGCCCGCCGGAGCCGTTTTCCGGATCATCGATCCAGAATCCCAGCTCGAGCTCGATGCCGCTCTCGCCGAAGCGGACGACGAAGACGTCGGGCGGACCCGGCACCTTCTTCACGCGGGGTTCGACCGCCGCGGCCTCCACCATCAGCCGGATGGCGCGGTCGAGGTCGCTGTCGTAGCTGATCTGCACCGGCACCGCCACGCGGACGTTCTTGTCCGAATAGGTGTGGTTCAGCACCGTGGTGGTGGCGAGCGTCTCGTTCGGCACGATGGCCTCGACGCCGTCGAGGCTCTTCACCACCACGTAGCGCGCGGTCACCCGCGAGACGAACCCGTGCCGGCCGTCGACGGTGATCATGTCGCCGACGCGGATCGAGCGGTCGAGCAGGATCGTGAACCCGGCGATGTAGTTGCTCGCGAGCTTCTGCAGCCCGAGGCCGATCCCCACGCCGAGCGCGCCGCCGAAGACGGACAAGAGCGTGAGGTCGATGCCGACGGCCTGCAGCGCGAACAGGATGCCGATCACCAGCAGCAGCGCGCGGACGAACTTGCCGAGGACCGCGCGCAGGTTCGTGTCGACGTGCTGCGCGCGCGAGATTCGCTCCTCGATGAGCCCCGACAGCCAGACCGTCACCGCGACCGTCAGGGCGACCACCAGCGTGCTGCGCAGCACCTCGAGCAGCGTGATCCGTCCGCTGCCGAGCGGGATCTCCATCTCCCCGAGCGCGCTGCGCACCTCCGGCAGCACGCCGGTGAAGTAGAGCAGGACGAGGCCCCAGATCGTGAACGAGATCACGCGCTCTGACACGGGCATCCACGGCGGCGTGCCGAACAGGCCGCGCAGCGCGTAGACGAGCAGCCGGATGACGGCGAGCGCCACCGTCAGCGGCAGCGCGATCGCGATGAAGAACGGCGGGTGGTAGTGCCGGTAGATGGAGTACGCGATCGCAAGCAGGACCAGCGCGGTGACCGGCAGCACGACCCGCGTGATGCCGCCCATGCCGACCTTGGCGATGCCGGTCCGGACGGGCGCCGTGCGCCGCTGGCGGCGGTCGACGTACCACGCGACGCCGAAGCAGGCGGCGACGATCGCGAGCTCCATCCACCCGGCGGGCGAGCGGAGCGCGGTCTCGATGTTGCCGTAGTCGATGGGGGCGAACAGGGGCTCGGACATGGAGCAAGTCTAACGGAAGTCGCCGCGATTTCACCCTGAGCGCCGGCCGTCGAGCGCGGGCAGGCGCCGGGCCGGCGGCCCGCCCGCGCCCGGCAGGTCCCGGCCTGCTCTTCAGGCGGTGCGTTCGAGGATCGCGGCGAAGAAGCCGTCGGTGCCGTGCTTGTGCGGGAAGAGCTTCATCGTCGGCCCGGTGTCGAGGACGATCCCGGCGCGCGCGAGTTCGGCGGTGGCATCCCCCGGCACGAACTGCGGATGCTTCGCAAGGAACGCCGTGACGATCGCCTCGTTCTCGTCGGGCAGCACGCTGCACGTGGCGTAGACGAGGCGCCCGCCCGGCTTGACCAACGTCGCGGCGGCGTCGAGGATCAGCGTCTGCTTCGTCACCAGCTCCGCGAGGCCCGTCTCGGGCTGCCGCCACTTGAGGTCGGGATTGCGGCGCAGCGTGCCGAAGCCCGTGCAGGGCGCGTCGACCAGCACGCGGTCGATCTTGCCGGCCAACCGCTTGACCTTGGTGTCGCGCTCGGAGAGGAGCAGTTGCGGATGCACGTTGGACAGGCCCGAGCGCTTCAGCCGGGGCTTCAGGTTCATCAGCCGGCGCTCGACCACGTCGAACGCGTAGAGCCGCCCCTGCGAGCGCATCAGCGCCCCCATCAGCAGTGTCTTGCCGCCGGCGCCGGCGCAGAAGTCGACGACCATGTCGTTGCGCTTCGGGGCGACGAGATAGCCGGCGAGCTGGCTGCTCTCGTCCTGGATCTCGATCGCGCCCGATGCGAACAGCGGGTGCCGCGACAGGTTGGGTCGGCCCTGGATGCGCAGTCCCAGCGGCGAATACGGCGTGGCCTCGGCGGCGATGCCCGATGCCGCGAGACGGACGATCGCGTCGGCGCGCGTGGTCTGCAGCGGATTGATGCGCAGGTCGAGCGGCGCCGGCGCGAGCCACGCGCGCGTCAGCGGCAGGCGCTCCTCGTCGCCGTACGCGGCGCCCAGGCGATCCCACAGCCAGTCGGGCAGGTCGGCGGCGACGGCGGGCGGCAGCTCGGTGGCGAGGCGCGACTTGAAGTCGCGCGCCCATTCGGCATCGGCCTTCGAGAGCACCGGCTCGAGGTCGCGGATCGAGATGCCGCGCTCGCGCACCACGACCGCGAGCGCCAGCTTGGACGGGTGCGTGCTGCCGGCCAGGAGCTCGAGCGACCGGCGCCGGCGCAGCCACGCAAAGACCCCTTCCGTGATGAATGCGCGATCCTGCTGCCCCAGCGCCGGGTGGCGGCGGAAATGCTGGTACAGCATCGCGTCGGCCGGCGCCGACAGGGGGCGCACGTCGGCGATCGCGGCGGCGAGCTGGCCGATCTGCTGCGGGCGCAGGCTCATTGCGGCGTAACGGTCTGCTGGGCCACGGGCTCGTCGATCCGGATCGAGTCGAGCAGGGCTTCGATGGTGCCGCGATTGGTGGCGACGAGGCGCATTTTCACAGGGATGTAGTGGAGGGAGGGGGCGAGCCAGACATAGCCGTCGGTCTTGCCGTCGAGGCTCTTCCGGTGCCAGCGCTCGGTGTCGATTTCGCCGTTGACCCAGGTGATCTTCTCCGTGGCCTCGCGCGTGATCGTGTAGCTCGCCACGCGCCGGGTGGTCGCGACGCTGAACGTCTGCGCGTCGGCGACGGGCGGGGAGAAATAGAATTGCCACATGAGGGCCAGCGGGTCATAGGTCGGCCTTTCCAGCGCGGCCGTTTTCTGTTCGTGCAGCGTGACGACGCCGGCGGTCCAGTCGAACAGCGCGACCTCGCGGCGGTCCGCGCTGCCGCGCTCGATGGCGAACTCGATCGGCTGCAACCCGGTAGGGGTGATGATACCCCGGCTTTGGATCTTGCCCTGGCCGCGCACGAGAAGGGC
>CALQLA020000038.1 GCA_943331295.2 Bordetella parapertussis | reverse complement strand
TCGGCGTCCAGTCGCGGGTGTGGCGTGTCCAGCGGCGCGGATTGGCTTCGCGGGCTTGCAGGTAGACGACGTGACGAGCGGCGAGGATTTGCTGATCGTCACCGGAATGGCGTTGCGCCGGACTGACGTAGCGGATGCCGCTATGCCGAAGATCGAAGCGCGGGTCAAGGCCGAAGCCGAGGCCGCCTACGCGGCCAAGCTGGCAGCGCGCGAGCAACGGGCGAAGAAGAATGGCAGGCGACCCGGCGGTCGGCCACCGGCGCCGCCCAGCGGCACGCCCAAGGACACGGACCAAGTCAATTTCACCGACGAGGAATCGCGCATCATGCCGGTGCCCGGGGGTGGCTTCGAGCAAGCCTGCAACGCCCAGGCGGCCGTGGATATCGACAGCATGCTGGTGGTGGCGACGGCGCTGACGCAGGCCACCAACGACAAGCAGCAAGTGGTGCCGATGCTCGATCAACTGCAAGCCTTGCCCAAGGATCTGGGCCGGGTCTAGCGGTTGCTGGCCGATTCCGGGTACGCCAGCGAGGACAACGTCAACGCCTGTGCGCAAGCCAAGGTCCAGCCCTTGATGGCGCTCGGTCGCCAAGCCCATCATGGCTCGCCGTTCGATCGTTTCGCCGAACCGGCGCCACTGCCCAGCAAGCCGACGCCGTTGGCGGCCATGCGGCATCGGCTGCAAACCCGACGTGGGCGCAATTGTACGCATTGCGCAAATGCACAGTGGAGCCGGTGTTCGGATTGATCAAGCACGTCATGAAATTCCGACAATTCTTGTTGCGAGGATTGACCGGTTTGGCTTGCTTGTTGTACTGGCGGATGTAACGCATGCGTTTCCTCTTCAGGTCGGGCACCGAAGTGAACACGCCGCGAGCGATCACGTCACGTTCAATCTTGGCGAACCACAGTTCGGTCTTTGAGCAGCCGCTCGACCAGCCGCCGCAGCGTGCCTGACGCGTTGTTGATGACGTGTCGCAGCTTCTTGTCCGCGCCGTGAATGTCGCTGATCACATGGATCGTTCCTTTCGGCAAAGTCAGTGCCGCGGGAAACCGCGCGATTTCCGCGACTGCGGAATCAATACTGGGAACCTCGCGGGCCAGCGGTCGCAGCGTTGTCAGATCGGATTCGCGTTGTCGGTGGCGCGCTTGATTCGACGAGTTCATATTGCCGGCAGACCGTCGGGATGAGCCTGCATGGATTTCATCAGCATCTTGGTTAAGCGAAGCTGTATTCGGATACGACAAACCTACCGTGGGTTAGCGCAGTTTCGCGAGCCGAGAGAGGCCTTTGGAAGTTTCCTCCGCCTGATCGTTCCGGTTCGTTTACGAATGCCTGCGGCGCTGGTCTTGCGGCAATGATCCTAACCTGAGGCCATTACATCATCGGCCGATATGGCTAGGTTGTATCGCTCCTTGGCGACTTTTTGCATGACTTCGAGGAACTGAGGATAGTCCCGCAGAATGCGACTGAAGTCGGTCCTGTTCAGAACGAAAAAATCACATCGACTCGTTGCCCGGATTGTCGCGGTGCGCGGAGTGGACATCAGCAACGCCGTCTCCCCAAAGAAATCACCGTCCTTCAGCGTCTTGGTCACTTTGCCCGCGCCGTCGATCACTTCGACCTCGCCCCGGCAGATCAGGTACATCTCCTTCCCCAGATCGCCCTTTTTGATGATCGTCTCCCCCGCGGCAGCGGTCATCGTGCCAAGTGCCATGATCACTGAATTCAAGAGCAGCGGGTCGGCACCTTTGAACAGCGGGTTGCGTTCGAGCACGTCGGGAGTAACCACCTCAAACCAGCACCGTCCATCCCGTTCGAGCAAATCCACCGCGGCGAGCGGACCCCAGGTTCCCCGGAGGTAGTTGGGAAAGTCCGGCGGAGGCGTGGAACTCCAGTAATCGAGGATCGGCTGGGCAATCTCCCATGCCGCAGTCACGAGATCGCTGCGCGAAAAAAGCGTCGCATCCCCATGGGTGCATGAATAGAGCATGACCTCGTAGCCCGTGTAGCGCGAAGCCTTGAAGGCATCGCCGTAGCTGAAGCGCATGTCCACCTTTTGCAAGGTCAGCGTCGGCCCCGGGATCTTCGCTTGGAAGAGTAACTCGATCCCTTGGTAGGGTTGCACCTGGAACAGGAGCCGGTTGGGTGTCAGCTCACTGACACGCGTGCCTCGGAAGATTGCCTGGGGGGCCTTCTTGAACTCGACGACGATCTCCGTGCCGCGCTTCCACAGGGCTTTTCCCGACCGCAGATAGATGGGCACCCCCTCCCATCGCCAGTTATCAATTTGCAACTTGCCTGCGGCGAAGGTCTCGGTGCTCGATTGGGGATGGACGTCCTTTGCCTGCCGATACCCCGGTCGCGCGACCGTCCCGTCGGCATTGAGGGATGGACCGTACTGGCCGCGCACAAAGTTCTGCTCGACCTCATCGCGATCATAGATGCGAACCGAATTCAGGAGCTTGGCCTTCTCGTTGCGGATCGCGTCGGACTCAAAGGATGCCGGCGGCTCCATGCACAGATAGGCCAGCATCTGGAACATGTGGTTCTGCATCATGTCCCGCATCACGCCGGAACCGTCGTAGTATCCGCCGCGGTCGCCCACATCCACTTCCTCGCAGACGTTGAACTGGATGTTATCGATGAAATTCTTGTTCCAGAGCGGCTCGAAGATCCCGTTGGCGAAACGAAACGCCATGAGGTTCTGGACCGTCTCCTTGCCCAGATAGTGGTCCACGCGGTAAATCTGACTCTCATCCCAATTGGTGTGCAACTCCCGGTTGAGTGCGAGCGCGGACTGTAAGTCGGTGCCGAATGGCTTCTCGACGATAATGCGCTTCCACCCCGGGCCTTCCTTGAAGCCCACCTTGTGCAGATTTTCGCAAATCAAGCCGAAGAACTTTGGCGCCGTCGCGAAGTAGAATAGAACGTTGCCTTTGGCCTGATACTCCTGATCGAGTTGCCGAACTTTTTCCCGAAGCTGCTGGAAGTCCGCGATTTCCCCGAAGCCCGCCGGCAGGTAATGCAAGCGGCTGGCGAGCTTGTCCCAGACCTCTTCATCGAACGCGGGGCGCGTGTGGAATTTTCTGATGCCGTCATCCGCGCTGCTCATCCGCGCGCGGAATTCATCGGTCGTCATTTCGGTGGACGCGGCCCCGAGCACCGCAAAGCTGTCCGCCAGCAGGCCATCGCAGGCGAGGTTATAGAGCGCCGGGACCAGGAGTCGCTTAGTCAGATCCCCGGAGGCGCCGAAAATGACCATGATGCATGGCTTGCTCGGGGGATTGGCTTCCTGAGCCTCGATTCCAGAAGCTCCCATGGTTTGGGTATTGGTAGGCATAGTATTGGGAATCCCGCTTGAAAGAAGCACGTCGATACGGCTCCGGGTGGGGGACGTTATTCGGCGCAAAGACTGGATTGCAAGCAGTTTGACCGGAACGGCGGCACCCGATCCGGGAGGTGACACTTGCGCCTGCCCGCATGGGCCGCAATTGCGCGATACAAACCGCGTTTTCGGACTCCGCCGATTCAATGCCAAGGGAGTGAACCTGCCCATCCAACATGGACCCGAGGTTCTTCCCGCCGTGCGGTTTCGCTTCCGAGTAGAGAATTATCTTTGAGCGGAACGCGCAGCCTTACTTTCCTTCCATTCCGTGACCGGACTCATTGGCCCGGGCTGCCGCACCTTTTGCGCGCTTTGCGGCGTGGGTTTCCAAAAGCTCGGCTGAAAGTCCGGTCCAGCCGGTCTGGTGGCAGGCACCCAGACCCGATCCATCGTCGCCGTGAAAATACTCGTGGAACCAAATCTTGTCCTGCCAGTCGGGTCTCTGAAACAAGCCCTTATCCCGCCCTTGAAACGCCCGGCTGCCGTCGTCCGTCTTGAGAAACAAAGTGTTCATGCGCCTTGAGAGTTCGTCCGCGATCTCGCCTAGGGTCAGCTTATTCCCGCTCCCCGTCGGGCATTCGACCTTGAAGTCATCGCCATAATACTGGTGAAATTTTTGGAGCGACTCGATCAGCAGGTAATTGATCGGAAACCATACCGGCCCGCGCCAGTTGGAGTTTCCTCCAAACAACGAAGTCCGTCCTTCTCCCGGCTCGTAATCCACGCGATGCGTCGTTCCGTCCACATGGAATTCGTAAGGATGTTCGGCATGGAACTTACTAACCGACCGAATACCAAACGGGCTCAAAAACTCATTCGGATCGAGCATGCGCTTGAGCAATTGCTTCATCCGTCTGCCGCGCACCAGCGCGATCAGGCGCCGGTTGCCGAGACCGGGAACTTCCCAGTGGGAGACGAGGTTCGTGAGGTCGGGCCGATAGTTCAGATACCACTCCATGCGCGAGCTGAATCCGGGAAGTTCGGCAAGCTCCTCGGGCTCGAGGTTCTCGACGGCGAGCAGCGGCATCAGTCCCACGAGCGACCGAAGGCGAAGGGGCAGCCTTTCGCCATGGGGAAGGTGCAGCACGTCGTAAAAGAACGCATCCTCCTCGTTCCAGAGATGCAGAGAGTTCAGGGCGTGGGCGATTCCCAGAAAGTGTTCGAGAAACTTCGTGGCGATATTTTCGTACACCGGATTCCGGCGCGCCAGTTCCAGCGCGATTTTCATCATGTTGACACTGAACATTCCCATCCAGCTCGTGCCGTCGCTCTGCTCGAGATAACCGCCGGTGGGGAGTGGCGCGCTGCGATCAAAAACACCGATGTTATCCAGTCCGAGAAAGCCTCCCTGGAAAATGTTCTTACCCTCAGAGTCCTTGCGGTTCACCCACCAAGTGAAGTTCAACATCAGCTTGTGGAAGATCGTCTCGAGGAAGGCGATGTCGCCTTTGCCCCTTTGCTTTTCCTCCATCTTGTAAACCCTCCACGCCGCCCAGGCGAAGACCGGCGGATTCACATCGCTGAAGTTCCATTCGTAAGCCGGAATCTGCCCGTTCGGGTGCTGATACCACTCGCGGGTCAGCAAATCGAGCTGGCTCTTGGCGAAGGCCGGGTCGATCAGGGCGATCGGGACGCAGTGGAAAGCGAGGTCCCAGGCCGCGTACCACGGATACTCCCATGGGTCGGGCATGGACATGATCCGCTCGTTGTACAAGTGCCGCCACTCCCAATTGCGAGCCGTCTTTCGGCTTTCCGGTGGCTTCGGCATTCCGGGATCGCCCTCCAGCCAGTCTTCCACAATGTAGTGGAAAAACTGCTTGCTCCACATCATGCCGGCAAGACCCTGCCGGTGGACGAGCCGTTCGTCGGGCTTCATGAGCGGAGCTTGCACCGCTGTGTAGAATTGGTCCGCTTCCTCGATGCGGACTTTGAAGACTTCATCAAAACTCCCGAATGGGTCGGGCCCTCGCTCCGCACTCGGTCCTGTTAGGCGGACGCGAACCTCGTATTGCTCGCCTGGATTCAGGACGTGGTGATAGACGGCCGCGACCTTGGTTCCCTCGTGCGCTGGATTTGCCGCCTCCTGCTCGCCATGGATGATCCGGCGGTGGAAAGCGTCCTTGGGATACGGCGACGCGTTCAAGGAGCCGTAGAGGTGCTGGTTGTTCGTCTCGTTTTCACAAAACAACCAGTCCTGCGCGCGGTCCGCATAGAGATCGTAAGTCCCGATGGCGTCGTGCGAATTCCGGACAAAAGCGCGCCCCGCCTCTTGTTCGAGTTTCATCCGCGGTTTCGTGTTGTTCCTGCCCCAACTCCAGGTGTTTCGGAACCAAAGCGTCGGCAAGACATGAATCGGCGCGGGTTCCGGACCCATGTTGCGGACGGTAATCCTGCAGAGGATGTCGTCCGGGGCCGCCTTTGCGTATTCGATATCGATATCGAAGTAACGGTTCTCAGCGAAAACACCCGTATCCCAAAGCTCGAACTCCGGCTCCGCCCGCGAACGCTTCCGGTTCTCTTCAATCAGCGCCCCGTAAGGAAACGCCGCCTGAGGATACTTGTAGTTCATCTTCAGGTAGCTGTGCGTCGGCGTGCTATCGAGGTAGAAGAACACCTCCTTGACGTCCTCGCCGTGATTGCCTTCCGCGCCCGTCAATCCGAACATCCGCTCCTTCAGGATCGCGTCGTTCCCATTCCAAAAGGCCAGCGCGAGACAGATCCGCTGCTTGTCATCGCTGATCCCGCCGATCCCGTCCTCACCCCAGCGATAGGCTTTGAACCGGGCATGCTCGTGGGGAAAATAGGCCCACGCATTACCTTCCGCGCTATAGTCCTCGCGCACCGTGGCCCAGGCGCGCTCGCTCAGGTAGGGTCCGAATAGCATCCACGGTGCCTTGGCTTGCTCGGCTTGTCTTAACCTTGCTTCTTCGTTGGTTAGTTGCATCGGATGGGGTTGGCTGGGGGATGGATGTCAAATAGCCATTTCAAGCGCACTGGGCTGAGTGTGGAGGAGCAGATCGGGCGAGTCAAACGTCCATTTGCGGTGACAACGGGCTGCTCCGCACGCTTCTCTCGGCGCACTTTCGGGCGGTGGCGAGCGCCAGGGTGGCTGCGTGCTGGCAGGCGGGCTGGCGCGATGCGGGGCGGCGCGGTGGGTTCACCCAGATGGCTGAGGATGTCGCGCACAGTCGGGCCGTCGGTGATGAAGGCGATGATCCTTATCGCGGCGCCGCAGCGGGGGCAAACCAGCGGAAAAACCTCATCGATGCGGGCCAACAGCAGCGCCCAGGCGTAGCGGGCAGCGCGACGATGGCCCGGTTCGGCGGCGGGCTCCGCGATGGGTGCGGGCGGCGCGGTGGTCGCCCCCGGCGCGAGGGCGGTGAGCGCAGCGCGTAGGGGCGAGTTGGGGGCGAGGACGCCGAAATAGCGATGGCGGTGGGTGCGCGGCGGAGGCACCAGCGCGGCGAAGCGGTCGAGCAGCTCCAGTGGGGTCAGGCACTGCGGGGCACTGCCGCCGGGGCCCGCTTTCGTGGGGTCGTACCTGCCGCCGTGGCAACGGCGGCGGACCAGCGCGACGGGGTTTGGTCCTCACGTGCTGCCGATGCTCGAGCGCGAGTACGGGGTAGGGGCCATCCACCCGCGCGTGCTGCCGCAGTTCCCGCTCTACTTCGCCGCCGACGAGGCGCCGGCGGTCAGCGGCTACGTCGATTACGTGGCGTTTGCCAGCAACTGCGAGCGTGCGATCCTCGTCCACTGTGTAGGTCAGAACGTGGCTCACCACCTGCGGCGGTTGGGCTTGTACGAGCACGCCCTCCACTTTGGCTTCCACGACCTGCTCGGCAGAGTGGCGCGGCTCTGCCGCAACTCGCGGAACAAGTGCGGACTCTTTGTTCTGCTGTACCTACTGCAGACGATGAACCTGCTTCATCATCAAGGGCTGCACCGCGCAGTTTCCGAACGCCCGCATCACATTCGATAAATTTCACGGAAAGAACTATCCAATGTTTTCGCGCCCCATGAACCACGACGCGTTTCTCAAGGAACTCGGTGGGCAGAAGCGCGGCGCCGCGGCCGGCGTCGAGGGCGACGGGCGTTAGTCAGCTCCGTCAATGCATGGCCAGTTGCCGGTTCTGGAAAGCGATGCGCTCGGCCATGGTACGCGCCAGCAGCTCGTGGAAGATGCTGAGCGCCGTGGGATTCTCCTGTGCCAGCCGGGTCAGTGCGGCTGGCGACATCCGATGCAGGCGGACCGCCGTGTCGGCGACCACGGAGGCCGTGCGTGGCTCGCTGGTGTAGAGCGCCATCTCGCCGAATAGAGCGCCCGGCCCGAACTTGCGCAGCCGCAGCGGCGTCCCGCGTTCGGTGGAGATCACTGCAGAACAGGCTCCGCTTTCGATGAAGTAGATGTCGCGGCTTGCTTCGCCATGCGCGATGATGCATTCGCCCGCGTCGCAGCAAAGCGGTTCCAGGTAGGGCAGGAGCTGTTGAGCTTTGATCGTGTCCCCGAGGCGGGCCGTGAGTTGCTCGGCAAGGGTCATCGCGGTCGACAGAATCCCGCCCTCATGCAGCAGCTCGTTCTCTGACCACTCCAGCGCGTGGTCGAGGTGCGGGAAAACGGTGACGCCGGCCCCTCCGATCACGCCTGCGCGGGTCATCAGCTGGACGATGGCCGGACTGAGATCGGTCAGCACGAGCTTCGCATTGCGCGTGGCCAGCCACTTCACGATCTTCGTGAACTGGAAGCCAGCTGATGAATCGAGCCCGGTAACCGCGCGAAAGTCGACGAGGACGTGACCGCGCCGCCCTTCCATCAGCACCGACTGCTCCTTCAGCTCGCGCAGCAGGTTGCTGGCCGTGCCGAAGAACACGAAGCCCTGCAGCCGCAGCACCAGCACCCGGTGCCCCTGCGCAGCCAGCAACTCCTGCTCGATCGGCGAGCGTGCCACCGAGCTCCGAGTCGTCTCCAGCGACGCGACGCTCTTGACGGGGCTGATGCGGCTGTACTTGACGACGAAGACGACGACGACGATCAGGAAGCCCAGCACGATTCCCTGCAGGAATCCGATGAAGATGATCGAGCCGAAGATGGCGAGCAGCGTCGCGTACTCGAATCGTCCCATCCTCCGGCCCTGCTCATAGAGCCACTGGTACAGTCGGTCGATGGCCTCCATGAAGATCACGGCGCCGAGGACGATCTTAGGCATGTAGCCGATGAGCTGCGGTCCGGCAACCGCGAAGGCGAGGCAGATCGTTCCAGCGAGCAGGCCCGCCCAGCGGGTCGTCGTCCCGGCGCGCCAGGCGAGCAGGGAACTGCTGAGCGAGACGTACGTGGGAATCCCGGCAGCCGATGCGGCGACGAGGTTCGCGATGCCGGTCGCCCTAAGCTCCGCGTCCGCATCGAGCTCGCGGCCGATCCCGACTTCCAATGCCGTCACGTTCAGCAACGTCTGGATGGTGCTGAGCACGACGAGGCTGGCGAGGATCGGCAGGACCGACAGCACGAATCGCCAATCGACGGCATCGAAGGACACGCCCTGCAGCTTCCCGTCGCTCCCGCTCGCGCCGGCGGGTGCGATCAGCCAGCCGGCATCCTGTACCTGCCCGATGCTCGCGTGGCGGAACAGGACGACGCCGTAGAAGATTGCCGCCAGTGCAAGCAGCGTCCCGGGAAGCGTCATTGGCGACTGGAATCGCCGCATCAAGCCGAACAGCAGCAGTCCTGACAGCAGCGCGGGCACCCAGAGCGCCAGCGCCGCGGGCGCCAGGAGCGCACCGGCATTGCCCAGGTTGGCCGGGACATCGGTCATTGCATTGATGCCCGATCCAAGGAGCAGCCACGCCGTCCCCGCCATGAAGCCGCCGATGACAGGGTAGGGTAGGAATTGCGTCATCCGACCAAGCCGGAACCGGCCGAGCAGGTAAGTCGTGGCTCCGAACATCAGCGAGCCGAGGACAAGCACGGCGAGCATCGTGGCCATCGCGCTCGCCGGGTTGGCGGCGACGGGCGACGCACTCAACGCGATCGACACGGTGTACAGGATTGCTGCCGGGGTGTCCTGTGGACCGCTGGCCTCGGCGGGGTAGGGCGCCCGCAGCGCCAGCACGATCATGGCCACGCCCGCGCTGGTCAGGAACAGCACGACGCCCAGCGACAGATAAGGGGCCAGGACTCCGGCAAAGATCACCGGAGCCATCGCGAGACACAGGATCGCCCGGCGCACACCGGAAATGACGCCGGAGCTGAGGTCCGCAACCCAGGCGTGTGGCGTGATTCTTCGTGTTCCCATCGGGCAAGGTTGGCGCTGCGCTTGCCGAGTGGGCAAAGGAGGAGTGGTCAGTAGATTCCTTCGAGCGTAACGCAATTGCATGACATTTCTGCGACAGGGCCGGGGGGGTGGCGCTCTACCGTACGATAGCCAAGAGCGACGTCGAACTGCAGCCACGCCGCGAAGGATCCCCGCGCCAATGGCTCGCCTTCGCCCGCGGTTCCGCCATCGTCAGTAGGGTCGCGCAATTTTCGTACCGCTCCAAGATAAAACGATGAAGGAACGACGGAATCGATCAAGTCTAGGCAGACCTCCTTCTGCTGTGGTACCGATCGTCAGCGCCAGACCTGGCCCCGCGCAGTTGGACAGGTTCATTCCAGTCCATCCCCAAAGGCGACGTAGTGCAATTTTGGAAACGCGGGCCAGGCGGGAGAACGTCGTGGACTAATCGTCTATGCCGCGCTGGAAATCGCGCTCATCCCGGTCGCGTTCCGGATATTCAAGCGACCGGATTGAGCGTGGCGGTGGAACTGCCGCCGAACATCGGGCCGCAGGAAGCGTTTCATCGGCACGGCCAGCGCCTGCTCGACGACATGCAGTGCGCTCGCGCCGACCGGCGCCTGCGTCGCGCCGCGGTTGCAGGGCTTCCGCGAGTTCCCGCCGCGAGATGCTCCCCACAGTCTGCGCCGAGCGTCGCGGCGCCGCAGGCCATCGTCAAGTGCCTGCCGGCGCGGCGCGTTGGCGTAGAATTTTCGTTTCCGCTGAGTGGCTCCGTGTCCCCTTCCGCATCGGGACGTTTTGCGCTGTTGCGGCGACGCCCCCTTGGCATCCGAATTCGATTTGGCCGACCGGCCACTCCGAGATCAGCCCGACGATGAGACACGCCTACGGGCATGTTCGCGATCGCGCCGGCCGGTGCCTACGTGGGCCAGTGGCTGCAGAGCTTCCGCGATTTCCCGCCGCGCCAGAAGCCGGGCAGCTTCAATCTCGACCGCGTGATGGAAGCGGTGACGCGCGGGGCCGGCGACAAGTAGCGCGATTCCCCACCGCCGCGCAAGGCGACGGACGGAACGATGCGGCCCCCAAGGTGTAGAACGGGGCCGCATCGTTCATTGGAGTTGCTGCGCGCCGCCCATCTTCATCCGTTGTGCGCTGAGCGACAAGGATCGTGCGTTCGACAACGAACGGAACCGAACACACTTCACGAAGACAAGCCAGGCTTTCGCTCGCCGTCTGCCGGGCCTCACGCTGTTGCGACCATCGCTGGAACGCCACGACCAGGAGTGGCAACGATACAATCGAAAAGCGGCCCGCCAAGTCCTGCGAGCAGCCTGCTGTCGATGCGTCGAGGGACCTTAAAGGTGATTTCGACCCGCTTCAACATGGAACAGTTCGTGAAATCCTGTCAACCGGAACATCTTCCGCGGGCGATTCGATCGCCACGCCAAACGCATCCATTCTGACCGATCCGACGACGACATATGAGCGACGCCTCGAACAACGCCAGTTGCCCCTGCGGTAGCGGCGCCCGGATTGAAGAATGCTGCGGAAAACGGAATGGACTGGCCCACGGCCAGTCGCCTGGCGATCGGGCGGCGACGCTCCTCTCGATCAAGCGATCGGCGCTCATGGCCTATCGAGAGGGAGCGCTCGACGGGGCGGAGCGGCTGTGCCGGACCTTTCTCGCGGCAAGCCCCGACGATGCCGAGGTGCTGCACTTACTCGGCCAGGTGCGACACGTCCAGGGCGACTCCTGGGAGGCTCTGGTGCTTGTTCAGCGGGCAGGTGAGCTGACGGAGTGGGCGCACCCGGCCCTTTCGAAAAACGTGGGGCACATCATCGAGGGGCTCCAGAAGCTGGTTGGGGCCGACCGAAACCCGGAAGTGCTAGAGAAGAAAAGCGCATGCACAGCCTGGGTTTCAAAGGTGAAAGCCGAGGCGATCAGCGCCAATCCTCTCGTCAGTGTCATCGTGCCGTCGTATAACCACGGGCGGTACGTCGAGGAGGCATTGCGTTCGGTCTTCGCGCAACGCTATCGGAACATCGAGCTGATTGTCATCGACGATGGCTCGCAGGATGGTTCGCCGGAGATCATCTCGCGGTGCATTCGCCACTGCCCATTCGAGAACACGGTCGTTGCCCGTGACAATCGTGGTGCCGTGGCAACCATTCAGGAAGGGCTGTCGCTGGCGCGGGGAGAGTTCTTCAACGTGCTCCATTCCGATGATGCATTCCATCCCGACCGGCTAGCAACCCTCGTGCGAGAGGTCGCCGCAAAGGGCAATCAATGGGGCTTTACGTCGGTCGGATTTATCGATGCCGGCAGCCGGGAGATCGAACGATCGGACGACTATCCGATAGCGTACTTGACTCGCCAACTCGCCAGAGCTGGGGCGGATTACAGTATCGGCATGGCGCTCTTGAGCGAGAACATTTCGATCTCCACGGGCAACCTTTTCATAAGCCGAAGCTTCCACGAGCGAATCGGCGGATTCCATCCATTGATCTTCACCGAGGACTGGGAATTCTGCCTTCGTGCCACAAGATACGCCGAGCCGGTTTTCGTTCCGGAGAAATTGTTCCGCTACCGATTCCACGGGAAGAACACGATCCTCCGAGATAGGGAGTCGGCGACGAAGGAGGCAGACTCGGTGTTCAGGGAGTACTGTCGCGAAGCGTTGAACGGGCGGCCCTGGCCGAATCCCTTTGCACCGTCGTGCGCAGTTTGGGGCGATGCGTTTCTATGCAGGCTGCTTTGTATGGGGCTACCGCTGCGGGAGGAATTCCCGGATGTTGGCCGAGCCATGCTCGACCGGTGGCGAGCCCTCGCGCCTGGCCGCGGAGGTGGGAGCGTTGCGTAGCGACCCTTGAAGCCTCAGACCCCCGCCATTCTACGATGATCTGGCCTACCCATCGCCCCACCCATCGTCGCGGCTGGCATGTTCTGCCCCGCCCTGACCCGCACGGGGATCAGCGCGCGCGGCGCGTGGTCCAACCCCGGCGAGAAACAGTGCTGAGGCGTTAACCATGACCCTGTACGAAGAGATCGGCCGGATCGGCGCCACGTACCTGCCGCCATGGCAAACGGAGCCGCGCCGGTCCACGCGGTTCGGCCCTGACGTGCGGCCGAGGCTCGATGCTGCGTTCGGCGTCGGGGCGATCCACCTCAGAGCGGACCGGCCAATGCGGTAGTTTTGGTACCGCTCGATCCAGTCGGAGTAGGCACCACGTACGGTTCGGTTTCCAATGCCCACACGGCGATCCTCACCTTCGTCAACCAGCTGGACATTCCGGTCGATCTCTACTGGAGCGACTTTCAACTCGCCCGGGATTGTTTCGCCACCATCGGGCCGGGTGAATCGTTTGTTCAGCAGACATTTACTACCCACCCGTGGCTCATCGCAACTTCGGCTTGGGGTCGTAAGCGGCGTCGAGTGACTGCACGCGCGAGGGCATCCATAACGGATTCGGATGGAATGTCTGAGCCTGGTGCGGCTGAACCAGCGCAGGACAAGCGGGTCGTGGTACTCAGATCCAGTGAATCTGCAGTGGATCAGCAGTGCCCGGAACGGCTACGGGTTCTTGCGGCGATCAAGCAGGACGGCGCCAGCGGCGGCCAGGAACAATGCCAAGGCGACAAGAGTCAAGTTCGATGTCGCAGGTACTGCGCAGGCCTGCACGGGCAACTGCGCGGCCGCCTTCGCGTCCGCCTTCGCGTCCCCCGGGATTCCACAAAAGTTCTGCGGCGCCCCCTGCGCGGTGCCGGCCAATGAGAAGGCGGCGACCAAGAGGGCTGCCGGGACGATCTTACGGTTCATACGCATACGCACCTCGCGGTAGAAATATTCGGTCAACTATGCCTGTTTCCGCAGAAATAGGAAAGGAACCGGGGCGGCGCAAAGTGCGGGCGATCCAATAGCGCCAAAGCCGGCCGGGAGGGGGTGGCGGGCACACGTTGGGGCAGCATTGGGGCAACTTAGGCCATTTTGATGCCTGTAGCCCGGCAATGTGATGGACGCCCTCCCGCCAGGCCTTCCCAAGTCCCTGGTTCCCAAGGCGAAAAAAGTCGGATTTGAACGGCAGGTATCCCAATTTGGTGACCCGATTTCCTCATCGGAAAGGGGGCGTCCATGGCCAAGGGTTCCGGTACCGGTTGCGTCGACGCTGGCAGGCGCGACGTCACGCGCGGCGTCGCACTGGATGTTGCCTGCTCCGGCGATCGCAGCAGCCCAAGCTCCCGTTCGCGGTTTACCAATCCAACGTTTCAAGCTACACCGATCACTCTGCGGTACGCGTGCCCCTGCGCCGTCGGAAAGACCACCCCAACCCCCTCCTGCTCAAATCGCTCACGAAGGACGGCAGCAAGCCTCGTAACCTTCCCGCCATCACTCGTCGCAACATGAAAGACCAGCACCTCCTCCCGCCGTCCCCGATAAACCCCGCTCGCCCGCACCACGCAGAACGACTCGAACACGCGCGAGCACTCCTCCATCGCTGCCCGCTCATGCGCCTCGTCGATCCGCCCGCCAACCGGTGCGCCGAGATACAGGTAGTACATCGGCCCAACCTCCTCAAGCTGCCACGGACTGTCCACCGCACGGCTCCATACGGTTGGACTCCCGCGCACACAGCGATTCAGGCAATTCCCAAGGCATCCCCCGCTGCTGATGCCCCCATCGCGCCAGATCCACATGGCTGGCCTTGCGCGCGTCGAATATCCCGTGCAGCGTCCGGCTCTTCAGCTTCCCGAACCGCGGCGGGACAACAACCTGATCCGACGGCTGCCCGTCGAGCAGCAGGTCGATGCGCGTCGGCCGGTCGCCGCCCGGCAGGTACATCAGCGTGACCAGCGCTTCGTCGGCGTCGCTCGCGAGCAGCGATTCCAGCGCCAGCCGCCGCGCGGCCATGCCGCCCAGGCGGTCGACCTTGAAGAAATCCTTGCCCGACCAGGCGCCACCCCCGATCGGCACGCCCGGCCCATAGGCGTCGACGACCAACTTCTTGCCCGACAGTCCGTTGTCGCCGTTGGGTCCGCCGGCGATGAACATGCCGGCGCCGTTCATCTCGATGTCCGGCAGCGCGCCGCCGATTTCCGCGCACGCGGTCTCGACCGCTTCCTCGACCACGCGGCGCAGCAGCAGCCAGTCGGATTTCTCGTGATGGTTGAGGGAGACCGAGACGAGGTCGGGACGAAACGACCCGGCGCCTTCCCCCCGCGTGCCGTGAACGATCACCTTGCCGTCGGGGCCGATCTGCCCGGCACCCTTCTCGACTCTCAGGCGGGCGAGCTCCCGCCCGATCCGCCGCGCCAGCCAGTGCGCCGGCGGCAGGTAATCGGTCCGCGGACTGCGGAGGGCGTAGCCGACGCATATCGCCTGGTCGTCGGCGAGGTGCCGCAGTTCGCGCTCACCCTCGGCGAAGCCGCCTAGGCACAGCGCCCAGTCGATCTGGAGGTTCTCCGGGAGCGGCCCCCAGACGTGGCCCGCAGCGTCGGTGCCGTACCCGGCCGAGGCGTAGGCGTTGCGCACAATCCCGTCGCGGTGGTGCGGAAAGACCACGCGGATGCGATCGATCGGATTGGCGATGCGCCCGGTGACGAGCACGCGATCGAACACGCACGCCACCTCGATGCCGAACTGGAGGTCCGGTGCGACCCTCCGGTGCCAGTCGATGATGCCGTCCGCCACGGCGTCGCACAGCTTGTCGGGATGCCCCGGCAAGACGAACTCGGCCGTCTCGTGCCGGCCGGTGGCGGCGACTTTGGTTATCAGCTTCATGTTTGCTCCCTTCATGTTCGGTTCTCCAGGCGTGGCAATCGCCAGACGTTCGCGCGCAGCCCCGCGGCGAAGCGCGGATCGCCGCCGTGGGTCAGCGCCACCGCGAACCGCGCGCGGCGTCGCTCCAGTTCCTGCGAATGCGTCGGCGTCACCGTGCCCACCCAGCCGTCGGTGATGAACAGCGCACGGCGCACGTCGTTCTCCAGCGCATGCTTCGTGACCGGCGAGATGTCGGTGCCGCCGGTGCTCACCTTCACGCCTGCCACCAGTTGGCGCAGGTCGATGTCGTGGATGCGGGTGCTGAAGAGGTGCACCTGCGGATGCAGCAGGCCGGACACCGACGCCAGCGTCGCGTACAGCACCGGCAGCAGGGAATCCATGCTGCCGGACACGTCCAGGTACACGTGCACGCGCTCGCGGCGCACGATGCCGGAACTCATCAGCCGCTCCGGGTGCAGCAATGTCGTCAGCCCCATCGCCTGGCGCACGAAGTCGGCGCGCCGCAAGCGCAGCGCGTAGGGGAGCAGGCCTTCCCGCTCTTCGTCCTGGCGTTCGATCAGGCCGCGGTTGCCGTGGCCGATGTCGGCGATCGCGACCACGGCCTGCCGGAATGCCTGCGCGGCGGCCCGCAGTGCTTCGGCGCGGTCGACACGGGTGCTGCTGAATTGGCCGCCCTGGTCGCGCCCCGAAATCCGCTCGACCATGGGCCACTCGGCAAGGATGCTGCGCATTTCACGCAGCACGTCGGGGGCGATCTCCGGAGAGTCTTCGTTTCCCGCGTGGTCGCCCAACAGCCGCCCGCCCAACTCGCCGACGTCGCTGCCGTCGACCACGGTCACGGTCGCCAGGAGCGCATAGAGGTCCGCATAGGTGACGGAGGTGTCGGTGTAGAGCGAGCGGTGGATCTCGCCGGCGCGACCCGGCAACCAGGATTCGCCCGCGGTCCGCCAGCCTTCGGGCGGGCGCAACAGCGCCTCGGGCAGCTTGCCGGGCGAGTAGCAGCGGCGAAACAGCGCGGTGTGGTGCGGCTCGGGGTACAGCCGGCACAACTGCGCGTTGATGACGCAGTCGAAGGCCCAGTTCTGCGCCGGTGTCAGCCGGGGAAAGAGCCGGGTGTGACCGAGCGCGACATGATGCAGTTCGTGCAGTACCAGCATCACGAGATCGCTGTCGGTCGGGCAGCACTTCGCCACGAACGCCGGGTTCAGCAGCAACCGCGAGCGCGCGCCCAGCGTCACCGCTGCGGTGTCGACGGAATCGGTGGCCTCGATCTCCAGCAATTGCAGCAGCCGCGAGAACGAGGTCTGCGCCACGGGAAATGCGGCGTAGATCCGCGCCGCGAGGGTGTCGCTGTCAGCGGGGGCGCTCATCCGATGCTCCGTGGCGCCGCGCTCGGCACCCACAGGTCGAACGGCCCGTCGGCGATGGCGGCCCAGACTACCGGGTCGGCGTCGCGCAGGAACAACGGGCCCCGGCGCCGGGACAGGATGGCGAGCGTTCGCAGCAGGCTCGGCAGGGGAGCCCGCGTTTCCCGCACCGGCAGGAACAATCCGACACCGGGCAGCCCGGCGGCGGCCAGCGGGTCACGGGCGATCAGGTCGTGCAACTCGTCGACGAGCGCCTCGATGGGCGTCGCCCGATCCGGCTTCGCCGCCGCGACCGTCGCGCCGCCAGCGCGCTCGACCTCGGCCCGGACCTGCGCCGCTGCGGTCCGGATGCGCTGGTGCAGTTCGTCCGCTTCCGCGCCGGCGGCAACGGTGCCCACCTTCTTCCGATGCCTGCGCGTCAGCGCGCGCGCATCGAGACGGCAGATGAAGCGCAGCCCGGCGCCGCTGCTGATCGGCTCGCCGGCCGCCGGCGGCGCAGGGGCAAGCGCCGAGAACGACAGCGTGGTGCGCGGCGGCGCGCTCATGTTTCGCGCCATCGCCTCCATCCGGATTTCGGCGGCGCTCATGCCGCGACCTTTGCCGGCAGGCTCTCGGGTTCGCAGAACAAATCGCGCCACGTCCGGTCGACCCCGATCAGCTGTTCCGCGTCGACCTCCACTCGCTCGACCAGCGCAAGGGTCAGGATGACGTTGCCCAGCTGGATGTCGTCGGCATCGCCGCGCGCCAGCCTCGCGACGTGCTTCGACAGTTCGTTCCACTGCGGCATGGCGCTGCGCAGCGCCGTGATCGAGTGCTGCTGCTGTCCGCACATGGCGGCCACCTTGGCGACGGGGCCGGCCAGCAGCTCGAGCGCCGGCGCGTTGAGGCAGTCGCGCCCCGCGGCCAGCGGCAGCACGTGGCGCGCGAACAGGTAGCGCTGCGGCACGCCGAGCAGCGCGAAGGCCTCCGAGACCAGCGTCGACAATTCCGTCTTGTCCACGCCCTCGCCATAGAGCTGCAGTGCCCGGGCGACGCGCTCGACGGGATCGGACAGCGTCCGGATCTGGCGCATCGGCGAGCCTTCCGCCTCGCCCGCGGCCTGCACGGCGGCGCGATGAATGGCGTTGAGCTTGGCCGCGGTGATCGACCGCCCCTGGGCGCGCTGCGGCAGGCCCGCGCGCAGCGCAGCCAGCGCGCAATCGGAAATCTCGAGCTTCCGGTTCAGCACGCGCGCCGCGGCCTGGATGGAGGCGATCGCCGCGGCCAGCATCACCGCGCGGCGCCCGCTGATCGCGAACTTCGCCTCGGCCAGCGGCGTGATCAGGCCGTCGACGTACCGCACGGCCCACGCGCGATCGGCCTTCGGCGTGGCGGCAATCTCGTGCCGGGCCTGCGCCACCAGTGTTGCGAGGTCCGGTGGGATGGCCGGCGTCGCGCCGCCACGCCCGATCAGTGCAAGGCGATCGGCCGCCGACAGGTCGGTCAGCGCCGGCAACTCGACGACGTAGGCGAAGCGGTCGGCAAGCGCGGGGTCGAGCGGCACCGAGCCCTCGTAGCTGTCCGTGGGGTCGGATTCCGCGGTGAGCGGGGGATTCATCGCCGACCAGCGATAGCGCAGCTTCGGCAGCGCGAGCCCCTGGACGCGCTTCTCGTGGATGACGGAGAAGAGCTTGTTCTGCGTCTCGGGCCGGCAGCGGGAAATCTCGTCGAGGAACACGCACTCCGCGTCCCACAGGTCGCCGGGCGTGCGGAGGTACCGGATCGTGCCGTGCTCGACGTCGGGCACCGGGTAGCCCAGCAGATCGTCGAACGAGATCAGGCTGGCGTTGTAATGCCGGTGCTCGAGATCGAGCGCGGCGGAAAGGCGATTGAGGAGCTCCGACTTCGCGGTGCCGTGCGGACCGATCAGCAGCAGCGGGCGCTCGTCCGCCAGCGCGGCCAGCACGATGGGGTCGAGGAAATCGAGGCCGAACAGGTTGAACTGGCGCAGCAGGCGGAGCGGGGAACGGCGGGGGGAAGGGACGATGGGCATGACGCGAAACTCCTGCTCTTCGCGCCCCGTTTAGCGGTGTTGTTTAGCGTCGCCCGCAAGTGGGGCTAAATTGGCGACGTGACGCGAGTGCCCGGTGCATCCGGCGGGGGCAACAAAAAACCCGCCGGCACAAAGGCCAAAGCGGGTCGGAGATGCGGCCGCTTTAGCTGGATTTATAACGCGCCCGCAAGCTGCAATCTCAAATCGGCGCAAGGTGAAGCCTACTCCGATGCATCCGGGCTAGCAAGCGGCGGCAGCGCAAGGTTCGCGGCCGGTTCCGAAATCGGAACGCGGCAGCGCGGCCGTTGAACAGATGGAATCCGCAATTGGCGTTGGTTCCGCCGGCACGATGCCCATCCGCTGGGGCGCTGAAATGCAGCAGCGCCCCGAATCCCTTTCGCAGCACTCCGTCATCCTACGGGAGGCCGGACGTGGAAGTCGTGGCGCGCCTTCGCTAGAAAATTTTCGCGTCTCATCATCAATTGCAAAAAAAGGATAGCCATGCCGGAGACCCTGTACGATCGTCTCGGCGGCGCCGACGGTGTCGCGGCCATTGCCCACGACATCGTCACGCTGCACCTGCAGAACCCGCGCATCAAGAACCGATTCGAGGTCGTCAAGGACAAGGCAGCGCTTGAGACCCATGTGCGAACCTTCCTTGGTTCGGGCACCGGCGGTCCCGAGGTCTACGCCGGGCGCGACATGACGGCCGCTCATCGCGGCATGAACATCGACGAGGCCGAGCTCGTCGCCGCGATCGACGACGTGCTGAAGGCGCTCGAGAAGAACGCCGTGGCCGAAGTCGACCGTAACGAGATCCTTTCAGTCCTTTACGGCCTCAAGGGCGAGGTGATGTTCAAGTAACCGGGCCGTCGGGCAAGTTGCCTTCCACCACGGGGGAGGCGAAGGGGCCGCCGTTCTCGCGTACCTGCTCGGCGGCGGCGGTGGCGCGGGAAAGGCCAGTGTCCAGGACTTCTCGTTCAGCGCCCATGTGAGCAAGGCGTCGCCGTTGCTCTACCGCATGGTCGCCTCGGGACAGCACATAACCACGGCGATTTTCACCGTGCGCAGTTCGAACAAGCAGACTGCCGGATTCGAGTACCTGCAGTACAAGCTCAGCGAAGTCCTCGTGTCATCCCATAGCACCGGCGGCGATGTGGTGGTGCTGGGCCGCGGCCCGGACACTCGCGGCGTGGAGAATTTTTCCCTCAACTTCGCGAGGATCGACATCGAGTACCGGACGCTCAACGCGGACGGCTCGCCGGGCGCGATCGTGAAGTCCTGTTTCGACGTCGCAGCGAACGTGGTCTGCTAGCGTTCGCAGCCTCCCGCCGCCGGTCCGAGCGCGACCGGCACCGCGCGACGCCCATCGTCGTGCTTCGGTGCGTCGAGGCGGAGCAAGTTGTCCTGCTCGCAAAGCGCATCCGATAATGCTTCCCTCATGCACTCGAAAGCAGGCGAGGGGTCATGCCGGTCACGCGTCTCACGCTTTGCGCGCAGGGCTTCTCCCCGGCCCAGTCGAATGTCATTTCGTCCTACCGTCGCGGACTGGCCTTTCGCGGCCTGTTCATCGACCTGCAGCCAAAGCCCGGAGCGGGTCGGTGCCTGTTCTCAGGTGGCAGTCCGATCGTCGACAAGGTGCCGCATTGCTACTGGAATTGGGGCGACAACGCCGGCATCGACGCGGAGGCCGGCGACTGTGGCTGGCTGTGGCACCACGGTCCCGGTCGGGCGCTCGGGGCCGGTGATCCGCGCGTGATTCTGCTGCCCCGGAACGACCTGTTCGAGATACGCGGCATCGACAACACGCCGGCAGGCTGGGCCGAGTACCGGGAGCGCATCGACGTGCCGTGGCCGGACAAGCGCGACGAAGTCTACTTTCGGGGCCACTACACCGGCGAGCGCAACGCGGCCACGAACTCGCGAGCGCTTGCTTGCAGTCTCCTGCGACGCGCGGGGTTGCCGGAGAACTGTGGCCTGCTGGCGGAGTCGACGCCGCCCGAGCTCCTCCATCAGGTGCCGGTCAGGGAACCCGATCCGCTCTACGTGATCGGGCAGCACAAGTTCGTCCTGTCGCTCTGGGGCAACCATCAGTTCAATCCGCGGCTGTACCGCGGGCTGGAGGGAGGCTCGCTCGTGTTGCATCAGGCCACACCCGGCATCCATCTTCTCGAGGACGGCGTGCTCCGGCCGGGCCGCCATTACGTGGAGATCGCTCCGGATCTCTCGGACCTGGTCGAGAAAGTCGAATACTTCGTCGGACACCCCGATGCCGCTCGAGAGATCGCCAATGCCGGGCACGAAGCGTGGATGCAGAACTTCTTCGTCCCGACGCCTTACAGGCTTTCCGCCGTGGTCTGGCAGCGCTTCACGACGCAACCGAACTGGGCGGAATTCCGCGAGGCGTTCGAGCTGCGATGACGCAGGCCGAGCCGGGTTGCGGCGCCGCCGCCGCCACCCCCGTTGACAGCCCCCGCTCACACCTGCACGATCGCTCGCCACCCATGCAGCCCCTCGTCAGGAAGATGGATTCAACGCCAGAACTGCTGCAACCCTTCGTCAAGCAGTCGTTTCCGGTCCGGTCCATCGTCGCGTTCGGTTTTGGCCCGCCGCTGGAGTTCGCGGGCGCGGATACCCCCGACGCGGCGCGCGCGCTGGCGGGCGCGGCCCCCGACACCGATCTGCTGCTGGTGCCCCCCGATTGCCTGCGCGAGATGCTGGCGTCGTCCGCTGCAGCATTCCGCTTTCGCGCGGTCGCCGTGCTCTGGCCGCGGGCCACCGAGGATCAGGGCGGTGGCGAGCCGTGGAAGCTGCAGCGCAGCCTCTTCGATCGCGGCCTGGTCGCCATCGGGACCGCTCACGTTGCCGACGGCACGGCGCACTGCTTTCTCGCCAGCGATGCCATCCGGGCGGCAGACCGGCTGGGCGGCGCCGCACGGGGCCGGGTCAGCTTCGCGACGCTCGGGCACAACGTGCGCTTCGCCAACCAGCTCTTCCAGTACGCCTACGCGAAGCTCTATGCGCTGAGGCACGGCCTGACCGCGGCTATTCCTGACTGGGAGGGCCGGCAGCTGTTCGGCCTTGACGATCCCTCGTGCGACGGCCCGATGCTGCCGACGCTGGCCTTTGCCGGATTCAGCGACGAGGATCTCCAGCTGTGGGACTGGGAGGCGCCGCCGATCGACGTCGACCTGAAGGGCTATTTCCAGGAGACGCCAGCCTGCTGGAAGCCCCACCGGCCGTTGCTGCGGCAACTGTTCCAGCCCGCGGTCGCGGGGCGACAGGCCATCGACGCCTGGCATCACCGGGTGACCGATGCGGGGCAACGGACGCTCGTGGCCATCCACGTGCGACGCGGCGATTACCGGCGGCTGGCGCTCGACCTGCCGTGGTTCCGCCTCGTGCCGGAGGCGTGGTACCTCGACTGGTTGCGGGCGCTCTGGCCGACGCTGCGCAATCCGCTGCTGTTCGTCGCCACCGACGAGCCCGACGCGATACGACCGCTGTTCCGGGAGTTCGAGACCGTGGCTGCGGCGTTCGGTGCGCCGGCCGATGCCTTGCCGGAACACGTGCGCGACTTCGAGGTGCTGCGCCGCGCCGATTGCCTCGCCCTGTGCAACAGCAGCTATTCCCGGATGGCCGCGATGCTCGCGCCGTCGACCCAGAAATGCTTCGCGCCCTCGTTCCAGGAGGCGCGCTTCCTGCCGTACGAGCCCTGGATCGACCCCGCCTTCTGGGACCGGTTCGCCGGTTCGCGACGCAGCATGGCCCTGGCCGGCGACGCGCATCGGGAGCCCGGCGAGACCCTCGCCGACGGTGCTGCGCCGGCGCCGAGGGAAGTCCCCGTGACCATCCTCTTCGACGTGTCGGACCTGGTGCTCTATCTGATCGACCACGCGACGCTGTCCGGGATCCAGCGGGTCCATTGCGAGCTGCTGCGGAACCTGCTCGACATTCCGCATCCCGGATCGATCCGGCTGGTCGTCCTGAACCATGGCGACGAATTCGGCGCGATCGACACGCCGGCGTTCCTCGCGATCCTCGGCGCCGTCGGTTCCGGGAGCGGCACCCGGGCCGCCGTGGTGTCCGCGCTGCGTGGGCTGCTCGGGCGTGCGGTTGCCTGCCACGCCTGGCCGCGCGATGTCTTCCTCACCGTCGGCGCGTTCTGGGCCGTCCACGGCATGGGCAGGCTGTTGCAGCAGCTGAAGGCCGCCGGCGTGATCGTCGGCACGCTGATCCACGATGTGCTGCCGATCGAGGCGCCCGAGTATTTCGAGGTCGGCATGACCAGGCGGTTCGTCAAGGGTGTCGTCGAGATCCTGACCTTTGCCGATTTCATCTTCACCACGTCGGAATACAACCGGGCTGCGTTGAGCCGCGTGATGGACGCGCGGGGATTCGCCCGCGTGCCGGTCCGGGTGCTGCCGCTGGCGCGCGAGCATGCGCATGCGGCGCCGGTCGAGGCGGCGGTTTCGCAACGCGTGCAGGACATCCTCGATGCGGACTACGTGCTGTGCGTCGGGACGATCGAGGTGCGAAAGAACCCGGCCTATCTGCTCCATGTCTGGAAGCTGATGGTGCAGGCCGGCCGGCCGGACATTCCCACCCTGGTATTCGCGGGACGGAGCGGCTGGCTGGTGCGCGATTTCCTGGACCAGCTGGCGGCGTGCGACTACCTCGGCGGCAGGATCGCGATCGTGCACACCGCGACCGACGTCGAGCTCGACCTGCTGTATCGCCATTGCCTGCTCACGATGTTTCCCAGCTTCGCCGAAGGGTGGGGGTTGCCTGTCGGCGAAAGCCTCGCTCACGGCAAGATCTGCCTGTGCTCGGCGACCGGCGGCATTCCGGAAGCGGGCGGCGTGGCGGCGGATTACATCGACCCGTACAACGCGCGCGACGGGCTCGCGCAGTTGACGCGCTACCTGGACGCCCCCGGGTTGCGCCACCGTCGGGAACGCGAGATCGCCGCGCAATTCGCGGCCCGGTCCTGGCGCAGCGTGGCGGGTGATTTCCTGGGCGCCACCCGGACGCTCGCGCGCGAGGTCCCGGCCGTCGACGGCACGCCCGCCATTCGCCTGCCGGCAGGCCAGTTCCTGCCGATCACCCGTGCTGTCACGGAGATCCCGCTGGATGCGATCGGCGGGGCGCTGTCGGCCGAGCTGGCCTGCATTTCCGGCTGGCATCCGCCGGAGAGCATCGGCGTGCGGGCGGCCGGACCGGACGCTGTGCTCCGCTTTCGGGCCGACGCACCGGCCGGAGCCGGCATCGTGCTGGTGCTGCGATTGGCCACGCGCGGCCACGCATTCCGCGTCCGGATCCGCTCGGGCTCGGGCGCGGAAACCGAGGTGCCGCTCGCGGCCGGCCGCGAAAGCGTGGCCTCGCTGTCCTGCCTTGTCGAGGCGGGGAGCATCGTCACCGCGCAGCTGTCCGCCGCCGGGACGGTCGGCGCCGAACGCGAACGCCTCGTCGCGCGTGACTGGGTGCTCAAGGGAATGCTGTATTTCGAGCCCAGGCGCCTTACCGCTGCGTCGGCGCTGCAGATGCAGCGCGGGCAGCCAATGCCGTCATCCGGGGCAGCGCCATCGTTGCCGCGCGCAGAACGACCCGTGCGGACGAAATCCGGAGCGCGCCCCGCGCACGTTCCGCTGCCTCCATCGGCCACGATGGACGAGAGCCGGCGCGCCGCCTCGTTCGGCGAATTCCTGCGGGCGCCCGATTCCTGGTGGCCGACGGGCGGCGTCTCGCGGCTCGATGTGCCGCTGTTCGCCGACGACGCGGACCGGCGCGCCTTCGTCGCGGGGTGCGCCACCGGTCCGCATGCCGCCGGGGTGGGCAAGGACGGGATCCGGCTGACGCGGCGCAGCGATGTCTATGTGTCGATGGCGCGATTCTCCGAGGGCTCGGTATTCGATCGGTCCGGCGTGTGGCGGGCACTGGGCTACCTCCAGGGCGCCCCGCGCGGCTCCGCACCCTGGCTGTCGGAGGCCGAGGATGGCCTGGGGCTGGACGCCCGCGCGCTGGCCGCTGCGCCGTTCCTCGATGCCTCGTGCCTTGTCTTCTACAACGGCAACCTGCAGAACTACTATCACTGGCTGGCGGAGGGATTGCTCGGCCTCGACATCCTGACCGAGGCGATGGGGCCCGACGCGGACGTGCAGATCGCATTGCCGAGGTCGATGGACATCGCCGCGGCCTTCGATCATCGCCCGTCGCTCGGGGCCGTCGGCCTCGACGGACCCCGGGTCTTCGAAGTCGCGGCCGATCTCGTCCGGGTGCGGGAGGCGATCTGGATCGACAGCGATCTCGTCCAGACCATGCCGGCGACGTACCTCCGGCGATTCCAGCAGAGAGTCGCCACCCGCTACGCCGGTCGGCGCGGTCCCCGCGGCAAGCGGCTCCTGGTGGCGCGAAAGGGGCCGACGCGGACGATCGCCAATCTCGGCGAGGTGCAGGCGGCCTTGTCGGGATACGGTTTCGAGACCGTCCATCTCGAAGGCATGAGCATGGCCGAGCAGATCCTGCTGTTCCAGAGCGCGGCGTTCATCGTGGGCCCCCATGGGGCGGGACTTGCCAACCTGCTCTTCTGCGAGCCGGGCACCCGCGTCGTGGAGCTCATGCCGGACGCCGAATTCCGTCCGTTCTTCTGGCTGATTTCGGCCAAGCTGGAACTCGTGCACGGCCTGCAATTCTGCCGGACGACGGAAGGCGAGGGCTTCCAGGGTGCGCTCCGCGTGGATGTCGCCAAGCTGTCGAGGCTGGTCCGCGCCGTCGACGCCGGGACGTAGCGGCTCGCCTTGCCGGAGGCGCCGGCGGCGCTCCGCAAGGGCCCCTTCGTCAATCGTCCGCAGTTCCGCCTGCGACGCGACGTTGTCCGGCAGCCGGGCACCATTTCCTCATGATCGCCTGCAACTGCGTGTATTCGATCGGCTTGGCGAGGAAGTCATCCATCCCCGCGGCGGCGCAGCGCTCCCGGTCGTCGCGAAAGGCGCTCGCGGTCAGCGCGATGATTGGCAGCCTGGGGTGCCTGTTCATCTTTTCCCAGAGGCGGACCCGCACCGTGGCGGCGAACCCGTCGAGCTCGGGCATCTGGCAGTCCATGAAGACGATGTCGTACCGCGCGCCGCCAAGGACGCGATCCACCGCCTGGCGGCCGTCGGTCACGCTTTCGCACTGTGCGCCGAAGGTCCGGATGAAGGCCTCGGCCACCAGCCGGTTGGGTGCGGAGTCCTCCGCGATCAGCACGCGCAGGTCGCTCGCCGTCGCTACCGGCCGCGCGTCCTCGATCGAATCCGCGCCGCGTGCGATGGCCCGCGGCTGGCCGGCCACGCCGAGCCGGACACGGACCGTGATGCGCGTGCCCTTGCCCACGGCGCTCTCGAGCGACATTTCGCCGTGCATGAGATTGACGAGGCTGCGCACGATCGACAGGCCGAGTCCCGTGCCGCCGAAACGCCGCGTGATCGAGGCGTCCACCTGGGAGAAGGGCTGGAAGAGCAGGTCGTGCTTGTCGGGGGCGATGCCGATCCCGGTGTCCGCGACGGAGAGTTCGACGATCGCCTCGCCGCCTTCGCGCCGCAACTCGCGGCCCGTCACCGTCACCGCGCCTGCAGGCGTGAACTTCACCGCGTTGTTCACGAGGTTGGTGATGACCTGGTTGAGCCGCACCGCGTCGCCGACGTAGTGCGACCCGGAGAGCCCATCCCAGACGACCTTGAGTTCGAGGTCCTTGGCCTGCGCGGGCGAGGCGAACACGATCCCGACCTGGTCGAAGATCGCGCCGATGTCGAGCGGTGCGGGCTCCAGCACGATCTTCCCGGACTCGATCTTGGAGATGTCGAGGATGTCGTTCAGCACGGTCAGGAGGACCTGCCCCGACTGCAGGATGGTGTCGACGTAGAGCGCCCGCTTTGCCTCGTTGCACCCCGGCAGGCGCAGGAGCTGGGCCATCCCGAGAACGCCGTTGAGCGGCGTGCGGATCTCGTGGCTCATGTTGGCGAGGAACTCCGATTTCGCGATGCTTGCGTCCTCCGCCCGCTGGATGCTGTGCTTGAGGCTCCTGGCCATCTGCTCCAGCTGCACGCTCTTGTCGCGCAACTCCAGCTCGACCTGCTGGCGGCGCGCGATCTCGTCGGCGAGCGAGGTGTTGCGGTCCTCGAGCTCGACCGACCGGCGGTCGGACGCTGCGACCTGCTCCAGCAGCCTGCGGGCGCGGGAGCGCATCCGCTCGTACATCAGCGCCGCGATCAGCACGGCCAGCGGCACGCCGCCCGCGAGGTAGAGGAGCCGGCCCGAGCTGACCTCCCCGTAGATGGCCGCGCCCGGAAAGGCCGAGACCAGCGACAGCGGAACGCCACGGACGGGGGTGCGGATCGCGAACTCGGAACGGACATCCGTAGTGCCCGACGCGTCGGCGTTGCCGGCCGCACCCAGCCGGACCGGAACCAGGCTGTCGACCGGAATCCAGGCGAGGGTGCGGATGTCCGCTGCCGAGAGATTGGAAGGCCGCTCCGGGAGCGCGAGCTCGGCGCCGCCTGCCGAGATCATCGCTTCGCGGTACTGCCCCGTCACCGACGACGCGATGAGGTAGTGCGAAAGGGCGCCGATGTCGGTCGAGGCGACCACTGCGCCGGCAACCTCGCCCTTGTGGATGACCGGTGCGACGCTGACGATGCGCTTCTGCTCGGCGTCGAGGCGCACTATCGGCTGCAGTCCCGCGAATTCGACCAGCGGCAGCGCGCCGTCCCCCGGGGCGAGGTCCACGAGCACGCGACCCTCGGTGTCGACCAGCGCGATGCGCGTGTACGCGGTTTCCCCGCGCGCCTGCCTGCGTCCCGTCAGGTCGCGGAACCGCGCCTCGATCGCGTCGAGGTTGGCGTTGAGGCCGTACTTGGGCGACATGCCAAGCGACCGGTTGACGAGGTAGTTGGCAATCTCCGGCAGCTCAGTGAGCTCGACCGCGGAACCGCGCCGCGTGGCGACGAAGTCCTC
Organism: Bordetella parapertussis; assembly: GCA_943331295.2. Lineage (GTDB taxonomy): Bacteria > Pseudomonadota > Gammaproteobacteria > Burkholderiales > Casimicrobiaceae > CAIWHR01. The sequence continues at coordinate 22,881 of CALQLA020000038.1, read as the reverse complement.
GATCAGCGTCGCGCGCCGCTGGTTGTCGGCGATGAAGCGCTGTTCGGAGGCCGAGCGCAGGTTCTCGTTGGAGCGGTACAGGCTGCCGAGCAGCGGCCACGCGTACGCGCAGAACGCGGCTGCCACCAGCAGCGCCCAGGACGGGCGGAATCGCACATTGGCCACGTTCCGCCGGCGCGGTTCAGCGCTTCGCCGCGAAGAATTCCGGGAAGTAGCGCCGGATGCCGGGGTAGTACTTGTCCACCAGCTTGTCGTAGGTCCCGTCGGCGCGGATTCCGCGCAGGTAGGCGTTGAACGCGGCGCGCAGCTCGGGCGAGGACTTGGGGAACGCCGCCGCGAGTTCCTGCTCGCCGGAAATCGGTCCGAGCACCTTGATCTTGCCCGCCCACCGCTGCAGGTCTAGGATGGCGTCGGGCACGTCGAGCAGCGTCAGTTCGGCTTCGCGGTTGAGCAGCGCCGGCACCATTTCGTTCAGGTTGGTGCTCTTGTTGTAGGCCTTGAGGTCGATGCCGACCCCGTTCAGGCCATAGCCGGCGGGGTCGAGGCAGGTGCCTTCCATCACGAGGAGGGTCCTCTTGCCGATGATCGCCTTCGTCGCGCGGATGTCGTCGGCGACGGTGCGCCCTTCCTGGATCGGCGTGTAGGGGGCATCGGCGCGCGCCACGAGCAGCACCTGCGACGGGAAGGTGGGCTCGGAGTAGAGCAGCACCGCCTGGCGCCAGGGCAGCACCGTGAAGCCGGTGGCGATGATGTCGCCCTTGACCGGCACGCTCCCCTCGAGCGTGACGTCGTTGCCATTGCGCACGACCTTCTTGCCGAGCAGGTCCTGGATCACGCTGTAGAAATCCGAGTAGACGAGCTTGTAGCGCACCCCGATCTGCCTGGCGAAGCCCTTCACCAGCTCGACGTCGAAGCCGTCGCCATCGCCGGTGACAAAATTGGCGTAGCGGATGCCAAGATGGTGGATCTCGCCGCGGGCCTGGATTTCCTTGAGGTCGGCGGCACGGGCCTGAAGCGGGCCTGCGGCCAGCAGCACCGTGGCGACGACGCCGGCCAGCACTCTTGCGATGTTCATCAGGATGCCTTCACAGTTCGGGGAAGAGGCCCGGCGGGCCCGCGTGTCGGTTGACCCGAACCGAGGCTACGCCGGGCGGGTCACGCCAAAGTAAAGATTCATTAAGCCGGAGCGGACCTCTGCCGGACGTGCCCTTCCGTCATGGCCGGGGCAACTTAATATTTCTTAAGATTTGCGCGCCGCGCCAGGTCGGATAGTCATGAGTGATCGAGCCGAGACGTCGGCGGGGGCGGGAACGATGTTCGTGGTCAAGGACGGCAGTCCGGTGCGCGTGTGCCGAGGCGGGCGGGGTGGCTACGCCGGCGGACGCACGGTCGCGCCGCGCGCTCGCCGCCGGACCCGCGCGCCGGCGACCGCGGAGGCGGCCTTCGCGTCCGGACCATGACCTCCATCCCGTCTCCCGAGGCCCGAGCGGTGCCGCCGATCCACGAATTGCTCGCTCGCCAGGTCAGGCAGTCCTTCGGCATGGATGCGTCGCAACTGGCCGAGATGGCCAATGCGACGCGCGGCTGGGACATCCCCGAAGCGGCGCGCGTCCTGGCCGGCCTGCAGGGGTTCCTCGAGCAGGTGGGCAACGCCTACGCCGACGCCGATCGCGACCTCGATCTGCGCGCCCGCAGTCTCGAGCAGCGCTCGGCCGAGCTGGCGGCAGCGAACGAGCGCCTGCGGGCCGAGCTCGCGGCCGGCACGCGGGCGATGGAGTCGCTGCGCGCGACGGCGCAGGGTTTGGCGGAGTCCGGCGTTCCGGGGCCGCCAGGCGGGTCGGTCGAAGGCCTCGTGCCCTCGTCGTGCAGCACGGACGAGCTCGTCGCGGCGCGCGAGCAGGCCCGGAAGCAGCTCGAAGTGGCGCTCGCCGACCTGGCCAACGAGAAGTTCGCGTTCGACCAGCACGCGATCGTCAGCATCACCGACCTCGACGGCCGGATCACCTACGTCAACGACAGGTTCTGCGCGATCAGCGGCTACAGCCGGGACGAACTGCTGGGGGCGAACCACCGGATCATCAACTCGGGGCATCACCCGGGGGCGTTCTTCGAGGCCATGTGGCGGGAGATCACGGCCGGGCGCGTGTGGGACGGCGAGTTCTGCAACCGCGCGAAGGCAGGCCACCTCTACTGGCTGCAGGTCACCATCGTGCCGCTGCGCGACGCGTCGGGCGCGCTCGAGCGCTTCATCGCCATCCGCACCGAAATCACCGGGCGGAAGGCGCTCGAGGCCGCGCTCAAGAACGGCGAGGCGCGCCTGCGCCGCATCACCAATCACGCTCCCGCGGTGGTGTTCCAGTGCGAGGTCGAGCAGGAGCGAATCCGGTTCACCTTCATCAGCGACCGGCTGCGGGAAGTCCGCGGGCTCGACCCCGCGCAGGCGCTGGCCGACGTCGACGTCCTGTCGGGACAGATCGTTGACGCGGACCGGAAGCGGGTCCGGGGCAACGTCGTTGCGGCCGCCGCTGCGGGCCAGCCGTGGGCCCACGAATTCGCCGTTCGCCTTCCGGACGGGCGCGTGCGCACGCTCTTGTCGCGCGGCGAACCGGAGCCCGGCATGCCCGTCGGCGGCGTGATCGTCTACACGGGCATGTGGCAGGACGTGACGGACACCAACGCGGCCCGCGCGCGCCTCGAGCAGGTGACGCGGAACATCCCGATCACCGTATTCCAGTGCACGCGCTCGCCGGAAGGGGTGCGCGCCCTGACCTTCTGCAGCGCGGCACTGGAAAGGATGTGCGGACTCGCGCCGGCCGACGCCATGGCCGACGTGTCGCGGCTGTTCGAGCGGATACACCCGGAGGATCGCACGCTGGTGAACGACGCGTTTCTCGGGTCGGCGGCGAACGGCCGGCCGTTCAGCATCGAGTTTCGCCTGGTGCACCGCGCGAGGCTCTCCACCATCTGGGCGCAGTGCGACGCGCAGCCGGTGCGCATGGCGGATGGCGGCATGCTGTGGGACGGCTCGGTCTCCGACATCACCGAGGCGCGGCGCGCGTCGCACGAACTGCAGCGCGCCAAGGACGGGGCCGAAGCCGCGAACCGTGCCAAGTCGAAGTTCCTGTCGAACATGAGCCACGAGATCCGCACCCCGCTCAACGGCGTCCTCGGCATGGCGCAGGTGCTCTGCATGCCGGCGATCAGCGAGGAGGAGCGGCGCACCTATGCGCAGACGCTCCTCGCCTCGGGGATGTCGCTGATGGGCATCCTCGACGACATCCTCGACCTGTCGAAGATCGAGGCCGGTCGCATCGAGTTGCGGCCGGCGGCGTTCTCTCCCGCCGCGGTCCTGGCCGAGACACGGGCCCTCCATGCGCAGCAGGCGCGCGCGAAGGGCCTGCTGCTGGAAGTGGCATGGGGTGGCCCGCCGGGCCGGCGCTACCTGGGTGACCGGATGCGCGTGCGGCAGATCCTGGACAACCTGGCGAACAACGCGCTCAAGTTCACGGCGGCAGGATCGGTGCGGATCGAGGCCAACGAGGTCGCCGTCGATGGCGGCGAGGTGCTGCTCGAGTTCTCGGTGGTCGATACCGGGATCGGCGTGCACGCGGACAAGATCGCCCTGCTGTTCCGGCCCTTTTCGCAGGTCGACAGCGGCAGCACCCGGCGGACCGGGGGCACGGGTCTCGGGCTGTCGATCGTGCGCAGCCTGGCCGAGCTGATGGGCGGAGGGGCTTCGATGACGAGCCAGCCCGGCAAGGGCTCGCGCGTGGTGGTGCGAATCCGCGCGCCGGCGGTCGCTCCCGGCGTCGAAGCCGACGCCGATGCGGCGCTGCCCGCCGCGCCGGCCCCGGAGGCGCTGGGTCGCGAGCCGGCCGGTCGCGACCCGAGGTTCGTGCTGGTCGTCGAGGACACGCCGGCCAATGCGCTGGTGCTGGTCAGCTTCCTGCAAAAGCTGGGCGTGCGCTCGGTGGTCGTCGGCAACGGCAGCGAGGCGGTCGATTTCATCGCGCGGGGCAGCCGCCCGGAGATGGTGCTGATGGACTGCCAGATGCCGGTGATGGACGGCTTCGAGGCTACCGGCCGGATTCGCGCGATGGAGTGGGAGCGGGGCGTGGCGCGGCTGCCGGTGATCGCGCTGACCGCGAGCGCCTTCGGCGAGGACCGCGAGCGCTGCATCGCCGCGGGCATGGATGACTTCCTCGCCAAGCCGCTGCTGTTCAAGCACGTCGAAGGGCTGGTCCGGCGCTGGAGGAACGTGCAGTGAGCGCACGGCGCCCTCGGTCGTGGCGCCGTGCCGTCGTCGCCGCGCTGCTCGCGCTGGGCGCCACCCTCGCCCCTGCCGCCGGGCGCCCGCTGGTGGTCGGCAGCGAACAGGATTACCCGCCGTTCGCCATCGGCATGACGGACGAAACCGCGGACGGCTTCACGGTCGAGCTGTGGCAAGCGGTGGCGGCGGAAGCCGGTCTCGACTACATCCTGCGAGTGCGCAGCTTCCGCCAGGTGCTCGAGGAGTTCAGGCAGGGAGGCATCGACGTCCTGATCAATCTCGCCCGCTCGGAGGAGCGCGCCCGGTTCGCCGACTTCACCGTGCCGCACGTGGTCGTCCACGGTGCGATCTTCGTCCGCGACGGCGAGCGCGGCATCCAGTCCGAAGCCGACCTCGCCGGCAAGTCCATCATCGTGCTGAACGCCGACCTCGCGCACGACTACGCCGTGGCGCGGGGCTGGGCGAGCCAGCTGGTGCTGGTCGAAACCTCGGCCGAAGGCATGCGCCTGCTGGCGTCGGGCAGGCACGACGCGATGCTGCTTGGCCAGCTGGCGGGCATGCAGACGCTCGGCTTGACCGGCATCCGGAACGTGCGGCCGATCAAGGCGCACGCGGGGTTCTCGCAGAAGTTCGCGTTTGCCGTGCACAAGGGGCAGCCCGAGCTGCTCGCCCGGATCAACGAGGGGCTGTCGCTGGTGAAGTCGAACGGGACCTACGACGCGCTCTACGACAAGTGGTTCGGGGTCTACCAGGTGAAGGAACCCGAGGCGCGCGACGTGCTGCGGTACGTCGGCCCGATGGTCGCGCTGTTCATCGCGCTGGGCGCGGTGTTCTACTACCGGCGGCGGCGCGAGCGCGAAGCGGCGGAGCGCAAGTACCGCGAACTGGTCGAGCGCTCCGAGTCGCAGAAGCTCGCGGCGATCGGCCAGCTGACGGGCGGGCTCGCGCACGACTTCAACAACCTCCTCGGGGTCGTGGTCGGCAACCTCGACTTCCTCGGCGACAAGCTGCCCGGGGACAAGCACCAGAAGGCGGCGCTCGACGCCGCGCTGCGCGGCGCCGAAGTGACGCGTTCGCTCCTCGCGGTGGCGCGGCGCCAGCCGCTGGAAGTGGCGGTGCAGGACCTGAACGCGCTGTTGTCCGAGATGGTGCCGCTCCTCGTATCGTCGGCCGGCTCCTCGGTCGTGGTGACGGCGAACCTTTCCCTCGATCCGCTGTCGGCGCGCCTCGACGCCAGCGGCCTCAGCAACGTGGTGCTAAACCTCGTGATCAACGCCCGCGATGCGATGGAGGGCACGCGTGGCGAGAAGCGCCTCACGCTCTCCACGCGCCGGCTGACGGTGACCGATGCGACCGGCAGCCTGGCGCCGGGCGCGTATGCGGTGCTCGAAGTCTCGGACACGGGGGCCGGCATGAGCGACGCCGTTCGCGGGCAGGCCTTCGAGCCGTTCTTCACCACGAAGGATCGCGGCCACGGCACGGGGCTGGGCCTGGCGATGGTGTTCGGCTACGCGCAGCAGCTGGGGGGCAGGGCGACGATCGACAGCGCGCAAGGGGCCGGCACCCGGGTGAGCGTCTACCTGCCGCTGGATGAAACACACCTCGGCCCGGCCACGGGCGTCGCGCAACCGACGCCGCCGCCCGTGCAGGAGGCGGCACGCGTGCCGCAATCGCGACGGGTGCTGGTCGTGGATGACGAGCCCGGGCTGCGCGAACTCGCTTCGATCTGGCTCCAGTCGCTGGGCTTCGAAGTGGTCGAGGCCGAGTCGGCCGATAGCGCGCTCGGGCGACTTGCGGTCGAGCCGTTCGACGCGGTGTTCACCGACGTCGTGATGCCGGGGACGCAGGACGGGATCGCGCTGGCCCGCGAAGCGCAGCGCCGCTATCCCGAAATGCACGTGCTGCTGACGTCGGGATATTCCGAGGGGTTGCTCGCGCAGCCGAACCTGCCGTGGGCGCTGCTCAAGAAGCCCTACCGCAAGGCCGAGCTGGTCGCCGCCTTCGACCTGCTCCTGTCCGGCAAGCGGGGCCCGTCGTGACGAGCGCCCGCGCGCCTGCGCCGCGGCCGACGGTCGAGGCGCGCCCCTTCGTCTCCGCGCAGCGAGGGCTGGCACTGCGGATCGCCGCGGCGCTGGCCCTCGGGTTCGTGTCGACGTGCCTGCTGGCGCTCCTTGTCGTGGGTGCGGCCCACGACGCGCTGCGGGCGCAGAAGATGCACGAGGCGACCCTGCATTTCGCGGCCGCGATCCGGCAGGTGGACGAGCGGTTCCTGGCGGCGGCGCAGCAGTTCACCGCCCTGCTCGAGCAGGGCAAGGTGCTCGAGGGCGGCCCGGAGGGGCTCGCGCCGGCGCGCTTCGTCGCCTTTGCGACAGCTTTCGGCAGGACGCAGGATTTCTCGGCCGCTCGCATTGTCGACGGTGCCGGGCAGACGCTGTTCAGCTACAAGGCAGATACCCGGACGCCCCCGGAACTGCCGCTGCCGGCGGGCTCCTCGCTGGGCTGGGTCTTCGACAAGGGCGACCGGACGCTCTACCGTACTGTCAGGAGCGCGGTCGGCCCGGGCTCGCAGGCTGCCGAGCTCGTTCTCTACGCGCCGGTGGATGCCCGCGTGCTGGGGGCGATGGCGTACCCGATGACCGCCATCAGGCTGCACCGGGAGGGCGTTCCGATCGCGTCGGCGGATCCTCTCCCCGGGCCCCCGGGCCCGGCATACGCGGACATCGTGAGCCAGGAGAAGACGCTGCCGTGGGAAGAAGGCAGCGCGACCACGCTTGCGGTAGTCCAGCGCGTCGTCCTGCCGGTGTCCGCCCCGTCGCGTGTGTTCGCGATCGTCGTCAGCTACGCGCTCGTCGCCCTGCTGGTCTGGGGGGTCCTCGGCCGCTGGCTGCGCGCGCAGGCCCGACGCCTCGCGTCGATCAGCGCGATGGCGGAGGGGTATCGCGCCCAGCGCGGCCTCAAGCCGCGTCAGTTCGCGGAGTTGCAGAACGTGGCGATGCGCGAGTACGACGAGATCGGGCGGCTCGCGGGCACCTTTGCCGCGATGGCACGCCGGACCGATGAGGCGCGCTTCGCCCAGCAGGAGGCGGCCCGCGGCCTGAAGATCGCCTGGCAGCAACGCGCGAATGCCGAGCAGCGACTGGAGGAGAATGCCGTCCGGTTCCAGACGGTCGCAGCCGCATCCCGCACCTATGTCTGGGAGTTCGACACCGATCTCGACCTGGTGTATGCGAGCGAAGGCGTGGAGGCCGTGCTCGGCTATACCCCCGAGGAGCGGATGGCCAAGGGGACGTGTGCCAACGGTGGCGGCGTGACCGGCCCGATGCAGGCGCCCATACGGGAGGCGACGCGCCGCTGCCTGCGCGAGGGCGTTCCGTTCCGTGGCATCGAGGTCGAACTGCTGCATCGCGACGGCCACATCGTCCATGCGCTGTGCGCGGGCGTGCCGGTGTTCGACGACAGCGGCGGCATCCGCGGCGTCATGGGCACCTCCACCGAGATCGGCGAATTCAAGCGCTCCCGCGACCGCCTCGACCAGCTGCTGGCATCGACGGGCAGCGTGGCGCACGAGTTCAACCGCCTGCTCGGCGTAATCGTGGACAACCTCGACACGCTGGGAGAGAAAGCGCCCGGCGACCGGCACCAGGTCGCGGCGCTGAAGGCAGCACTCGAGGGGGTGCGGATCGCGCGTTCGCTGCTGGACGAGCACTCGATCCCGGGTCACGTGCCGGGCAAGCCCTACCGCAGGAAAGATCTCGAGCGCAGCATCGGCGCCGCGGTGGCCACGGAACCTGAACCGACCTGAACCGGCGGCGGGTCCCCCGCTCCCGGCGTCACGGCCCGTGCCCCGCCGTCGCGCCGGCCCGCGGGAAGCGCAGGCGCACCAGCGAGCCCTGGCCGATGTCGCTGCTGAGTTCGGCGCTGCCCCCATTGCGCGAGGCGTATCCCTGCACCTGCGTGAGGCCCAGGCCGCGGTGTCGCGGTCCCCGGGTGGTGAAGAACGGGTCGAATGCGCGTTCCCGCGTTTCCTGCGCCATGCCGCTGCCGGTATCGGCGATTTCCAGGACCACGAACTGCGCGCCCCGGTCGTCGTCGGTGCCGGCCCGGTCCTCGGGCCGGGTCCGGATCACGATCGCGCCGCTGGCCGGCATGGCCTCCCATGCGTTCTGCAGTATGGCCGCGAGCGACGTGCGCAGGCCCTCGGGTTCGAGCGCCACGGGCAGCGCGACGCCCGAGAACTCTCGCACCACCTGGATGTTGCGCGGGACGGTGTTGCGTATGACCGGCCAGGACGCTTCGATCATCGCTTCGAGGTCCTGGGCCTGCAGGCCCGAGGGGCGCGCCGCGCGCTGGGCGGATTCGGTCAGTCGACGCGAGATCTCGGCCGTGCGCAGGATCGCGTCGCTCGCGCGCCTGACCCGCTCCTCGAGGTTGTGGTGGTCACCTTCGAGGACGAGGTCCAGGTTGCCGATGGCGATGTTGAGCAGGTTGTTGAACTCGTGCGCGATGCCGCCCGTCAGCGTGGCGACGGCACGGGAGACCTCCTCGTCGAGGCGCCGGCGCTCCGCAAGGAAGCGGTCGCGCAGGTCGTCCACCCCGACCCAGACGATGCGGCCGTGAATGCCGGGTGCCGCGCGGCACAGGAGCCGCAGCGGCAGCATGCTGCCGTCGGCGGCGATGGCGACCACATCGAAGGGAAGCGTGCGGCCGGTCGAGGCGAGAATCCCGCGCGCCGTCTCCCAGCGTGCCGCGGATTCGGCATCGAGGCAGTCGCTGAGCATGCGCCGTGCCGGCTGGCCGGGCGGATGCTTCAGCAGCGCCGAGAGCGCCGGATTGATCTCGAGAATGGCGCCGGAGAAGCTGCAGGTCATGAACCCGGCCTGGGCGGTACGCGACTCGCCGGCGAACGAAGAGGCGACTTCCGTCATGCGCGCGGCCTGCGCCAGCTGCGCGCTCACGCGACCGATGACGCGCGCCGGATTGAGGGGCTTGTCGAGGAAGTCGGCAGCGCCCGCGGTCAGGGCCTGCACTTCGCAGCCGACGTCGTTGTCGGCCGAGATGAGGATCACCGGAGTGTCGGCGGTCCGGGGCTCCTGCTGCAGGCGGCGGCAGAGGTCGATGCCGGACATCGCGCCCATCGTGATGTCGGAGATGACGAGCGAGGGCATCCAGTTGCGCGTCATCGCGAGGGCTTCTTCGCCGGACAGCGCGAACCGGATGTGGCCCATGCCTTCCAGCAGGTTGCACAGGAGCTTCAGGACGAGAGGGGCGTCGTCGACGACGAGGATGCGCACGCCGTCGAGTTGCGCGTCGGCCGGCGCATGCTTCCGGTCCTCCGCGTCCAGGAGCACGATGGCGCCGGGGAAGTCGAGCGAATCGAAGCACTGCCAGAAGGCTGCATCGACCTCGCGCGCGTAGCGGGGCGGCAGGCGGCGGCCGATCCGCTGCGCCATCGGGAGGGCTGCCGCGTCGTTGATCTGCATGGCGCCCACGAGGGCCGACAGGTGCTCGTCGCCGGCAGTTTCGGCATCGGCCGCGACGGTCGGAGCGGGCAGCCCCTGGAACGCCGGGAGCTTGCGCAGGTTGGCCACCGTCCCGACCAGGTGCAGGCCGATCCCGACAAGCTGGGCGTCGGCCGCTTCCATCCGTCGCAGGAATTCATGCGACCGGGCGCTGTCCGTGCTGCCATGCGCCGGGTCGCCGGTCCCGCGCAGCCGGTTCTCCAGCCCCAGCACGGCGGCCTCGAGCTCGGTCATCCCGAGGTTGCCGAGGTCCCCGCGCAGGTTGTGCAGGCGCTTGAGCGCGGTGCTCACATCGGACCGGCGCAGGGCGTCGCGGGCCGCGTTCATCTGGCCGCATCCTTTGGTTCCGATGTCCGCGAGCAGGTGGTGCAGCATTCCCACGTCCCCGCCGCAGCGCTCGATCGCGCCCGCCAGGTCGCATTCCGGAAACGCCGCCAGCTGCATGCGCTCGAAATCGGCGAAATCGGGGTCTGACCCCGGTTTCGCGGGTTTCGGCGGGGACGGGGCAGGCCGGGAGGCGCCGAGCGCGCGGGTCACGGCCGCGAGGACACTGGCAGCGCGGAAGGGCTTGGCGAGGATCTCGGCTTCGGCGCCGGCGGCAACGCAGCGGGCCGCGATCTCTGGCGTGACGCTGGCGGACATGGCGATCATCTTGCAGGCGTGGCCGGTGAGGATCGGGCGCATGCAGTTCATGGTCTCGATCCCGTCGGGCTCTTCCATGACGAGGTCCATGAGGATGATGTCGAATCCTCCCGGAGCGGCGCCGAGCCGCAGGACGGCTTCGGTGCCGTTGCCGGCCGTGGTGACCTGCATGCCGGCACGCTCGAGGATGCGCGTGAGGATCATGCGCGCCGTCTCGGAGTCGTCGGTGACGAGGGCCCGCCGGCCGGCGAGGGCGGGATTCGCGACCGGGGTGTCCATCAAGTGACTTCCGCGCCCGACGCCCGGGCCGCGATGGCATCGAGGATGCTGCGGGCGGCGGCACGCACCACCTGGATGGCAGCGCCGCCGGCGGACGAGAGGCGCGGCGCGGCCTCGGCGCGTTGCGCGGCGGGCATGCGCTCGACCTGCGTGGCGAACTCGGCGGCGTCGCGCGCTCCGAACTGCATGAACAGCCCTTTGAGGCGGTGCGCGGCGCGACCGATTTCTTCGCCGTCGGATTGCGCTGCGAGCGAGGCGAGCTGCAGGAGGGTGGCGCGAACATCGGTCTCGAACCGGGCGACCGCCTGCTCGAGGAACTCGGGGCCGAGATCCTCGGCGAGGCCGGCGAGCACCGCGACATCGACGGCGGCATGCGGCGCAGCTTCGGCGGGCGTGGCGACGGCGGGCGCCTGTGCCGGATGCAGGTCCAGCGTGGCGATGGCTTGGGCGAGGTCGGACGCCTTGACCGGCTTGGTGAGGTAGGCGTTCATCCCGTTGGCGAGCGCGTTTTCGCGGTCGGCCTGCTGCGCGAACGCGCTCAGGGCGAGGATCGGCACGTCGCGGATCGCGCGAATCGCGCGGGCGGCCTCGAAGCCGTTCATGTTGGGCATCTGCACGTCGAGGATCACCAGGTCGAAGTGCTCCTCGGCGAACGCGCGGAGGGCCTCCGCGCCGTCGGCGGTGATGCGCACGCTGTGGTCGAGGCGCTGGAGGATCAGCCGGACGACGAGCTGGCTCGAGGGCGTGTCTTCCGCCACGAGCACGCGCAGGCCGGCGCTGGCGTTGCGCGCCGCGAGCGCCGGGGCATCCGGGGCCGGGGCGGCGCCCGGCCCCAGGGGAACGGTGAAGACGAACGCCGACCCGACGCCGACCGTGCTCTCGACCATCAGGCTCCCGCCCATGGCGGCGGCGATGCGGCGGCCGATGGCGAGGCCAAGGCCGGTGCCCTTGTGCGGCGAGAGCCGGCCCGCGGAGTCCTGCTCAAACGGCTCGAAGATGCGCTCCCGCATCGCCTCCGGCACGCCGATGCCGGTGTCGGTGACGGTGAAGCTGACCTGCACCGTGTCGCCCGCTCCCCGCTCGCCGCGCACGTTGAGTGTGACGGCGCCCTGCGGCGTGTACTTGATCGCGTTGCCGAGCAGGTTGTTCAGCACGCTGGTGAGCCGCGCGCTGTCGCCCTGCAGGAATTGCGGCAGGTCCGGCGCGACGTGCACCTCGACGGACAGGTTCTCGGCGCCCGGGGTGCCGCGTGCCATGTCGATCGCCGTGCCGACGAGCGCGCGGAGTTCGAAGTCGCGGGTGTCGAGCACATGCCGGCCCGACTCGAGCTGCGAGAAATCGAGGACGCTGTTCACCACGCCGAGCAGCGTGCCGGTCGCGCCCTCGAGCACGTTGACGAGGTGCTTCTGCTGGGCGTTGAGCGGCGTGCTGGACAGCAGGCCGACGAGGCCGACCACGGCGTTCATCGGCGTGCGGATCTCGTGGCTCATCGTCGCGAGGAACTCGCTCTTGGCGCGGTTGGCGACTTCGGCCTGGCTCTTGGCCGCGTCCAGGGCCTCGAGCGCGGACTCGTTCCGGCGCAGCAGGCGGTTCACGAGAAAGGTCAGCAGCAGGATGACCAGCGACAGGCCCGCCGCCAGCGACAGCGTCGTGATGGCGGCACGGCGCCACGGCGCGAGGATCTCTTCGCCGGCGACGCGCACGCTGACCACCAGCGGGTAGTCGCGCACGACCGCGGACGCGAGGACGCGCAGTTGCTCCGAGTTGGCGAATATGCGGCCGGGGGTTCCCGCTTCCAGCAGGACCGAGGCCTTGCCGGCACGCAACGCCTGGAATGTGTTCGTGCCGCTGTGATCGTCATCGACTATCCCCTCTTCCGGCCAGCGCGCGAGGATACGGCCGCTGGCGTGGTAGAGCGAGAAGGTCTTGCCTTCGAGGCTGATGGCTTTGTAGAACTCGTTGAAGTACGCCGATTCGATGCCGGCCAGCACGACCCCCAGCATCTCGCCGGAGGGTGCGCGTATCTTCCGCGCGAGGTAGAATGTCCAGGTGCCGGTGCCCTTGTTGTGCACGGCGCGGGAGACGAAGAGATCCAGCGCGGGATCCTCGAGGTGCGCGCGGAAATAGTCGCGGTCCTTCAGGTTGATCGTCTGGTTCTGGTTGGAGCGGGGGGGGAAGTTGCGCGTGAAGTTGACCATGTCGCCTTGAACGTCGACGATGGAAGCGACGCTGATCTGCGGCGCGCCGCTGCGGCGGTCCTTCAGCATCTCGTGGATCTCCGGCGTGCCGAGCACCGTCCGCAGCTCCGCGACGTTCCCGACGCGGGCGGCGTTGACATGGTCGGTGACCGAGCGCAGCACGAGGTCGGCCGCGGCGATGGTCTGCCGGGCATGGGCGGCCAGTGCCCGCGCCTCGGCCTCGGCCGTGGTGCGCGCGACCTGCAGGCTGTTCCGGCGCTCGGCCACGACCTGTAACCCTGCGGCCGCGAACGTCAGTCCGATGACCAGGAGGCCCGTGGCGTACACGTGCCACGGCCGCAATGCGCTTCGGTGCGGCCCTGTCGCATCCTGCCGGGCGCGTGTCGTGGTGTCGATGGTTGCTTCTCCCGCGCCGCCCCTGCGGTGCCCGGAGGGGCGACGGCCGACGCTGCCTCGCCAGTGTCGGCGCGGCGCGGCGGTCCCAAGGTTAAGAACGGTAAAGAGCGATTCCCGGGCGCGGTCTTAATGTTTCTTAATCCAGGCATTCCCGGCGAGGCCTGACTATTCCCCCGGAACCGGCGATCGTCGCCGTGACTTCGACCGGGCGGGGAGGAAGCGCGAGTGACGGACAGGCGGCTCCTGGTGATCGACGACGAACCCGAGATCGGCGAGCTGGTCGTGCAGGTGGCGGTCGGCCTCGGCTTCGAGGCCGTGGCCGAAGTGGATGCCACCAGGCTGGAGCCGGCGTACCTCGAACGCTTCGAGCTGGTGGTGCTCGACCTCATGATGCCCGGCGTGGACGGCATCGAGATGCTGCGCAAGTTCTCGGCGCTGGGGCGCAAGCCCGCGCTGGTGCTGGTGAGCGGTCTCGACCAGCGCATGCTGGACAGCGCGCGCCAGGTGGCCGAGGCGCAGGGCCTGAGGGTATGCGAAACCCTCCAGAAGCCGTTCCGCCCCGCGGCATTGCGGGCGGTGCTGGAGAAGATGGCCGAGGGCGTCGTGGGGCAGCCGGCGGTCGCCGAAGCCCCCCGCAAGGTCGCGCATCGATTCGGCGTCGCCGATGTGGCGCGCGCGATCGAGCGCGGCGAGCTGGTGATGCACTACCAGCCGCAGCTCCGGCTGACCGATAACCACTGGACCGGGATCGAGGCGCTGGTGCGCTGGCAGCATCCCGTCCACGGGCTGCTTTACCCCGATGCGTTCATCGCGCTGGCCGAGTCGGTGGAGCTCGCGCTGCCGTTCACCGAGGCGGTGATGGACATCGCGCTCGCCGACATGCGGCAGTTCATCGACCGCGCCGGCTTCACCGGGAGCATCTCGATCAACATGCCGCCGGCGGCGCTGACCGACGTGATGTTTCCCGAGCGGTTGCTGGCGCGTCTCCTCGCATCGGGGGTCGAGCACACGCGCGTCATCATGGAGGTTACCGAGACGTCGATCGCGGAGAACGTGGCCATCTCGCTCGACATCGAGACGCGGCTGCGCATGCGCGGCATCCGGCTGTCGATCGACGACTTCGGCACGGGCCATTCGAACATGGAGCGCCTGCACGGTGCGCCGTTCGACGAACTCAAGATCGACATGGTGTTCATGCGGAATTCGGACACGGACCCGTCTGCCCGGGCGATCATCCGGAACTCGGTGGAGCTCGGGCACAGCCTGGGCATGAACGTGGTGGCCGAGGGCGTGGAAACCGCCACGACGTTCGAGTGGCTGCGCTCCCTCGGTTGCGACATCGCGCAGGGCTACTTCATCAGCCGGCCGCTGCCGCCGGCCCGGCTCGAGGCGTGGGCCGCAGCCCGGAAGCCGGCCGAGGCGCCGGCGGCGCAGGTGCCGGCGCGCGCGTTCGACGTGCTGCTGGCCGACGACAGCGAGGAGAACTTGGCGCTGATCTCGGAGTACCTCGACGGCCACGGATTCTCGGTGCAGGCGGTGCGCACCGGATGGGAGGCGGTCGAGCGGGCCTGCCGGTCGCGGTTCGACGTGATCGTGATGGACGTGCAGGTGCCGGAAATGGGTGGCATCGAGGCAATGCGCCGCATCCGGTCCGTGCCCGGCGGGCAGTTGGTGCCGATCGTCGCGCTGACCGGGATAGCGGGTGCCCGGGACCGCCAGCGCTGCATCGAAGCGGGGGCGAGCGACTTCCTCGGCAAGCCTGTGCGCCTGCGCGAACTGGCCGAGGCAATGCGTCGCCTGATCCCCTAGATGGCGCCTCCAGTCCGCGGGTCGCGTGACGATTTCCCCGCCCGGTGGTATTCGGGCAAAATGCTGAATGGTGCGCGAAGTGATGACCGGTTCCGGTCGTCCGGAGCGCGCTTCGGGGGGCTGGCGGGGCGGTAGGTGGCGCCCGGCGCACCAAGAATCGATGTCCGGTACACAGCACGAACCAACGAACGCCGGCGAGATCGCGGCGGGCGCAGCGCATTCGCTGAACAACCTGCTCGGCATCCTGTACGCCGCGTCCAGTTATCTCGGGGCGCCAGCCGATCCCAGGTCCGTGGAGCGCGCCCGCATTGCGGTGGAACAGGCCTGCGCGAGTGCGACCGCGCTCAGCGCGGCGCTGTCGCTGCTCGGATTGTCCGCCCGCGATGTCGAGGCGGCCGGGCGCGGCGCGGGCTTCGTGCTGGATGCCAGGGCGTTGCGCGACATGCTCGGCGCGCTCGGCGACGTCGCCGGCGTTGTCGCTCCGATCGATCCCCGGCCCGCCGCGGTAACCGCCCGGCTCGATCGCCACACCTTGCGCTCGCTGCTCGTCTGCGGCGCATTCGTCCTCAGGCGCAACCGCGGCCCGTCGGTGGAACTGCGCGGCGCGATCCACGGTCCTGCCCGCGATCCGGACGGGGTGGAGCGGTTGCGCTTCGAAATCGGCGCGCCGGCGCCCGAGACGCCGCCAGGCGGGGAGTTGTCGCGGCATCCGTGCGCAATGGCGCTCGAGCATGTGGCGGTGTTCCTGCCCGCGCTTGGCGCCGGCGTCGACTGGTCGACGCCGGGCTATGTGAGCGTCGCCGTCCAGGTGGGCGTTCCGCGGTGATCCCGGCATGCTGAACGCGACCATCGGCGTTCCGGTCCTCGTCGTCGAGGACGAGCCCGTCGTCCGGGAGTTGGTCGTGCGGACGCTGCGCCAGACCGGGTTCCGGCCGGAGGCGGTGATCACCCGCAAGGAAATCCTCGAGCGCGTCGACGCGGGCACCTGCGCGGCGCTTGTGCTCGACCTCGGCTTGCCCGGGGACGACGGCGTCAGCATCGCGAAGGCGGTGCGCGAACGCAGCGAGATCCCGATCCTCATGCTGACCGGCCGCGCGGGAATCCACGCGCGCGTCGCCGGCCTCGAGGCCGGCGCCGATGACTACCTCATCAAGCCGTTCGCGCCCGAGGAACTCGTGGCTCGACTGCGCGCCATCCTGCGCCGGGGGCTGCGCGCCGGCGCGGCCACGGCGCCGGCGCGCGCGGTGCGCCTGGGCGCGGCGCGCCTGGACCTGGCGAGCGGCGACTTGAGCGGCCCGCGCGGCGTGGCCCACGTCACCGCACGCGAATCGCGGCTCTTGCTGGCCTTGTGCCGCAGCGTCGGACCGCTTTCGCGCGAGGCGACCTACCGCGAAGTCTTCCAGCGGGCGTGGGACCCCGTCGACCGCAGCCTCGACGTGCACGTGGCCAACCTGCGCCGCAAGCTGGAGTCCGTGTGCGACGAGCCGCAGGTGATCGCCACCGTGCGCGGCGAGGGCTACGAGTTGTGCGTCGCGGCCACGATCGAGGCCGGCGAGCCGGCCTAGCGGCCGCGGGCATCACGCTTCGCCTGCGACCCACCTGTTCACGGTAGCCCCGGCGCCGCCGCTGCGCCGACGAGTATCGCCAGCGAGTTTGACCCGGATCAATCCGCGCCGCGCCGGCCCCGCGCGACGCAGCACATTTGCCTTTGCTCAATATCGGGCCGGCGAATCGCGCGCATCGTGTGGCCATGGGTTGGAAGGGCGGCGGGTGCACGCGCCACGGCCAGTCACAGGGAGGGCGGCATGAATCTTCCCGTAAACGGCGATCGTTCGCCGCTGCGCGCGCGCGCTGCCGGCGACGACTTCGGCGACCAGCGGCGCGCTCGAGGCGGCGGGCACGTCGAACTGGAAGGTTCCGGCCGCATCGGTGCGGGCCTGTGCCTCGGGCGCATCGCACCTGCCATTCGCGTTGGCATCGGCGCACACCAGCGCACCGGCGACGACCCCGGCCCCGATCACCTGGCCGGTGACCGGTTGCATCACGATCGTCTCCGCGCCGCCGCCGCCGCCGCCTCCGCCACCGCAGGCGGCAAGGAGCGACGAGAACGCGGTGACGATAACGCAGCGGGCAAACGTCGAAGGCAGGCACGCGATGCTCGCGTTCATGACTTGGTCTCCTCGGGCTTCGCCGTCTCCTCGCAACTCGACCACGCCACGGCCTGTCGAAGAAACTACCCATCCAGACCATTGCGTCCCTATGGACATTCTCGCGCAAACGCTTCGGTGATTGGAGTGGTCCGTAGTCACCGATCGGTGACGGCCGTGTAGCCCGGCATCGTGCCCGCGCGGCTGGCCGGGGCGCAGCCGATTCATCACGGCACGACATCCGTTGTCACCGCATTTGTGCCGGGGGGCGAGCTTGGACGACCGCCGTTCACGACGTTGAGAATTGTCAATTTGTGCCGTGCGACGCGGCGCAGAATGGTCGCACCTGATCGAAGCGCAGGCGTGCGGAGCGGGGCAGCATCGTGACGGCGATGGAGGGTTTGCGCAGCGCGGGTGCGACGCGAAGCCTGCGCGTAACCAGTGGGAGGGGTGCCATGAGAAGTCTCCTCTTTGCGGTTGTCGCCGCCGCTCTCGGCTGCGGTGCGGCGATGGCCGATGTCATCAAGGGCGGCTTCGAGGCGGGCACGCCGAGCGACGGTGCGGGCACGCATTGGACGCGCCTCGTCCCCGGCGACACCAGCATGGCCGGGTGGACCGTCGGCAGCGGGAACGTCGACTGGTTCTCGGCGCAGGCGGCGCAGCCTTGCGCCGGGTCCCGCAGCCTCGAGCTCAACGGCAATACCAATGGTTCGATCCGCCAGGCGATCGCGACCGGCACGTCGACCACGCTGCTGTTCGAGAGCAGGACGACCCGCGACGACGGCGGCCTCAACGCGTTCGGGCCGGTGATCGACAACGTCGTCGTCACCGCGGACGGCGCGACGCGGACCATGACCGACCCATGGTGGGTCGAAGCCGAGTCGGGATCGGGCAGCGCGATCCTGCAGCAGGGACGCACGCTCTTCATCGACATGTTCGTCTTCGGTGCCGACACCAAGCCCACGTGGTTCGTCGCAGCGGCGGCGCTCCAGCCCGGCGGCACGTCCGGTCACGTCGTGTTCAGCGGCGACGTGTACACCGGGACCGGGCCGTACTACGGCGCGCCGTACGACTCCGCGCCGGTGGTCCCGCGCAAGGTCGGGACGCTCAGCTTCGACGCCGACACGATCTCCACGG
Organism: Bordetella parapertussis; assembly: GCA_943331295.2. Lineage (GTDB taxonomy): Bacteria > Pseudomonadota > Gammaproteobacteria > Burkholderiales > Casimicrobiaceae > CAIWHR01. The sequence goes on along the minus strand of CALQLA020000038.1, from coordinate 4,484 downwards.
CCAGGCTGACCTACTCGGTCGACGGCACCACCGTCGTCAAGGACGTGACGCGGGAGACCTGGGGGCGGCGGGACGCGAGCGGCAGCTACTTCGGCGGCGGCGTTGCGGATCAGACCCTGTGCGGCGGGGACAACGGGCGCTACGAGGAGCAGGACTACATCGAGATCGTCCACAACGCCGACAATTCGTTCACGATGAAGTGGACGGACCTGCAGAAGCGGACCGTGACGTTCACCGGCACGTACCGGCAGTCCGGGCACATGGGCCACGTCACGGTGACCAGCGGCAGCGACCAGTCGGGCACCAGCTTCACCGGCAGCTTCTTCGAGCTGGAACGGACGGTGGCCGGCATCACGCGGCGCGGGCACCTGGTGGCCTCCGCAGGCGGCATCCCCGTCTGCGTGATCGACGTCCGCTGGGGCGGCGTCCGCCGCTGACGGGCGACATTCTCCACAGATACCGCCGGCGGGGAAAGCTGCCGATCAGGGGGATTGCGATGACGACCTTCACCATTCCGTGGACGCACGAGCTGGAACTGGCATCGATCGACGATCTCGACGCCGACCACCGCAGGCTGCTGGACAAGATCGACGACCTGCTCAATGCATTGTCGCACCGGGACGAAACCCGCGTGCTGATGGCATGCGGCGCGCTGCGGGCGGCGGCGCACGAGCACTTCGCGACGGAGGAGGCGCTGATGCGCGACGCGCAGTACCCCGACCTCGAGCAGCATTGCCTGTCGCACCGGCGGCTGCTCGACAGCCTGACCGCGTTGCGCTTCACGCTCGACAGCGCGGAGCGCTTCGCGACGACGATGGGTCCCTATGTCTTCCTCGAGCGCTGGTTCGTCGCGCACCTGGCCAACGACGACCGGCGGTTCGACGCGTTCATGGCACTGCGGCAGCGGGGTGGCGCCGGCGCCGCCAGCGGCACGCGGCCGACCGGGTGACGGGCAGCGGCGGGCGATGTCGCTGCCGCATCCGTCAGCGCCGGCAGCCGCCGGCTGGCGGCGAAAGCGCAAGCAACGTGAGGAGGCCCCGATGAACCAGATTCAAGACGGCGTTGCCCTTGCCGGGCGCAGCCTGCTCGCGTTGATGTTCGTGATCTCCGGCCTCGGCAAGATCGGGGCGTTCGAGGATACGACCCTCTACATGGCCAGCGCCGGCATGTCCCTGCCCGACCCGCTGCTCGAGATACTGCTGATCATGACGATCTTCGTCGAGATCGGCGGTGGCGCCGCGATCATCATCGGGTGGAAGACGCGCCAGGCGGCCGTGGTGATCCTCCTGTTCACGGCGGTGGTGACGCTGTTGTTCCACCGCTTCTGGGCCGTGCCGCCCGACCAGGCGTTCGCACAGCAGCTGATGTTCATGAAAAACCTGTCGGTGATGGGCGGCCTGCTGGTGCTCTGCGCGTTCGGCCCGGGGGAGTACGCGCTCGACGAGCCCCGGTCCTACGGGCGGCGGTCGACGGACCGCCTCGCCGGCGGGCAGGCAGGGTTCTAGCTGCCGACCTGCGCCGCGGTCCGCGCCGCAGCGTGTTCAGCCGAACGAGCGGACCGTTCCGGCGGGACAGGTGCCGTTGCCGCGCATCAGCAGGTAGTTCTGGTACCGGATTCCGACGGGCGTGCCGTCCACTGTCATCGTCAGCGGCGCCTACCAGGGCATGTGGTGGAATTTTCCGGCCGAGTCCGAGTCGGGCTGGGGCGTGAATTTCAACCACCAGGACGACACGATCTTCGCGACGTGGTTCACGTTCGGCCTGGACGGCAAGCCGCTGTGGCTGGTGGCGGCCGCGAACCGGACGGCGCCGGGCACCTACACCGGCGAGCTCTACACCGGCACCGGCCCGCCGTTCAACGCCGTGCCGTTCGATCCGCGCAAAGTCGTGCCGCGGCAGGCCGGCACGGTGACGATCACGTTCCTCGCCGGCAACAACGCGACGTTCGCGTACACGCTGAACGGGATCGCGCAGGCCAAGCAGATCACGCGGCAGGTATTCGCGACGCAGGGCACCGCCTGCCAATAGCGGAGCGCGAAGAAGGCGGCACGGCGACGAACGAAGCGCGATCGCGCCTCACTCGCCGAGCATCGCCTTCTTGAGCCCCTGATGGGTCGGCTTGTCGCCTAGCCTCCAAGGCCGAAAAACGGTCGATGCGACAGCATTTTATGGGGCGATGCGTGTCAACCGCGGTCCGCGGCGCGAGGCCTTCGCCCGCCGGGATCGTCACGACGGTGCGCGCCGCGCGAGGGCGGCGCATCGCAGGCGTCGCCGCGGAATGCGGATTCCCGGCGCTACGTCCTGCCGCCGCGCGGTCCCAGGAAGAACCAGAGGACGAGGCCGAGGACGGGAAGGAGCACCACCGCGATGATCCAGATCAGTTTCTTCTCGTTCGAGACCGAACTCTGGAAGATGTTCATGACCGCCCAGATGTCGCCGACGAGGACCAGCACCCCCCAGATGCTGTTGTAGCCGAAGTGCATCATTGCCGTTTGCTCCCCGATGCTTGCCGGATGTCCTGCTGTTGGGTTCCGCTGGCGCGGACCGGCCGGCTCGCGCTTGCCCGGTGCCGGCTGGCGGGCGGGCGCGGCAAGCCGGCTGCTGCCATCGTAGTGCCGATGCCGCATTCCGGCAACGACTCGTTGCTCGACGCCGGGCAATGCGGGGATCGCGAGCCGGCCCCCGCTGGTTGCCGTCAAGCCTCGACCGCGAAGGCCGCGAGATGGACCGTCCGGCCGTCCACCTGCAGCGCGCCTGCGGCGGCGCTCGGCGACTCGAGCCGGACGTCCTCGCCTTCGGCCAGCGCCTTGTAGCGCGTTTCGGGCGCGTGCTGGAGCTGCGCGAGGAACGCCTTGACGTGCGCCAGCGTGGATACCTGCGCCGCCCAGGCTTCGTGTTCCTCGACGGCGTCGAGCGCGTAGCTGCCGACGAGCTTGCGCAGGAACTTGGCGAACGTCGCCGCCGAATCGAAGACGTCCGCGCCGCGGACGGTGCCGTTGATCGCGAACACGGCGCCCACCTGGTGCGGTGCCGCGGTGAACGCGGTTTCGTAGCCGCCGATATCCTTGCCGCGCGCCTCGAACATGTCGGCCATCGCCTCGGTGGGCGAGTCGACGCGCAGCGCCTCCTGCTTGCGCTCGATGTCGGCCCACACCCGGCCCTGGTCGCTGGCACGGGACCCGCGCTCACGCATGTGCGTCGAGACGTCGCGCATCTTGGCGGCGCGGGCATTGGCATAGAGGCTGCGCTGCGCCGAACCGAAATCGCGGCCGCGGTACGACCAGCGGCCGCGCTCGACGCACGACACCGGGATGACGACCGTCTGCCCTGCGCCGATGAGGAGGGAGAGGTTGAGGATGCGGTTCTGCCGGGCGCCGACGAGCTCCTCGCCGTCGACCAGCAGGATGCTGCCGGTCGAGCCGTTGATGAACTGCAGCTCCGGGACGCTGCCGGACTCGGACACCTCGAAAATGTGCGCGGCGCCGGTGGCGAGCGCTTCGTCCAGCGTGAGGTAGCCGGGCAGCACGTCGTCGCGCGTGAACAGCGGGTACACGGCGAGGTTCAGGTACGCCTGCGGCGGGGCGAGGTCGAGGCCGGCAAGGGTGTGCGCGATCGAGGTCATTCGATTCTCCCGACAAGCGGTCATCGGCGATCCGTGACGGGTGGTCCGGGACCGGTGGCCTTTGGATGAAACCAGTATCGCCTCCGGCAGGCTCAGGGGATGAGCCTCCGGCTGCGATTTGCCGTGGCCACTACGGGTGGACGGGCGAACGCTGTGCCTCGATGACGAGTCCGCGTTCAGTCGACGACGAGCGGCGCCGCCGGAGCGACGAGCGTCGCGATGTCGCGTCGCAGCGCCGCGCAGCGTTCCGTGGGCTTGAACAGGTTTCGCAGCGCGCGCAACACCTGCCGGGAGGCTCCGGCCGCAGTGGCGTGGGGCAGCAGCGCTGCGAGGAACGCGGCGACGACGTCGGCCTCGGCATGGCCCTCGCCGACCCGTTGCACCAGCGCGTCGAAGACATCGCCGGCGATGCCCAGCCGCGAAAGCTCGGCCAGCGTGGAGGGCAGCGTGCCGCGGCGGGGTCCGGTGCAGCATCGCTCCAGTTCCTCCAACAGGGTGCGATACGCGTTGCCGGCGTAATGCGGCGCGGGGGGCGCCATCTCGGCCGCCCGGAGGAAGCCCATGTCCGCAGTGGAAATCGGGCGCGAACGCTTGCGAGAGGGCCCGGCCGAGGCCTTGGGGGCGGGCATCGGGGCCATGGCCATGCAACTCATGACCGATTGCGGCCCGACGCTGCCGACGCCGCCCCAGCCCGCCGCTAGCATTTGCGCGACCTTGCGCAGTTCCGGCAGCGCTTCCGCGCGTTCGCCGTCGGCGCGGGCGTGGATCACGATGAAGTTGGTCCGGTCGGTGAGCAGACTGTAGCGCAGCGCCAGCGCGAGTTGGGCCTCGGCGTCGGCGGCGGGAAGGCGTGCCGCCGCGG
>CALQLA020000037.1 GCA_943331295.2 Bordetella parapertussis | reverse complement strand
GACATCGTGACCACCGTCAATCCAAAACAGGCCCGTGCCATGGAACTGCTGCACGCCATCGCTTTGTAGCCAGCACAGCAACAGCTCAGATCCAGGTAAAGCTATGATGCTGAAGGATAAACGCGCATTCCTGAAAATGGAACTTCAGACTAGGATGTCGCTGGCGCCGTTCTGCCCTCGGGCGGGGAGGGCAGGGTCATCCGTGATGCGGGGAGGAGAATGGGAATGAAAGCCGGCAGCGCCATCGGCGCGTGGATCGCGGCCATCGTCGTCGTCATGGCCGGCACGCCGGCTGCGGCAGCCGAGCCCGGCGGGACGCTGCGCGTCGCCTTCGGCATCGCCGAAACGAGCTTCGATCCGCAATTCGCGTCGGACGCCGCGTCCGACGGCATCATCGCCAACATCAACGAGGCGATGATGGACTACGACTATCTTGCGCGTCCCGTGCAACTGGTGCCGCTGACGCTCGAGGCAATGCCGCTGGTGCAGGACAACGGCGCGACGTACGTATTCAAGCTGCGCAAGGGGATCTTCTTCACCCCCGACCCGGCGTTCAAGGGCAAGCCCCGCGAGCTCACCGCGGCGGACCAGGCGTATGCGCTGAAGCGCCTGCTGGACCCGACGGTCAAGAGTCCCTGGCTGTGGCTGATCGAAGGCAAGATCGTCGGCGCGGACGAGGTGCGGGCGCAGGCGGTGAAGACCGGCCGGTTCGACTACGACGCGCCGATCGCCGGGCTCGAGGTCGTCGATCGCTACACGCTCCGGATCCGCCTCCGCCAGCCGGACCTGCGCTTCCTGTACGCGCTTGCGGTCCCCAACACGGCGGCCGTGGCGCGCGAGGTCGTCGAGGCCTACGGCCAGGATTTCGGCGCGCATCCGGTGGGCACCGGGCCCTACATGCTGGGCGAGTACAAGCGCAGCGCGAAGATCGTCCTCGTCGCCAATCCCGGCTGGCGGGGCGACACGTACGCGCCGGCGGGACCCCTGCCCGCCGCATCCAGGCCCGTCGCCGCCGCGCTGAAGGGGAAAAAGCTGCCGCGCACGGGCCGCATCGAGATCAGCATCGTCGAGGAAGGGCAGGCGCGCTGGCTCGCGTTCCTGAACCGCGAGCTCGACCTGCTCGAAAACATTCCGTCGCAGTTCGTCGACCAGGCTCTTGTCGACGGGAAGCTGCGCGCCGAGCTCGCGGCCAAGGGCATCCGCCACGACGTTCTGCTGCGCCCCAACACGTACTGGACCTACTTCAACATGAAGGACCCGCTGGTCGGCGGCTACACGCCCGAGAAGATCGCGCTGCGCCGGGCCATCGGCATGGGGTTCAACGTCGACGAGCAGATCCGCGTGCTGGCGAAGGGGCGGGCGGTGCCGGCGCAGAGCCCGGTGCCGCCGGACATCGCCGGCTACGACCCCAAGCAGAAGACGAAGGCGCAGCTGTACGATCCCGCGGCGGCGCGCGCGCTGCTCGACAAGTTCGGGTACCGCGACCGCGACGGCGACGGCTTCCGCGAGCTGCCGGACGGCAAGCCGCTGGTGATCGAGCGCTGGTCGACGCCGGAATCGGCGGGGCGCCAGAGTGACGAGTTGTGGAAGAAGAACATGGACGCGATCGGCATCCGGATCGACTTCCGGAAGGACAAGCTGCCCGAGCTCCGGAAGATGGCGCGCTTTGGCAAGATCCCGATGCGCGGCGACGGCTGGAACGCCGACTACCCCGACGCCGAGAACTTCATGCAGCTGCTGTACGGCCCGAACGCCGGCCAGGAAAACCAGGCCCAGTTCGACCTGCCCGACTTCAACCGGCTCTACGACGAGGCGCGCAAGCTGCCCGATTCACCCGCCCGCACGCAGCTCTTCGATCGCATGACGGACCTCGTGGTCGCCTATGCGCCGTGGCGCCTCACGGTGCACATCCTGGAGGACCACCTCGCGCACGCGTCGGTGCGCAACTACGTGCCGCATCCGATCCGGTCGCAGGTGTGGCGCTACATCGAGATGGAGCGGGCGCCCTGAGCGGCGATTGCGGGTTTCCGAACATTGGCGTAGCCCGGCAATCGCGTCAGCCGCGCGGGTGGGGGACGCCGGCCCGGTCCGCGGCGCGCTTGACGAGCGCGGCGTCGTCCTCGTCGCCGTAGCCGGTGGCGACCGCATCGACGTACGCCGCGTGTGCGGCATGGGTCACCGGGACGGGCACGCCCAGGCGTGTGGCGAAGGCCGCCGCGATACCGACGTCCTTGGTCAGGATCTTCGTCGCGGCGCGCGGCGCGTAGTCGCCGTCGAGCGCGCGCGCCATGCGATCGTTGAACATCCAGCTGGCACCCGAACTCGCGTTGACGACGTCGAACACCTGCCGCGGGTCGAGGCCCGCGCGCGCCGCCAATGCCATGGCCTCGGCGCCGGCCGCGAGGTTGGCCGCGGCGAGCAGGTTGTTGACGATCTTGAACGCCGAGGCGTCGCCGGCGCGCGGTCCCAGCGCGAACAGCCGGCCGGTGATCCGCTCGAGGACCGGCCGCATCCGCGCGAAGGCATCCGGGTCGCCGGAGACCATCATCGTCATCGTGCCGGCGGCGGCCTTGGCCGGCCCCCCGGACACGGGACCGTCGAGCAGCAGGATGCCGCGTTCGGCAAGGCGGGGCGCGAGGCCGGCCGGGAACGCCGGGTCGACCGTCGACGAGGCGACGACGATCGCGCCGGGCGCGAGTGTTGCCGCGGCGCCGTCAGCGCCGAACAGGACCGCTTCGATCTGTTCCGCATCGACGACGAGCATGATCACGGCGTCGCAGGCAGCGCCGACAGCGGCCGGGGTGGGGCAGGCGCGCGCGCCGCTCGCGACGGCCGCGGCCTCGGCCTCGGGTCGGATGTCGCGGGCGAACGCGGCGACCCCGGCGCGCACGAGACTCTGCACGACGCCGCCGCCCATCGCGCCGGTGCCGATCACGCCGACGGTGCGGATCTCTGCGGACGAGGCGCGGCGCTCGGGCATGGCGGCGCCTAGTTCGGCACGGGGACCGGCGCGCAGCCCACGAGCAGGTTCGCCACGTCGTTCCGGACGAGCTCGAGGTCCATGCCCTTGCCGCGCAGCTCGATCTGCCCGTTGGTGTAGCGCACGCCCGACGCGGCGGCGATCCGGTACAGGTTCACGCGGTCGCCGCCGGGCATCAGCAGGCGCGCCTCGTCGGCCTCGAACTTGATCACGAGCCGCTCGCCGCCGAGTTCGCAGGCGAAGGTGTTCTTCACCGACTCCTCGGCGTCCTTCCTTGCCATCGCCGCGCAGGCGGCGAGCGTCGCGCAGGCGAGCACGACCAGCAGCCTGGCGACCAGCGGCGCAGGGGCGAAGGGGGTATCGCGGATGACACCGGGTGCAGGCATGGTCGAGCCCTGGAGGCTTGGGTAGAGGCGTGAGGATAGGGTGCCGGTTGGCGCGTTGCCCCGGGTTTCGCTCTCGCTCAACCCGGGCTACCGATTCGTCGGGGGCGACGCCCGGCGCGGCGCCCCCGGGACAGCCATCAGTTTGCCGCGGCGTCGATCGCGGCCTGCATTTCCTTGACCGCCGCGTTGTACTCGTCGATCGCGACGTTGGCCGCATCCTGGTACTGCTGCGCGATCACACGCTGGTCGGATGCGTACTTCTTGAAGCACTCGAGGTACGTGTTCGCGTCGCGGCGCCATTGCCGCTTCTGGTTGTCGGAAGCGAGCTTGCCCGGATGGTCGGGCTTCACGCCGCAGTTCGACTTGGGCAGCACGATCGGCGCCGCGGCCGCGGCGGGCGCGGGCGCCTGGGCCGTCGCGGTGGCGACGGTGCCCAGCGCGAAGGCGGCGAACGCGGCCGCGGCGACCAGGGAGGCGGTTGGGCGGAACATCGTAGGCAGGTTCATGGCGGAAATCCCGGTTGCAAAAGGGGAATTGTAGGTCCGCGCGGCGGGGCAGGGCTAGTGCGCCGTTCCCGCCGGCGACGACCCGGGCGGAATGTCAGAGCTGGCGCGCCTTGAAGGTGTCGCAGTTGCGCAGGTCGCCGGTGTCGAAGCCGACCTTGAACCACCGCATCCGCTGCTCGGACGAGCCGTGGGTGAAAGACTCGGGCACCACGACGCCCTGCGCCTGCTTCTGGATGCGGTCGTCGCCGACGGCCGCGGCCGCGCGCAGTCCTTCCTCAACGTCGCCCGGGTCGAGCAGGTTGCGGCGCTTGGCCGAATTGCCCCAGACGCCCGCGAAGCAGTCGGCCTGCAGTTCGAGCCGGACCGACAGCGCGTTCCGGCCCTTGGCGTCCAGGCGCTGCGACTGCGCGTCGAACTGCCGCATGATGCCGAGCAGGTTCTGCACGTGGTGGCCGACTTCGTGGGCGACGACGTAGGCCTGCGCGAAGTCGCCCGGTGCGCCGAAGCGGCGCGTCAGGTCGTTGAAGAACGCCGTGTCGAGGTAGACCTCCTGGTCGGCCGAGCAGTAGAACGGGCCGACGGCCGCCGACGCGATGCCGCACGGCGAGCGCGTCCGGCCGCGGAACAGGATGAGCTTCGGCGGCGTGTAGCTGGAGCCCATGCTCTTGAAGACGGTCGCCCAGACGTCCTCGGTATCGCCCAGGACGTGCGCGACCATCTCCTTTGCCTCGTCCTTCGGCGCGACCCGGGCGCCGGCGCCGGGAGGCGCCCCCGGCGGCCCGTAACCGGGCGGCGCGGATTGCGGACCGTAACCCGGCGGTGCCGGCTGCGGACCGTATCCCGGCGGCACCGGCGCCGACTGCGGCGGCGGAACGGGACCGCCGCCCCCCTCCAGCATGCCCAGCATCTCGAGCGGATTGACGCCGAACAGGAGGCTCGCGATCACGACCACGACGATTGCGCCACCGCCCAGGCGGATGCCGCCGCCGCCGCCGCCGAATCCGCCGCCGCCGGACGCGTCGCTGTCGCCGCGATCCTCGACGTTGTCGCTGCGTCGAAAGTCTCCCCAGCGCATGCCAATATTCTCCTCGAAGCCCGGCACCGGCCGCAGGGCCGGGCAGGGCGTGTGTGCGGCGCGGCAGGCCGGTCGCGGGCCGCCGCGCCGGGGGTCAGGGCTTCAGTGCCTGGTACAGGAACGGCAGGCTGACATCCATCCGGTAGTCGACGTCGGAATGGTTGTCATCGTACTCCTCGTACGTGTGGGCGATCCCGGCCGCGGTCATGCGGCTGGAAAGGATCCGCGCGCCGTAGTGGATGTGGTACTGGTCGCGCCAGCCGCAGTCGATGTAGATCCCGCGCATCGACGCGAGGTTCGCCCGGTAGCGTTCGACGAGATGGATCGGGTCGTGCCGGCGCCAGATCTTCCAGCGGGACTCGAGCCGTTCGCCCGTCTCGAGGTTGTAGGGCAGGCGGAAGCCCAGCGGCGCCGTCGGGTCCGGGTCGTAGGTCGCCGCCATGCACACGTTCATGATCGCGTGCCCTTCCGCCATCGACAGCTTTTCCTTGCGCCAGACGGCGTCGAGGAAGCGCTTGACGCGGCCGTCGTCCCGCCCCTCGGCGAGGCCGGGCCGGGCACGGGCTTCGCCCGCCGCATCGTAGGGGCCTTCGCGGCGCTTCGGATCGCGATAGCGGGCGAGTTCGTTCAGCGTGTTGGGCCAGTCGTGGCAGTAGACGAAGTCGAAGTAGGCATCGCCCGAGTGGTCGGCGACCGCGCCCCAGTGCTTCGCGTATTTCATCGCATGGATGATCGCGCCGTAGCCGCCGGACGACTTGCCGAAGCAGCCGCGGTGCTCGCGCGACGCCAGCGTGCGGAATTCGGCGTCGACGAACGGGATCAGCTCGCGCGTCAGGTAGTCGGCGTAGTTGCCGATCGCCGACGAATTGACGTACTGGTTGCCGCCGAGGCTCGTGAAGCAGTCGGGGAAGACCATGATCGTCGGCCCCATCTTCCGTTCGCGGATCAGCCGCGCAACGCGCTCCGGGACGTTGTCGCCGAACGGCTTCCAGTTGACGTGCGCGAGGCCGGAGCCGGTGAAGCCGACGAGGTCGTAGAGCACCGGGAAGCGCCGGCCGCGGCCGGCGCCGGCGTCCTGGTCGTATTGCGGCGGGAGCCAGACGGCGAGCTTGCGCGTCGCCGGGTCGCCGAGCGCGTTGCCGGCGAGTACCTTCGACGTGTGCTCCAGCACGACGAGCGTGCCCGAGGCTGCAACATGATGTTTCCTGGCCATGGGATTCTTCCGGAGAGGCGCGCGCGGACCGGCGCGTCGCGATTGTGCCGCCGGCGGCGGCGCGCGGCAAACGGGAGGGGGTCCGGACGGCCGGGCGAGGCTGTCATTGTCGCCGCTGCCCGACGTTTTTCGCGGTTTCCGGGCATCGGATGTGACTGAAAAGATGCACTTTGTTGCAATTTCCCGCTGGCGTCCCGCATCACGTTGCGCCGGGGCGGCCGGTGCCCTATGCTCGAAGTTCGAGAGTTCTTTCAGGGAAATTCGGAAATGCGCATGTTCGGTCTGCTGCGTCTGGCGTTCGGGTGCCTCGCGGCGCTCGCTTGGGGAGCGGCCGGCGCATCCACGATCCTCGTTGCCTTTCCCGAGTTCAACGGGCCGCGCCTCGAGGCGGGGCCGTTTCCCGCGGCACCGATCACCGTGGCGTCGAGGACGTTTTCGATTCCGCCCGGCGACAAGGTGACTGCCGCGACGATTTCCGGGTTCTGGGGGTCGAACATCGACCCCAGCAGCACCGCCGGGGTAGACGTCCGCCTCGACGGGGTGTTGGTCGCGCAGTGCGTGAAGAAGCCGCGACCCAGCTGCTATTCGAGCGACGCACTGCAGCAGTCCTGGAGCTACACGCTGAAGGAGGGCGAGCTGTCCGTGCTGAACGACGGGGTTGCCACGCTCACCGCGACACAGACGTCCGACATCAGCATCCGCCTTGGCGAGACGACGCTGGTCGTCACGACCGGCACGCCTTCCGTCGAGCGCCTCCCGGTGCCGATCGACGTGCCGGCGAATTCTCCGGCCGGTCTCGGCGCGCTGCTCGCGGCGATGGCCGCGGCCGGCGCGTTCGCGCTGCGCCGCCGCGCGCGCTCCGCTTAAGGGACACGGCGGTTTAAGGGACACGGCGGTTTAAGGGACACGGCGGTTTAAGGGACACGGCGGTTTAAGGGACACGGCGCCCGAGGCGCCGGTCCTGGCCGGCATCCTACCCGGCTACTTCCCGGGCTTGGCTTTCGCCGGCTTGGCCTTGGAGACCGGGCCAGCCTTCTTCTTCTTCTTCGGCTCGACCAGCAGCAGCCCGCGGCACTTCGCGGCGCCGCACAGGCACGCGTAGTCGGCGCGGACCTGCTTCGTGAGCCGGCCCTCGAGCGACAGGCGATAGTCGTACGTGATCTCCTCGCCCTTGCGGATCGTGCGGCGCGCCTCGATGAATACCCGGCCGTCGTCGTATTCGAACGACTGGCAGTTGGCGTCGCAGGAGTGGTTGATCCAGCGCGCCGCGTTGCCGCGGATGTTGGCGTCGATGATGCCGCCGTCGCTGGTCTCGAAGAAGAACGTGTGGTGCGGATTGTCGGGATCGCTGGGCGGTCGCTCGAGCGCCGCGTCCCAGGTCGTCCGGTCGCCGCGGTACTCGATGACCTTGCTGCCCTTGCGGATGGTACGGGTGGCGAAGACGCCGCGACCGTGGATGGGGGAATTGCGGACGCTGTAGGGACGTGAGGGTTTCGGCAGTGGCATCGGAGCGGAGAGGGTGGCGGTTGGCGTCGACGCGCGGGAGGCGCCCGGCGCGGCGCGCCGGCCTGTTGTCGCGCGGGGCGGCCGGCCGGGCGCCGGCCGATGATGCCTCAGTTCATCCGGGTTGAGAAGCGCGGCGGCGCGGCCGGTATACTTTGCAGCCTTGTTAACCCGGGAGAATCGCATGCGCATCGCCAACGACGTCACCGCCCTGATCGGCAACACCCCCCTGGTGCGAATCAACCGTCTGGCCGCCGGACTGTCGGCGACCATCGCCGCCAAGCTCGAGTTCCAGAATCCCGCCCACAGCGTCAAGGATCGCATCGCGATGGCGATGATCGACGCCGCCGTGGCCGCCGGCCACATCGGTCCCGACACCATCGTGCTCGAGCCCACGTCGGGCAACACCGGCATCGGCCTCGCGATGGTCTGCGCGGCGCGCGGCATCCGCTGCGCGTTCGTGATGCCGGAGACGATGAGCCGCGAGCGCCGCCTGCTGCTGAAGGCCTACGGCGCCGAGCTCTTCCTGACCCCGGGTCCGGAGGGCATGCCCGGCTGCATCCGCAAGGCGCAGGAACTTGCCGCGGCCGATCCGCGCTATTTCATCCCGCAGCAGTTCGAGAACCCGGCGAACCCGGCGATCCACCGCACGACGACCGCGGAGGAGATCTGGCGCGACACCGACGGCGCAGTCGACATCTTCGTGTCGGGCATCGGCACCGGCGGCACGATCACGGGGGTCGGCGAGGTGCTGAAGGCGAGGAAGCCGGGCGTGAAGGTCGTCGCCGTCGAGCCCGACGCGTCGCCGGTGCTCTCCGGCGGCGCGCGCGGGCCGCACCCGCTCCAGGGCATCGGTGCGGGCTTCGTCCCGGCGATCCTCAACACGAAGGTCTACGACCAGGTCGTGCGGGTGAAGAACGACGACGCGCTCGGCACCGCGCGCCGGATGGCGACCGACGAAGGGCTGCTGGTGGGCATCTCGTCCGGCGCCGCGATGTGGGCCGCGCTGGAACAGGCGCGCGACCCCGCCAATGCGGGCAAGCTGATCGTCGTGATCATCCCCTCGTTCGGCGAACGCTACCTGTCGACGGCGCTGTACGCGCACCTCGAGGTCTGACCGTTTCCGTAGCCCGGGTTGAGCGAACGCAGCGGCGCTAGCGCCCCTTGGGACTCGCCTTGGTCCGCGGCATGATGCGTGGCACCGACGGCGGCATCGGGCGGTTGGGCACGTGCGCCGGCGGCTGCGGTCCGGTCTTGCCGGTGGTGCCGCGGAAGCTGCCGCTGCCTTTCGTCTTGGTCATGCTGTTCTCCTCGGGGATGGCCTGATGGCCTGCGGATGATCTTGCTGCCATCCTACCTCAAGCCGGGACTGCGGCAAGGCCGCGGCGGCGAAGCCTCCGCCCCGGCGGGCTACAGCACCGGCGCCTGCGCCCGCTCGCCCTGTTCGTAGACGACGTGGGCACGGCCCACCAGCAGCGGGTCCAGCGCCCCGACGCGCTCCAGGTCCTTGTTCGCGTAGGGCAGGTTGTGCAGCACGTAGCGCATCGCGTTGAGGCGCGCGCGCTTCTTGCAGTCGGACTTGATCACCGTCCACGGCGCGTCGGCGGTGTCGGTGTGGAAGAACGTCGCCTCCTTGGCCTTCGTGTACGCCTCCCACTTGTCGAGCGAAGCCACGTCGACCGGCGACAGCTTCCACTGCTTCAGTGGATGCGCCTGGCGCTCGTTGAACCGCCGCCGCTGCTCCTTCTGGCTGACGGAGAACCAGAACTTGATCAGGTGGGTGTTGTTGTTGACGAGCATCCGCTCGAAGTCGGGCGTCTGGCGCATGAATTCCAGGTACTCGCGTTCGCTGCAGAACCCCATCACGCGCTCGACGCCGGCGCGGTTGTACCATGAGCGGTCGAACATGACGATCTCGCCGGCCGTCGGCAGGTGCCGCACGTAGCGCTGGAAGTACCATTCGCCGCGCTCGGCGCTGGTCGGCTTTTCCAGGGCGACGACGCGCGCGCCGCGCGGGTTCAAGTGCTCCATGAAACGCTTGATGGTGCCGCCCTTGCCGGCGGCATCGCGCCCCTCGAACAGGATCACGACCTTCTGGCCGGTGTCCTTGACCCATGCCTGCAGCTTCAGGAGTTCGACCTGCAGCCGGTATTTCTGCCGCTCGTAGCTCTTGCGCGACAGGAGGTTGAGGTAAGGGTAGCCGCCGTTCCTCCAGTCCGGCGCGAGCTCGTCGTCGGGGCCGGCAGCGGGCGCGGCGCCGGCTTCCTTCGCGCGTGCCTGCTCGTCGCGCAACAGCGCCCGCACCGTCGCCATCGCGTCGGCTGGCGCCGAACTCGCCAGGATGTCCTCCAGCGCGTTGACCTGCGTCCCCCGCGCCGATGCGATGTTCTCGCCGACCACGTGGGTCTCGACCACTTCGGGCGTGTCCGTCGGCGCGACGTCGCCGGACGCGGTGCGTCGCCGCCTTGCCGGCGGGCGCGCGGGTGGCTTCGCGGCCTTGGGGTCGGGGGGGGCGGCCAACGCCCGGGCAGCGACGCCGGCATCGGCCTGCGGCGTCGTTGCGGGCGCTTTCTTCGAGACGGACGGGCGGCGCTTCGCCACCGCCACCGGCTTCGCCGCGGGCCTGCGTTTCGCCGCAGGTACGGGTCCTGCCGCCGGCTTGCGCTTCGTGACCATCGACTACTCTCCTTTCGTTTGCAGTGCGTTGCCCGCGACCCGCCGCATCAACGCCCGGCGTGGGTCGCCCAGACCGCGATCGCCAGCATCAGCGGTGCCGTCGCGGCGGCCATCGCGGTGGTCAGCACGAGGCTGCCCGCGATCGGACCGCCCAGCGTGTCGAACTGCCGCGCCATCAGGTACACGCTGGCCCCGACGGGCAGCGCCGCGGTCAGCACGATCGTCTGCATCTCCAGCGGCGGCAGGCCAATCAGCCAGGCGAGCAGCAGGACGACCAGCGGGTGCACCCACAGCTTGAAGACGGCGATCACGCCGCTCTCGCGCAGGCCTTCCTTGATCCCGTATTGTGCCAGTCCCATGCCCAGCGCGATGAGCGACAGCGGAACGGCGGCTTCGCCGATCAGTTCAAGCGTGCGGTCGACCATCTGCGGCAGCGGTATCCGGAGCGCTCCCCATGTCGTGCCGGCGATGATGCTGACGACGATCGGGTTGCCCAGCACGCTGCGGATTGTCCGGGCGATGTCCCTGAGCGATGCCGAGCGCGTGCGCGCCCATTCGACCGACACCGTCACCAGCGTCCACAGCACGAACGAGTTGAACACGAGCAGCAGCGACATCGACGGCAGCGACGCCTCGCCCAGCAGCGTCTTGGCGAGCGGCAGCCCGAGGAGCAGGTTGTTGGAGAAGATCCCGCCCATCGCGAACACCGACTGCGACTCGCCGTTCATGCGGAAGAGCTTCCACGACGCGAGGCGCGCGAGCGCGAACACGAGCACCGAGCCGCCGAAGTAGGCGAGCAGCAGGCGGGCGTCGACCGGCGGCAGCCGCGAGAACCCGGCCATCAGCCGGAACAGCACCGCCGGCACGGCGACGGCGAAGACGAACTTCGTCAGCGCGTCGCCGATCGCGCTGTGCCAGCGGGCGCCGCGGATCAGCCCGTAGCCGACCAGCACCAGCAGGAAGAGCGGCGCGGTGAGCGCGAGCAGGTGCGAGAGTGCCTGCATCGATGCGTGCCCGGCGCGGCAGCCGCGCTGCGGCAGCCGCGCCGGCGTTCTCCGGTCAGGATTCGGCGCGGATGCCCGTGATGGCGGCCCGCAGCGCGTTGCCGACCAGGCCCGACATCACCATCGGCAGGTAGCGCGCGCCGGCCTTCGCCCAGCGGTGGAACTCGGCCGGGTTCAGCGCCAGCACGCCCGGCGCGACGCCGGCGGCGAGCGCGCGGGCGATGCCGTGCTCGATCGCGGCAACGACTTCCGGGTGCTGCAGCTGCCCGGGGTAGCCGAACGAGAACGACAGGTCGTTGGGCCCGAAGAACACCGCGTCGATGCCCGGCACGGCGAGGATCGCGTCGATGTTGTCGATCGCCTTGCGGGTCTCGGCCATGACGATCACCGACGTCCCCTCGTTCGATGCCTTCACGTGCGCTTCGCCGCCGAAGAAGCCGAAGCCCGCGGCGCGCGTGGAGAACGCCGCGCCGCGCGTTCCCATCGGCGGATACTTGGCCGCGGCGACGATCCGCGCTGCCTGCTCGGGCGTGTCGACCTGGGGCACCTGGATCGCCGACGCGCCGATGTCGAGGATGCGCAGGATGTCGGATTCGAGCGTGCGCACGACGGGGATGATCCCGGCGCCGCGCGCGGCGCGCAGCATGTGCTCGGTCGACTCGATGCCGGCGGGGCCGTGCTCGTTGTCGATGATGACGAAGTCGAAGCCCGCGTGGCCGCACATCTCGACCAGCGCCGGCGCGGGCAGGCCCACGAACACGCCCGCGAGCGGGCGGTCGCCGCGCAGGAGCGCCGGCAACCTTGTATCGATGACATTCACCTCGTTTCCCCCTTGGGTTTTGCTGCGCTGCACGACCCGATGGCCGGCGCGACATTGTAATGAGTATGCCGTGTCCGCGTCCTGCGGGCGCCGGATAATGGGATAGAATCGCCGCCGACCCCTGCGCGCGCGTCCCCGGTTGGTGGCCGCCGCCTTCCTGCCCAACGGCTGTTGCCGCATCCCACAAGAGGCGACCCGCAATGAGTTCCCCAGTGATGTACAGCACCGAATTCCCCTCGCTCGCGGCGTCCGACACCGTGGCCGATGCGACGCGGCAGATGCTCGACCATCGCGTCAACGACCTCCCGGTCGTCGACGGCGAGGGGCGGTTCCTCGGGATGTTCAAGCTTAACCACCTGCTCGAGACGCTGCTGCCGCGGGCCGCCGTGCTCGACTACGGGATGCCCGACCTCGCGTTCGTCGGCGACACGCTGGAGCAGGTGAAGGAGCGCATGCGCGCGATCGCCGCGTCGCCGGTGCGCGATTTCGTGGTCAAGCCCGAGCACGTCGTGCATCCGCAGACGTCGCCGCTGGAGATGGTGCTGCTGCTCTATCGCGGCGCCAACACGGTACCGGTGGTCTCGGCCGACGGCAGGACGCTGGTCGGCATGGTTTCCGCGCGCGACGCGCTGCGCACGCTCCACGACGCCGGAGTCGCCTGATGCACCCCGCGGCCGGGTCGGAGAGCGCGGTGATCTTCGGGTTGAGCGCGATGTGGGTCGCGACGGTGCTGTTCGTCGGCACCTATGCGGTGATCATGACCGACAAGGTCAACCGCGCGATCATCGCGCTGCTGGGTGCCGGGCTCCTGATCCTCGTCGGCGTGCTCGACCAGAAGGAGGCGATGGCCTCGGTCGACTTCAACACGCTGGGCCTGCTGCTGGGGATGATGCTGATCGTCAACATCACGCGGCGCTCGGGGCTCTTCCAGTACGTCGCGATCTGGTCGGCGAAGAAGGTCGACGCCCGGCCCTGGGGCATCATGCTGATGATGTCGATCGTGACCGCGGTGTTCTCCGCGTTCCTCGACAACGTGACCACCGTGCTGCTGACCGTTCCGGTGACGCTGCTCATCACCGACGAGCTGGAGGTGAAGCCCTATCCGTTCCTGTTCGCGCAGATCTTCGCGTCGAACATCGGCGGCACGGCGACCCTGATCGGCGACCCGCCCAACATCATGATCGGCTCGGCGACCGGGCTTACGTTCAACGACTTCGGGCTGGCGCTCTCGCCGGTCATCATCGTGATCATGGCGGCGACGCTGGTCCCGCTGTATTTCATCTGGGGTCGCGGGATGGTGGCGAAGGAGGAGAACCGCCTGCGGGTGATGAGCTTCGACGAGAGCAAGGCGATCACCGATCCGCGGCTCCTCAAGCAGTCGCTGACCGTCATCGCGCTGGTGATCCTGGGCTTCATGCTGCAGCGCCAGACGAAGGTCGAGCCGGCGACCGTCGCGATTTTCGGCGCGGCGCTGTTGCTGCTGCTCGACAACTACGGCAAGCCGTCGGAGGAGCAGTCGAAGAACGTCCACGGCGCGCTGTCGGAAGCCGAGTGGATCACGCTGATGTTCTTCCTCGGGCTGTTCGTGCTGGTCTACGGGGTGCAGAAGGCCGGGCTGATCGACCTGCTCGCGGAGGGCCTGCTCAAGGCGACCGGCGGTGATTTCAAGATCACCGCGCTGGCGATCCTGTGGGCGTCGGCGGTGCTCTCGGCGTTCATCGACAACATCCCGTTCGTGGCGACGATGATCCCGCTGATCAAGGCAATGGCGCCGACGTTCGGCGGCGATGCCGCGCTGCTGCCGCTGTGGTGGGCACTGTCGCTGGGAGCGTGCCTGGGCGGCAACGGCACGCTGATCGGCGCGTCGGCGAACCTGGTCGTCGCCGGGATGGCCGAGCGCGCGGGCACCACGTTCCACTTCATGACGTACCTGAAGATCGCATTCCCGCTGATGCTCCTCAGCATCGCGCTGTCGCACGTCTACCTCTGGCTCCGCTATCTCTGAGGCCGGATGATGCAGAACACCGAACGTCCCCGCCTCGGGTTCATTGGCCTGGGCATCATGGGCAGCGCGATGGCGCTGCGCCTCCTTGAACGTGGGTGGCGCGTCACCGTCTGGAATCTCGAGCCGGAGCGGGTCGGTGCCGTCCTGGCGGCCGGTGCCGTCGCCGCGGCCTCGCCCGCGGCCGTCGCGCGCGCGAGCGACGTCGTGCTGATCTGCGTGCTGCACGCCGCGGCGGTCGAGAGCTGCGTGTTCGGCGACGACGGAATCGGCGCGGCCGGGCGCGGCGACAGGATCATCATCGATCATTCGACCGCCGATCCCGCGGCCACCAGGCAGATCGCGGCCCGTCTGCTGGCATCGACCGGCATGCGCTGGGTCGACGCCCCCGTCTCCGGCGGCCCGATCGCGGCGCGCAAGGGCACGCTGACCGTGATGGCCGGCGGAGATGCCGCCGACGTCGACGCGATCCGGTCGGTCGAGCAGGACCTGGCGGCGAATTTCACGCACGTCGGCCCGACGGGCGCGGGACAGACGGCGAAGATCATCGCCCAGGCGATCGTCGGCAGCGGCTACGTCGTCATGGCCGAAGCGCTGGCGCTGGCGGAGGCGGCCGGAATCGACGCTGCGCTGTTGCCGCAGTGCTTCGCCGGCGGCCATCCGGACAGCGAGCTCCTGCGCCAGATCTATCCGCAGATGCAGGCGCGTGCCTTCGATCCTCCCCGCAGCTATGCCCGGCAGCTCCTGAAGGACCTGAAGGCCGTCCAGGAGTTCGCGCGCGAGCGCGGCCTGTCTCTGTCGATGGTCGAGACCGCGACGGCCCGCTACTCGGACTACGTCGACGGCGGCGGCGGAATGCGCGATTCGGCGTCGATCGCGACGTCGTACGCGCGGCAGCCGGTGCCGACCGGCGACGACGGCGCCGCGTGACATCCGCGCGGGCGGCGAGCGGGCGGCACTCAGCCGCCCGCGCCGCCTGCGGGCCGTGGGGCGCGCGCGTCAGCGCTCGACCGTGCGCCGCTCGATTTCCAGCATCCGGTCGAGCCCGATCATCTCATGGATCCGCTTCTCCTCGTCCGGGCCCGTGGTGCCGATGATCGGGTTGGGAAGGCCCCGGGCGAGCGCGTCGTACGACCGCCGGACCGCATGGAACATCGCGAACAGCGGGGTCTGCGAATCGACGATCAGCGCGTAGCCCATCGCGGCCAGCTCGGGCAGCGCAATGCCGACCGCCTCGGCGCCGCCACCCGGCAGCATGCACATCAGCGGGCGCGGCAGGCGCTTGGCAACCGCGCGCAATCCTTCCGCGTTCTCCGGCATCACCAGCAGCACGTCCGCCCCCGCGCGATGCAGGGCCAGGGCGCGCCGGACGGCCTCGTCGAGATCGTGGACGCGGGCCGCATTCGTGCGGCCGATGATCAGGAAATCCGGGCTGCGCCGCGCCGCGACGGCCGCCTCGATCTTGGCGACCATCAGCTCCAGCGGGATCAGGTGCTCGACACCGACGTGGTGATGGGCGCGCTTCGGCAGCAGCTGGTCCTCGATCTCGATCGCGGCGAAGCCCGCGGCTTCCGCCACGCGCACCGTGTGCCTCACGTGCATCGGGTCGCCCCAGCCGCAGGTCCCGTCGAGGATCAGGTGCAGAGGCGACTGGGCCATGATCTCGATGCCGGCGTGGACGAGCTGCGTGAGGCCGAGGTTGGCCTCGGTGCCGCAATTCACGTAGCCTGTCGCGCCGCCGCCCAGGTAGCCCGCCGCGAAGCCCGAGGCTTCCGCCAGCCTCGCCATCAGCGGGTTCAGAACCAGCGGTGCGACCACCCCCTTCGGCGAGGCGAGCAGCTCGCGCAAGGTCGCCGGTGCCACATTCGCCTGCCTGTCGTCGCTGGTGCTCAAGAGCGTTCTCCTTCTCGATGCGGAAAGCCGGCCGCGTCTCCGGCCGGCGCCCAGGTCACGCCGACATGGCGCCGGCCGCGGCAATGGCCGGGGCCGGCGCCAGGGTCGGGCGGGGCCCGACCTACTGCGCGGCCTTGACGACCTCGTCCGGGAAGCCGGCGCCGTGGTACTTCTTCTCCAGCTCGTTGAGCTTGCCGTTCTTGATGTTCGTCCGGATCCAGGCGTTCACCCACGCGAGGAGCTCGGGCTCGTCCTTGCGCATGCCCATCGCCGTCATGAAGTTGCGCTGCACGAACTTGGGCTCGAGTTGCCGGGCCGGGTTCTTCTTGTTGATCGTGTTGATCAGGGAGACCGACGTGGCGACGATGTCGGCTTGGCCCGAGGCGGCCGCGGCCATCATCATGTTGTCGTCGTCGAAGCGCATGATCGTCGCGCCGACGGCGTCGCGCGTGAGGTCGGTGTCCTGCGTCGTGCCGCGCGTCACCCCGACCGACTTTCCGGCGAGGTCCGGAAAGCCCTTGATGTTCATCCCGGCGGGGGCGGCGACGACCGACTGCAGCGCCGTGTAGGCCAGCGAGTAGTCGATGATCTTGGCGCGTTCGGCGGTGACGGACAGGGTCGAGATCACGAGGTCCGCCTTGTTCGCCTGCAGCAGCGGGATGCGCGTCGCGCCCGTCGTGGTGACGATCTCATACTCGACGCCGAGGTCCTTCGCCAGCAGCTGCCCGATCTCCACGTCGCGGCCGGTCGGCTTCATGCTGGCGTCGACCATGCCGTCGGGCGCGGTGGACAGGTCGGTCGCGATCCGGATTTTCTTCGCCTTCCTGATGTCGGCGAGCTGGTCGGCGTGCGCCGCGCCTGCGGTGAACGCCAGCGCGACGACGGCGACGCCTGCGATCTTCTTGAGTGCTTCCATATGCATGGTTCTTCCTCTCTGTGCTGTTGTAGTGGTTTGTTTGCCGTTTCGACACCGCGGCGGCGGCGGCGCCGTCGCGGACGCTGCGCCTGCTCCTAGAGCCCCGTGCCCACGAACTGCCGCAATTCGACGGTGGCGGGGTGCACGAGGATGTCGCTCGGGCCGATCTCGTGGACGCGGCCCTGATGCATGAAGACGACGGTGTCGGCGATCTGGCGCGCGAAGGCCATCTCGTGGGTCACCAGCACCATCGTCATCCCGCCGGCCGCGAGATCGGCCATGACCTTCAGCACCTCGCCCTTGAGTTCCGGGTCGAGCGCCGACGTGACTTCGTCGAACAGCATGACCTCCGGCTCCATCGCGAGGGCGCGCGCGATCGCGGCGCGCTGCTGCTGGCCGCCGGAGAGCTGCTCGGGATAGCTGCCGACCTTGTCCTGCAGCCCGACCTGGGCGAGCACCCGCCGCGCGGTCTCGCGGGCGGCGGCGGCGGTCATCGCCTTCACCCGCCGCGGCGCCAGCGTGATGTTCTCCTCGACCGTCAGGTGGGGGAACAGGTTGTAGCTCTGGAAGACGATGCCGACCTGCCGGCGGATCATCCGCAGGTCGAGGTTGCGGGCCTCGATCCGGTGGCCGCAGACCTCGATCGAGCCGCTGTCGATCTTCTCGAGGCCGTTGATGCAGCGCACGGCGGTGCTCTTGCCCGAGCCGCTGCGGCCGATGATGCAGACCACCTGGCCCCGCCGGACGTCGAAGCTGATGCCCTTCAGCACCTCGAGGCTGCCGAAGCGCTTGTGCACGTCGCGGAAAGCGACGACAGCCGGCGGGCCGGCGGCGGCGGGTGCGGGTGCGGAGGTGGCGGTCGTGGTCATCGCTTATGCGCCGCGCGCGCGCATCCGGGCCTCGAGCCTGCGGGAGAGGCGGGACAGCGGGTAGCAGAGGGAAAAATAGAGTGCACCTACGGCGGTGAAGATGATGAAGGGCTCGAACACGGCGTTGTTGATCACGCGGCCCGATTGCGTCAACTCGACGAAGCCGATCACGACGGCATACGAAGTGTTCTTGATGATCTGGACCATGAAGCCGACCGTCGGCGGAATCGCCAGCCGCACCGATTGCGGCAGGATCACGTCCCGCATCTTCTGGACCGTCGTCAGGGCGAGGCTGTCGGCGGCCTCCCATTGCGTGCGCGGAACCGCCTGGATGCAGCCGCGCCAGATCTCGCCGAGGTAGGCGGCCGACCATACGGTCATGCAGAGCGCCGCCGCCACCAGTGCCGGGACGTCGTACCCGGTCAGCGTGAGGCCGAAATACGACACGAACATCATCACCGGCAGCGGGATGCCCTGGACAAGCTGGATGTAGCCGGAGGCGAGCGTGCGCAGCGCGGCGACCGACGAGGCGCGCATCAGCGCGAGGCCGAGGCCGAGGATCCCGCCGCCGACGAAGCCGAAGACCGATAGCAGCACCGTCCACAGCAGTCCCTGCAGCACGAAGAGGATCTGGTTGACGGAGAAGATCATCGCGTCAGCCCTGTGCCTTGATTCGACGCGCCCGCGGGAAGGCGGCCCAGGCCATGCCCCTGAAGGCGAGCCGGAGCAGCAGCGACAGCGCGACGTAGATGCCCGCGATGATCGTGTAGATCTCGAGGCCGCGGAACGTCTCCAGCTGGATGCGCCCCCCGGCGGCCGTCAGCTCCTCCACCGAAATCTGGGCCATGATCGACGACGCCAGCATCATCAGCACGAACTGGCTGGTCAGCGCCGGGAACACCTTCTCGATCGCCGGCGGCAGCACCACGTCGCGGAGGATCTGCAGCCGCGTGAGGCCCAGGCTTTCGGCGGCCTCGACCTGTCCCTTGTGGATCGATTCGATGCCGGCGCGGATGATCTCGGACGAATAGGCGGTGATGTTGATCGTCAGCGCGACGACGGCCGCCTGGAAGGCGGAAAGACGGACGATCGACGCGAGGCCGAAGAACAGCCAGAACGTCTGCACCAGCAGCGGCGTGTTGCGGATCGTCTCGACGTAGCCGGCGACGAGCCGACGCAGCCACTCGCGCCGGCCGGTGCGGGCGACGGCGCACAGCGTGCCGAAGACGACGCCGGTGACGACGGCGATCCCCGTCAGCTCCATCGTGAGGACCATGCCGTGCACGAGCGCCGGCCATCGCCCGTCGAGAAACCCGAAATCGAATTGATATTTCACTAACTTGCCGGTGACGACGGGAATGCCCGCAGAGGCGGGGGTGTTTGATGAACCATCGCTCACCAACGGGCAGCTTGGTCCAACGGCAGCGATGTTCCCCCGGGGGGTCTTCGCTGTCAACTGCAGGCGGCGCGCGCCGGAGCCGGTCGTCCCCGCGCGTCGGACTGGGCACCCGCGAAGTGCCGGCACGGGGGTGCCGGCCCGGTGGTTCGCTGCTACCGGGGTTGCAGGCGTCCCAGGCGCTCCGCCGCCGCGCGCAGCGTCTCGTCGCGCTTCGCGAAGCAGAAGCGGATGACGCGGTGGTCGGTGCCGTCCTGGTAGAAGGCCGACAGCGGGATCGTCGCCACGCCGTAGTCGCGGATCAGCCGCTGCGCGAAATCCGCGGCCGGCTCGTCGCTGACCCGGTCGTAGCGCGCGAGCTGGAAGTAGCTGCCGGCGCAGGGCAGGAGCTCGAGCGGCGTTTCGCCCAGCAGGTCGCGCAGGAGGTCGCGCTTCTTCTCGAAGAACCCCGGCAGGTCCTCGTAGCGGGCGGGCTCGCGCAGGAAGGCCGCCAGCGCGTGCTGCATCGGGCTGTTCACCGTGAACACCGTGAACTGGTGGACGCGGCGGATCTCGGCGGTGATCGCGGGCGGCGCCAGCGCGTAGCCCACCTTCCAGCCCGTGGCATGGAACGTCTTGCCGAACGACCCGATCACCACGCTGCGCGCGACGAGCTCGGGATCGCGCGCGAGGCCCTCGTGGCGGGCGCCGTCGTAGACCATGTGCTCGTAGACCTCGTCGCTGACGACGACGATGTCGGTGCCGCGCGTGACTGCGGCGAGTTCCGCGCGGTCCTCCGTCGAGAGCACGCTGGTGCCGGGGTTGTTCGGGGTGTTGACGAGGATCATCCGCGTGCGCGGCGTGATCGCGCGCCTGACCGCGGCCCAGTCGATCCGGTAGCCGGGCACCGTGAGCGGCAGCGGCACCGGCGTGGCGCCGGCGAGCCGCACGGCCGGGATGTAGCTGTCGTAGGCGGGCTCGAACACGATGACCTCGTCACCCGGATGGGCGAGGGCGCCGATGGTCGTGAAGATCGCCTGCGTCGCGCCGGTGGTGACGGTGACCTCGCGCTCGGGGTCGTAGCCGTGCCCGTACAGGCGGGCCACCTTGCCGGCGATGGCCTCGCGCAGCGCGAGCACGCCGGGCATCAGCGGGTACTGGTTGTGGCCCGCGCGCATCGCGTCGCCGACGAGGTCGATCAGCACCGGGTCGATCGCGTAGTCGGGAAAGCCCTGGCCGAGATTGACGGCGCCATGCTGCTGCGCCAGCGCGGACATCACGCTGAAGATCGAGGTGCCGCTGGCCGGCAGCTTCGAGCGCACGGCCGGGGTGGAAGGCGTAGGGGTCGGGGCGGAGGTCATTGGGCGGGCGGGGTAGGTGGAGGGCGCCGGGCATGCGCGCCGCCGGCGGGTGACATCCGGGGCGGCGGGTAACATGCGGTTGGCGATGCAGCAGGGAGCCGGGCCGCGCGCGGGCTGCGACGCGTCCCCGGCAATGCGATAATGAGCATACCAAACGGTGTGCCCCTATGGAGGATTGCTAGATGGGAAAGATGATCGAACTCACCGCCGCCGACGGCCGCAAGCTGTCGGCCTACCGTGCGGATCCGGCGGGCACGCCCCGCGGCGGGCTCGTGGTGGTGCAGGAAATCTTCGGCGTCAACAGCCACATCCGCAACGTCTGCGACGGCTATGCGGCCGACGGCTACCTCGTCGTCGCGCCGGCGCTGTTCGACCGCGTGGAACCGGGAGTCGACATCGGCTACACGGCGCCGGAAATCGAGCGCGGCGTGGGCCTCAAGTCGAAGGTCGACACCGCCAGGGCGCTGCAGGACATCGCCGCCGCGCGCGACGTCGCCGCCAGTGCCGGCAAGGTGGGGATCACCGGCTACTGCTGGGGCGGCTACATGTCGTGGCTCGCCGCCTCCAGGCTGTCCGGCTTCGCCTGCGCGGTGCCGCACTACGGCGGCGGGATGCTCGATGCCGCCGACGAGAAGCCGAAGGTCCCGGTGATGTGCCACTTCGGCGACCGCGACCAGCACATCCCGGTCGCCGGCGTGCGGGAGTTCGCCGCCAAGCTGCCGCAGGCGCAGGTGCACATCTACGCCGCCGACCACGGCTTCAACTGCGACCAGCGCGGCTCGTACGACGCCGCCGCGGCGAAGCTGGCGCGCGAGCGCACGCTCGCGTTCTTCCGCCAGCACGTCGGCTGATCGCGGCAGCCGGCCGGTGAGCCGCGCGGCACCGGCAGGGCAGCGCGGCATCGCCCGCCGCGCGCTCGGCGCGCTCGATCGGGGGCTCGGCATCGTCATCGGGTGCGCGCTGGTGCTGGTGCTGCCGGTCTCGCTGCTCCTGTTCCTGCAGTGGCCGCTGCGCGAGCTGGTCGCCGCCTATTCGCGCGAGGCGAACGACCTCGCGCAGCTGCTGTTCGCGCTGTACGTCGCCGCCGCCATTTCGTATGCGTCGCGGCGGCACGTCCACCTTGCCGCCGACGCGTTCGCCCACCGCTACCCGGCGCGTGTGCGCGCGCGGCTTGCGCGCATTGCCGGGCTCGTCGTGCTGGCACCGTGGTCGCTGTTCATCCTGTACACGGCATGGCCCGTCGTCGCCCAGTCGGTCGCGCAACTCGAGTCGTTCCCCGAGACCTATAACCCGGGCTACTTCCTCGTGAAGGTCGCGGTTGCGCTGCTGGCGGCGCTGGTGCTGCTGCAGTCGGTGGTCGCGGCCTTTGGCGACGACGACGGGCCGGGCCCGTAGTGGAGACCGCGGGCATCTGGATGCTGGCGGCCGCCGCGCTGGCGATGATCGTCACCGGCCTGCCGACGTGGATCGCGCTGATCGGGGTGACGATGGCCTTCGCGCTGGGCGGTGTCGCGGCAGGCGTGTTCGGGATGCCGCTCCTGACCGGCATTCCCTCGCGCCTCGTCGGGCTCCTCGAGCAGGACCTGCTGCAGGCGCTGCCGCTGTACGTGCTGATGGGCGCGCTGCTCAACCGGCTGCCGCTGGCGCAGGTGCTGTTCCGGGTCGGCGCGCGGGCGCTGCGGGCGACCGGCGCCGGTCCGGCGCTGGCCGGCATGGGCCTCGGCGTGCTGCTGGCGCCGATGAACGGCTCCGTCGGCGCCAGCGTGGCGATGCTCGCGCGCACCGTGTCGCCCCGGCTGCACGCCGCCGGCATGCCCGATGCCCGCGGCGCCGCGCTCGTCTGCGTCGCCAGCACGCTGGGCGTCGTGATCCCGCCGTCGCTCGTGCTGATCCTGCTGGGCGACGCGATGCTGCGCGCCCACACCGAGGCGGTGAACATCACGCATGTGGCGGTGCGCATCATAAACACGCAGGACGTCTTTCGCGGCGCGCTCGTCCCGGCGGCGGTGCTGCTCGCCGGGTGTGTCGCGGTCGCGTGGTGGACGGCGCGCCGCGACGCCGCCGGCGGCGTCGCCGCGGCCGAGGCTGCGCCGACGCGTGCCGACCAGGCCGTCGCCCTCGTCACCATCGGCCTGATCCTGGGCCTCCTGGGCGCGGTGACTGCCGGCTACATGTACGCGGTGGAAGCAGCGGCGACGGGCGGCGTCGCGCTGTTCCTGTTCGGGCTCGTCACCCGGTCGCTCACGCGCGCGGTGCTGATGGACGTCCTGCGCGACACGATGGCCGTGACCGGCGCGCTGTTCGCGCTGCTGCTGGCGGCGACCGTGTTCACGCTCGTGCTCCGCGCGTTCGGCACCGACCGCTGGATCGCGGCGGTGCTGACCGGCATGGGCGGCGGGCCGTATGCGTGTCTTTTCGCCGTGCTGGCGATGCTGGCGGTGTGCGCGTTCGTGCTCGACGCGTTCGAGATGATCTTCGTGGTGATTCCCGTGGTGATGCCGCCGCTGTTGACGCGCGTGCCGGATGCGACGGTCGTGGCGGTGCTCACGCTGCTGATCCTGCAGTTGTCATTCCTGCTGCCGCCGTTCGGCTACGCGGTGCTGATGGTCCGCAACCGGCTGCCGCATCCGGTGTCGACGCGGGCGCTCGGCGGGGCGCTCGCCCCCTACGTCGCGATTGCCGCCGGCGTGCTGGCACTGGTGCTCGCGGTGCCCGCCGTCGTCTGGCGCGGCCCGGCCGCCGACGCGGCGTCCGCGCAGGCGGCGAAGCCGCTGTCCGAGGACGCGATCCGCGCCGAGTTCGAGCGGATGCAGCGGGAGCAGCAGCAGGAGCAGCAGGAGCAGCAGCAGGAGGGCACCGCGCCGGCGCCCAAGTGAGTCGCATCGGGTCCGCCGGTCAGGCGCGGGCTTCCAGTTCCTCCCAGCGCGCATACGCGCCGCCGAGCTCGCGCTCGATCTCGCCCAGTTCGCCCTGCAGCGTCTTCACCGTCTCGCCGGCGCTGCGATAGAGCGCGGGGTCGGTGAAGCGCCCGCGAATCTCGCCGGCCCGCGCTTCGAGCGTCTCGATCCGCCCCGGCAGCGCGGCGAGCTCGCGCTCCTCGCCGAGCGTCAGCTTGCGCCGCGGCGCCGCGGGCGCGCGCGCAGCCGCGGCCGGCTTGTCGCGCGCCGCTTCGGCCGGCTTCGACCCCGCCGGCGCGGCGCGCGGCGCCTCCTGCCGCGCCCGGTACGCGGCCCAGTCGCTGTAGCCGCCGACATGCTCGGACAGCTTGCCGTCGCCCTCGAACGCGATCACCTGCGTGACCACGTTGTCGAGGAACGTGCGGTCGTGGCTCACGAGGAAGATCGTCCCGCGGTATTCCTGCAGCAGCGACTCCAGCAGCTCGAGCGTCTCGATGTCGAGGTCGTTGGTCGGCTCGTCGAGCACCAGCACGTTCGCGGGCCGCGCGAAAAGCCGCGCCAGCAAGAGCCGGTTGCGCTCGCCGCCCGACAGCGAGCGCACCGGCGAGCGCGCCCGTTCCGGCGGAAACAGGAAGTCGCCGAGGTAGGTGATCACGTGCTTCTTCTCGGTGCCGATCTCGATCCATTCGCCGCCGGGGCTGATCGTGTCC
This sequence comes from Bordetella parapertussis, assembly GCA_943331295.2. Taxonomy (GTDB): domain Bacteria; phylum Pseudomonadota; class Gammaproteobacteria; order Burkholderiales; family Casimicrobiaceae; genus CAIWHR01. The sequence continues at coordinate 27,293 of CALQLA020000037.1, read as the reverse complement.
TGCACGCTCGCCTCGGGGTCGAGCACCTCGCGCAGCTGGTCGAAGTAGGCGACCGCGAGGTTGACGCCGCGGCGCACGGTGCCGGCATCGGGCTCGATGTCGCCCAGGATCAGCTTCAGCAGCGTCGTCTTGCCGACGCCGTTGGGGCCGATGAGCCCGATCCGGTCGCCGCGCAGCACGCGCGTCGTGAAGTCGCGGATCACCACCTTGTCGCCGAAGGCCTTCCGGACGCGGGTGAGCTCGGCGACCATCTGTCCCGACCGCGCGCCGTCGTCGAGCTTCAGGTTGACCTGTCCCATCCGGTCGCGCCGCGCCGCGCGCTCGAGGCGAAGCTGCTCCAGCCGCCGCACGCGGCCCTCGTTGCGCGTGCGCCGCGCCTCGATGCCCTTGCGGATCCAGACCTCCTCCTGCGCCAGCACCTTGTCGAACTTCGCCGCCGACACGGCCTCGTCGGCGAGCTGCTGCGCCTTCAGCTGCTGGTAGGCGGCGTAGCTGCCCGGATACGAGCGCAGCCGGCCGCGGTCCTGCTCGGCGATCCGGGTGGCGATCGCGTCGAGGAAGCGCCGGTCGTGGGTGACGCAGACCACGGCGCCGGCGAATCCCTGCAGCCAGTCCTCGAGCCACGCGATCGCATCGAGGTCGAGATGGTTGGTCGGCTCGTCCAGCAGCAGCACGTCGGGCAGCGCGGCGAGCGCCTGCGCCAGCGCGACCCGCTTCTTCCAGCCGCCCGACAGCGACCCGATCACCGCGTCGGCGGGCAGCGCCAGTCGCGAGAGCACCGTGTCGATCCGGTTGCCGAGCGCCCAGCCGTCGGCGGCGTCGAGTTGCGCGTGCAGCGTGCCGACGGCCTCGAGCAGCTTCGGGTCGCTGCCGTCCTCGGCGAGCAGCGCGGTGGCGTGGTGGTATTCCGCGAGGTGCCGACCCTCGGCGCCCAGGCCCAGCGCGACGGCGTCGTAGACGGTCGACGCGGCGTCCTGCACCGGTTCCTGCGGCACGTAGGCGACGCGCGCGTGCGGCGCGACCCACAGTTCGCCGTCGTCGAGATGGGTGATGCCGGCCAGCACCTTGAGCAGCGACGACTTGCCGGTGCCGTTCCGGCCGATCAGCCCGATCCGCTCGCGCGCGTCGAGCTGGAAATCGGCGCCGTCGAGCAGCATGTAGTGCCCGAAGGCGAGGCGCGCCCGGGCGAGTGTGAGTAGTGGCATAGGCGCCCATTGTAGCGGCCCCTGCCACCGGCCCCGCCCGCGACGGGCGCGGCGCGGGGAAATGCCGGCCGGTCAGCCGCGCCCGACGAAGGGCATCTTGGTCGCCATCACCGTCATGAACTGGACGTTGGCGTCGAGCGGCAGGCCCGCCATGTAGACCACCGAGTTCGCGACGTGCGCGACGTCCATCAGCGGCTCGATCGCGATCTCGCCGTTGGCCTGCATCACGCCGGTGGCCATCCGCGCCGCCATCTCGGTGTGCGCGTTGCCGATGTCGATCTGGCTGCACGCGATGTCGTACTTGCGGCCGTCGAGCGACGTCGACTTGGTGAGGCCGGTGATCGCGTGCTTGGTCGACGTGTACGGCGCCGAGTTGGGCCGCGGCGCGTGGGCCGAGATCGAGCCGTTGTTGATGATGCGCCCGCCGCGCGGGTCCTGGCTCTTCATCATCCTGAAGGCCTGCTGCGTGCACAGGAACGAGCCGGTCAGGTTGATGTCGACCACGTTCTTCCACTGCGCGTAGGTGAGGTCCTCGAGCGGAATCGCCGGCGTGCCGACGCCGGCGTTGTTGAACAGCACGTCGAGCCGGCCGAACCGTTCCTTGACCTTCGCGAACAGCGCCGCCACCGAGTCCGGGTCGCCCACGTCGGTGGGCACGGCCAGCGCACGCTCGGCGGACAGCCCCGCGGCCGCGATGACGTCCTGCAGCGGTTCGAGCCGCCGTCCCGCCAGCGCGACGCCATAGCCGTGGTGCAGCAGCGCGAGCGCGGTGGCGCGGCCGATGCCGCTGCCGGCGCCGGTGACGATGGCGATCTTCTGGTGCGAATTCATCGTGGGGAATCTCCGTCCTGGTTGGGGTTGCCGGCGGGGGGGGTGCGGGAGCCGGCCTTGCGCGAAAGGTGCCGACGCGGCGGCGGCTGGCGGCTAAGGCGGGCGCCAGCCGGGAGTTTACCCGCAGCCCGGGGGCGCGGGTCAGGCCGGCATCAGCAGCGCGAGCCGCGCGAACGCCTTCAGGTACCCGTCGACCTTGTCCGCGAGTGCCTTCCGCTCCCGTGCGGACAGCGCCGGACCCAGCGCCTCGACGAGCTGCCGCCGGCTGCGGCTCCCGTCGAGCAGCGGCAGGAGCTGCCGGGCCAGCGGGTCGGCGACCCGCACCGCCTCGTGCCGCAGGTTGGTGAGGTAGTCGCGCTCGATCGCCTGCCAGCGCACCAGCGGGCTCGCGACGGGGTGCTCGTCGGCGGTCGCGGCGAGGCGCAGCGGAGTCGTGTGGAGTTGCACGAGGCCGTTGCGGCAGGCGTCGGCCAGCAGGTCCTCGATCGCCACCGGCGGCACGGCACCGCCGGCGCGGCGGGCGAGCCAGTCGCGCGCGTCGGCGACCGCGACGGCGCGCGGCGCCAGCCCGGCGAGCCACTGCAGCACGGCCTGCATCGCGTCGCGCGCGTCGCCGCCGGTGAAGCGGCCTTCGGCCGCCGCACGCATCAGCGCGGTCGACGCCGACACCTGCATCGCCGCGATCCGCTGCGGTGCCCAGGCGAGTGCGCCGGCCGACGAGGCGTGGCACAGCAGGCTCTGCCGGTACCGGCGCAGGTGCGCGAAATCGAGGTACTGCTCGCGCGCGAGGCGGTCGCAGCCGTCGGCGAACGCGCGCATCCGCGGCGACAGGCCGTCGCCGGTCGTCGACGACAGCGCCGATTCCGCGACGAACGCGAGCCCGTGACGACCGGCATGCGCGACGAACTCGTGGAAGTGGACCGGGTCGTTCGGCTCGCCGAGGTCGTCGTGGAACAGCGGACTGTCGGGCCGGGTGGCGATGCGCGCGAACTCGGCGCGCAGCGCGGCGTCGGAGTCCTCGTTCGTGGTGCCGGGCTCCGCCAGCAGCGCGCCAAGCGCGCGGGCGGCGTCGAGCCGTGCGCGGGGCTCCGTGATCCCCCGCGTGTGGTACGCGAGCGCATCCCACGCCGCCTGCCGGACGCGGCAGCCGGGCAGCGTGTTGTAGCTGACGAACATGACGCCGTTGGGTGCCAGGCGGCGCGCCGCCAGCGCGAACAGCGCGTCGCGCACCGGCGCCGGCACCCACGAGTACACGCCGTGCGCGACGATGTAGTCGAAGGGGCCGAAGTCGTCGCGCAGCTCGGCCAGGTCGGCCTGCTCGAAGCGGATGTTGGACAGGCCGGTCGCTTCGACGGTACGGCGCGCCTCGGCGATCGGTCGCGCGGCGAGGTCGCAGCCGACGAACGTCGCGCCGGGCAGCGCCACCGCCATCGGGATCAGGTTGGCGCCGTCGCTGCAGCCCACCTCCAGCACCCTGGCGGAGGCTGCCGGCGGCGGGTCGAGGCCGAACAGCGTGGCGACGGCGGCGAGGTGCCCGGGCTGGCTCCAGGGACTGGGCTGCGCGGCGTAGGCAATGGCGTCGTAGCGTCCGGCCAGCGCGGCGGCGGAAGTGGCGTCGTTCAACGGCGGGATTCCCTTGCGGTTCGTGGCGGGGGGCGGCGGCCGGTCAGCTGCCGGGCAACTCGTGCATGTTGGAAAAGAACAGGTCCTTCCACGACGCGGGCTTCACCTTGATCGTGCCGGACTTGTGCATGAACTCGACCATCTTCATCGTGTTCTTCGGCAACAGCGAATAGCCGACCTGCGGATCGTCGATGATCTTCAGGATGTCCTCGACCGAGCTCTTGTCCTTCGTCATCCGCAGGTAGATCTCGGCGGCGGCCCGCTTGTCGCGGTTGATGAACGCGGTCGCCTCCTCCAGCGAGGCCATGAACACCGCGTAGAGCTTCGGGTTCTCGTTGTGGAACCGCGTCGTCGTGGCGACCACGTTGAACGAGATCGGGCCGCCCAGCACGTCGACCGAGTTCAGCACCTTGGTCACGCCCGGCCGCTCGAGTTCCTTCTGGATGAACGGCGGCGACGTGAAGTGGTTGTTGATCTCGCCGGCACCGGACAGGAACGCCGCCATCGCGTCGGGGTGCGCCATCGACACCGCGAGGCTGTCGAGCTTCGTGTAGTTGGCCTCGCCGAACGCCTGGGCGGCGGCCATCTGGAGGATGATCGCCTGCATCGACACCTTGACCGCCGGCAGCGCGATCTTGTCCTTGTCGGTCAGGTCGCGGATCGACTTGACGTTCGGGTTGCGGGTGTTCAACTGCAGCGGCAGGAAGTTGAAGCCCGACGCGGCCTTCACCTCGAGGCTGCCGCCCTTCGTCTTCGCCCAGATCGTCGCGATGCCGGGGATGCCGAGGCAGACGAAATCGACGTTGCCCGACAGCAGCGCGTCGTTCATCACGTCGCTGGAGCGGAAGGTGGCCCAGGTCAGCTTGACGTCGCCCAGGCCCGCCGCCTTCGCGTTCTTCTCGACGATTCGCTGGTCCTCCAGCACCATCATCTGCAGGTAGCCCAGCCCGTACTGCTTGGCCACGCGCAGTTCCGACTGCTCGGCGCGGGCGGCGCCGGCGACGACCAGGGTGATGCAAGCCAGCGCGGCGATGCGGCGCAGTCCGGTGAACCGCGATGCGAGTTGCATGCTTCCTCCGCGAACGAGTGTCACGCGGCGCCGGCGCGAACGGTCTCGCGGGCGCCGCGGGCGGCATGGGTTCGCCGCGGAGGGGATTGTCGCACGCGGCGGCCGCGGCGCTGCCCGCGCCGCGCCGCGGTCAGACGAGGACGGCGGCCGGGTCCGGCGCCTCGGGGTGCGGCACGTACGGCACGGGGTCGTTGGCCGTGGCCCGGACGCGCAGGTTGTCGGCGCGCATCGTCTGCGCCAGCAGCTTGACCAGCGCGTGCACGGCCTCGATGTGGGGCGTCGGCACGCTGGTGAGCCGGCCGAGCTCGATCACCGCGCCGACCAGCGCGTCGATCTCGGGCTCGCGGCCGGCCTCGATGTCCTGCAGCATCGACGTCTTGTGCTTGCCGACCTTCTCGGCGCCGGCGATGCGCTTTTCTATCGTGACGCGGAACGTGATGCCCAGCGCGTTCGCCACCGCCTGCGCCTCTTCCATCATGTTCGCGGCGAGCGCGCGGGTCAGCGGATACTGGCACATGTCGGCCAGCGTCGAATGCGACAGCGCGCTGATCGGGTTGAACGTGAGGTTCCCCCACAGCTTCAGCCAGATTTCCGACCGGATGTTGTCGAGGACCGGCGCCTTGAGCCCGGCGCCCGCCAGCGCGCCGGCGATGGCGGTGACCCGCGGCGTCGTCGTGCCGTCGAGTTCGCCCAGCGGGTAGCGGTTGCCCTCGATGTGATGGATCACGCCGGGCGCCTCGAGGCGGGCGGCCGGGTAGACGACGCAGCCGATGATGCGCACGGGGTCGATCGCCTTCATGATCTTCGCATCCGGATCGACGCAGGTCACGCACCGCCCCTCGAACGGGCCGCCGTGGCGCTGGAAATACCACCACGGGATGCCGTTCTGCATCGGGATCAGCACGGTGTTGTCGTCGAACAGCGCCGGCAGGTGGGTGACGATCGGCTCGACCTGGTTGGCCTTGACCGAGAGGATCACGACGTCCTGCTTGCCGGCGGCCCGGATGTCGGCGGTCGCGGCGAGGTTTCGCGCCACGTGCTCGGTGCCGTCGTCGAGGATCAGCTTGAGGCCGTTCTTCCGGATCGCCGCCAGATGGGCGCCACGGGCGATGACCGTCACCTCGTGGCCGCTATTCGCGAGCAGGACGGCGAGGTGGCCGCCGATGGAGCCCGCACCGACTACACAGATTCTCATGTCCGTTGCCCCGTATGCATGATTGAGGATCGTGCGACGGGTGCTGGCAGCCGCTCGACGCAATGCACAATCCTACCGCAAAATTCAGTCCAGAGATAGCATAATACCAAATAATATTATGGTGTTATGCCTATGATAAGGTGATGTTGCGCTGCACTTTTTCGGGTTTGCCGGCCGCTGCCCGCGGGGGGCGATAGGGGGCCGCCGCGGGTAGCGGCGGGCGCGCCGTCCGGCCGGCGCCTTTGCTGCGCGTCGAGACACGCAGGCCCCCAGGCGCTACAGTGCCGCCATGAGCCATCCCCGCCACTGGAGCCTCGGCGCGAAACTCGCGCTGGTCGGCGCGCCGTTCCTGCTGCTCGCCGTGCTGTCGATCGCGCTGACGCTCTGGGTGTCCTGGCAGCTCGACGGCGGTGCCGCCGCCGTCAACGAAGCGGGCCGCATGCGGATGCAGGCGTTCCGAATGTCGCTCGCCGTGGGGACCGGCGAGCTCGGCGACGTGCCGAAGCACGTCGCCGAGTTCGAGCGGAGCCTCGAGCTTCTAAGGCACGGCGACCTCGAGCGACCGCTGTTCGTGCCCTGGGACGATGCAGTCCGGGCGCAGTTCGCCGTCGTCGAGGCCGGCTGGGCCGCTTTCCACCGGCAGTGGGCGTCGCAGCCACCGCTACCGGTCGCGGAGCTCATCGGCGAAACGGCGGTCTTCGCGTCCGAGATCGACACGCTGGTCGCGGGCATCGAGCACCACATGGCGCGCTGGACGGCTCTGCTGCACCTCCTGCAGATGGCGATGATGGTGTTCGCGCTGGTCGGCGCGGCCGTCCTGCTCTATGCCGGATACCGGTTCGTGCTGGAGCCCGTCGGGCACCTCAAGGAAGTGACCGAGCGCATCCAGCGCGGGGATTTCGGCGCGCGCGTCGAGCGGGTGACGACCGACGAGTTCGGCTCGCTGGCCGAATGCTTCAACGGCATGGCCGAGCACCTGCAGTCGATGTATCGCGACCTCGAGGCCAAGGTCGCCGAGAAGACGTCCGAGCTCGAGGAGAAGCGCGAGCGGCTGGAGGCGCTCTACGACGTCACGGCGCTGGTCGCCGGCGCGACGACGCTCAAGGCGCTGGGCGACGGCTTCACCGCGCGGGTCCGCCGGGTGGCGCATGCCGACGGCGTCGCGCTGCGCTGGTCGGACGAGGCCAACGAACGGTTCCTGCTGCTGGCCTCGGAGGGGCTGCCGACGTCGATGGCCGAGGGCGAGCAGTGCCTCTCCGCCGGCGAGTGCGAATGCGGCACGCTGGCCGCACCCTACGCGGTGCGGGTGATCCCGATCGCGTCCATGCAGCCGGCACTCATCCCCCATTGCGCCAACGCCGGCTACGCGACGCTGGTGTCGATCCCGATCCGGCTCCACGACCGGCTGATGGGAGAGGTGAACCTCTTCTACCATGCCCGGATCGAGCTTTCGCCGGCGGAGATATCGCTGCTCGAGGCGCTGACGGCGCACCTCGCGGGCGCGATGGAGAACCTGCGGCTGGACGCGCTGGGCAAGGAGGCGGCGGTGGCGCAGGAGCGCACGTTCATCGCCCGCGAACTGCACGACTCGATCGCGCAGTCGCTCGCGTTCCTCAAGATACAGGTCCGGCTGATGCACGATGCGCTCGCCAGCGGCGACCCGGAGCGCGTGCAGCGCGTGCTGGCCGAGATCGACGCCGGCGTCCGCGAGAGCTACGGCGACGTCCGCGAGCTGCTGGTGCATTTCCGCACGCGGACGCAGGACGAGGACATCGAGCCGGCGCTGCGCACCACGCTGAAGAAGTTCGAGCACCAGAGCGGGATCGCGGCCACGATGCAGATGGCGGGACACGGGATGCCGCTCGCGCCCGACCTGCAGATCCAGGTGCTGCACATCATCCAGGAGGCGCTGTCCAACGTCCGCAAGCACGCGCGCGCCGCCAATGTCTGGCTCAGGGTGGACCAGGCGCCGCAATGGCGGTTCGAGGTCCGCGACGACGGCGTCGGCTTCGATGCCGACGGCGCCGGCGACGACGAGACCCACGTGGGCCTGCGCATCATGGCCGAGCGCGCCGAACGGATCGGCGCGACGCTGGAGGTCGTCTCGACGCCGGGTCACGGCACGTCGATCCTGCTGGCGTTGCCGGCGACGGCGGCGGTCCCGGTCCCGGTCCCCGCGGCGTCGGCAATGGCGGTGCATTGACCGCGATGGGCGCTCAATCGCAGCCGCAAGTCCGCATCCTGGTCGTCGACGATCACACGCTGTTCCGGCGGGGACTCACCGCGCTGCTCGCGCAGTACCCGCAGCTCGCGGTCGTGGGCGACGCCGGCGACGCCGGCGAGGCGCTGCGGCGGGCGCAGGAGCTGCAGCCCGACCTCATCCTGCTCGACAACCACCTGCCGGGGGTCAACGGCGTTGATGCGCTGCCCGCGCTGCGCGAGGCGGTTCCCGGCGTGCGCGTGCTGATGCTGACCGTCAGCGAGGACGCGTCCGACCTTGCCGCGGCGCTGCGGGCGGGCGCCAGCGGGTACCTGCTGAAGACGATCGACGGCGACGCGCTGGTCGCAGCCGTTGCCCGGGCGATGCGCGGCGAGTCGGTGGTCGCGGAGGAAATGACCGGCAAGCTCGTCGCGGCGTTTCGCGACGCCGCGGCGCCGCCCGCCGCCGTCGCGCCGATGACGCTGCGCGTGGCGCAGCTTTCCCCGCGCGAGCGCGAGATCCTGCGCGGCATCGCGCGGGGTGCGAGCAACAAGGAAATCGGCCGCGAACTCGGCATCGCCGAGACGACGGTGAAGATCCACGTCCAGCACGTCCTGCGCAAGCTCGACGTCGCGTCCCGCGTGCAGGCCGCCGTCATCGCCTCGGAGCACGGCCTGGCCTGACATAGTTCGTCCGGACGATGCCGGCATCGTCCTTCCGACGTGGCCCATACCTCCCACCGGAGGATATTTACCGCTGGGCCGAGCGCCCACACTCGCTGCAGGAAATCACGCGAGGGGGCGCAGTGGGCAAAACGGGTAACAGGAGGCACGCGCTGTCCGTGCTGATCGTCAGCACGCTGGCATTCACCGTGTGCTTCATGGTGTGGATGATGTTCGGCGTGATCGGGATCCCGATCCGCAAGACGCTCAACCTCAACGCCACCGAGTTCGGCCTCCTCACGGCCACGCCCGTGCTGACCGGCTCGCTGATCCGCGTGCCGCTCGGCATGTGGACCGACAAGTTCGGCGGCCGGATCGTCATGTTCACGCTGATGATGCTCTGCATCGTGCCGATCTGGCTGATCGGCTACGCGACCGCCTACTGGCACTTCCTCGTCCTCGGCCTCTTCGTCGGCATGGCCGGCGGCTCGTTCTCGGTCGGCACGCCGTATGTCGCGCGCTGGTTCCCGCGCAAGCAGCAGGGCTTCGCGATGGGAATCTACGGCGCCGGCAACTCGGGCGCCGCGGTCAACAAGTTCGTGGCGCCGGCGCTGGTGGTCGCCTTCGGCTGGACGCTGGTCCCGCAGGTCTACGCCGCGGTCATGCTGGGCACCGCGCTGCTGTTCTGGATGTTCAGCTATTCCGAGCCCTCGCACCTCGTCGACTCGAAGATCACCTGGCGCCAGCAGCTCCAGGCGCTCAAGGATCCGAAGGTGTGGAAGTACTGCCAGTACTACTCGATCGTGTTCGGCGGCTACGTCGCGATGAGCCTGTGGATGGTCCAGTACTACGTCGGCGAGTTCGGCCTCGACATCCGCGCCGCGGCGCTGCTCGCCGCGTGCTTCTCGCTGCCCGGCGGGGTGCTGCGGGCGATGGGGGGCTGGCTGTCCGACAAATTCGGCGCGCATGCGATGACGTGGTGGGTGCTCTGGGTCAGCTGGATCTGCCTCTTCCTGCTGTCGTACCCGCAGACCGACCTCACGATCACCACCGTCGACGGGCCGCGGACCTTCCACATCGGGCTCAACGTCTGGCTGTTCACCGCGCTGATGTTCATCCTCGGCATCGCGTGGGCGTTCGGCAAGGCGTCGGTGTTCAAGTACATCTCCGACGACTATCCCGAGAACATCGGCGTGATCTCCGGCGTCGTGGGACTCGCCGGCGGCCTCGGTGGCTTCGTCCTGCCGATCATGTTCGGCGCGCTGATGGACATCACCGGGATCCGCTCGTCGGCGTTCATGCTGATGTACGGCGTCGTCTGGATCTCGCTGATCTGGATGTACTGGACCGAGGTGCGCGGGGCCGAGCTCATGGGCGGCAAGGCCAAGTCGTTCCGCCTGCACGGCTAGCGGCGCGCAGTCGCCGAACCTTCAACCAAGGACCGCCATGAACAGCACCAATGCCAACGCAATCGCCGCCGGCCGCGCCGACATCGAGGACTGGCGGCCCGAGGACCCGCAGTTCTGGGAGGGAACGGGCAGGAAGATCGCGTACCGCAACCTGGCGCTCTCGGTCCCGGCGCTGCTGTGCGGCTTCGCCGTCTGGGGGATGTGGGGAATCATCACGGTGCAGATGATCAACCTGGGGTTCCCGTTCACCCAGGCCGAGCTCTTCACGCTGACCGCGATCGCGGGCATCGCCGGCGCCACGATGCGAATCCCGGCGTCGTTCCTGATTCGCCTCGCCGGCGGCCGCAACACGATCTTCCTGACGACCGCGATGCTGCTGGCGCCCGCCATCGGCACCGGCATCGTGCTCCAGCACAAGGACTGGCCGCTGTGGGCGTTCCAGCTGATGGCGCTGTGGTCCGGCGTCGGCGGCGGCAACTTCGCGAGCTCGATGTCGAACATCAGCACGTTCTTCCCGAAGCGGCTGCAGGGGACGGCGCTCGGCATCAACGCCGGCATCGGCAACTTCGGCGTGACGACGATGCAGATCGTCATCCCGCTGGTGATGACGATGGGCCTGTTCGGCGCCTTCGGCGGCGATTCGATGAAGCTGCTGAAGGACAGCGGCTGGATCCTCGGCAAGATTCCCGCCGGCACGCCGACCTTCATCCAGAACGCCGGCTTCGCCTGGGTGCTGTCGCTCGTGCCGCTGTCGATCCTCTGCTGGCTCGGCATGAACAACCTGAAGACCGTGACGCCCAACGCCGGCAACCCGATCGTCGCGTTCGCCAAGATCACCTACCTGTACACGCTCGCTTTCCTGCCCTCCATCCTCGGCCTCTACCTCTACCTGCCCAAGCCGACGGGCCTCGGCCTCATCAGCATGTGGGTGGCGATCCCGCTGGACGTGATCGCGGCGCTGCTGGTGATGAAGATCGCGGCGTTCGGCCCGATGAAGGAAGGCGTCACCAAGCAGTTCGCGATCTTCCGCGACAAGCACACGTGGTCGATGACCGCGCTCTACATCGTGACCTTCGGGTCGTTCATCGGCTTCTCGATGGCGCTGCCGCTGGCGATCACGGTGATCTTCGGCATCAGCCACGTCCCCGACGCCGCCGGCGTGCTGACGCACACGACCAAGAACCCGAACGCCATCTCGGCCTTCACGTACGCGTGGATCGGCCCGTTCCTTGGCGCGGCGATCCGCCCGGTCGGCGGCTGGATCTCCGACAAGGTCGGCGGCTCGATCGTCACGCAGATCATCTCGGTCGTCATGGTGGTCGCATCGATCGCCGTCGGCTACGTGATGATGCTGGCGTACGCGTCGGCGACGCCGGAGCAGTACTTCTTCGCCTTCCTCGGCCTCTTCCTCGTGCTGTTCGCGGCATCGGGCATCGGCAACGGCTCGACCTTCCGCAGCATCGGCGTGATCTTCGACCGCCAGCAGGCGGGCCCGGTGCTGGGCTGGACCTCGGCCATCGCCGCCTACGGCGCGTTCGTCGCGCCGATCGTCATCGGCGAGCAGATCAAGGCGGGCACGCCGCAGTACGCGATGTACGGGTTCGCGATCTTCTACGCGCTGTGCCTCGTCCTCAACTGGTGGTTCTACCTGCGCAAGAACGCCTACGTGAAGAACCCGTGATGCGCGTTCCGACAGCGTCTCCGATCCCCGCCATGCATCCCGTCCGGTTCCGCCACGGAGTCAAACGATGAGCCATTTCCTCGATCGCCTCAATCACTTCTCGATGCCCAGGGAGTCCTTCTCCGAAGGCCACGGCGTGGCCACCGGCGAGGACCGCACCTGGGAGGACGCCTACCGCAACCGCTGGGCGCACGACAAGATCGTGCGCTCGACGCACGGCGTCAACTGCACGGGCTCGTGCTCGTGGAAGATCTACGTGAAGGGCGGCATCGTCACGTGGGAGACGCAACAGACCGACTACCCGCGCACCCGCTGGGACATGCCCAACCACGAGCCCCGCGGCTGCGCCCGCGGCGCGTCGTACAGCTGGTACCTGTACAGCGCCAATCGCGTCAAGCACCCGATGGTGCGCGGCCGCCTGCTCTCCCATTGGCGCGCGGCGCGGCAGCAGCACGGGCCGGTCGAGGCCTGGGCGTCGATCCAGCAGGACGAGGCGAAGCGCCGCGACTACCAGAAGGTGCGTGGCCTGGGCGGCTTCGTCCGCTCGAGCTGGGACGAGGTGAACGAGATCATCGCCGCGGCCAACGTGTACACGGCGAAGAAGCACGGGCCCGACCGCATCATCGGCTTCTCGCCGATCCCGGCGATGAGCATGGTCAGCTACGCGGCCGGCTCGCGCTACCTGTCGCTGATCGGCGGCGTCTGCATGAGCTTCTACGACTGGTACTGCGATCTCCCGCCGTCGAGCCCGCAGGTGTGGGGCGAGCAGACCGACGTGCCGGAATCGGCCGACTGGTACAACAGCACGTTCATCATCGCCTGGGGCAGCAACGTGCCGCAGACGCGCACACCGGACGCGCACTTCTTCACCGAGGTGCGCTACAAGGGCGCGAAGACCGTCGCGGTGACCCCCGACTACTCCGAGGTCGCGAAGCTCTCGGACATCTGGATGCACCCGAAGCAGGGCACCGATGCCGCGGTCGCGATGGCGATGGGCCACGTCGTGCTGCGCGAGTTCTTCTTCGGCGAGGGCCCGGGCGGCCGCTCCGCGTACTTCGACAACTACGCGCGCCGGTACACCGACCTGCCGCTGCTGGTGATGCTGGAGGAGCGCCGGCTGCCCGACGGCACCACGACCTACGTGCCCGACCGGTACGTCCGCGCCAGCGACTTCAACGGCCGGCTCGGGCAGGCCAACAACCCGGAGTGGAAGACCGTCGCCTTCGACGTCTCCGGCAAGGTCGTGCTGCCGAACGGCGCGATCGGCTTCCGCTGGGGTCCCGAAGGCCGCGCCGACGCCGGCAAGTGGAACCTCGAGGACAAGGAAGCGCGCCACGGCGGCGACGTGAAGCTGAAGCTCTCCGCCGTCGAAGGGGACGCCGCCGCGCACCAGATCGTCGACGTCGCGTTCCCGTATTTCGCGGGCCGGGAGACGCCGCACTTCACGGGCAACGCCCAGCAGGGCGAGCTGAACCGCGCCCGGGTGCCGGCGGTGCGGATCGCGCTGGGCAAGGCGGGCGAGGAGCGCTTTGCCCTGGTCGCCACCGTGTTCGACCTTCAGGCCGCCCAATACGGGATCGACCGCGGCTTCGGCAGCGGCGCCAAGGGCTACGACGACGACGCCGCCTACACGCCGGCCTGGCAGGAGGCCATCACCGGCGTGCCGCGCGAGCAGCTCATCACGGTGGCGCGGCAGTTCGCCGACAACGCCGACAAGACGCACGGCAAGTCGATGGTGATCATCGGCGCGGCGATGAACCACTGGTACCACAGCGACATGAACTACCGCGGGGTCATCAACCTGCTGATGCTCTGCGGCTGCGTGGGCCAGAGCGGCGGCGGCTGGGCGCACTACGTCGGGCAGGAGAAGCTGCGGCCGCAGACCGGCTGGACGGCGCTCGCGTTCGCGCTCGACTGGATCCGCCCGCCCCGGCAGCAGAACAGCACCAGCTTCTTCTACGCGCACACCGACCAGTGGCGCTACGAGAAGCTGGGCATGGAGGAGGTGCTGTCGCCGCTCGCCGACCCCAAGCTGCACGCCGGCAGCATGATCGACTACAACGTGCGCGCCGAGCGGATGGGCTGGCTGCCGTCGGCGCCGCAGCTGCAGCGGAACCCTTTGCAGCTGGTGAAGGACGCGCAGGCGGCCGGGATGGCGCCGAAGGACTACGTCGTGCAGGGCCTCAAGGACGGCTCGGTGGCGATGAGCTGCACTGACCCCGACCACCCGGACAACTGGCCGCGCAACCTGTTCGTCTGGCGGTCGAACCTGCTGGGGTCGTCGGGGAAGGGCCACGAGTACTTCCTGAAGCACCTGCTCGGCACCAGCAACGGCGTCCAGGGCAAGGACCTTGGCCGGGAGGAGGCGAAGCCGACCGAGGTGGTCTGGCACGAGCACGCGCCCGAGGGCAAGCTGGACCTCCTGGTCACGCTCGACTTCCGGATGAGCACCACCTGCCTGTACTCGGACATCGTGCTGCCCACCGCGACCTGGTACGAGAAGAACGACCTCAACACCAGCGACATGCACCCGTTCATCCATCCGCTGTCGACGGCGGTGGACCCGGCGTGGCAAAGCCGCAGCGACTGGGACATCTACAAGGGCTTCGCGAAGAAGTTCAGCGAGGTCTGCGTCGGGCACCTGGGCGTCGAGCAGGAGGTCGTGCTGACCCCCCTGATGCACGATACCCCCGGCGAGCTGGGCCAGCCGTTCGAGGTGCGGGACTGGAAGCGCGGCGAATGCGAGCTGGTCCCGGGCAAGACGGCGCCGCAGATCACGGTGGTCGAGCGCGATTACCCCAATGTGTACAAGCGCTTCACGGCGCTGGGGCCCCTGATGAACAAGGTGGGCAACGGCGGCAAGGGCATCGCCTGGAACACGCAGACCGAGGTGAAGCAGCTGGGCGAGCTCAACGGGCTCGTCCGCGCCGAGGGCGTCACGCGCGGGATGCCGCGGATCGAGTCCGACATCGACGCCTGCGAGGTGGTGATGATGCTCGCACCCGAGACCAACGGCCACGTCGCGGTGAAGGCCTGGGAGGCGCTGTCCAAGATCACCGGCCGCGACCACCGGCATCTCGCCATCCACCGCGAGGACGAGAAGATCCGCTTCCGCGACATCCAGGCGCAGCCGCGCAAGATCATCAGCTCGCCGACGTGGAGCGGCATCGAGAGCGAGACCGTCAGCTACAACGCGGGCTACACCAACGTCCACGAGCTGATTCCCTGGCGCACGCTGACCGGGCGCCAGCAGTTCTACCAGGACCACCCGTGGATGATCGCGTTCGGCGAGGGCCTGTCGACGTACCGCCCGCCGGTGGACCTGAAGGCGACCGCGGGCATCCACAACCTGCGCAGCAACGGCAACCCGGAGATCCTGCTCAACTTCATCACGCCGCACCAGAAGTGGGGGATCCACAGCACCTACACCGACAACCTGCTGATGCTCACACTCTCCCGCGGCGGCCCGATCATCTGGCTGTCCGAGGACGACGCGACCCGGGCCGGCATCGTCGACAACGACTGGGTCGAGCTCTTCAACATCAACGGCGCGATCGCCGCCCGCGCGGTGGTGAGCCAGCGGGTCAACCCCGGGATGGTGATGATGTATCACGCGCAGGAGAAGATCGTGAACACGCCCGGCGCCGAGATCACCGGCGTGCGCGGCGGCATCCACAACTCGGTGACGCGGATCGTGCTGAAGCCGACCCACATGATCGGCGGCTACGCGCAGCTGTCGTACGGCTTCAACTACTACGGGACGATCGGCACCAACCGCGACGAGTTCGTCGTCGTGCGCAAGATGGACAAGATCGACTGGCTCGACACGCCCGTCGGCGCCGAGCGCGTCGCGCTGGTGCAGGCACAGGGAGAAAATCCATGAACCCCCACGCTCACATTCGTTCGCTGCCCCCCGAGGGGGCGCAGGCCTCCCTTGGGACGGCCCGGCGGGAGGCCCCATGAAAATCCGCGCCCAGATCGCGATGGTGCTGAACCTCGACAAGTGCATCGGGTGCCACACCTGCAGCGTCACCTGCAAGAACGTCTGGACCAGCCGGCCGGGCATGGAGTACGCGTGGTTCAACAACGTCGAGACCAAGCCCGGGATCGGCTACCCGAAGGAATGGGAGAACCAGGACAAGTGGAACGGCGGCTGGGTCCGCCGCGCCGACGGCTCGATCGAGCCGCGGCAGGGCGGCAAGTGGAAGCTCTTGATGCGGATCTTCGCCAACCCGAACCTGCCGCAGATCGACGACTACTACGAGCCGTTCACGTTCGACTACGACCACCTGCAGAGCGCGCCGGAGATGAAGACGAGCCCCACGGCCCGGCCGCGCAGCCTGATCACGGGCAAGCAGATGGACAAGATCGTCTGGGGCCCGAACTGGGAGGAGCTCCTCGGCGGCGAATTCAGCAAGCGCAGCGCCGACAGCAACTTCGCCGGCTTCGAGGCCGCGCAGAAGGCGATGGTCGGCGAGTTCGAGAACACGTTCATGATGTACCTGCCGCGGCTGTGCGAGCACTGCCTCAACCCGGCGTGCGTCGCGAGCTGCCCGTCGGGCTCGATCTACAAGCGCGAGGAGGACGGCATCGTCCTCATCGACCAGGACAAGTGCCGCGGCTGGCGGATGTGCGTGTCGGGCTGCCCGTACAAGAAGATCTACTACAACTGGAAGAGCGGCAAGGCCGAGAAGTGCATCTTCTGCTACCCGCGCATCGAGGCCGGGCAGCCGACGGTGTGCTCCGAGACCTGTGTCGGGCGCATCCGTTACCTCGGCGTGCTGCTGTACGACGCCGACCGCATCGAGGCCGCGGCCTCGGTCGAGCGCGACCGCGACCTGTACCAGGCGCAGCTCGACCTGTTCCTCGACCCGAACGACCCGTCGGTGATCGCGCAGGCGAGGCGCGACGGCATTCCCGATGCGTGGATGGACGCGGCGCGCCGCAGCCCCGTGTACAAGATGGCGGTCGAGTGGAAGGTGGCGCTGCCGCTGCATCCGGAGTACCGGACGCTGCCGATGGTCTGGTACGTGCCGCCGCTGTCGCCGATCACCGCCGCCGCCAACGCGGGGCATCTGGGCAACAACGGCGAGATCCCCGACGTGAAGGCGCTGCGGATCCCGGTGCGCTACCTCGCGAACCTGCTGACCGCGGGCGACACCGCGCCGGTGGAGCGCGCGCTGGAGCGGATGCTCGCGATGCGCGCGTACCAGCGCGCCCGGCACGTCGAGGGACGGACCAATCGCGACGTGCTGGCGCAGGTCGGCATGACCGAGGCCGAGGTCGAGGACATGTACCACGTGATGGCGATCGCCAACTACGAGGACCGGTTCGTGATCCCCAGCACGCACCGCGAGTACGCGGAGAACACGTTCAACGTCCGCGGCGGCTGCGGCTTCTCGTTCGGCAACGGCTGCTCCGAGGGCGTCGGCGAGACGAGCCTCTTCGGCAGCGAGAAGAAACGGACCATTCCCATCAAGGCGGCGGTATGAACATGTTTGCTACCGGTACCCCAAACGTCGCGCGGACGCTGCGCGTGCTCGCGCGCCTCCTCTCCTACCCTGACGCGGAGGTTCGCGCGCACCTTCCCGAGATGCGCGCGCTGCTGCACGACGAGAACGCGCTCGGCGCGGCGAGGCTTGCCGAGCTCGACGCGCTGATCGCCGACATCCTGCGGCAGGGCGAGATCGATGCCGAGGCCGACTACGTCCAGCTCTTCGACAGCGGCCGCAGCACCGCGCTGCACGTCTTCGAGCACGTGCACGGCGACTCGCGCGACCGCGGTCCGGCGATGATCGACCTGGCCCAGACGTACGAGAAGGCCGGCCTCTACCTGGCCGAGGGCGAGATGCCCGACTACCTGCCGGTCGTGCTCGAGTACGCTTCGACCCAGCCGCCGCGCGAGGCGCGAGCCTTCCTGGGCGAGATGGCGCACATCCTCAACGCGATCTTCAACGCGCTGGAAAAGCGCGGCAGCCGCTATGCCAGCGTGCTCGGCGCGCTGCTGGAGGTGGCGGGAGAGAAGGCGCGGCCGGTCGCCGTGCCCGACGAGGCGCCGATCGACGACACGTGGGCGGAGCCGCCGGCGTTCGACGGCTGCGCGACGCGGGGCCAGGCTCGCCCGGGCGACCCGCAACCGGTGCATATCGTCCGCACGGCAACCCAACGGGGAGTCCAGGCATGAACGCCTTCCAGCCTTTCCTGCAGCACTTCCTGTTCGTCGGCTATCCGTACCTGTGCCTCGCGGTGTTCCTGATGGGGAGCCTCGCGCGCTTCGACCGCGACCAGTACACGTGGAAGAGCGACTCGTCGCAGCTGCTGCGCGCCGGCACGCTGCGCTGGGGCAGCAACCTGTTCCACGCCGGGATCCTGTTCCTGTTCTTCGGGCACCTGTTCGGGCAGCTCACGCCGCACTGGCTGCACGAGCCGATCATCAGCGCGCCGCATAAACAGGTGTTGGCGATCGTCGCGGGAGGCATCGCGGGCTTCGTCTGCTTCGTCGGGCTGACCCTGCTCCTTTACCGGCGCATCTTCGACCCGCGCATCCGTCTCACCAGCCACCGCACCGACCTCGCGATTCTGCTGATCCTGTGGGTGCAGCTGTCGGTCGGGTTGAGCACGCTGCCGATGTCGTGGCATCACTCGGACGGCAGGGTGATGCTCGTCCTCGCGGGTTACCTGCAGGGCATCGCCACGTTCTCCCCCGACGCCGCGCCGCTGGCGGGCGTGGAATGGCAATACAAGCTCCACCTGGTGCTGGGCATGACGATCTTCCTGCTGTTCCCGTTCAGCCGGCTCGTGCACGTGTGGAGCGGCTTCGCGTCGGTCGCCTACCTGTTCCGGCCCTACCAGCTGGTCCGCGCGCGGCGGCTCAACCTGCCCGCCGGCAACAACACGCCGCCCGCCGGCCTCTGAAGGAATCCGGCCATGACCATGACCCTCGAGCCTTCCGTCGCGTCGATCAACGGCGTCGCGCTGCACGCTGCCGGTGACGCCCTGTCCGGTGACGCGCTGCGGCAGCGCGCCTGCATGGAGTTGCTCCGGCAGGAGGCGCAGCGCGCCGGCCTGCTGGCGGCGGACGACCCGCCGGCCCTCGACGGCATCGCCAGCGTCGACGCGTCGGAGGCCGTCGAGGCGCTGCTCGCCCGGGCGCTTTTGCTGCCGGAGCCGTCGGACGAAGCGTGCCGGCGGCACTTCGCGGCGCACGGCGCCGATTACCGCGCGGGCGACCGTGCCCGCGTGCGCCACGTGCTGTTCGCGGTCACCCCCGGCGTGGACGTTCGCGCGCTGCGGCAGCGCGCCGAGGCGGCGCTGCTCGACGTCCGCTGCCACCGCGACGGCGACGCGGACCGGTTCGCCGCCGTCGCTGCCGAGTTGTCGAACTGCCCGTCGGGTGCCGAAGGCGGCGACCTCGGGTGGCTCACGAAGGACGACTGCGCCCCCGAGTTCGCGCGCGAGATCTTCGCGGGACCCGAGATCGGCGTGCTGCCGCGGCTCGTGCACAGTCGCTTCGGGCTGCACGTGGTCGAGGTGTCGGCGCGCGAGCCGGGGCACGCGCCGGCGTTCGAGGCGGTGCGCGGCGCGGTGGCGATGGGACTGCGGCAGCAGGCGTACGTCACCGCGTTGCGGCAGTATCTGCAGGTGCTGGCCGGCGGCAGCGACGTCGTCGGCGTGGACCTCGACGGCGCCCCGACGCCGCTCGTCCAGTAGGCGCGGGCCATGACGCCCACGACTGTTGCCATCACGGGTTTCGACGACCTGCTGCGCGCCGCGCGCGAGGAACCGGAGCCGCAGCGCCTGCTGTTCGTGTTCGCCGGGGCCGATCTGCCGGCCAACGCCACCGCCGCCCAGCGGGCCGCGTTCGACGCGGGCGAGAGCGGCGAACTCGCGCCGCTGATGTGCGTGGACAAGGCCGCCGACGCGTTGTCCGATTTCGTGGCGCTGGCCACGGAGGCGGCATCGGCCGGTCCGCCGTGGGCGCTCGTCTTCGTCGCCGCGCTGTCCGGCCGCGCCGGCGTCCCGCCCACCAGCCACGATGCCGAGGCGCCGCTGCAGCACATGGTCGACGCGATCAAGTCCGGCCGCTTCGACGGCATGGTGCCGTTCGACCGCCACGGCGCGCCGGTCCGCTTCCACTGACCCGTGGCGGGGGGGCGGCGTCCGCCGTCCGCGCCCGCCGGCCGGCGAATCCGTTGCGCGCCCGCAGGTGCCGTCACGCCGCCCGCAGCGCCGCGCCGATCCCGTTTTTTGGTAAGGTGGCGCTCTCCAGGATTCCGATCCACGATGGGCGGAGGTGGCGATGACATACGACCGGAAGATCCAGGCGGCGCTGTTGCGGCTCGCATGTGCGGCACTTTGCACACTGGTCCCGGGGCTCGGCGCAGCGGCGGACCCCGTTTATTTCGACGTGCCGAAAGGCGCCCATCCGCACGACGTCGCCGCGACTCCCGAAGCCGGTGGCCCCGTCTACTACACGGCGCAGGCAACCGGCAAGCTGGGTATCCTCGATCCGAAGACGGGCAAGGTCGAGGAGATCGCGCTCGGCGCGCGTTCGGCACCGCACGGCGTGATCGTCGGGCCCGACGGCGCCGCGTGGATCACCGACGGCGGCCAGAACGCCATCGTGCGCGTCGACGCGAAGACGCGCGCCGTCCGCGTGTGGCCGCTGCCGGAGGGCACCGGCTACACGAACCTCAACACGCCGACGTTCGACCGGAAGGGCCGCGTGTGGTTCACCGGGCAGAGCGGCTACTACGGCCGGCTCGACCCGGCCACCGGCGACATGAAGGTGTGGAAGGCGCCGGGTGGCCGCGGCCCGTACGGCATCGCCACCACGCCCGCAGGCGACGTCTGGTACGCGTCGCTTGCCGGCAGCCACATCGCGCAGGTCGACGTCGAGACGGGCGTGGCCACCGTCGTCGAACCGCCGACGAAGCACCAGGGCGCGCGCCGCGTCTGGTCCGATTCGCGCGGCCGCATCTGGGTCAGCTACTGGAACACCGGGCACGTGGGTCGCTACGACCCGGCCGCGAAGGCGTGGCGCGAATGGAAGCTTCCGGGCGCGTCGCCGAACGCCTACTCGGTGTGGGTCGACGAACGCGACCAGGTGTGGCTGACCGACTGGTCGGCCAACGCCATCGTGCGCTTCGATCCCGAGACCGAGAAATTCACCATCTGGCCATCATCGCGCCAGCACGCCGACGTCCGGCAGATGCTGGGACGTGCCGGCGAGGCATGGGGCGCCGAATCCGATGTCGACCGGCTGGTGATGGTACCGTCCCGCTGACGCCGACGCGGGACCTTCGGCGGCTGCGCACCTCGCGCCGGCCGGAACCGCCGGCGGGCCGGTCGGTCATAATCCGGCGCGGGGACGACATCGCGGCCCGGTGCAAGGATTCCCGGGCCGGCGCGACCAATGCATTACCAGCGGGCAGGCTGATCCTGCCCACAACGGAGATTTGTCATGCTGCAACGATTGGGACGCCGGGGTTCGTTCGTGCTGGCCGCGGGATTGCTGGCGCTCGCGCAGGTCTGCGGCGCGGCCGGGATGGCCGTGACGATGCCGGCACCGGTGGTCGACACCCCCGCCGCGTCGGTCAAGGGCCCGCAGACGGCCGTCTTCGCCGGCGGCTGCTTCTGGGGCGTCGAGGCGGTGTTCCGGCACGTCAAGGGCGTGGAGAGCGCGGTGTCGGGCTACGCCGGCGGCTCGGCCAAGACCGCCGACTACGAACGGGTCAGCAGCGGCACCACCGGGCATGCCGAAGCGGTGCAGGTTGTCTACGACCCCGCCGTCGTCACCTATGGGCAGCTGTTGCGGGTGTTCTTCTCCGTCGCGCACGACCCGACGCAGTTGAACCGCCAGGGCGCGGACGTCGGCACGCAATACCGGTCGGCGCTGTTCGTGATGAACGACGAGCAGAAGCGCGTCGCCCAGGCCTACATCGCCCAGCTCGACCAGGCCAAGGCCTTCGGCCGCCCGATCGTCACCGAGGTCGTCGCGCTGCCGGCGTTCTATCCGGCCGAGGCCTACCACCAGAACTACGCGGCGCTGCACCCGACGCAGCCGTACATCGCGATGCACGACCTGCCGAAGGTCGCCAACCTGAAGGCGCTGTTCCCGGCGATGTACACCGGCAAGTAGCCGGCGCGGCCCGGCGCGGCGGCGGGGGAGGCCCGTCCCCGCACGGCCGCGGAGCGGGCGTCAGGCGGTGGCGCGCGCCTGCGCCGTGAAGCCGCGCACGTCGGCACAGGTCGCGAGCCCTGCGCATGCGTCGACCAGCGTCGCGGCGCGCGCGGCGCCCAGCACGGGATCCACCAGGCCGTGGAACTTGCGCGCGAGATCAGGCGCCGTCATCGGGCGTTGCAGGCTGCCGATCGCCGCGGCGACGAGTACGTGCAGCTTGCGCCCGTCGCGGCAGGTGATGGTGACGTCGGCGGCGGCTTCGTCGATCGCCGGGTCGACCGTCGCGTGGACGCGGTCGCGCACAGCGATCACCGCAGGGTCGGCGACCACCGCGTCGTCGAACTCGGCTTCGCCGGCCTGCCCGTAGAGAATCCCCGCGGCGCAGGCGTGGAAGACGCTGAACTTCGCCTCGAGGCCGTTGCGCGGCGTCTTCTTGCCGGTGAGTTCCAGCACCAGCGAGTGCACCCGGATGTCGATGCGTTCGATGTCGGTGCCCGTGAGCTTGTGGGCCGCCGCGAGTTGCGCGCAGCCGTCGATGCTGGGGTGGATCACGATGCCGCAGGCGAATGGCTTGTACGTGTTGGCCGCGATCTCGAAGCGCGTGCCCAGCGCGTCGCTGATCTCGCTCCAGTCGCATTTCGTCGAGTACGTCTGCATCAGGCCCCGCGGCGCCTCGAGCGCGCGCGCCGACGCCGTATAGCCGTGCCGGGCCATCAGCGCCGACATCAGGCCCGCGCGCGCGGCGCCGCCCGGGTGGAACGGCTTGGTCATCGTGCCGAACTGCTCGCGCACGCCGATCGGCTGTGATGCGGCGATCCCCAGCGCCATCGCCGTCCGGCCGGCATCGAGGCCGAGGAGGCGGGCGCAGGCGGCGGCGGCGCCCAGCATGCCGGTCGATCCGGTGATGTGCCAGCCGCGATCGTAGTGGTCCGGGTAGAGCGCGTTGCCGACGCGGCACTCGACGTCGACGCCCAGCACCAGCGCGTCGAGCAGCGCGCGGCCGGACAGGCCGCGATGCTCGGCCAGCGCCAGCGCGGCGGAGGCCACGGGACCGGCGGGGTGGATGATCGTCCTGAGGTGCGTGTCGTCGAAGTCGAAGGTGTGCGAGGTAATGCCGTTGAGCAGCGCTGCGCCGGCCATGTCGACGCGCTCGTCGCGGCCGAGGATCGTCGCCTGCGCCGACGGCGCGAGTTCCTGCACGGCAGCGAGCGCCGCCTCGAGCGTCGGGTGGCGCGACGCGCCGATCGCGCAGCCGGCCCAGTTGAGGAACGTGAGGCGCGCGGCCGACTCGACGTCGGCGCCCCAGCCCTGCGACGGGTGGCCGGCGACGAATTCGGCGAGCGCGCGGGTGACGGGGGGGGCGTTGTGGTCGGCCGCGACCGCGGTGTTGTGAGCCATGCATGCTCCGTGGAGAGTCGCGCGGCGGCGCCGCGCGTTGCGTTGGGGGCCGGGCAGGGGCTTCCGCTCCCTGGTGTCATCCGGTCATTCGATCTCGATCCCGCGTTCCTTCGCGAGCTTCGACCAGCGGGTGATGTCGTCCTTGATGTACTGGCCGAACTGCTCCGGCGACATCGGCATCGGCTCCAGCGCCTCGCCGGCGAGCCGCTCGCGCAGTTCCGGATTCTCGAGAATCCGGTTGATCTCGTCGTTCAGCCGCTTGACCAGCGGGGCCGGCATGTTGGCCGGGCCGACGATGCCGTACCACTGAACACCCGTGAAGCCCTTGTAGCCCAGCTCCTCGAACGTCGGCACGTCGGGCACCAGCGGGTGCCGCTTCTGGCCGGTGACGGCGAGCGGCCGCACCTTGCCCGCCTTGATGTGCGGCAGCGCGGCGGCGAGCCCGGGGAACATCGCCTGCGTCTGGCCGCCGAGGATGTCGGCGAACGCAGGGCCGATGCCGCGGTAGGGGACATGCACGACGTCGAGGTCGACGGCGACCTTCAACTGCTCCATCGCGAGGTGGGTGAGCGTGCCCGGCCCCGACGAGCCATAGGACAGCTTGCCCGGGTTCTTCTTCGCGTACTGGATGAACGCCTGCAGCGTGTCGGCGGGAACCGAGGGCGGGACGATCAGGATGTTCGGCGTGCCGCCGACCATCGCGATGGGCGTGAAGTCCTTGACGGCGTCGTACGGCAGCTTGCGCACCGCGGGGTTGGTGCCGTGGGTGCCGACGTAGCCCACCATCAGCGTGTACCCGTCCGGCGCCGCGCGCGCCGTGGCCATCGAGCCCACGACGCCGCCGCCGCCGCTCTGGTTGTCGACGATGATCGACTGGCCGAGCGCGCGACCCAGGCGGTCGGCGATGGTCCGCGCGACCAGGTCGACGCCGCCGCCGGGCTGCACGGGGGCGATGATCTTGATCGGCTTGTTCGGGTAGGCGGCCTGCGCCTGCAGCGCCGCGGCCGGCGCGAGCAGCGCCGCGGCGCCCAGCAGCGCCAGCCGTCCCCGTTGCCAGAGTGTTCCCATGAGTGCCTCCTTGCGTCGTCGTCGCACCCTGCGGCGGGCTCGCGCCGGCGGAAATGTTATAAGGTCACGGCGGCGCCGTGACATCGGCGACCGCGCGGCGACCGGGCCGGGCGCGAGGTTCGATCGACAAGCACGCATCATACTTGGCGCGGCAGGTTGCGTCGCGCGCCGGCAGCCACAGCGACAACGACGACGACATCGGAAGGGAGAATCGGCATGACAGGATTGCGTGAGCGCTTCGGACGTCCGCTGCGGCTGGCGATCATCGGCGGCGGGCCGGAGTCGTGGATCGGGCGCATGCATCGCGGCGCCGCCGAGTTCGACGGCTGGTGGCGGGCCGTGGCCGGCGTGTTCTCGAGCGACGCGGCGCGCTCGCGGACCGCCGGTGTCGCGATGGGCTACGAGGCCGGGCGGAGCTACGGCAGCGTAGCCGAGCTCCTCGAGCGGGAGCGGCAGCGGCCGGACGGCATCGACGCGGTCGCGATCATGACCCCGAACGACACGCACTATGCGTACGCGGCGGCGGCGCTGGATGCGGGCGTGGACGTCGTCGGCGACAAGCCCGTGTCGCACACCCACGCCGAAGCCCGGGACCTCGTGCTGCGCACCGAGCGCAACGCGCGGATCTTCGCCGTCGCGCACGCCTATTCCGCGTATCCGATGACCCGGTACATGCGCCATCTCGTCGCCGAGGGCGCGCTGGGGCCGGTGCGGATGGTGCAGGTCGAGTACATCCAGAGCGGGCTTGCGGTGCGGCTCGAGGATGCCCCGCAGAACAACCGGCTGCGGTGGCTGCTCGACCCGCAGCGGGGCGGGCAGGCACTCGTGATGAGCGCGATCGGATGCCACGCCCATCACCTCGCGTGCTTCGTCGCAGGAATGGGCGTGACGCGCGTCTCGGCCGACGTCGGCGCGCTGATGCCGGGCCGCAAGGTGGTCGACCACGTGTCGGCGCTGATGGAATTCGACGGCGGCGCGCGCGGCACGTTCACGGCGACGCAGGCCGCGGCCGGCGGCGAGAACGACATCCGGCTGCGCATCTACGGCGAAAAGGGCATGCTCGACTGGTCGCACCGCGAGGCGAGCTACCTCCGCGTCGCGATGCAGGGCGAGGCGGTGCGCATCGTGACGCGGGGCGATCCGTTCCTGCCGCCGGCGATCATCGCCGCGGGACGCACGCCGCGCGGCCACCCCGAGGGCCTGCGCGAGGCGTTCGCCAACATCTACGCCGAGGTCGCGCAGGAGCGCATCGCGCGGACGCTGGGCGACCCGGTGCCCGTGCTGCCCTACCCGCGGATTCGCGAGGGCGCCGCGACGATGGCGTTCATCGAAGCCTGCATCGCGTCGCAGGCCGCCGGTGCCTGGGTCGACGTGGCCCCGGCATGATCCGTCACACCGCAGACCTGGCCCAGGGGAGGCGCAACCGATGATCAGGATGGATTTCCGGATGCTGGCGCTGGCCGCGCTGCTGGCGGTCGCCGGCGCCGTGCAGGGGCAACCGGCAGTGCAGCGCATCCCCGGCGATGTCGTCGCGCTCGACGGCGCGACGTTGAAGGTGAAGACCGGGTCCGGCCAGGTGGTGTCGGTCCGTCTTGCCAAGGACGCCAGGATCAGCGCGCGCTCCGCGGCCGACCTCGCCAGGATCGCGCCCGGCTACTTCATCGGCACGACGGCAGTGGCGCAGGCGGACGGCATGCTGGTCGCGTCGGAGGTGCACATTTTTCCGGAGTCGATGCGCGGCACCGGCGAAGGCCACCGGCCGATGGCGACGGTGCCGGGCAGCACGATGACCAACGCCACCGTCACGACCGTCGCCGCCGCGAAGCCCGCGGCGCCGCGCAGCACGATGACCAATGCGACGGTGGCCGACGTCGCGGCGACCGGTGGCGGCCGCCGGCTGACGCTGAAGTACAAGGACGGCGAGAAGGTCGTCGTCGTCGGCGACGGCGTGCCGGTCGTGATGGTCGAGCCGGGGGATGCCTCGCTGCTGGTCCCCGGCGCGCACGTGCTCGTCACCGCGACGAAGGAACTCGACGGCTCGCTGGTCACGGACCGCGTCTCGGTCGGCAGGAACGGGCTGGTGCCGCCGATCTAGCCGGCGGCCGCGCCGCCGCCGCCATCGGCACGGCCCCCGTGCTACGGGGCCGGCAGCGACTGCGTCAGGTTCGCGTTCACGCTGAGCCTGTCGGCCTGCGTCACCGCGCCGTTGGCAGTCACGTCGAGGCGAAAGTTGGCCGCGGTCACCGGCTGGGCCAGCGCGCCGTCGACCGCCAGGAGGTCGGCCAACGTCACGCTCCGCGAGCCATTGACGTCGCCGGCCAGGAACCCGATGCGGACGATCGCGCTGCCGCCGGTGCCGCCGTCGGCGGCCACGACCTGCGTCAGCGCGACGGTCACGTATTGCCTGTCGGCGACCGCGCCGAGGTCGACGATCACGCCGTTGCCGCTGAACGACGGCGCGCCGGCCTGCGCGCCGCCTTCGGTGATGGCGACGCCGGCCAGCGCGCTGCCGTCGGCGGTGGCGTAGCTCACGCTGGCGGGGCCGGTACTGCCTGCCGTCCGCGTCACGTCGATGAGGGCGAACGCGGCGCTCTTCGCTGCCGTTGCCGTCGCCGCGACCTGCTGCAGAATGCCGGGCGGGTGTGCGGCGCGCCATTGCGCGAGAAGCGCGGCGAGCGCCGCCGGCGGGTTCGCGGGCGGGCCCGCGCCCGTCTGGTCGGCCGTGTTGATGCCGTGGCAGTTGGCGCAGGTGCGCACCTCGCCGGGCTG
>CALQLA020000036.1 GCA_943331295.2 Bordetella parapertussis | reverse complement strand
TGGCCAAACTCCGCGGCGAAGCCAAGGTGATCTGAGCCCCACGCGCGGGCGGCGCCCGCGCCGGCCCGCCGGCCGGTTCAATCCTGCGCCGCCCGTCCGCGTCCGCCTGCCGCCAGGCTCCCACGGCCGCGCCCGTCGCCCGCCTCCCGCGATCCCAACGAACAATTTCGAACCCTCCGACACGCCATGGCCATTCTCATCCTCGCTGACCACAACAACACGACGTTGCTTCCGGCAACGCTGAACACCGTCGCTGCAGCGCACAAGATCGGCGGCGAACTGCACCTGCTGGTGGCCGGCGGCAACGCCTCGGCCGCGGCGCAGGCGGCGGCGCAGGTCGCCGGCGTGACCAAGGTGCTGCACGCGGACGCCGCGTATCTCGCCTCGCCGGTCGCGGAAAACGTCGCCGATACGGTCGTCGCGCTGATCCGCGAGCGCGGGTATTCGCACTTCCTGGCGCCGGCGTCCGGGTTCGGCAAGAGCGTAGCCCCCCGGGTTGCCGCGCTGCTCGACGTGGCCCAGGTTTCCGAAATCATCGCGGTCGAGTCGCCCGACACCTTCGTCCGCCCGATCTACGCCGGCAGCGCGTTCGCGACGGTGCAGGCGACGGACCCGATCATCGTCGCCACGGTTCGCGCCACCGGCTTCGACGCGGTGGCGGCCACGGGCGGTTCGGCCGCGGTGGAAACCGTGGCGGCGGCGCCGGACGGCGGGCTGTCCAAGGTGACGGGGCAGGAACTCACCAAGTCGGACCGGCCGGAACTGACCAGCGCCCGCATCGTGGTGTCCGGCGGGCGCGGGCTCGCGAGCGGCGAGAACTTCAAGCTGCTGGAAGCGCTGGCGCTGAAGCTGAACGCCGCCATCGGTGCGTCGCGCGCGGCCGTCGACGCGGGCTACTGCCCCAACGACTACCAGGTGGGCCAGACGGGCAAGATCGTCGCTCCCGACCTGTACATCGCCGTCGGTATTTCCGGCGCCATCCAGCATCTCGCCGGGATGAAGGACAGCAAGGTGATCGTCGCGATCAACAAGGACCCCGAGGCCCCCATTTTCCAGGTCGCGGACTACGGACTGGTCGGTGACCTGTTCGAGCTCGTGCCGCAGCTCACCGCCGAACTCGGCTGAGCAGGAAGTCCGCGCGCCGCGGCACGCACCACATTGAGCCAATCATGAGCCAATACCACGCACCGCTTGCCGAAATCCAGTTCGTCCTGACTGAAATCGCCGGCCTCGAGCAGGTCGCCACGCTTCCGGGGTTCGAGGAAGCCACGCCGGATCTCGTGACGGCGGTCCTCGACGAAGCCTCCAAGTTCGCCACCAACATCCTCGATCCGCTCAACTGGACCGGCGATCGCGAGGGCTCGAAGCGCAACGCCGACGGCACCGTGACCACGCCGACGGGCTTCCGCGACGCCTACCTGCAGTTCTGCGAGAACGGCTGGATGGGCCTGTCGAAGAGCACCGAGTTCGGCGGGCAGGGCCTGCCCCAACTGGTGGCCACCGCGGTCGAGGAAATGTGGCATTCGTCGAACCTCGCGTTCGACCTGTGCCCGCTGCTCACGCAGGGAGCGATCGAGGCGATCGAGCTCCGCGGCACCGATGCCCTGAAGAACACCTACCTGCCGAACCTCGTGTCCGGCAAGTGGACCGGGACCATGAACCTCACCGAGTCGCAGGCGGGCTCGGACCTTGCGGCCGTGCGCACCCGCGCGGTGCCGCAGGGCGACGGCACGTACAAGCTCTCCGGGCAGAAGATCTTCATCACCTACGGCGAGCACGACTACACCGAGAACATCGTCCACCTCGTGCTCGCACGCACGCCGGACGCACCCGAGGGAGTGAAGGGCATCTCGCTGTTCGTGGTGCCCAAGTTCCTCGTGAACGCCGACGGTTCGCTCGGCGCCCGCAACGACGTCGTCTGCGCGTCGCTCGAACACAAGCTCGGCATCCACGCGAGCCCGACGGGGGTGATGGTGTACGGCGAGAAGGGCGGGGCGATCGGCTACCTCGTCGGCGAGGAGAACCGCGGCCTCGAGTACATGTTCATCATGATGAACCTGGCCCGCTTCTCGGTCGGCATGGAGGGCGTCGGCATCTCGGAGCGCGCCTATCAGCGCGCCGTCGCCTACGCGCGGGACCGCGTGCAGGGAAAGCCGGTGGGACTCGACGCCACTGCGGCGAAGAACCCGATCATCGATCACCCGGACATCCGCCGGATGCTGATGACGATGCGCGCCAATACCGAGGCGATGCGCGCGGTGGCGTACGTCACCGCCGCGGCAATGGACAACGCTCGCCGCCAGGCCGATCCCGCCGCGAAGAAGCGCCACCAGGCGTTCGTCGACCTGATGATACCGATCGTCAAGGGCTGGTCGACCGAAGTCGGTCAGGAAATGGCATCGCTCGGCGTGCAGGTGCATGGCGGGATGGGCTTCATCGAGGAGACGGGCGCCGCGCAGCACCTGCGCGACGCGCGGATCACGACGATCTACGAAGGCACCACCGGGATCCAGGCCAACGACCTGATCGGCCGCAAGACCGCGCGCGACGGCGGCGCGGTCGCGCGCGCGGTTGTGGGCGAGGTCCGGAAGGTCGCGGCGCAACTCTCGGGGCATGCGAATTCGTCGCTGCAGGCCATTGGCACGCGGCTGGCCGAGGCCGCCGGCGAACTCGAGGCTGCAATCGACTGGATGGTGCCCGCCTACGGCACCAAGCCGCGAATCGCGCATGCAGGCGCCGTGCCTTATCTGCGGCTGTGGGGGCTCGTCGTCGGCGGCTGGCAGATGGGTCGCGCCTCGCTGCTCGCAGCGAAGCATCTGGACGAGGGCAGCGGCTCGACCGCCTTCTGGAACGCCAAGATCATGACGACGCGGTACTACGCCGATTGCCTGTTGCCGGAGGCCGTTGCGTACTCGCGTGCCGTCACCAACGGCGGCGAATCGGCGCTGGCTCTCCCGGCCGAAGCGTTCTGAGGTCGGCGGCAACACGCCGCGGGCGGCGCCAGGCGCCCCGCGGCTAGTCGACGGCCAGGGATTCGACGCGGACGATCTCGCACGCGCCGTTGCCGGTGTCGGTGCGCGTCAGCGACGTGTTCCAGCTGAACCCGCCCGGCCCGCGCACGTCGACGAGATGGCCGCCGATGGTCACCACCTGGCCGGGCCGAAGGCGCTTCAGGCGTGCTTCGATGTCGTCCGACGCGGGGATGAGGTGCATCTGCGCCGCATTCGTCACCAGCATTGCGAGAGGCACCGGAAATTCCCGGCCGTTTCGCGGCCGCCAGTACAGGAAGCGGCCCATCTGCGAGAACTCGAGCTGGTCGATGACCGTCGAGTCGGACATCGGGCCCCAGCCGACGCCCAGGTCCACCGGCGCCAGCGTGGCGCCGCCGTCGACGTGGTAGTTCTCCCTGCGCAGGACGCGCGCGGTGATGTTGTAACGCGCCCGGCCGATGAGCGTGTAGCCATGCGCTGCGAACGTCGGTGGCGGATCGAGGTCGAGCTGGACCGGCGGTGCCGCGGCGACGATGCCCGGCGGCCGCGCGACGGGGCGTTCGGTCCGCCACCAGTGCCAGCCGCCAAGCAGCCCGACGACCAGGAGGAGCCAGGCGTAGCGCATCGCGCGCGGGGACCTCAGCGCCCGCCCGGCCGCCCGTAGGGCGCTGACGCACCCCCTCGGGGGGCAGCGAGCGAAGCGAGCGTGGGGGCAGTCACCTCAGCCGGCCGGGACGACGATGACGCCGCGCGCCGCGAAGCGAACGCCGACGTCGCTGCCCACCGCGAGCGGCCGGTCGACGGCGGCATCGACGACGAACAACTCGCCGATCGTGGTTTCGACCGTGTACTCCATCACGCTGCCGAGATAGGCGGCCTTGCGGACGACGCCCGCCAGCGGGCTCGCCGCGGGCGGCACCAGTTCGATCGCCTCCGGCCGCAGCGCGACCTCGACGTCGCCGTCGGGCAGGCCGCGATGGGGGACGGCGACGGCGAGCGGGCCCAGCATCACGCCGCCTGTCGTCGCGTCGTGTCGGCGCAGCGCGCACCGCAGTCGCGTGGCCTCGCCCATGAAGCCCGCTACGAACGTGTCGACGGGCTGCGCATAGAGTTCCCGCGGCGCGCCTTCCTGCGCGATCACCGCGCGATTCATCACGATGATCCGGTCCGATACGGCGAGCGCCTCGGCCTGGTCGTGCGTGACGTAGACGACGGTGAGGCCCAGCCGCTGCTGCAGGTCGCGGATTTCCTCCCGCATGTGCCGGCGCAGCCGCGCGTCGAGATTCGACAGCGGCTCGTCGAACAGCAGGACGGCGGGCTCCAGCACCAGCGCGCGCGCAACGGCGACACGCTGCTGCTGGCCGCCCGACAGCTCGGAGGGGAGGCGGTCCTCCAGGCCGGTGAGCCCGACGGTCTTGAGCGTCGCGTCCGCGCGCTCGCGCATCGCTGCCGCCGCCATTCCCGACACCTTGAGGCCGTAGCAGACATTCTCCAGCACCGTCATGTGCGGGAACAGCGCGTAGCTCTGGAACACCATCGATACGTCGCGCTGCGACGCCGGGACGGCGGTGACGTCCGCATCGCCGATCCGGATCGTGCCCGACGTCGGGATCTCGAGCCCGGCGATCATCCGCAGCAGCGTCGTCTTGCCGCAGCCGGACGGCCCGAGCAGCGTGACGAGCGTGCGCGCGGCGACGTTGAACGACACGTCGCGCACCGCCGTCACGTCGCCGTAGCGCTTGCCGACGTTGCGCAGCTCGATGGCAGATGCGGTCACTGACGGCCCCCTTGGCGCTCTAGGGCCGTCCCCCCGATAGAGGCTTTGGCAAAGCGGTGCTGGTGGGCCCGTTCGCCTTGCGTAGCCCGGGTCGAGCGAACGCGAAACCCGGGGGGCGGCGCAAACGGGCATGATCCACCCGGATTTCGCGTTCGCTCAACCCGGGCTACGGAACCGCCGCCTGTGGTCAGCATACAAGGGGGGGGCATTCGCGCTTGGGACGGCCCGGCGCGCTCATCATGCCGCCCCCCGGCCCAACGCTGTCAGCGGCGGCGCCGCGGCGGCGCGCCGGCCCAGCCGTCGCTCGCCGACCAGCAGCGAGATGAGCCAGATCGCCGCCAGCATCAGCACGATCAGCACCGAGCAGTAGGCGATGGCGACGCCGTAGTCGCCGTTGATCACGCGGTTGATGATGTACGTCGTCGCCATTTCATACTCGGCCGAGACCAGGAAGATCACCGCCGACACGGTGGTCACGGCGCGGACGAAACTGTACACCAGCGCGCCGACGATCGCGGGCTTCAGGAGCGGCAGGATCACGCGCCGCAGCGTCGTGTGGCCGCGCGCGCCGAGCGTCGCCGAGGCCTCGTCCAGGCTCCGGTCGATCTGCGTCATCGCCGCCATCCCGGCGCGCACGCCCACCGGCATGTTGCGGAAGACGAAGCAGACGATCAGCACCATCGCGGTGCCGGTGATCTCGATCGGCGGCACGTTGAACGCCAGGATGTACGACACCCCGATCACCGTGCCCGGAATCGCGAACGAAAGCATGGTGCCGAACTCGAACGTGCGCTGCCCCGCGAAGCGCTGCCGCGTGAGGAGGTACGCGGCGAGGATGCCCAGCGCGGCGGTCACCGGCGCCGCGATCGCCGAGAGCTTCAGCGTGGTCCAGAACGAGTTCCACGCCGCGCCCGCCCACAGCACGCCGTGCGGCGTCCACTCGACGGCGAAGGCCTTTGCATAGTGCCGCAGCGTCGGCGTGTAGTCGCGGCCCCAGGTCTCGACGAAGCCGCCGACCAGCGACATCGCGTAGATCACCAGCGTCAGCAGCGTCCAGGGTATGGCCACGCCATAGCAGAGCCGGCGCGCGCCGTCGGGCAGCTGCGTGGGGAGGCCGGAATCGCCCTTGCCGGCCAGCGACGTGTAGACCTTGCGCCCCAGCACCCACCGCTGCGCGAGGAACGCGCCGAGGGCGAACACCAGCAGCAGCAGGCCGAGCGTGGCGGCGCGACCCTGGTCGAGCTGCGCGCCGACGACCGAGAAGAATATCTCGGTGGACAGCACGCCGAAGTTGCCGCCCAGCAGGATCGGATTGCCGAAGTCCGCGATCGATTCGATGAACGTCACGAGGAAGGCGTTGGCGAGACCCGGCCGCATCAGCGGCAGCGAAATGTCCGCGAACACGCGCCAGCGGTCCGCGCGCAGTGTCTGCGCTGCTTCCTCCATCGTTGGCGAGACGCCCTCGACCACGCCGATCAGCACCAGGAACGCGATCGGCGTGAACGCGAACACCTGCGCGACCAGCACGCCCTGCATGCCGTAGATCCACCGCCCCGGCACGATCCCGAACGCCCACTCGAGCAGCTGGTTGATGATCCCGGCGCGGCCGAAGATCAGGATGAGCCCGAGGCCGATCACGAACGGGGGCGTGATGAGCGGCAGCATCGTGACGACGCGCAGCAGCTTCTGGTGGCGAAAGCCGGTCCGGGTGACGATCAGCGCGAATGCGAGCCCGAGGCCGGTCGAGCAGAGCGCGCAGAGCAGCGCGAGCATCAGGGTGTTCCACGCGACCCCGCATCGTGTTCCGCCCGCGAGGCACGCGAGGCCCCAGATCTTCGCGGTGAACAGCCGCGCCGGCAGCGCGGTGGCGGAAAGGACGCCGTTGCTGTCCTCGGCGGCCGAGATGAGGATCTTCACGACCGGGAAGAATGTGAACACGCCGACCAGCACCGCGATCGACACGACGCTGCCGGCCACGAAGCCGTCGCCCTTGAAGTAGCCGCAGCCGGCAAGTCCGAGCGACCCCAGCATGATGAAGGCCGTGGCGACGAGGCACGCCCCGAGGCCCATGCCGTACTGGCCGCGGTCGAGCACGCCGAACGTGCCGGCCAGCAATTCGAACGACCAGCCGGTGGCCCCGATCGCGAAGCCCTGCGCGAAGAAGGCAACGAAGCCGATGGTTCCCAGCGCCACCAGCGCACGGGCGCGGGTGCGGCGATCGATGCGAGGGGCGAGCAGCGCGGCGCCGCCAAGGAACAGCGCGCCGAGCGGCGCGAGCCACGTCCGGCCGTGCCGGAGGATCTGGAGCGCGGCGGGCGCGTTGTCCTTGCCGCCGAAATCCGCGAGCCAGCCGAGGGAGACGAGGCCGTCCTGCACCGTGTACCACGGCACGCACAGGAATCCGAACGCGCCGACGCCGAGCCAGCAGAGCAGCGCCCGGCGCGGATCCGTCATTGGCTGAGGCACGCCGCCGGCGGCTGCCCGCCACCCGCGGCGCGGCGGCAAATCGCGGTCACTTCGCGGCGCCGCCGATTTCCTGTTCCCACCGCGCGAGCAGGCGCTTGCGCGTTTCGCTGGAGCCATACTTCGCGAAGTCGTAGTTGATGACCTTCACGTCGGCAAGGTTCGGCACCATGCTCGGCAGCGGCACGTTCCGGTTGGTCGGGATCGCGAATTCCTTGACCTCGAGGCCGATCTTCTGCGCGTCGACGGTGAGCGCCCAGTCGACGAACTTGCGGGCGTTGTCGGCGTTGCGGCTGCCCTTGAGGATGGCCATCGATCCCACTTCGTAGCCGACGCCTTCGCAGGGCAGCACCGGCTCCACGGGGAAACCCGCCATGATCTCGTTGATGACGCCGTGCAGCACCGTGCTGCCGATCGCGACCTCGCCGCCTTTCACGGCGGTCATGGGGCCGATGCCGGAGCGCGCATACGACGCGACGTTGGAATTGAGCGCCACCATGAACTTGAATGCCTCGTCCTCGCCGAACACCTGCACCAGCGACGCGAGCATCAGGTAGGCCGTGCCGGACGAATTGGGGTTGCCGAGCATCACTTCGTTCTTCAGCGCCGGGTTGAGCAGGTCCTTCCAGCACTTGGGCACCGGCAGCCTGCGCTTCGCCATGACCTCGGTGTTGTAGCCCAGCGCCAGGATGCCGCCGTAGACGCCCGACACCTGGTAGTTCGACGTCGCCGAGATCCGCTGCGCCCAGTCGTGCAGCTGCGCGAGGTTGGGCGAGCGATAGGGCTCCAGGAGGCCTTCCTCGGCGGCCTGCAGGTAGGAATCGGCCGGTCCCGCCCACCAGACGTCGCCGCGCGGGTTCGCGCGCTCGGCTTTGACCTGCGCGAGCATCTCGCCGGTGGCCTTCTGCACGACGGCGACCTTCGTGCCGGTTGCCTTCTCGAAGCCGACCGCCATGCCCTGGCACCAGGCGGTGTTGGGCGCGCTGCAGTAGAGATTGAGCGTGCCCTGCGCGGCGGCAGCGGCGGCCGAGCCCATCAGGGCCGAGAACAGGAAGAGTCCGGCGATGCGGCGTGTCATGCGTTGCTCCGGTCGGATGCGGGTCACTTGGGTTGCGAGCCGATCTCGCGGTCCCAGCGTTCGAGCAGCCGCTTGCGCTCGGCCGACGCGCCGTACTTGGCGAAGTCGTAGTCGATCAGCTTGACGTCGGCGAGCTTGGGCGCCAGCGGCGGGATCGGCGACGCGACGTTCGACGGGATCTGGAATTGCTTGTGCTGGCCTGCCAGCGCCTGCGCCTTCGGCGTCAGCGCCCAGTCGGCGAATTTCTTCGCGGCGTCGACGTTGCGCGCGCCCTTGACGATCGACAGCGAGCCGATCTCGTAGCCGGTGCCTTCGCACGGCGCCACGGTCTTCACCGGGAAGCCTGCCTGCGCCTCGGTGATCACGTCGTGGATGAACACCACGGCAATGAGGTTCTCGCCGCGGGCCGTGGACTTGATGGGGCCGACGCCCTGGCGCGGATATTCGCTGATGTTCCGGTGCATGCCCTTCAGCAGCCGGAACGCGTCGTCCTCGCCGAAGATCTGCACCAGCGTAGCGATGGCCGTGTAGGCTGTGCCCGACGCGTTCGGGTTCGCCATCTGCACGTCGCCCGCGTACTCGGGCTTCGGCAGGTCCTTCCAGCATGCCGGCGCGGCGACCTTCTTCTTCGCGAGGAGTTCGGTGTTGTAGCCCATCCCCAGCATGCCGAGGTACAGGCCGACGGTCTTGTATCCCGATTGCGCTGCCTGCTTCTTCGCCCACGGTTGCAGCTGGTCGACGAGCGGCGACTTGTACGCGAGGGTGAGGTCCTGCTCCGCCGCCTGCAGGTGCGGGTCGCCGGTGCCGCCGAACCAGACGTCGAGCTTCGGGTTGGCCTTTTCGGCGGCGATCTGCGCCAGCGCCTCGCCCGAGCCCTTGAGCGTGACGGCGACCTTGACGCCGGTGTCGCGCTGGAATTCGGTTGCGATCGCGTTGCACCACTCGGCCTGGACCGAGCAGACGACGTTGAGCTGCTGCGCGAATGCGCTGCCGCCGACGGCCATCAGCGCGATGGCCATGGCGCCGCGGGCGCCCTGGAACAGGTTGCGATGCATCGGGGTAGCCTCCATGCGCGGGGCGACGCCCGCGCAACCCCGAGTGTCGACGATCCGCGGGAGGGGCGTCAACCGCCGGCGGCAGGAGCCGTGGCCCCTGGAGTACCGGCCAACGGGTCAGGCGCGGCGGCACCGGGATCGCGGCGCGCCGCGAAGTCGCTGCGGCACGCTTTGCCGAGCGGCGTACCCCACAGTTCGCCGGCCGGGATGCCGATCCGGCGGCGCCAGTTCGGACGCTCGCGATCGGTCCCGGGAAGGTTGATGGCGACGGACTCCTGGGCGAGATCGTCGGCCTGGACCAGCGCGAGCGCCGACGGCGTGGCGCCGAGGAAGCGATGGATCGCGGCGGTAATCGCTACCGACTGCAGCGCCGCGGCATCGACCGTCGCGGCTTTCGCCGCGGGTGCGGTGACGCCGGCGGCGTCGAGGGCAGCAACGAGCGCGCGCTTTTCGCCCTGCCGGTCCGACAGCGCGACAGCAGCGGCGTCGGCGTCGATCCGGCCGAGCGCCTGGCGTTCCGCGATGTCGGTGCCGGTCCACCAGCCCGCGACTGTCGGCAGGTCGTGCGTCGACACGCAGGCGGCGGCCGCCGCGGGATACGCGGACGGCGGCGCGAACGCGACGCCGAGCCGCTCGAACCAGAGCACGCGGTACGACAGCATCTGCGCGTCGCGCATGCGTTCGCGAAAGCCCTCGGCGACGGTACCGAGGTCCTCGCCGACCACGAGGCAGCGCGCGCGGTGGCTCTCGAGCGCCAGGACGGCGAAGAGGTCGTCGCGCGGATAGTGGACGTAGGCGCCTTCGTTTGCCGTGGCGCCATCCGGAATCCAGAAGAGCCGCATCAGGCCCATCACGTGGTCGATCCGCAGGGCGCCGGCGTGGCGCATGTTCGCCGCGGCGAGCTGCTGCAGGCTGCGGTAGCCGGTCGACGTGAGCACCCCGGGCACGGGCGGCGGAAGGCCCCAGTTCTGGCCGGTGGCCGAGAACGGATCCGGCGGCGCGCCCACCGAGGCGCCGCGCGCGAAGCTGCCGCCGGTATCGGCCCAGGCTTCGGCGCCGTCGGGGGCCACGCCGACGGCCAGGTCGCGGTACAACCCGAGCGTCAGCCCCCCGGCGCGGGCCGTCGCCGCCGCGGCACCCAACTGCCGGTCGGCCAGCCACTGCCGGTACAGGTGCGGGCGGATCGCGTGCGGCTCCGCGCGCGCGAAGGCCGCACAGGCGGAGGCGCGCGGGCTGCGAAGGCCAGCGGGCCACTGGTGCCACGGCGTGCGGGGATGTCGCGCGGCGATTGCCTCGAACAGCGCGAAATCGCGCAGCGCGTCGCCGCCCGCGGCGACGAAACGCTCGAACTCGAGCGCGAGCGGGTCGTCGGTGCCGCGCTGGAGGAACGCGGCGAAGCAGGCGTCGAGGACGGCGCTCTTCACCGCCCAGACGCCGGGGTAGTCGATCGTCGCGCCCGCGCGCAGTACCGCCAGCTGGGCCGCGTTGGCCGCTACGAGGTTGCGCGCCGCGCGTGATTCGCGGAAATCGGGAATCCGCTCGACGTCGATGTAGATCGGATCGAGGAAACGGCGATCGGACGGGTGATAGGGGCTCGCCCGCTCCCGCTCCGCCGCGAACAGCGCGTGCAGCGGGTTGATGCCGACGATGCTGCCGCCGGCGTGCGCCGTGGCGAGGGCGAGTTCCTCCAGCGCCGTGAAGTCGCCGATCCCGTGGTCGTCGCGGCGGCGCAGCGTGTACAGGTGGGTCGCGACGCCGAACCTGCGACCGCCGTCGCGCAGCGCCAACGGTACGTAGCAGGCGGACGGCGCGACGACGATGCGGCACGGCGCGTCCGGCGCATCGTCGGCGACGAGCGTGTGGTAACCCTGCGGGAGCGCGGGCAGCGCAAGCATCCGCTGGAGGACGACGCGTCCGTCAGCGCCCTCGATGCTGTTGGCGGGAAGGTTGTCGAGATCGCAGGCCAGCGGCGTCTCGCTGCCGTCCTCGCGCCGCAGCCGCAGTCCGATGCGTCGGGGTCCGCCGTTCGTCGCAATCGCGATGGCGGGTGTCGCGCCGTCGCGGACGACGGCAACGGCCGGCAAGCGGCGGCGTTCGCGCGCTGCCGCCAGGTGCGCGAGACGTTCGCGCGCCTCGCCCGTCGAGCGAACGTCGAGGCCCATCGCGTCGAGCAGCGCATGCGTCGTCGCGGCGCCGACCTCGTGGCGCTGTCCGGCGAGGTCCCACCAGTCGGGCGCGATGCCGGCGGCCACGGCCAGCCGGGCGAGGACATCGGGCGCCACGGACTTGCGGCGCGCGCGCGGCAGGTCGCTCTTCTCTTCCTCCAGCACCACGACGGCGCGGGGCGCCACCTGCGTGCT
The DNA here is from genome assembly GCA_943331295.2 of Bordetella parapertussis. Classification (GTDB taxonomy): domain Bacteria; phylum Pseudomonadota; class Gammaproteobacteria; order Burkholderiales; family Casimicrobiaceae; genus CAIWHR01. The sequence goes on along the minus strand of CALQLA020000036.1, from coordinate 43,074 downwards.
GTCGCCGGCAAGCGCCCCCGCGCCGGCCGCAGTCTCGGTCGGGTGCGCGGTGTCGACGGCCTGCCGCCAGAGGTGACCGGGCCGCGGCTCCGGCCAAACGACGACGAGCGGCATCGTCCCGGCATTGAACGCGAGCGCGACGCGGTCGGCCGGCCTGCCACGGTTGGGGGGCTGGTAGAGATCGACGACGAGTGCCTGCGCGTCGCCGTGGTTCCAGTCGGCACCGCTCATCTCACGACCGTCTGGGTGCCGCCATGCGACGTCGGCGATCCCGCTGTCGTCGACAGGCGCGCCGGCGAGCCAGGCGTCGGCGCCGAGCGCCGGATGCCGGCGGCGCAACCGTATCAGCGCGGCGACGTAGCCGGTGAAGGCGTCGCCGGCGGTGCCCCAGTCCTGCCACGTCAGCGCGTTGTCCTGCGCGTAGGCGTTGTTGTTGCCGTGCTGCGTCCGCTGCCGCTCATCGCCCATCGCCAGCATCGGCGTGCCGCGCGACAGCAGCAGCGTCGCGACGAGGCTCCGCATGTCGCGCTCGCGCGCCGAGAGCACCGCCGGATCGGTCGTCGGCCCTTCGACGCCGCAGTTCCACGAAAGATTGGCGTCGGTGCCGTCACGGTTGTCCTCGCCGTTGGCGGCGTTGCGCTTGTGCCGGTAGGCGACGAGATCGGCGAGCGTGAAGCCGTCGTGCGCGGTCAGGAAGTTGATCGACCGCGACGGCGGCCGCCGCCGCGCGGCGAAGACGTCCGCCGATCCGGCGACGCGGGTGGCGAGCTCGGCGACCAGCGGCCGGTCGCCGTACCAGAACCGGCGCACGGTGTCGCGATAGCGGTCGTTCCATTCGCCCCAGCCGGCGGGGAACGCGCCCAGCTGGTAGCCGCCCCGGCCGATATCCCACGGCTCCGCGACCAGCTTCAGCGCCGACAGCACAGGGTCCTGCGCGATGGCGAGCAGCAGCGGCGCCGACGGATCGAAGCCGTCTGCGCGACGTCCGAGCGTGGTCGCGAGATCGAAGCGGAAGCCGTCGACGCCCATCGCGGCGTACTGGCGCAACGCGTCCATCGCGAGCCGCAGCACGGGTGCGCGGTCCAGCGCCAGCGTGTTGCCGCAGCCGGTGTCGTTGCCGTAGCGCGCGGGCGCGCCAGCGGCGAGCCGGTAGTAGGTGGCGTTGTCGAGCCCGCGCAGCGACAGCGTCGGCCCGCGTTCGTCGCCTTCGCCGGTGTGGTTGAAGACGACGTCCAGCACGACCTCGATGCCGGCGGCGTGCAGCGCGGCGATCATCGTCCGCAGCTCGTCCTGCCCGCCGGGCGCCAGCCGCGGATCGACGGCAAGCCACGCCGCCGGGTTGTAGCCCCAGTAGTTGGAGAGACCCTGCCTGCCGAGGTGCGGTTCGTCGATCCACGCGGCGACCGGCATCAGCTCCACCGTCGTGATGCCGAGGCGGACGAGGTGATCGAGCGCGGCGGGATGGGCAAGGCCCGCACAGGTGCCGCGCAGCGTCGCGGGCACCCGCGGATGCGCCTTCGTGTAGCCGCGCACGTGCAGTTCGTAGAGGATCGTGGCGGACCAGGGCACGCGGGGCCGGGTATCGGGCACAGCCGCCGCGCGGGGGAGGGCGATGGCCTTGGGCAGGGCGGTCGCGCTGTCGGCGTCGTTGCGCGTCACGCCGTCGGGCATCTCGCCGAACAGCGACGGATGCAGCGCGAAGCCGCGGTCGAGCGCCGTCGCGTACGGGTCGACGAGCAGCTTGGCCGGGTTGAAGCGATGGCCGTGCGCCGGGTCGTAGGGGCCGTGCGCGCGCAGCCCGTAGCGGTCGCCGGCATTGATGCCGGGAATGAAGCCGTGGAAGACGTCGCCGGTACGCTCCGGCAGCGCGATGCGTTCAGTTTCCGCCTGACCCGAAGCATCGAACAGGCACACCTCGATGCGGTCCGCGTGGGCGGAGTGGACCGCGACGTTGGCGCCGCCGGCGACGAGCGTCAGGCCGGGTGACTCGGGGTCGCCGGGACCGACGCGCCGCATTTGTCAGCGCGATCCCGCGAGCAGTTCACGGTAGAGGTCGGCATACTGGCGCGCCGGCTGCGCCCAGCCCACGTCGCTGCCCATCGCCCGCGACTGCAGGCGCCGCCAGGCAGTGCGATCGCGCCACAGCGCGAGCGTGCGCGAGATCGCGTGCTCGAGCGCGCCGCGCGTCACCGGCGAGAACTGCAGCCCGGTGGCGACGCCGGCCGCGATGGCGGCGTCGTTGGCATCGATCACCGTGTCGGCCAGGCCGCCGACGCGCGCGACGACGGGAATCGCGCCGTAGCGCAGCGCGCAGAGCTGGGTGAGACCGCAGGGCTCGAAGCGCGACGGCACCAGCAGCACGTCGGCGCCGCCCTGCATCAGGTGGGCGAGGCCCTCGTCGTAGCCGATATGCACCGCCATGCGCCCCGGATGTGCCTGGGCGATGGCGGCGAGGCTCGCCTCGAGTCCGCGGTCGCCGCCGCCGAGGAGCGCGAACTGGGCGCCGGCCGAGTGCAGCAGGGGCAGCGCGTCCTCGAGCAGGTCCATGCCCTTCTGCCACGTGAGCCGGCTGACGACGGCGAACAGCGGCGTCTGCGGCTCCACCGCGAGCCCCAGCCGCGCCTGCAGCGCGGCCTTGTTCGGCACGCGCCGGGCAAGGTGCTTCGCGTCGAAGCGCGACACCAGGTACGGGTCGGCGGCCGGATTCCACACGGCGTCGTCGATGCCGTTGCGGATGCCCTGGAGCACGGCGCTGCGCGTGCGCAGCAAGCCGTCGAAGCCCATGCCGCCTTCCGGCGTGCGGATCTCGGCCGCGTAGGTCGGCGACACCGTGGTGATCCGGTCGGCCAGCGCGAGTCCCGCCTTGAGGTAGCTCAGCGTGCCGTAGTATTCGACGCCGTCGATTGCGTCGGCCTGCGGCGGCAGCCCCACCGTCGGCACCAGCGCGCGCGGGAACTGTCCCTGGAACGACAGGTTGTGCACGGTCATCACGGTCTGCGGACGCGGCCCGTCGTCGTAGTGGAGGAGCGCCGGGACGAGTCCCGCCTGCCAGTCGTGGGCGTGAACAATGTCGGGCACGTAGCCGGCGATCGCGCCGCGCGCGATGCTCCGCGCCGCGTGCGCCAGCGCGGCGAAGCGCAGCGCGTTGTCGGGCCAGTCGAGGCCGTCGGGGCCGGCATACGGGTTGCCCGGGCGGGCGAAGAGGTGCGGCGCGTCGAGCACGCAGAGGTCGAGGTCGAGTTTCTTCGCGGCGACGAGTCGCGCCGGGCCGCCGAAGAGGTCGTCCCACGCATGCACCGCCGGCGCGCCGCGCACCGCCTTCATCACGGCCGGGTAGCCCGGCACCAGCGTGCGCGTCGCAATGCCTTCGCCCGCGAGTGCCGCGGGCAGCGCGCCGACGACATCGGCCAGGCCGCCGGTCTTGACCAGCGGGAAGATCTCCGAGGCGACGGCGAGGACGCGGATGTCAGGCATCGAGGCGGTCGATCATTTTCTGGGTGACGAGGCAGATGCCGCGCGCCGTGCGCCGGAACCGCGCGGCGTCCTGCACCGGATCCTCGCCGACGACGAGGCCCGCCGGGATCTTCACGCCGCGGTCGACGATGACGTTCGACATCCGGACGTGCCGCCCGACGTCCACGTAGGGCAGCACCACGGCGTTCTCGATGCTCGTGTACGAGTGGACCTGCACGCCGGTGCACAGCAGCGTGCGCAGCAGCGACGCGCCGGAGATGATGCAGCCGCCGGACACCAGCGACGAGATGCCGATGCCGCGCCGGCCGTCGTTGTTGTGGACGAACTTGGCGGGCGGCGTGATCTCGGCGAACGTCCAGATCGGCCAGTCGTGGTCGTAGAGGTCGAGCGACGGGACGACGTCGGTCAGGTCGACGTTCGCCTCCCAGTAGGCGTCAAGGGTGCCGACATCGCGCCAGTACGGCTCGCCCTCGGCCTGCGAGCGCACGCAGGAGCGCGTGAACCGGTGCGCGACGGCCTTGCCGTTGGCGACCATCCACGGAATGATGTCCTTGCCGAAGTCGCGCGACGACGCGGGGTCGGCGGCGTCGCGCTTCAGCTGCTCGTTCATCGTCTTCCGCGTGAACACGTAGATGCCCATGCTGGCGAGCGCCCAGCCCGGCCGGTCGGGCATCTCCGGCGGCTGCGCGGGCTTCTCGACGAACGACACGATCCGGTCTTCGGCATCGACATGCATCACGCCGAATTCCGTGGCCTGCGCCACGGGCACCTCGATGCAGCCCACGGTGACGTCGGCGCCGGAGTTGACGTGCTGCACGAGCATCCGCTCGTAGTCCATCTTGTAGATGTGGTCGCCGGCCAGGATGACCATGTACTCGGGCGCGTAGCTGTCGATGACGTCGATGTTCTGGAACACGGCGTCGGCGGTGCCCGCGTACCAGCGGTCGTCGGAGATGCGCTGGCTCGCCGGCAGGATGTCGAAGCTCTCGTTGCGCGTGGGCTGCAGGAAGTTCCAGCCGCGCTGCAGGTGGCGGATCAGGCTGTGGCCCTTGTACTGCGTGGCGACGGCGAGCCGCCGGATGCCCGAGTTGAGCGCGTTCGAGAGCGCGAAGTCGATGATCCGCGACTTGCCGCCGAAATAGACGGCGGGCTTGGCGCGCACCTCGGTCAGTTCCATCAGCCGGCTGCCGCGGCCGCCGGCGAGCACGTACGCCATCGTCGAGCGCGACAGCGGCGTCGAATACGTCACCTTGTCCATTGCATCCCCTTCCAGCGTGCCATCCGCGTTGCCATCGATCGCTCCCGTTCAGCTTCCCTCGTGCACGAACCACAGCGTGCCGAGCGGGGGCGCCGTGATCACCGCCGAGCACGGGTAGCCGTGGCTCGGCGTGTCGCCGGCAACGACGGCACCGGCGTTGCCGCAACCGGTGCCGCCATAGACGGCGGCGTCGGTGTTCAGTATTTCACGCCACGTCCCGGGCAGCGGGAGCCCGACCCGGTAGCCGTGGCGCGGAACCGGCGTGAAGTTGGCGACCACCGCGACCGGCGGCACGTCGTCGCCGCCTGACCGCAGCCAGGCGAAGATCGACTGCAGGCGGTCGTCGACCTCGATCCAGCGGAAGCCCGTTCCCTCGCAGTCGCGCGCGTGCAGGGCCGGCCGGTCCCGGTAGGTGCGGTTGCAGTCGCGCACGAGCGCCTGCACGCCGCGATGCCAGCCGACGTCGAGCTGTTCCCAGTCGAGCGCGGCGCCGAAGCGCCATTCGCGCCCCTGCGCGAACTCCTGGCCCATGAACAGGAGTTTCTTGCCGGGATGCCCCCACATGAACGCGTAGTAGGCGCGCAGCGAGGCGAACTGCTGCCAGGCGTCGCCCGGCATCCGCGAGACGAGCGAGCCCTTGCCGTGCACCACCTCGTCGTGCGACAGCGGCAGCACGAAGTTCTCGGTGAACGCGTACATCAGTCCGAAGGTCATCCGGTCGTGGTGCCAGCGCCGGTGCCCCGGAACCTGCCGCATGTACTCGAGCGTGTCGTGCATCCAGCCGAGGTTCCACTTGAAGCCGAATCCCAGCCCGCCCGCGTACGTCGGGTGCGAGACCCCGGGCCAGGCGGTGGATTCCTCGGCGATCATCATTGCGCCGGGGTGCCGGGCGTACACGGCTTCGTTGAGCTTGCGCAGGAACGCGCTTGCCTCGAGGTTCTCGTTGCCACCCTGGCGGTTGGGCACCCATTCGCCGGCTTCGCGCGAGTAGTCGAGGTAGAGCATCGACGCCACCGCGTCGACGCGCAGGCCGTCGATGTGGTACCGGTCGAGCCAGAACAGCGCGTTGGCGACCAGGTAGTTGACCACCTCGGCGCGGCCGAAATTGAAGATCGCGGTCTTCCAGTCCGGATGCAGGCCCTGCCGCGGATCGGCGTGCTCGTACAGCGCCGTGCCGTCGAAGTGCGCGAGGCCGTGCGGGTCGACCGGAAAGTGCGCGGGCACCCAGTCCAGGATCACGCCGAGCCCGGCGCGATGGCAGCGGTCGACGAGCCGCGCGAATGCCGCCGGCTCGCCGAAGCGGCGGGTCGGCGCGAACAGCCCGACCGGCTGGTAACCCCACGACGCATCGAGCGGATGCTCGTTGACCGGCATCAGCTCGAGGTGCGTGAAGCCCATGTCCACCGCGTACGGCACCAGCGTGTCGGCGAGTTCGTCGTAGGTGAGCCAGCGGTTGTCCTCGCCGCGCCGCCACGAGCCGAGGTGCACCTCGTAGATCGACATCGGCGCGCGTCGCGCGTCGCGTGCGGCGCGGGCCGCCATCCACTCGGCGTCGCTCCACGCGAAGTTGTCCGTCGCACGCACCACCGACGCCGTCGACGGCCGAATCTCCGCCCCGAAGCCGACCGGGTCGGCCTTCAGCGCCAGCAGCTTGCCGTCGACGCCGATGATCTCGTACTTGTACAGCGTGCCTTCGCCGAGGCCCGGGATGAATATCTCCCAGACCCCGGCGTCGACGCGCTTCCTCATCACGCCGCGGCGGCCGTCCCAGGCGTTGAAGTCGCCGACCACCGCCACGCGCCGCGCGTGCGGCGCCCAGACGGCGAAGTGAACACCGGCCACGCTCTCCTGCGTGATCGCGTGCGACCCCAGTCGGTCGTAGAGCTTGACGTGGGTGCCTTCGCCCATCAGCCAGTCGTCGACCGGGCCCAGCACCGGTCCGTACGCGTAAGGGTCGTCGACGACCCACGCGGACGTCGCGTTGGCGGCACGCAGCCGATAGCCGACGCGCGCGGCAACGGGACCCTCGAAGAACCCGGACTCCCCGGTTTGTTCGAGCTCGGCCAGCACGCTGCCATCGGTGCCGACGGCCGTGACCGCCGACGCGCCCGGCACGAACGCGCGGATCGCGAAGCCGGCGCCCGTCTCGTGCAGGCCCAGGACGGCGAAGGGGTCGCCGTGATGGCCTTCGACGATCGCCGCGACGACCGCCGCGGGAACGCGTTCGGTCATGGCGATCCGGGCGTCCCTTCCAGCGGCAGCACCCGCCAGATCTCGCGCGCGTACTCGCGGATCGCGCGGTCCGCGGAGAACCAGCCGACGTGCGCCGTGTTGAGGATCGCCTTCTGCCACCACGCGTCGGGCGAGCGCCACAGCGCCGCCACCTCGCGCTGCGTGGCGCCGTAGGCGTCGAAATCGGCGGCAACCATGAAATGATCGAAGTGGTGCAGGCCCTCGACCAGGCCGGCGTAGCGCGAGCGGTCGTCCGGCGAGAAGACGCCGGCGGCGACACCATCGAGCACTTCGGAGAGCGCCGGCGACGCGTTGATGGCCGCCGTGGCATCTATGCCGCCACGGCGGCGATCCTCGACCTCGGCCGCGGTGAGCCCGAAGATGAAGATGTTGTCCGGGCCGACGTGGTCGCGGATCTCGATGTTGGCGCCGTCGAGCGTGCCGATGGTGAGCGCCCCGTTCAGCGCGAACTTCATGTTGCCGGTGCCGGAGGCCTCCATGCCCGCGGTGGAGATCTGCTCGGACAGGTCGGCGGCCGGGATGATCGTCTCGGCGAGGCTCACGCTGTAGTTCGGCAGGAACACCACCTTGAGCAGGCCGCGCACCGTCGGGTCGCGGTTGACGACGCGCGCGACGTCGTTGATCAGCTTGATGATGAGCTTGGCCGTCCCGTAGCTCGCGGCGGCCTTGCCGGCGAAGACCTTGACCCGGGGCGTCCAGTCGCGCGTGGGCTCGGCGCGCATCGCGTTGTACAACGCGATGGTCTCGAGGATGTTGAGGAGCTGCCGCTTGTACTCGTGGATGCGCTTCACCTGCACGTCGAAGAGCGCATCCGGGTCGAGGCTCACTCCGGTGCGCTCGGCGACGAGGCGGGCGAGGGCGATCTTGCCGGTGCGCCGCGCGGCGGCAAAGCGCTGCCGGAACGCGCTGTCGGCGGCCAGCGGCGCCAGCCGCGCGAGCAGCGCCGGGTCGTCCAGCACGGCGGGGCCGACCGCGTCGACGATGAGCCGGGTGAGCGCGGGGTTCGCCTGGTACAGCCAGCGCCGGAACGTGATGCCGTTGGTCTTGTTGACGATGCGGTCGCCGTGCAGCGTGTGCAGGTCGTGGAAGACCGTCTTGCGCATCAGTTCGGTATGAAGCGCCGACACGCCGTTGATCCGGCGCGAGCCGATGAACGAGAGATGGCCCATCCGCACCCGCCGCCCGTGGTGCTCCTCGATCAGCGAGACGGACGAGAGGAAGCCGCCGTCGGTGTGGCCCGCCGCCCGGGCGGCGTCGAGGTGCAGCGCGTTGATCAGGTAGATGATCTGCATGTGCCGCGGCAGCAGCCGTTCCATCAGCGGCACCGCCCAGGTCTCGAGCGCCTCGGGCAGCAGCGTGTGGTTGGTGTAGCTGAACGTGGCGGTGGTGACGGCCCACGCGCTGGCCCACGGCATGCCGTAGAGGTCGACGAGGATACGTATCATCTCGGCGATGGCGATCGCCGGATGCGTGTCGTTCAGCTGGATCGCGGCGTGGTCCGGCAGCGAAGCAAGCTCGCCGTGCAGCTTCTGGTGGCGGCGCACGAGGTCCTGCAGCGACGCCGAGGCGAAGAAATACTCCTGCTTCAGGCGCAGCTCCTGCCCGGCCGCCGACTCGTCGCTGGGGTAGAGCACCCGCGACACGGCTTCCTGCCGGACGCGTTCGGACAGCGCGCCGACATGGTCGCCGCGATTGAAGTCGACGAGCGACAGCGGGTCGTCGGCGCGGGCCGACCACAGGCGCAGCGTGTTGACGTGCCCGCCGCGCCAGCCGGTGATCGGCGTGTCGTAGGCGACGGCGGTGACGGTCTCGGCGGGCTGCCAGACATAGCGGGGCATGGTGCCGGTGTCGTCGATCACGTCGACGGCGCCGCCGAAGCCGATGGCATAGGCGATCTCGGGCCGCGCGAACTCCCAGGGGTTGCCGGCGGACAGCCAGTCCTCGGGCAGTTCGTGCTGCCAGCCGTCCTGCAGCACCTGGCGGAAGATGCCGTGGTCGTAGCGGATGCCGTAGCCGTAGGCGGGGATCGCCAGCGACGCCATGCTCTCCATGTAGCAGGCCGCGAGCCGGCCGAGGCCGCCGTTGCCGAGCGCCGCATCGGGCTCGACGCGGCGCAGGCGGTCGAGGTCGACGCCGAGCTCGCCGAGGGCGTCGCGCGCCGTCGCGGTGAGGCCGAGGTTGCCCAGCGCGTCGAACAGCAGGCGTCCGATCAGGAACTCGAGCGACAGGTAGTAGACGTGCTTCTGCCCCTTGCGGGCCGCGACCCGCGACGACTCGCGCCAGCTGTCGACCACGCGATCGCGCACCGCCAGCGCCGTCGCCACGAACCAGTCGCGGTCGCTGGCGTCCCTCGTGTCCTTGCCGACGGCGTAGTTGAGCTTGTTCAGGATCAGCGCCCGGAACGCCGCGATCTCGGTCTCGGTGGGAACGTGCGTCTGGGCTGTGGGCAGGTCGGCGGCCGCTGCCGCGCCGCTATCGGCGTTCATCGAAGCGTCCATGGTTGCCGTGCGCACGCCAACCGGACGTGACACGAAGTGGGGTGGGCAGGGAGGATGCGGGCGGCCATCGGGGGATGCATGCTGCGGGTCATGACGCAACGTTCGTGCCGCGCATTCCGGCGGTCGCCCTCGGGGCGGCCCTTGAGGCTCGCGAAATCCGGACCGCCGGGCGGCAGAATCCGGCGCGGGGCGCCAGGAGCAAAGTTTACCTCGACCGGCATGGGTTTCGGGCGCCGGGGGCGCATACGCCGGCCCGCTACCAGCCGTTGGCGCCGGCGAGCGGCAGGTCGAGGTCGGAAATCGCCGCCGCGATGGCAGCGATCGCGGCGGCCCGCGGAAAGCCGCTGCGATGGGCGATCACGATCCGCCGCGTCGGCGGTGGCCCGGCGAAGTCGATCGCCTTCACCAGTGGCGTCGCATATTTCGGCGTGAGCGCCGTGGCCGGCAGCACCGAGATGCCCATGCCCGAGGCGACCATGTTCCGTATTGTTTCCAGCGAGTTGCCCTGCCTGCCCGGCGTGGCCGGCGGCGCGAATTCGTGGCAGGCGCCCAGCACCTGGTCGCGAAAGCAGTGACCGGCGTTGAGCAGCAGCAGGTTCTGCGACGCGAGATCCGCCGGGTCGATCGACCGGCGGCGCGCCCATGGATGCTTCGCGGGGACGATGACGCGGAAGTTCTCCGCATACAGCGGCACCGTGATGATGCCCGGCGCACCATAAGGGAGCGCGACGATCGCCGCATCGATCGCGCCGCCCTGCAGCATGCCGTCGAGGTTGGCGGTGAGGTTTTCCTCGATGTCGAGCGGCATCCGCGGCGCGCGCCGCGCCAGCGCGGGCACGAGGTCCGGCAGCAGGTAGGGCGCCACCGTGTGGATGATGCCGAGGCGCAGCGGTCCGTCGAGCGGATTCCTGCCCTGCGTGGCGACCGCCTTCACCCGGTCGGCCTCGGCCAGCGCGCGCCGGGCCTGCGCGACCACCTCCTCGCCGATCGGCGTGACGAGCACCTCGCCCTTGCCGCGCTCGAAGATCAGCACGCCGAGCTCGTCCTCGAGGTTCTTCACCGCCGCGGACAGGCTGGGCTGGCTCACGAAGCAGCGCTCGGCCGCGCGGCCGAAGTGGCGCTCGGCAGCGACGGCAACGACGTAGCGGAGTTCGGTGAGGGTCATGCTCGGTTCGACCGGCGGGCTGCGGACAGGTTGCGTCTATCGTGCCGATCCTAACAAAGTATTGGAACGATCGCAGCCGCGCGCCTATCTTTGCAAGGTCGATTCCACGGGGACTCCCCCGGATTCCCACCAACCTTTGCCAAGGAGCTACAAGATGCTGCAGAACCGAGAAGGCCAGCGCGTGCCCGATGTCACCTTCCGCACCCGCCGGGACAACGAGTGGAAGAGCGTCGCCACGGCCGAGCTGTTCGCCGGCAGGACCGTCGTCGTGTTCTCGCTGCCCGGCGCGTTCACGCCCACCTGCTCGTCGACGCACCTGCCGCGCTACAACGAGCTGGCGCCGGCATTCTTCGCCAACGGCGTCGACGCGATCCTTTGCGTGTCGGTCAACGACGCCTTCGTGATGAACGAGTGGGCGAAGGACCAGGAAGTGGCCAAGGTCGCGCTGATCCCGGACGGCAACGGCGAGTTCACCGCCGGGATGGGCATGCTGGTCGACAAGGCCGACCTGGGCTTCGGCAAGCGCTCGTGGCGCTACTCGATGCTGGTCAGGGACGGCGTCGTCGACAAGATGTTCATCGAGCCGGAAAAGGCGGGCGACCCGTTCGAGGTGTCGGACGCGGACACGATGCTCGCTTACGTCAACCCGAAGGCGAAGAAGCCCGACCAGGTCGCGATCTTCACCCGCGACGGCTGCGGCTTCTGCGCGCAGGCCAAGGCGCTGCTGACCGAGCTCAACTGCGACTACGCCGAGGTCCCGCTGGCACACGCGGAGCGCAGCCGCATCGTCGGCGCGATCGCGGGGGCACACACGGTTCCGCAGGTGTTCATCAACGGCAGGCATGTCGGGGGGCTGGAAGCTCTCCAGGCGTGGGCGCGCAAGGTGGCGTAGCGCATTATCCGGGGCCGGCAGTCGCCGCCGGGGTGCGCTGCGCGCAGCCTGGCGGCGGACGCCCGGCCGGACCGGTGCCGGGCATCCTGCGACCCCGGTACCTTCGACGACGTAAGCAAGGATCATTCCGAACGACCAAGGCGATCATGAAGAAAGTTTCCGTGGACGTGGTCGTCATCGGCGCCGGCACCGCCGGACTCGCCGCCTATCGCGCCGCCGTCGCCGGCGGACGCACCGCCGTGATCATCGAAGGCGGCCCCTACGGCACCACCTGCGCGCGCGTCGGCTGCATGCCCAGCAAGCTGATGATCGCGGCGGCGGAGGCCGCGCACGGGGTGGAGAAATGGCCCGAGTTCGGGCTGCGCCTCGACGCACCCGTGCGCATCGACGGCCGCGCCGTGATGGCGCGGCTGAAGCGCGAGCGCGATCGCTTCGTCGGCTTCGTGCTCGAAAGCGTCGATGCGATCCCGGAGCGTGACCGCATCCGCGGCTACGCCCGCTTCGTCGACGACCGCACGCTCAGCGTCGACGACCACACGCAGGTCGCCTTTTCGCGGGCGGTGATCGCCACCGGCTCGTCGCCGGCGCTGCCGGCCGCGTTGCGGGCCGCGGGCGACCGGCTGATCGTCAACGACGACGTCTTCGACTGGGACGACCTGCCGCGCGCCGTCGCCGTGTTCGGACCGGGCGTCATCGGCCTCGAACTCGGGCAGGCGCTGCACCGGCTGGGCGTCGACGTGCTGATGTTCGGCCGCCAGGGCCACGTCGGCCCGTTTTCCGACCCCGACATCCGCGCCTATGCCGCGCGGACGTTCCAGCGCGAGTTTGCCCTCGACACCGATGCCGACGTGCGGTCGATCGAGCGCGACGGCGAGCGCGTCGCGCTGCGCTTTCGCGGTCCCGACGGCGGCGAGCGGCGCGCGCTGGTCGACTACGTGATCGCGGCCACCGGCCGCACGCCCAACGTCAGGAACCTCGGGCTGGAGAACACCACGCTGGCCCTGGACGCGAAGGGCATCCCGCGGTTTGACCGCTACTCGATGCAGTGCGGCGCGCACCCGGTCTTCATTGCCGGCGACGTCAACGAGGACGTGCCGCTGCTGCACGAGGCGGCGGACGAGGGCCGCATCGCCGGCGAGAACGCGGCGCGCTATCCCGACGTCGCGCCGGGCCCGCGGCGCACGCCGCTCGCGATCGTGTTCTCGGACCCGCAGCTCGCGGTCGTCGGCCAGCGCCGCAGCCAACTCGCCGCGGGGACGTTCGTGCAGGGCGTGGTGTCGTTCGACAACCAGGGCCGGGCCCGCGTGATGCTGAAGAACCGCGGGCTGCTGCACGTGTACGCCGACACGATCACGGGACGCCTGCTCGGGGCCGAGATGATCGGGCCGGATGCCGAGCACGTCGCGCACCTGCTGGCGTGGGCGATCCAGGCCGAATTCACCGTCGCACGGGCGCTGGAGATGCCCTATTACCATCCGGTGGTCGAGGAGGGGCTGCGCACCGCGCTGCGCGATGCGCAGGCGAAGGTCGCGCACGCACGATTGTCGACGGCGGCGTAGGCGAAACCGCGTCCCCGTCTGGCGTAGCCCGGGTTGCGCGGGGCGCAACCCGGGGCGATCGCGGCGCGCGCGTCGCTGCCGGCCGCGACGGAGGCCGGCACGGCCGCGAAAAGCGCCGCGGCGCGGATCGTGCCGCAACGACGGGGGCGGCCCCGTGGCGGCGGCGCGGCGACGGCCGGCTGCGGTAACATCGATGCGAGGCGCCGCGCGTCGCGCGGGCGCAGGAACGACTTTTCGGGACGTGGCGTGCTTCGATTCGGCATCGATGTTGGAGGCACCAAGACGGAAATTGTTGCAATCGACGCCGGCGGCGGCGAGCTGCTGCGCCGGCGCATCGCCACGCCGCAGGGCGACTACGGTGGCACGCTGGCGGCGATCGCGGGGCTCGTCGGCGATGCCGAACGCGAGCTCGGCGAGCGGGGCAGTGTCGGAATCGGCACGCCGGGCTCGATGTCGCGCGCCACCGGGCGGCTGCGCAACGCCAATTCGCAGTGCCTCAACGGCCGGCCGGTCCGGGCCGACCTCGAGGCGCTGCTCGGGCGCGAGGTGCGGATCGCGAACGACGCGAACTGCCTCGCGCTGTCCGAGGCGACCGACGGCGCGGGGCAGGGCGCCGCCGTGGTCTTCGGCGCGATCCTCGGCACCGGCGTCGGCGCCGGCATCGTCGTCGACGGGCGCGTGCTGGACGGCCCCAACGGCATCGCCGGCGAATGGGGCCACAATCCGCTGCCGTGGCCGCGCGACGACGAGCGGCCGGGCCCGGCGTGCTACTGCGGCCGCGCCGGATGCATCGAGACCTGGCTGTCCGGGCCCGCGCTGGCGCGCGATCACCTCGCGGCGACCGGTGCGCGGCTCGAGGGGCCGGCCATCGCCGCGGCGGCCGTCCGCGGCGACGCCGCAGCCGAGGCGACGCTCGCCCGCTACGAGGAGCGCCTCGCCCGTGCGCTCGCCCACGTGATCAACCTGCTCGACCCGGACGTCATCGTGCTGGGCGGCGGCATGTCGAACCTCGACCGGCTGTATGCCAACGTGCCGGCGCGCTGGGGAGCGTGGGTCTTTTCCGACCGTGTCGATACCCGCCTCGCCCGCAGCATGCACGGCGACTCCAGCGGCGTCCGCGGCGCGGCGTGGCTGTGGCCCGCGGCGGCGGACGGGCAGGCCAACGCGGACGCCGGGCGGACGTGACCCGGCGCGCGCGGCGGCGCGTCACATCCCCGGGTAGTTCGGCCCGCCGCCGCCTTCCGGCGTCACCCAGTGGATGTTCTGCCGCGGGTCCTTGATGTCGCAGGTCTTGCAGTGGACGCAGTTCTGCGCGTTGATGACGAGCTTCTGCCCCGAGCCGTCGTCGGCGGCGACGAACTCGTAGACGCCGGCCGGGCAGTAGCGCTGCTCCGGGCCGTCGTAGAGCGGCAGGTTGACCGCCGTCGGGACGCCCGGGTCGCGCAGTTGCAGGTGCACCGGCTGGTCTTCCTCGTGGTTGGTGGAGGACAGGAACACCGACGAGAGCTTGTCGAAGCTGACGACGCCGTCGTACTTCGGGTAGGCGATCTTCGGCATCGCCGCCGCCGGCGCCAGCGACTCGTGGTCCGGCTTGTCGTGGCGCAGCGTCCACGGCACGAGCGCGCCCAGCCCGAGGTCGTTCAGCCACATGTGGATGCCGCCGTGGACCATGCCGGCCCACATCCCCCACGAGAGCCCGGGCTTCACGTTGCGGACCTTGTACAGGTCCTCGTAGACCCACGATTTCCGGAACGCGGCCGGGTATTCGGCCAGCTCGTCGCGGACGCGGTTGGCCGACAGCGCGGCGAACGCGGCCTCGGCCCCCAGCATCCCGGTCTTCATCGCGTTGTGCGAGCCCTTGATCCGCGGCAGGTTGACGAAGCCCGCCGCGCAGCCGATCAGCGCGCCGCCCGGGAACGCGAGCTTCGGCACCGA
This sequence comes from Bordetella parapertussis, assembly GCA_943331295.2. Taxonomy (GTDB): domain Bacteria; phylum Pseudomonadota; class Gammaproteobacteria; order Burkholderiales; family Casimicrobiaceae; genus CAIWHR01. The sequence continues at coordinate 28,040 of CALQLA020000036.1, read as the reverse complement.
CTGCAGGCCGCCCTCGTTGATCGCGCGCGCGCCGTAGGCGAGGCGCTTGCCGCCCTCCAACGTGGGGCGGATCGCCGGATGCGTCTTGAAGCGCTGGAACTCGTCGTAGGGCGACAGGTGCGGATTGCGATAGTTGAGGTGGACGACGAAGCCGACGCTGACCAGGTTGTCGTCGAGGTGGTAGAGGAACGAGCCGCCGCCGGTGTCGCTGTCGAGCGGCCAGCCCTGGCTGTGCAGCACGAGCCCCTTCTGGTGCCTGCCCGGCGCGACTTCCCACAATTCCTTGATGCCGATGCCGTACTTTTGCGGGTCGATGCCGTCGCGCAGGTTGAAGTGCGCCATCAATTCCTGCGACAGCGAGCCGCGGCAGCCTTCGGCGAACAGCGTGTACTTGGCGTGCAGCTCCATGCCGCGCGCGTACTCGCCCTTGTGCGTGCCGTCCTTCGCGATGCCCATGTCGCCGGTGGCGACGCCGCGGACCGCGCCCTTCTCGTCGTAGAGGATCTCGGCGGCGGCGAAGCCCGGGTAGATCTCGACGCCGGCGGCCTCGGCCTGCTGGCCCAGCCAGCGGCAGACGTTGCCGAGGCTCACGATGTACATCCCGTGGTTGTCCATCAGCTTCGGCAGCGCCCACCCCGGGATCCGGTAGGCCTTGTCCGGCGTGAAGACCATGAACCGGTCCTCGCTCACCGCCGTCGAGATGGGCGCCCCCTTTTCCTGCCAGTCGGGGATCAGCTCGGTGATCGCGCGCGGATCCATGATCGCGCCGGACAGGATGTGCGCGCCGACCTCCGATCCTTTCTCCAGCAGGCACACCGATACCTCGGTGCCCGCCTCGGCGGCGAGCTGTTTCAGCCGGATCGCGGCGGCGAGGCCCGACGGCCCGCCCCCGACGATCACGACGTCGTACTCCATTGCTTCACGGTCCATGCTCGATTCCCCGGCTGTGACGTCTGTTCGTTCGTGGCTCAATTGTATAATTCCCGGCTCGGTTGGCGGCCCCGGGATTTCAGGGGGGGCCATCCGACCCGCCCGCTCCGGCTCCTGCGATGACCAACAAGCACTCCATGCACGTTCATACCACGCGCCTGCCCCTCCGGTGGGGCGACATGGATGCGCTCGGCCACGTCAACAACACGGCGTACTTCCAGTTCATGGAAGAGGCGCGGACCGGCTGGATCCGGGCCGCGTTCCCGCGTCCGCCCGGTGCGCCGCCGACCCCCGTCGTCGTCGTCAATGCGAGCTGCACGTTCCTCGTGCCGCTGGAGTTCCCCGGCGAGGTCGAGGTGCGGATGGCGGTCGGCGACCCGGGGCGCACGAGCGTCGGCAGCCATTACGAAATCTGGAAGGACGGCGTCAAGCACGCCGAGGGCGCGGCCAAGCTGGTCTGGCTCGACGAAGCGACCGGCCGCCCCACGCCGTTGCCTGCGCCACTGGTCGCGGCGCTGCATGCCGCGGCAGGCGCCGCGAATCCCATGGGAGAAGCATCACGATGACTGCCTCGACGATGTTGTGGCAACCCTCGCCTGAACGGATCGCCGAAGCGAGGATCACCGCGTTCGCGCGCCGGGTCGCGGCGGAGACCGGGGTGCCGTTGGACGACTACGGCGCGCTGTGGCGCTGGTCCGTGGCCGAGAAGGAAGCGTTCTGGCGCGCGGTCTGGGACTTCGCCGGCGTCATCGGCACGCGGGGGGAGCGGACGCTGGTCGACGGCGACCGGATGCCCGGTGCGCGCTGGTTCCCGGACGCGCGGCTCAACTTCGCCGAGAACCTGCTGGCGCGCCGGCCAGCTGACGACCCCGGCGACGCGCTCGTCTTCCGCGGCGAGGAAAAGGTCGCCTGGCGGATGTCGCATGCGGAGCTCGTCGCTGCGGTATCGCGGGTGGCGGCGGCGCTGCGCGCCGGCGGCGTCGTGGCGGGCGACCGGGTCGCAGGCTACCTGCCGAACATGCCGGAGGCGATCGTCGCCGTGCTGGCCGCGACGAGCCTCGGCGCCATCTGGTCGTCGTGCTCGCCCGATTTCGGCGTGCAGGGCGTGCTCGACCGCTTCAGCCAGATCGAGCCCAAGGTCGTGTTCACCGTCGACGGCTACTGGTACAACGGCAAGGCGCTGCCGCTCGCCGACAAGGTGGCCGTGATCGTCGCGGCGCTGCCGACCGTCCGCCAGGTCGTCGTGGTCCCCTACCTGGGGCGGGCGACGGACGACGCCGGCGACCTGTCCGCGATCCGCGGCGCCGTGAGCTGGCCGGCGTTCGTCGCCGCGCACCTGCCGCAGCCGATCGCGTACGCGCGGCTGCCGTTCGACCACCCGCTCTACATCATGTATTCGTCGGGCACGACCGGCGTGCCGAAGTGCATCGTCCACGGCGCGGGCGGCACGCTGCTCCAGCACCTGAAGGAGCACCAGCTGCACTCGGACGTCCGGGCCGGCGACCGCCTGTTCTACTTCACGACCTGCGGCTGGATGATGTGGAACTGGCTGGTGTCGGGACTCGCGTCGGGCGCCACGCTGCTGCTGTACGACGGGTCGCCGTTCGTCAGCCGCGCGCGGGTGCTCTGGGATTTCGCGGAGCAGGAAGGCATGACGCACTTCGGCACGTCGGCGAAGTACATCGACGCGATCAAGAAGATCGCGCTGGTACCGCGCAAGGACTACGCGCTGGCGCCGCTCCGCGCCATCCTGTCGACGGGCAGCCCGCTGTCGCCGGAGGGCTTCGACTACGTCTACCAGTGCGTGAAGGAGGACGTCTGCCTGTCGTCGATCTCGGGCGGCACCGACATCATCTCGTGCTTTGCGCTCGGCGTGCCGACGCGCCCGGTATGGCGCGGCGAGTTGCAGGGCCGCGGCCTCGGCCTCGCCGTCGACGTCTTCGACGACGGCGGGCGCAGCGTGCAGGGGGAGAAGGGCGAGTTGGTCTGCACGGCGCCGTTTCCCGCGATGCCGGTCGGCTTCTGGAACGACCCGGGCGACACCCGCTACCGCGCGGCGTATTTCGAGCGCTTTCCGGGCGTGTGGTGCCACGGCGACTACGTCGAGCTGACCGAGCGCGACGGCATGATCATCTTCGGGCGCTCCGACGCGACGTTGAATCCCGGCGGCGTGCGCATCGGCACCGCCGAGATCTACCGGCAGGTCGAGCAGCTGCCCGAGGTCGTCGAGGGGCTCGTGATCGGCCAGGACTGGCCGCCGGGGGACGCCGCCGACGTGCGCGTGGTGCTGTTCGTGCGGCTGCAGGACGGCCTGACGCTCGACGCCGCGCTGACCGACCGGATCCGCCAGCACATCCGGATCAACACGACGCCGCGCCACGTGCCGGCGAAGGTGCTGCAGGTGACCGACATCCCGCGCACCAAGAGCGGCAAGATCGTCGAGCTCGCGGTCCGCAACGTCGTGCACGGCCTCGCGGTGAAGAACGTCGAGGCGCTCGCCAACCCCGAGTCGCTGGAGCAGTTCCGCGAACGCCCCGAGCTGAAGAACTGACATGCCGGCCAGAACTTGCCCCGCGTCGATCCGCAGCCCGGCGTTGAGCGAACGCGAAACCCGGGGCAGGCCGAGGAACGGAGCGCCGCGACGGCGTCCCGTCGCACCGTCGCGCGCCCGATGAGCTTCATCGCCGTCCTCGCCGCGCTGGGCCTCGAACAATGGCGCGCCTTCCGCTGGCGCGTCGCGCTCGAGCGCCTGTTCATCCGCTCGGCCCGTGCGCTGGAGCGCCGCCTCAACGGCGGCGATCCCCGGCAGGGCGCGGTCGCTGCCTTTGCGGCGCTGGCGCCGCCGGTGCTGATCGCGGCCGGTGGCTTCTGGGCCTGCACCGCGTTGCATCCGGCGCTGGGCCTCGCGTGGAACATCGCGGTGCTCTACCTGCTGATGGGCTTTCGCCGCTTCAGCCATGCCTTCACCGGCATCGCCGCGGCGCTGCAGGCGGGCGACGTCGGGATCGCGCGGCGCGCGCTCGCCGCGTGGCGGGGCGGGGACACCTCCGGGCTCGCGAGCGGTGACGTGGCGCGGCTCGCGATCGAGCGCGGCCTCGCCGACTCCTACCGGCAGGTGTTCGCGACGCTGTTCTGGTTCATGGTGCTGCCCGGTCCCGCCGGCGCCGTGCTCTACCGCGCCGCGGCCGTGCTGGCGGACGAGTGGCGCGCCGACGCGCGCGGGACGGACGTGACGCCGATCGCGCACGCCCGCGCCGAATTCGGCCGTCCGGCGCGCCGCCTGCTGTGGCTGCTCGACTGGATACCGGTGCGCCTCACCGCGCTGTCGTTCGCTATCGTCGGCGACTTCGAGGACGCGGTGTTCTGCTGGCGCACGCAGGGCGGGTCGTGGCGGGAGCAGGAAGGCGGCGTCCATGCCGGGATCCTGCTCGCGAGCGGCGCCGGCGCGCTCGGCGTGATGCTGGGCGGTGCCATTCCCGTGCTGGACGGCGAGCCCGAATTCCGCCCGGACCTGGGCCTGAGCGAGCCGGCCGACGCGGACTTCCTGCCGTCGGCCGTGGGGCTCGTCTGGCGCGCGCTGATTCTCTGGCTGCTGCTCATCCTGCTGCTCACGCTCGCCAACTGGGCGCCGTAGCGGCGGCCAGTTACAGCACGACCTGGGTCCCGAACTCGACCACGCGGTTGGGCGGAAGCTTGAAGTAATCGGCGGCGCTGCGCGCATTCCGCCAGTGCCATCCTTTCATCGGTCATCGGTTCCCTCTCCGGTTTAGTTGTAGCGTCGCAACTCCAACCTTACCGGAAGAACCGATGGCCCCCGCAAGGGGGCGCTCTACCTCAAATTTCTACACCACGTCCCGGGACGCGACCCCGCATGCGGACGAGCCCGCGGCGTATGATGAGGTCGAGTGTAGCTGTATCCGTCAGGGGCGACAGGGTTATCGTAGGCAGTTCCGGGCCCAGGGGTCGCCCCTAGGGAAGGGAGTGCCGACATGACCGAAACGACCTACGGTACCCGTCTGGATGATCTGGCCGGCAACCGGAACTTCCGCCTGGACCGGCTGACCCACCTGACGCAGCATACCTACGCGCTGATCCTGGCGGGCGGGCGCGGCAGCAGGCTGCAACAGCTCACCGCCTCGCGAGCCAAGCCGTCGATGCCGTTTGCCGGCATGCTCAACATCATCGATTTTCCGCTGAGCAATTGCATCAATTCGGGCATCCGACGCATCGGCGTGCTGACGCAGTACAAGGCGCAGAGCCTGATCCGGCACATCGAACACGGCTGGGGGTTCCTGGAGGTCAACCTGGGCGAATTCATCGATGTGGTTCCAGCCCAGCAGCGGTTGGATGAGAACTGGTACACAGGAACCGCCAATGCGGTCTACCAGAACCTGGACATCGTCCGGGATGCCAACCCTGAGCATGTGCTGGTCCTGGCGGGCGACCACATCTACAAGATGGACTACGCGCGCTTGCTGGCCGACCACGTTCGCAGCGAAGCCACTGTCACGGTAGCCTGCATCGAGGTGCCGATTGAATATGCCTTGGGGTTTGGCATCGTCAAGGTCGAGGCCGATGGCAGAATCTCCCGTTTCGACGAAAAGCCCGCCCACCCCCAAGCGCTCAACGGCAGGCCAGGTCAGGTTCTGGCGAGCATGGGAATCTATGTCTTTGGCCGCCAGTTTCTGTGTGACCAGCTGGCGCGCGACGCGGCTGACACCGCTTCGAGCCATGATTTTGGTCATGACATCCTGCCGTGGCTCGTGCCGCGCCACAGGGTGGTGGCGCACAGGTTCGAGCAGAGCTGCGTCAACATGGTGGGCGAACGACCGTACTGGCGAGATGTCGGAACGGTCGATGCCTACTGGGAGGCAAACATGGACCTGGTTCGTCTCGAGCCCGAACTCAATCTGTACGACGATAACTGGCCGATCCTCAGCCTTCAGCGCCAGCTGCCCCCAGCCAAGTTCGTATTCGACAGCGACGACCGCCGCGGTAGCGCGGTCGACTCACTGGTTTGCAGCGGCTGCATCGTCAGCGGCGCCACCGTGCGGCGCTCGATCCTGTTCACCAAAGTGCGGGTCGGCGAGGGCAGCCTGGTAGAGGATTCCCTGGTGCTGCCGAATGTCTCGGTCGGCCGCAGAGTGCAGTTGAGACGCGCCATCGTCGACAAGCACTGCGTGCTGCCCGACGACTTCAGCGCCGGCCTCAGGCCCGAAGTCGACCGCCAACGCTTCCACGTCACGAGCCGCGGCGTCACGCTGATCACGCCTGAAATGCTGGGGCAGCCGGCGCGGTCTTGCGGCTGAGTTGGCGCACCGCGGGTGGCTTGCAGCCAAATGCCGCCCCCTGACTCGCCGAGGCTCTCGCTGCGCGGGTCCGAGCGGCGAGGCGCTGGCAACCTCCCGTTGGAGCGGGGTGGGCGCCGACGCCGCCGCGGGAACTCCGTGACGCTCGCGCCAACCACCGCCGAAGGGTGGAAGGCTCGAGATCAAGACGGTGATGAATTGCGCGGGACGCCTGTAAAGAAGGCGTAAAGACCCGCGGCCGCGGCACGATGCCGCGTGGCAGTTGCGCCGGGGTTCAGCGCCCCGGTACGCGCGCGGCGTGGCTCGTGGCGACCAGCGTGCGCATCAGCGCGACGCGATGCGGGGCGACGATGCCGCGCTCGACGGCGTCCTGCACCACGCACCCCGGCTCGCGGTCGTGCCGGCAGTCGCGGAAGCGGCAGCGGCCGAGCAGCGGGCGCAGTTCGACGAACGCGTCGGCGATCGCCTCCGGGTCGAGGTGCGCGAGCCCGAACATCTTCATGCCCGGCGAATCGACGATCCAGCCGTCGCCCATCGCGGCGGGAAGCGGATAGAGCGTCGAATGTGTCGTTGTGTGCCGGCCGGCGGAGAGCGCCGCCGACACTTCGGCCGTGCGCGCCAGCGCCGCGGGCAGCAGCGCGTTCAGGATGGTCGACTTGCCCATGCCCGACTGCCCGATCAGCACGGTGCGCTGGCCCTCGAACCACGGCACCAGCGGCGTCACGTCGTGCGTCGCGGACAGCGGGACGACCGGGTAGCCCAGCGCCGCGAACGGCGCGAGGCGAGCCACGAGCCGCGGGAAATCGGCCTGGTCCGACTTGTTCGCCGCGAGCACCATCCGGCAGCGCTCGGCCTCCGCGGCGATGATCCAGCGGTTGATCAGTTCCTCGTCGACGCCGACGTCGGGCGCGACGACGCCGATGACCTGCGTGACGTTGGCCGCGATCAGCTTTTCCTTGAAGGCGTCGGACCGGTAGAGCAGCGTCGCGCGCGGCAGCAGGGCCTCGATGACGCCGCCGCCTTCGGTGCGCGCGACGACGACCCGGTCGCCGCAGGCGAGCGCCGTATTGCGCCCCTTCAGCACGCAGCTCACCTCCTCGCCGTCGTCGAGCCGCACCGCGAAATGGCGCCGGTAGCTCGCGACGACGAGGCCGTGCAGCTCGGTGCCCGGTGCCGCCGGCGGGGCGCTCATCCCGGGATGCATTCGACCTTGGCGGCGCAGATGCAGTCGTTGCGCGTGACGCCGCCGGCGTCGTGGGTCGACCACGTCACGGTGCAGCGGCCGTACCCGACGGCGAGCTCCGGATGATGGTCCTCGCCGTGGGCGATGGCGGCGACGGCGTTCACGAACGCCATCGTGGCGTGGAAGTCGGCGAAGCGCCAGGTCTTGGCGATGCCGTCGCCGGCCGGGGCCCAATCGGGAAGCACGGCGAGCTGCGCGCGCACGTCGGCGTCAGACAATCGCGGCGCACCCGGGCGGCAGCGCATCGCCGCCAGCGTGGCGAGCGCGTGGGCCGTCGTCACGCCGTCAGCGCCGCAAGGCGGGCGATGCGCGTCGCGGCCGGCGGATGCGAGTCGTAGAACGCGGAGTGCAGCGGGTCCGGCGTCAGCGTCGACGCGTTGTCCTCGTACAGCTTGACGAGTGCCAGCGCCAGCGACGGCCCGGACGCGTGCTCGACCGCGAACGCGTCCGCCTCGAACTCGTGCCGGCGCGAATAGAGCGACGCCAGCGGCGCGAGCAGGAAGGTGAACACCGGCAGCACGAGGAAGAAGAGGATCAGCGCGACGCCGGGCCGGCCGGTCGCGGGCGGCACGCCGAGCCCCTCGTAGAACCAGGGCGAGGCCATCAGCTGCGCGAGCAGCGCGAGGAAGCCGAGCGACAGCAGGCCCATCCACACCATCCGCTTGACGACGTGCCGGCGCTTGAAGTGACCGAGCTCGTGCGCGAGCACCGCCTCGATCTCGTCGGGAGCGAGCCGCGCGAGCAGCGTGTCGAAGAAGACGATCCGGCGGCTCCGGCCGAAGCCGGCGAAGAATGCGTTGCCGTGGCTAGACCGCCGCGATCCGTCCATCACGAACAGGCCGCGGCTCGCGAATCCGCAGCGGGCGAGCAGCGCCTCGATCCGCTCGCGCGCGGCGCCCGCGGGAAGCGGCGAGAACTTGTTGAAGATCGGCGCGATCACCGTCGGGTACAGCGCCAGGACCAGGAACTGGAAGCCGACCCACAGCGCCCAGACCCAGAACCACCACAGCGGCCCCGCCGCGCGCATCAGCCAGAGCGCCGCCGCGGCGAGCGGCAGGCCGAGCAGCGCCGACAGCAGGATGCCCTTGGCGAGGTCCGCCAGCCAGAGCCCGGGCGTCATCCGGTTGAAGCCGTACCGCGCCTCGATCACGAAGGTCTGCCAGTACGAGAACGGCAGCGAGAGGGCGCCGGCCAGCACGCCGACGGCGACCAGCAGCGCGAGGTCCTGCACGAGCGGCCCGCCGGGCAGCGCTCCGGTCCAGTCGACGAGTGCCGCCAGCACGCCGCCGAACGTCAGCGCGACCAGCACGCCGGCGTCGACCAGCACCTCGAGCATCCCGAAGCGCGTCTTGGCGATCGTGTAGTCGGCGGCCTTCTGGTGCGCGCTGAGCGCGATGCGATCGGCGAAGACGGGCGGGACGGCCGACCGGTGGCGGGCGACGTGCGCGGCGTGGCGGCGGGCGAGCCACAGCCGCAGCAGCACCGACAGGGCGAGCGCGGCGGCGAAGATCAGGGTGAAGGTCGAGGCAGTCAAGCGGTCCCGCTCCGGGCCATTGGGTCACTGGGCGGCGGCGGCCGCCGCGCGGCCCGGCGGCAATCGCGCCCGGGGCCTGCGCGAGCGCGGACGCCGCGTTTCTTATGCGAGAATAGGTGCCCGATTCTACGCGAATTCAACAATGCCCCAAGACGCCGGCAACCTGATCTGGATCGACATGGAAATGACGGGCCTGAAGCCCGACACCGACCGGATCATCGAAGTCGCGCTGGTCGTCACCGACGGCGCGCTCAACACCATGGCCGAGGCGCCGGTCTGGGTGGTCCGCCAGAGCGACGAGGCACTGGATGGCATGGATGCCTGGAACAAGGGCACCCACGGCCGCTCCGGGCTGATCGCCAAGGTGAAGGCGTCCGTGCAGGACGACGCGGACGTCGAGCGCGAGGCCCTTGCTTTCCTCCGCGAGTGGGTGCCCGCGCGGGCGTCGCCGATGTGCGGCAACTCGATCTGCCAGGACCGGCGCTTCCTCGCGCGCTGGATGCCGGCGCTCGAGGAGCATTTCCACTACCGGAACCTCGACGTGTCGACGCTGAAGGAACTCGCCCGCCGCTGGCGGCCCGACCTGATGAAGGGCATTCCCAAGGAAGGCAAGCACGAGGCGCTCGCCGACGTCTACGAGTCGATCGAGGAGCTCCGCTACTATCGCCAGCACTTCATCCGCGCCGGCGCCGAGTCGTGAAATTCTGCAGCGCCTGCGGCTCGTCCGACGTGAGGCTGCGCGTGCCCGACGGCGACACGCTGCCGCGCTTCGTCTGCGGCGCCTGCGCGATGATCCACTACGAGAACCCGAAGGTGGTCGTGGGCTGCCTGCCCGAGTGGGAGGACCGCGTGCTGCTGTGCCGGCGCGCGATCGAGCCCCGCTACGGCCTGTGGACGCTGCCGGCGGGCTTCATGGAGAACGGCGAGACGCTGGCCGGCGGCGCCGAGCGGGAGACGCGCGAGGAAGCCAACGCCAACGTCCGCGTCGGCGACCTGTACACGGTCATCAGCCTGCCGCAGATCAACCAGGTCTACGTGATGTTCCGCGCCCGCCTGCTCGACTTGGGCTTCGGCGCCGGCCCCGAGAGCCTCGAGGTGCGCCTGTTCACGGAGGCCGAGATCCCGTGGGAGGAAATCGCGTTCCGGACGATCGCGCGGACGCTGCGGGATTATTTCGCCGACCGCCGGCATGGCGCCTACCCGGTCCACGTCAGTTCGCTCGAGCGGCGCCCGCCGATCAAGCCCGACCTGATGGGCAGCGCCTGAGCGGAGCGCAACGCCTCCTGCGTGGATTTCGGTCGTCGCTCAACCCGGGCTACGGGTGACCGCCGAGCAGGGCTGCACCACGACCGCCGTGCCTTCCGGTGTCGGACCGACCAATGCCCCGAGCTCGCGGCACGCACCCTGCCAGCACAACCGGTAGTCGGCGGCGTAGCTTGACCGGGTGAGCGTCAGCGCGGGCAGCGCCAGCCCCGGCCGCCACGACCACCCACCGTCCTTCAGCACGGCGCCGTCGGGCGGCTCCATTCCGGCGCCGTTCGACTCGATCCTCGCCTCGGCCAGCACCAGCGTGTTCCCCTCCACGCGGTATTGCTCCTGCCACGCGCTCTTCTGCACCGAGTGCTCCCAGCGCAGCGTGAATTCGGATGTCGGTAGCGTCGCGCGCAGCGCGCCGGCGACGAGGAGGCAGATCGGATCCATCCCGGTCCGGGCGGCGGCTGCGGCAGCGACGGCTGCCTCGCGCGACCGCCGCGACGTCAGGCGCCGGCGGGCCGGCGAGCGGCGCGCGTGCGCACGACGTGCCACACCATGAACAGCGCGCATGCGGCGAAGCCGATCTCGTCGGTGAGCGGCAGCGCCAGCACCAGCAGGAACGCGGCACCGGTGATGAAGATGCGCTCGGGCCAGTTGAGCGGCCCGCGCAGGTAGCCGACGGCGGCGCCACCCCAGAAGGCGATCGCGACGAGCGCCTTGAAGACCATGTACGCGGTGTCGTAGAGCGTTCCGCCCTGCAGCATCAGCGCCGGATCGTAGACCGCCATGTACGGGATCACGAAGCCCGCGATCGCGATGTGCGTCGCCTTCCAGCCGATCTTCATCGGCGAGGCCTTGGCGATCGACGCCGCGGCGAACGCGGCGAGCGCCACCGGCGGCGTCAGGTCGGCCATGATGCCGAAGTAGAAGACGAACATGTGCGAGACGATCAGCGGCACGCCGAGCTTCAGCAACGCCGGCGCGGCGATCGCGCTGGTGATGATGTAGTTGGGGATCGTCGGGATGCCCATGCCGAGGACGAGGCACACCGCCATCGTCAGGAACAGCGACAGGAAGAGGCTCTTCTGCCCGATGTCGAGCACGAAGCCCGCGAAGTTAGACGCGGCGCCCGTCAGCGTGAGCACGCCGATGATCACGCCGACGATCGCGCAGGCCATGCCGACCGCCACCGCCTGCCGCGCGCCGTCGATCAGGCTGTCGCGCATGATCTTCAGCGTTTCGCGGCCGCCCGCGATGACGAGGTTCACCGCGATCAGCACCGAGATCGCGACGATGATCGGCCAGATCCCGTACTTGAAGAAGCTCGCGGTGGCCACGCCCAGCACCAGCCAGAACACGAGGCGGAACAGCATCGAGCCGAAGCCTGCGGCGATGCCCACGCCGAGGATCAGCATCGCGGTGAGCGCCAGGCCCACGATGCCCGAGTACATCGGCGTGAAGCCGTCGAACAGCATGAACACCAGCACGGCGAGCGGCAGCATCAGGTACCACTTCGTCCGGATCGCCAGCCACGGGTTCGGGCACTCGGCCTTCGGGATGCCGTGCAGGCCCGCGCGTCCCGCTTCGAGGTGCACCATCCAGAACGCCGTGACGTAGTACAGCATCGCGGGGATGATCGCGGCCTTCACGATCGTCACGTACGGGACGTTGAGCGTCTCGGCCATGATGAACGCGACCGCGCCCATCACCGGCGGCATGATCTGCCCACCCATGCTGGACGTGGCCTCGACCGCGCCGGCGAACACCGACGTGTAGCCGAAGCGCTTCATCAGCGGGATCGTGAACTGGCCCACCGTCAGCACGTTGGCGACGCCGGAGCCGGAGATCGTGCCCATCAGCCCCGACGAGATCACCGCGACCTTCGCCGGTCCGCCCCGCGCGTGGCCGACGAAGCCCAGCGCGATGCTGTTGAACAGGTTGATCATCCCGGCGTGTTCGAGGAAGCTGCCGAACAGGATGAACAGAAAGATGTACGTCGCCGACACCAGCGTCGGGATACCGTAGATGCCTTCGCTGCCGAGGTAGAGCTGGCCGATGATCTGGTCGAAGCCGTAGCCGCGGTGGGCGATCGCCGAGGGCAGGTATTGGCCGAAGAGGCCGTAGGCGAGGAACGATGCGCAGATGATCGGCAGCGCCAGCCCCAGCACCCGGCGCGCGCCCTCGAACAGCAGCACGATCACCGCGGTTCCGACGACGAGGTCGGCGACCGACGGGTCGCCCGAGCGCTGGATCAGCGCCGCCTCGAACACCCAGTGGTACAGCGCGAGCGTGAAGCACAGCGCGGCGAGGAAGGCGTCGTAGCCGGCGATCCGGTGCCGGTTGGCACCCTTGCCGATCGGGTGGATCAGGAAGGCGAGCGCCAGCAGGAAGCCGACGTGCAGCGAGCGCGTGACAAGGGACGACAGCGGGCTGAACGCGGCGATCAGCAGCTGGTACGACGAGAAGGTCAGCGCGACGCCGGCGACCACCTTCCACGCGGTGCCGGTCAGCTCGCGCTTGATGCCGGTCTCGTCGAACGCGGCTTCGGCCGCCGCATTGGCGGCGGACTGCGCGTCGTGGGCCGTCATGCCGGGTGCCTCGGGGCGGGCGGGCGCATGCCGGGCGTCACCGTCACTTGATCAGGCCGACTTCCTTGTAGTACTTCTCGGCACCCGGGTGGAGCGGCACGGGCATGCCCTCGAGCGCGTGCTTCAGGTCGATCGACTTGGCGGCAGAGTGCGCTGCCACCAGCTGGTCGAGCCCCGTCCAGAATGCCTTGGTGATCGCGTAAATCGTGTCGTTGCCCATCGTGTCGTAGGTCACGAGGTAGTTCTGGACCGCGGCCGCGGGCACGTCGGCGGTCTGGCCGCGGTAGGTGTTGGCGGGGATCGTTGCCGGCAGGTACGCGGGATCGTTGGTTTTCTTGATCACGTCGGGCGGGATCGAGACGACGACGATGTCGACCGACGTGGCGAGGTCGCGCAGCGCCGACACGCCGAGCCCTGCCGACTGCAGCGTGACGTCGAGCTGGCGGTTCTTCATCAGCTCGACCGACTCACCGAACGGCAGGTACTCGACCTTGCTGAAGTCCTTGTACGTGAGCCCCGCGGCGGCGAAGATCGTCCGTGCGTTGAGCTCGGTGCCGGACTTGGGCGCGCCGACCGAGATGCGCTTGCCCTTCAGGTCGGCGATTGTCTTTATCCCCGAATCGGCCCGGGCGACGATCTGGATGTAGTTCGGGTAGATCGCCGCGATGCCGCGGAGCTTCTTCAGTGGCGTCTTGAACCCGGCTTCCTCGTTGCCCTTCCAGCCATCGGACAGCGAATCGCCGAGGGTGAAGGCGACTTCACCGCGTCCCGCCTGGACGAGGTTCAGGTTCTCGACCGAGGCCTTGGTTGCCTGCACCGAGGTCTTCACGCCGGGGAGCGCCTTGCCGATGCCGTTGGCGAACGCGACGCCGAGCGGATAGTAGACGCCGCTGGTGCCGCCGGTCAGCACGTTGACGAACTGGTCCGCCGCGGCGGCCGGCCCGATCAGCAGGACGGCAGCGAAGAACGAGACCACCCGACGCGAATAACGGTTCATGTTTCCTCCGGACTGCGATGCGATCGGCCGGTCGTCAAGGCCGCGTTTCGTCGCCCGGTCGGATGCAATTCGCCGGGCGATCGTTGCGCGCCGATTATAACTTACGGGATGCCCCGGCCGGGCCTTCCCGCTACCCGTTGCCGCGCGCCGGCCGCCGGCGCGGCATCAGTTCTCGACTTCGACCCCCGCCTGCCGCAGCGCCTCGTGCAGCGTCTGCACGTGCGGGTGGCCGGTGGTCTCGACCACGCAGATCACGCGCACCGCGAAGAGGTTGGGGCCCGAGAACGCGCGGTCGTGGACGATCTCGCGGACGCTGGCGCCCGTCGATGCGATGATCTCGGTGAGCCGCGCGAGGCCGCCCGGGCGGTCGCTGATCGACACCGAGAAGCGAGCGAGCCGGCCGTCGGCGACGAGACCCGCGTCGATCACCCGGTCGAGCATCGACAGGTCGATGTTGCCGCCGCAGAGCGTGAGCACGACGCGGCGGCCTTTCAGGTCGTCGAGCTTGCCGGCGAGGAAGGCGGCGAGCGGCGCGGCGCCGCCGCCTTCGACGACGCTCTTCTCCAGCTCGATGAGGCGCAGAATCGCGAGCGCGATGTGGGCCTCGTCGACGGTGACCGTCGCGTCGACCACGCGCTGCAGCACGGCAAACGGCAGCGTGCCGAGGAGCGGCACCGCGAGGCCGTCGGCCAGCGTGGGGGACAGCCTCACCGGCACGGGGCGGCCGGCGGCGAATGCAGCGGTGAGGCACGCCGCATGATCGGGCTCCACCGCGACCACGCGCACGTCGGGGCGCAGCGCCTTGACGACGGTGCCGATGCCGGCCAGGAGCCCGCCGCCGCCGACCGGCACCACGATCGCCTCCAGTTGCGGCGCCTGCACCAGGATCTCCAGCGCCATCGTGCCCTGGCCGGCCATCACGTCGGCATTGTCGTAGGGATGGATGAACGCGAGCCCCTCGCCGGCCGCGATCTCCTCGGCGCGCTCGCGCGCGGCGGCAAGGTCGCCGCCGTGCAGCACCACGCGCGCCCCCAGCTGCCGGCAGTTGCTCACCTTGACCAGCGCGGCGAAGCGCGGCATCACCACGGTCACCGGGATGCCGAGCAGCCCGCCGTGATAGGCGATGCCCTGGGCGTGGTTGCCGGCCGATGCCGCGATCACCCCATTGCGGCGCTGTTCCGGCGTGAGCCGCAACAGGGCGTTGCGCGCGCCGCGCTCCTTGAAGCTGCCGGTGCGCTGCAGGTAGTCGAGCTTGCAGAAAATGTGCGCGCCGGTCAGTTGCGACAGCGGTATCGACTCGACGCAGGGCGACAAATAGACGCCGCCTGCGATGCGGTCGCGCGCGGCCTCGACGTCGGCAAGGGTGATCATCGGGGCCCGCGTCAGAACGGGAGCACGATGCCCGGCTTCGCGGCGGACAGCACGCGCCGGAACTCGGCCTGGATGCGCGCCAGCGCGGCGGCGTCGTCCGCCTCGAAGCGCAGCACGATCACCGGCGTCGTGTTGGAGCCGCGGGCGAGGCCGAAGCCGTCGGCATACTCGACGCGCATGCCGTCGATGCGGACGATGTCGACCGCGCCGGGGAATTTCGCCTCGGCGGCGAGCTTCGCGACCAGCGCGTGGTGCTCTCCCTCGGCGCACGCGACGTTGAGCTCGGGCGTCGACACGGCGTCGGGCAGCGCGTCGAGCACCGCGCCGGGTTCGGCGTGCCGCGACAGGATCTCGAGCAGGCGCGCGCCGGCGTAGAGCCCGTCGTCGAAGCCGTACCAGCGTTCCTTGAAGAACGTGTGGCCGCTCATCTCGCCCGCCATCGCAGCGCCGGTCTCCTTCATCTTTCCCTTGATCAGCGAATGGCCGGTCTTCCACAGGAGCGGCACGCCGCCGTGGCGGAGGATCCACGGCTTCAGGTGGCGCGTCGACTTGACGTCGTAGATGATCGTGGCGCCCGGCGCGCGGGAGAGCACGTCGGCGGCGAACAGCATCAGCTGCCGGTCCGGGTAGATGATGTGACCGTCGCGCGTGACCACGCCCAGCCGGTCGCCGTCGCCGTCGAACGCGAGCCCCAGCTCGTGCCCGCCGCCGGCGAGCAGCGCGACCAGGTCCTGCAGGTTCTCGGGGCGCGACGGGTCGGGATGATGGTTCGGGAAGTGGCCGTCGACCGCGCAGTACAGCTCGGCGACGTCGCAGCCGAGGCGCCGGTACAGCTCCGGGGCGAACGCGCCGGCAACGCCGTTGCCGCAATCGATCGCGATCTTCATCGGCCGCGCGAGGCGGATGTCGCCGACGATGCGGTCGAGGTAGGTGGGGGCGATGTCGACGGTGCGGTAGCCGCCCGCGCCCTGCGCGAGGTCGCCCGCGTCGATCCGCGTCTTCAGCGCGAGGATCTCCGCGCCCGACAGCGTGTTGCCGTCGATCACCATCTTGAGCCCGTTGTAGTCGGGCGGATTGTGGCTGCCGGTGACCATCACGCTGCATTGCGTGCCGAGCTCGTGCGCGGCGAAGTAGGTCATCGGCGTCGCCACCATGCCGATGTCGATCACGTCGGTGCCCGCGGCGCGGATGCCGTCGGACAGCGCCGCGGCGAGCTCGGGCCCGGACAGGCGGCCGTCGCGGCCGACGACGATCGCGCTGCGGCCGCGCTCGGCGGCGAGCGACCCGAGGGCCTGGCCGACGGCCCGCACGATTTCCGGCGTGAGCGTGCGCCCGACGACGCCGCGGATGTCGTAGGCCTTGAAGATTTCGGCGGGAAGGTGGGTCATGTTGGGCTCGATGGGTGGGCTTCGCCTCGCGGCGCGCCGGTGGCGGCCGCGGGGAGGCAGGCAGGCGACGCGATGTCAGCGTCCGGAAGTGAAGAATTGTAGCAACCGCTCCGGCAGCCAGTTGAGGCGGCCCGGAAACGGTGCCGTCAGGAAGCCGCAGTGACCGCCGCCCGCCGGCTGCTCGAGGACAACGCCGGGGCCGACCTCGTCCGGTCCGGGCAGCGACGCCGCCGGCACGAAGGGATCGTTGCGGGCGTTCAGCACCAGCGTGGGCAGGGTGACGGCGCGAAGCCACGGCTTCGACGACGCGCGCAGCCAGTAGTCGGCGGTGTCGGCGAAGCCGTGGATCGGCGCGGTGACCGCGTTGTCGAAGGCGTGCATCGTGCGCGGCCGGCGGATGCGTTCCGCGTCGAGCAGTCCCGGGAAGCGTGCCGCCATGGCGAGGCTCTTCGGCAGCAGCGTGCGCAGGAAATGCCGCGTGTAGATCCGGTTGAGTCCGCGGTCGATCGCCATACCCGCGGCGGTGAGGTCGAGCGGCGCGGAGACGATGGCCGCGGCGGCGAGGCGGCGCGTCGCGTCGATGCCCGCGCGGCCGATCCAGTTGGCGAGCGCGCTGCCGCCCAGCGACACGCCGGCCGCGTAGACCGGGCCGCGCGCGTCGCCCGCGGGCAGGCGGGCGGCGATGGCGTCGAGCATCGCGCCGATCTCCTCGTGGTCGCCCGAGTGGTAGGCGCGCGGGTGGCGGTTCGGCTCGCCGCCGCAGCCGCGGAAATGCGGGATCACGCCGCGCCACCCGAGCGCGTGCACGTGGGCCATCAGCGCCCGCGCGTACTGCGAGTCGGAGCTGCCTTCGAGCCCGTGGAAGAGGATCACCGTGGCGGAGGCCGCCGCGCCGTGCGCGGGATCGACCCAGTCGAAATCCCAGAAATCGCCGTCATGGGTGTCGATGCGCTCGCGGCGGAACGGGACCTCCGGCCGGGCGACGAAGGTCGGGTAGATCGTCTGCGCGTGGCCGCCCGGCAGCCAGCGCGGCGGCCGGTAGCCCGGCACGCGCGGGAGCGCGCCGCTCAAGCCGGCGTGGCGCGGCACGGTCAGCGCGCCATCAGTCGAGGGCCCGTTCGATGCGCTCGACGATCGTCTTCAGGATCTTCACCCGCGCGTAGCGCTTGTCCTCGGCCTCGACCAGCGTCCAGGGCGCGAGCTCGGTACTGGTGCGGTCGACCATGTCGCAGACCGCGCGCTCGTAGGCGTCCCACTTCTTCCGGTTGCGCCAGTCCTCGGTCGTGATCTTGAACTGCTTGAACGCGGTGCGCTGGCGCTCGCGGAAGCGCTTCAGCTGCTCCTCCTTGCTGATCTGGAGCCAGAACTTGACGACGATCGCACCGCCCTTGGTCAGCTGCTCCTCGAACTGATTGATCTCGTCGTAGGCGCGCATCCAGTCCGCCGGCGCGCAGAGCTTCTCGACGCGCTCGACCAGCACGCGGCCGTACCAGCTGCGGTCGAAGATCGTGATGCCGCCCAGCGACGGGATGTTGCGCCAGAACCGCCAGAGGTAGGGGTGCGCGCGCTCCTCGTCGGTGGGCGCCGCGACCGGCACGATCAGGTACTGCCGTGCGTCGAGCGCACCCGAGACGCGGCGGATGGCGCCCCCCTTGCCGGCGGCGTCGGCGCCCTCGAACGCCAGCACCAGCGAATGCGCGGCGACGCGCCGGTCGCGCGAGAGCCGAACCAGTCGCCGCTGGTGCTTGGCTACCCCGACGTCGTACTGTTTGTCCGTGAGCGTCTTCGACAGGTCGAGGTCGCGGATCAGCTTGGTGTTGTCGACGACCGACGGCGCCGGCGCCGCGGCGAGGATCGCGCGCGCGGTCGCGACCGGGGGGGCCAGCGCCTGCCGCATCGATTCGAGCAGGATCTTGCCGACGGTGAGGTTGCGGTAGCGCGGGTCGGCGCCCTCGACCACGTACCACGGCGCGGTCGCGGTCGACGACTCGCGCAGCACATGTTCCCAGATCGAGTGCGACTTGCTGTAGATCTTGAGCGCGCGCTTGTCCTCGGCGGTGATCTGCCAGCGCGTGTCCGGGTCGCTTTCCAGCGCGCGGATCCGCTTCTTCTGCGCGTCGCGCGACAGGTGGATCCAGAATTTCACCAGCACCACGCCCTCGTCGGACAGGCCGCGCTCCTCGCGCCGGATCTCCTGCAGGTAGACGTCGAGCTCGGCGTCCGTCAGCATTCCGGCGAGGCGGTTCTGCATCGCCTCGCGGTACCAGGCATTCATGAAGATGCCGATCTTGCCCCGCGGCGGCAGCGCCCGCCAGTAGCGCCACGCCAGCGGGCGCTTCGCCTCCTCCTCGGTGCGCGCGCCGAACGCGTGGACGCGGATGTGACGCGGGTCCATCCACGCGGTCAGCTGGTTCGCCGTCTCGCCGCGGCCGCCGCTCTCGACGCCGCTGATGATCACCAGCACGGGGCCGCGGTTCTTCACGCTGAGCTCGAACTGGGCGTCGAGCAGTTCCTCGCGCAGCTTCGCTTCCTCGCGCACGTAGACGTCCTTGGCGACGCGGTGGCCCAGTTCGGCGGATTCGAGCATGGCGTTCTCTCTCTCTGTTCGGGGGGTCAGTGCCGTTTCCAGAAGCGCCCGGCCTTCGCCAGGCGCTTCCAGGCGGCGGCCAGCGGCACATCCATCCCGGTGGCCTCGGCCGCCGCCCAGCCGCGCACGCCGGCCGCCAGCGCATCGTCGTCGCCGGCCAGTTCCGTGGCGAGCCGCATCGCGGTCGCCGCGTCGTTGGCGCGGCCCAGCACGTCCTGCAGGCCGGAGAGCGCCCCGACGTAGGCGGCGGCGTGACGGGCGGGGAACAGCGGCACGAAGAACTCGGTGGCGTAGCGGAGCTTCTTCGCGGCGATGCGCAGCGCGTGGCGCTCCTCGGCGTTGCCGGCGAGGCCGGGTCCGGCAAGGCGGACGAGGCGCCGGTGCCGGCGCGCGATGACGCGTCGCGCGAAGGTCGCGGCCGGCGCCGCCGCGCGGTCACGGTGCTTGGCCCCGGCCGCGGCGTCGCCGCCGGGCGCGGGCGACCATTCCGGCGCCGCAGCCCATGCGCCGATGCCCAGCACGAGCTGCAGGAAGCGCGGGCCCGCGACGGCCTCGCGCGCGGCCGCACGGGCCAACCGGCGCCGGGCGGTCACGCGGTTGCGCAGGCGGGCGAGTACCGGGCGCGCCGGCGGCGCGGCATGCGAGCAGGCGACGAAGCGCGGCAGCGTCTCGGTCGCGAACACATCGAGGTCGCGCGCGGCGCCGAGCACGCCGGCGAGCCAGCGGGTCTCGGCGACGAGCGGCGCAAGCGTCCCGGCCGGCGCGACGCGCGTCGCGAGGGCGAGGCACGCGCGCAGCCGCCGCGTGCCGATGCGCATCTGGTGCACCCATTCGACGTGGGTGTCGGCGGCGAGGCCCGCCGCGTTGCCCGCGATCTGCTGCAGGCACTCGAGCGCGATCGCGCGGAGCGCGTCCGCCGCCGTGGCCCCGGGCGCGATGACGGCCGTCCCGGCGCGCACCGGGGCGTCGAAGCCGTCTGGCCTGCCGCGCACCAGCGCGACGCCCCGCGCGGCCTTGTTCGCGACCGCGACCGTGAGCGGCAGGTCGGCCGCGAGCGTCTGCGCCAGCGCGAACAGGGCCGCCGGGTCTGCCGCCGCCTTGCCCTCTCCCAGCTCGATCTCGATCTCGGCGATCGGAACGCGGGCGCGCGGCAGCTTGTCGCCGCGCCGGCCTGCGGCCGCGACGCGGATCTCGCCCACGTCCACGCAGAGCGTTGCCCGCGTGCCGTCGGCAAACCGCAGCGCCAGCGTCCGCCGTTCGAAATCCGTCGTGAACCGGGGCGCGAGCTTGCCATCCGCGATCGCGCCGCCGAGCAGGCGGCGCCACGGCGTGGTGGCGAGGCGCGCGGGGTCGAGGGTGGGGCCAGGCACCGGCCATTCGTACTCGGGCCGCGCGTGCAGGGCACCGCCGGCGCCGGGCAACGGGGGGCCCTTGACCGTCTGCAGCCACCGGACACCATCCCGCCGCAGCCGCAACGCGACTCCGGCGCGCGAGAGTTGCCAGTCCGGGGTGTCGAGGTAGGTGCTGACGACCTTCGCCGTGCGCCAGCGGCCGCTTTTCACTGTGGCGAGCGCGGGGTGACGCGCGAGCTTCCGGATCGTCGCAGCGACCGCGACCGGATCGATCGCGAGCTTGAGTTCGATCTCGGCGGTCACGGCGCCCGCAACGGGGTCAGGGCGCCGATCGCGTTCCGGCGCGATTCATTCGCCGGCCGCGAGCTTCAGCCGGCGCGTGCGCACCGCGCCCGCCAGTTGCTCCAGCACGGCGACGGTTGCGTCCCACCCGATGCAGGCATCGGTGATCGAGACGCCGTACTCGAGCGCCCGACCGGGAACCAGGTCCTGCCGCCCGGGATTGATGTGGCTTTCGATCATCACGCCGGCGATGCGCGCGTCGCCGCCGGCGATCTGCGCCGCGACGTCCTGCGCGACGTCGACCTGGCGGTCGTGGCGCTTCTGGCTGTTCGCGTGCGAGCAATCGATCATCAGCTTCGCGGCGAGCCCGGCCGCCGCGAGCTCGCGGCAGGTCGCCTCGACGCTGGCGGCGTCGTAATTCGTCGTCTTGCCGCCGCGGAGGATGATGTGGCAATCCTCGTTGCCCGCAGTGTGCACGATTGCCGAGTGCCCGCCCTTGGTCACCGACAGGAAGTGGTGCGGCGCGGAGGCCGCCTTGATCGCGTCCACGGCGATGCGCACGCCGCCGTCGGTGCCGTTCTTGAAGCCGACGGGGCACGACAGGCCGGAGGCGAGTTCCCGGTGGACCTGGCTTTCGGTGGTCCTTGCGCCGATCGCGCCCCAGGCGATCAGGTCCGCGAGGTACTGCGGCGTGATCATGTCGAGGTACTCGGTGCCGGCGGGGAGGTCGAGCTCGTTGATCTCGAGCAGGATGCGCCGGCCGAGGCGCAGCCCGTCGTTGATCCGGAAACTGTCGTCGAGCCACGGGTCGTTGACGAGGCCCTTCCAGCCTACCGTCGTGCGCGGTTTCTCGAAATAGACGCGCATCACGACGATGAGGTCGTTCTCCACGGTGCGCTTGAACGCCGCGAGCCGCGTCGCGTAGTCGATCGCGGCATCGTAGTCGTGGATGGAGCAGGGGCCGACCACCACCAGCAGCCGGTCGTCGGCGCCATGCAGCACGCGATGGATGGCCTGCCGCGCGCCGAACGTGGCCGCGGCGGCGCGCGGCGAGACCGGAAATTCCCGCAGCAGGTGGGCCGGCGGGGCGAGTTCCATGATCTCGCGGATTCGCGTGTCGTCGACGGGCATCGCCGGGACGGCGGCGGGGGGGGCGGCGGCGAACCGGTTGCGGTTGGCGGTAGAGATCGGCACGACGGGCTCCGGAAATCTTTTCGTTGATAAAACAATATATTACCAATTGGGGCGCGGTTTGGCCACCCCTCGCGGCCGGTACCGTTGCTGCGCCGCATGATTCCGAATTACCACACCCTGCCCGATGCTGTCCGCGAAATCGTTGCCGTGGCCGTTATGGCTGTCGTAGACTGCCCGGGACGACTGGGGGCGGGTCGGTGGCAGCACCTCCGTCCGGCCTTGACCGAGGTCCCGGCCAGGCTACGGCAGCAGGCACCGGCAGCAGAAACCATACGAACCCAACCCGCTTTCGAGGAGACACTGCATGAACAAGCTGTTTACCCTGGCCCTGATCGGCGCCTTCGCGGCCGCAGCGATGCCGGCCGTTGCGGCCGATACGGCGACGCCCGCCGCCCCGGCGGCCAAAGCCGCTGCCGCGCCTGCCGCCGCCCCGGCACCCGCTGCCGCCAATGCACCGGCCGCGCCGCCAGCGGCCAAGCCCGCCGCCGCGCCGTCCGCAGCCCAGAACGCCCAGCAGGAGCGGATGAAGGACTGCAACGCCAAGGCGGCGGACAAGAAGGGCGACGAGCGCAAGGCGTTCATGAGCTCGTGCCTGTCCGGCAAGGAAGCGCCGCCGGCGAAGATGACGCAGCAGGAAAAAATGAAGGACTGCAACGCCAAGGCCGGCGACAAGAAGGGCGACGAACGCAAGGCGTTCATGAGCACCTGCCTGAAAGGCTGACCGCGACAGAGTACCAAGACACGGTCGGGTGACCTCCTGTCCATCCGACCGGGCCTGACGAGGCCGCACCGGGCAACCGGCTGCGGCCTTGTCTTTTGCGGATTTCGCCGCCGGCATTCGCGAGCGGTATTTGCCGCCCGGGTTGAGCGGACGCGAAACCCGGGTGAGCGGGGCAATGGGAGGCATCCCCCCGGGTTTCGCTGGCGCTCAACGCCGGGCTACGGATCGCCGGGCTACGGATCGCCGGGCCAGGGATTGCGGGCTGGGGGAAACCGGGGCGCTACATCGCCTTGCGGATCAGGAACCCCTTGAGGTAATCGCCCTCGGGGAACGCGAGGCTCACCGGATGGTCGGCCGACGGCCCGAAGCGTCCGACGATCGCCGCGTCGGCGCCGGCATCGACGGCCGCGCCGGCGATGATCTTGCGCAGCAACTCGGTGTCGACGCCGCCGGAGCACGAGAACGTCGCCAGCAGCCCCCCGGGCGCGAGCAGCTTCAGCGCCCACAGGTTGATGTCCTTGTAGGCGCGCGACGCGCGCTCGACCTGGGCGGCGGTCGGCGCGAACTTCGGCGGATCGAGCACGATCAGGTCGAACGTGCGCGCGGCGTCGCGGAACTTGCGCAGCGCGGCAAAGGCGTCGGCTTCGATCCATTCGGCGCGGTCGGCCGCAAGGTCGGGATTGGCGGCGAGATTGAGGCGCGCGAGGGCGAGTGCCGGGGCCGAACTGTCCAACGACGTCACGCGGGTCGCGCCGCCCGCCAGCGCGGCGAGCGTGAAGCCCCCGGTGTAGCAGAAGACGTTGAGCACGTTGCGCCCGGCGGCGAGTGCGCGGACGGCGCGGCGGTTGTCGCCCTGGTCGAGGTAGAAGCCGGTCTTCTGGCCGTGCGCGACATCGACCTGGTAGCGGAGTCCGTCCTCGCGGAACGCGACCGGCTCCGGCAGCGTCCCCGCGACGAGTCCCGTGACCGGCGGGAGCCCTTCGAGCGCGCGGACCTCGGCGTCGGAGCGCTCGTACACGCAGGCGACACCGGTGACCGCGACGAGCGCCTCGACAATCGTCGCGCGCCAGAACTCGGCGCCGGCCGACGTGAGTTGCACGACGACGACATCCCCGTAGCGGTCGGCAATGATGCCCGGCAGGCCGTCGGCCTCGCCGTGGATCAGCCGGCAGCCGGTGTTGCTCGCGTCCTGCAGCGGGCCGCGGGCGGCCGCCGCGCGCTCGATGGCGCGGCGGAAGAACGCCGCATCGATCGCGACGCGCGGATCGAAGCTCCACACGCGGGCACGAATCTGCGACGTGGGCGAATACGCGGCGTGCCCGAGCAGCGTCCCGTCCACGGCGACGATCGCGACGGTGGTGCCGGGCTGCGGGTCGCCATCGACGCGGTCGACCGCGCCGGAAAATACCCATGGGTGCTTCTGCCGCAGCGACTTGTCGCGGCCGGGCTTCAGGTGGAGGGTCGCGCCGCTGCGCGGCGCGGCCTTAGCCAAGGTACACGCCGGCGAGTCGTCCGACGATGAACGTGGCGACGCCGGCCACGGTGCCCAGCGCCAGCATCGTCGCGCCGCACTCCGTCGCCGTCCCGCCGTGCCACGGGGCGCGCGCCGCGCCGACGGCGAAGAACGCGGCCGCCAGCATCGCTGCGACCGCAGGCAGCGTGTCGCTGCTGGGCGCCAGCATGAATGCGAACACCGGCAGCGACGCCCCGGCGACGAACGACAGGAACGCGAGCCCCGCTGCGCGCCAGGCCGGGACGCCGGGGACCGGCGCCGGCGCGGCGACGGCCGGCAACGTCGCGCGGCGCGCATGGTCGCGGCCGTCGCTTGCCGCCTGTCGCCGTTCCGGCGCGCCCGGCGCCTTCCTGCCGTCGGCGGCGTAGTTGAGTGCCAGTTCGCGCGGCGCCGTCGTCGGCAGCGGCAGCACTGCATCGTGCCCGACGCCCTGGTGGACGCGCTCGGGCGCCGAGCGTGCCCGCGCGTACTCGCCCGCGGCCCGCGCGAACGCGCCGGCGCAGGCGCCCGCGACCCCCGTCACCAGCATCACGTGCGGGCCGGGATTGGCGCCGGCCATGCCGAACATCAGGCTCGCGTTGGCGATCAGGCCGTCGTTGAGCCCCGCCACCGCCACGCGCAGGCTGGGGCTGCCGGCGAGGCTGGCGAGCCACGGGGAACCCGGCGCCGCGACCGTCGCCGGCAGGTCGCTGCTGAGGCGTGGAGGCAATTCGGCGCTGAGCACCGCGCGGACGTGGAGCTTGCGCAGCACGCCGGAAAGCGGGCGTGCGCCGAGCCTGCGCGCAACGGCCGCCAGGACGCGCGTCGCGAGGTCGGGCTGGAAGGGCCGGGGCGGCGAATGGCCGCGGGCGGTCCACGTGGCGCGGGCTATGGCGGCCCGGCCCTCGGCCTCGCCCGCCAAGGCGTGGAAGAGGATCGCCCGCCGCTCGTCGCGCTCGCCGTCGGCGCACGCCCGATAGAGGCAGGCGATTCGCTTTTCGTCGTGCCACCGCTGGAGCGCGTTCATCGGCGTGGTCCGGACGCGCGCGCACGGCGCGTCGTTCCCGGCGGGGCGGGCTTCGCGGCCGAAGGCGGAGACGATGGAACGGGCATGGCAGTCCCGGTCAGGCCGACATCACGGCAGTCTCGATCCGCGCCATCGTCTCGGCGTCCAGGTCGCCGACGACGTCCAGCGCGCCCATGTTTTCCGTGACCTGCGACGCCCGGCTCGCACCGGTGATCACGGTCGAGACGTGAGGGTTCTTGAGGCACCACGCCAGCGCCATCTGCGCCAGCGTGCAGCCGAGATCGGCGGCGATCGGCGCGAGCCGGCGCACGACCGCGACGTGGGCGGGATTGGTCAGCCGCTCGGCCAGCCATTCGTAACCCTTCACGGTGCCGCGCGAGTCCGCCGGGATGCCGGCGTCGTATTTCCCGGTCAGCATCCCCGAGGCGAGCGGGCTCCAGACCGTCGTGCCGAGTCCGATGTCGGCGTAGAGCCGCGCGTACTCCTTCTCGACGCGTTCGCGGTGCAGCAGGTTGTACTGCGGCTGCTCCATCACTGGCTTGTGCAGGTGATGCCGGTCCGCGATCTGCCAGGCCGCCATGATCTCGGCGGCGCTCCACTCGGAAGTTCCCCAGTACAGCACCTTGCCCGCGCGGACCATGTCGTCCATCGCGAACACGGTCTCCTCGATCGGCGTGTCGGGATCGGGACGGTGGCAGAACACGAGGTCGACGTAGTCGAGACCGAACCGCTCGAGCGAGCCGTCGATCGCCTGCATCAGGTACTTGCGGTTGAGCGTGCTCTTCTCGTTCGGCCCGTCGTGGAGGCCCCAGTAGAACTTGGTGGAGACGATATACGACGCCCGCCGCCATCCGAGCCGCCGCAGCGCCTCGCCCATGATCGTTTCGGACTGGCCGCGGGCGTAGACCTCGGCGTTGTCGAAGAAATTCACGCCGGCGTCGTGCGCGGCGGCCATGCACTCGACCGCGGCATCGCCGCCCAGCTGGTTGCCGTAGGTGACCCACGAGCCGAGCGAAAGCGCGCTCACCTTGAGGCCGGAGGCGCCGAGGCGGCGGTAGGTCATTGCAGTCATGGTTGGCGGCACCGCGTGGAAGCAACGCGACAGCGCGGCCGGAGGGGGCCGCGGTTCGTCGTCGAGGCAACCATTTTACGCGCAACGCGCGCGCCGCGTACCGGCGCCGGAAGTTACGGCAACCGTCCCGGGCGTGCCTCGGAGGCCTGCTGGCACTCGATGCAGCGGGTCGCGGTCGGATAGGCGAGCAATCGCGCCGCCGCGATCGGCTCGGCGCAGTCCGCGCAGACGCCGTAGCTGCCGTTGGCGATCCGCGCCAGCGCCGCGTCGACGTCGGTCAGTTCGCCCAGGACATGGCGGACGCCGGCGATGTCGAGTTCGGCCAGCCCGTCGGCGACCGCCCAGTCGTCCGTTTCGTCGATGCGGTTGCGGAGGCCGACGACCCGGTCGTCGCCGCTGCCCTGGAGTTGCGCCCGGACCTCGCTGCGCAGCGCGTCGCGCCGCGCTTCGAGGTCGGTTTCGATTCGCTTGCGGTCGGCAGGTTCGAGCATGTCCATGGAAGCAATTCTAGCAAGTTGCGCGCACCGCGTGCGTGACGCCGGTCAACGGCGCATCGAAAAAAGGGGCTTGAAACCGCGGGCTTGGCCCTCAATTAACCAGTACGGCGAAGAGGGGCCCGAGCGCAGTCCGGCCGGGGCCGCGCCGACGAATCGCAACGACATCCAAGGAGACATGACATGAACAAACTGATCGCTTACGACCCGTTCGGCGATACCCGGTTCGACGACATCCTGAGCGGCTTCTTCCGGCCCGTTCGCGCGGCTGCGCCGTCGGCGGCGAGCATCAAGATGGACGTGACCGAGACCGATCGCGGCTACGTCGTGCACGCCGAGATTCCCGGCGCGAAGAAGGAAGACGTGCAGGTCACGATCGAGGGCAACCAGGTCACCGTGGGCGCCGAAGTCCGGCGCGAAAAGGAACTGAAGGAAGGCGAGCACCTGCTGCGCGGCGAGCGCTACTACGGCAGTGCCTACCGCAGCTTCACGCTGCCGGTCGAACTCGACGAAGCGGCGAGCACGGCGAAGTTCGAGAACGGCGTGCTGGAACTCACGCTGGCGCGGAAGGCCGCGGTGGCCGGACGCAAGCTCACGATCCAGTAAGCGGCCGCCCCGGCGCGCCGGGGTGCCATCGCTGCAGGGGCCCGGGCGGATGCACGGGCCCCTGTCGGCGCGCGTCACCGAGAGCCTGTCGCGCAGCCGTCGGCGACGGCTTCAGCGTAGCCGCTTCGCCGGATATTCCTCGTCGATGTTGTCGCGGAAGAAGCTCCACGGCGACGAGGCCGACGCCAGTCGACGAAAGGTGTCGGCCGACACGCCCGAATACTCGAAGGTTCCCGACGTCATTTCGACGACCAGCACGCGGCGGCGGTCGTCGTAGCCGGCCGCGCGCAGGTTGCCGCCGGACAGTCGCTTCATTTCCATGGGGTCGCGCTCCTCTCCGGCGGCGCTGCCGCATGCAGTCCGGCGCCGGATCTGCCGCCCATGGTGTACGGCGGCGCGCGGCCGGTCAATCCGGCACCGGTGTCGCGGCCCCGCGGCGGATGCACTAGGCTGAAGTTCCAGCGCTATGAATGCCTGGATTTCGAGTCCTTCGAGAGGGAGAATACTGGAGATGGGGCGGGATTTGATGTGCAATATGTAGCCATGTAATGGATTGCTTTTCTGCGATGAGTGATCTATAGTGCACCCATGCACATCGA